>JALHJL010000027.1 GCA_022839625.1 Phycisphaerales bacterium
GACCCCGGCCGGAAGTTCGCCGTCGGCGACAAGGTCATCCAGACCGTCAACAACTACACCCTCGGCGTCATGAACGGCACGCAGGGCCGCGTGCTGGCGCACGATCCGGGCGCCGAGGGCGGCTACTGGATCGCGTTCGACGGCGTGGGCGAGCGGCGCATTCACGGGGAGGACGTGCACCGCGTGCAGCTCGCTTATGCACTGACCGCGCACAAGGCGCAGGGCAGCGAATTCCCCTGCGCCGTCGTGCTGTGTCACCGCGCGCACTTCTTCGCCGACCGCAACTGGCTGTACACCGCGGTGACGCGCGCCGCCCAGTACTGCGTGCTGCTGGGCGACCGCTGGGGGCTGCGCAACGCGGCGCGAAAGAACCACGTCATCAGCCGCCGGACCTTCCTGGACCGTTGGGCCCGATCAGAGGTGAGCGCGATCACCGCGGAGGTGGCCTGTGCCGGATGATCCGCGCACGTTCGACGCGCAGCGGCTGGTGGCGGCCGTGCCGGCCTGTTTGCGGCAGCGCGCGCAGTGGGTGGCATGGACCTACGTGCTGCGCGACGGGCAGAAGACCAAGTGCCCGGTGAGTCCGACGCGGGGTGGGAAGGCCTCGTCCATCAACCCGGCGACTTGGGGCACGTTTGAGCAAGCGCTGGCGGCCTGCCAGAACGGCACGGACCTAGTCGGCGTGGGCTTCGTGTTCACGCCCGACGATCCCTATGCCGGCGTGGATCTGGACGACTGCATCGATAGCGGCGGGCAGATCAAGCCGTGGGCGCTGGCGTTCCTGACGCAACTCGACAGCTACAGCGAGCTCAGCCCGTCCGGCACGGGCGTGAAGGTGTTCGTCCAGGCGCGGAAGGCCGGCTCGAAGTGCCGCAAGCCCTACGCCGACGGCCAGGTCGAGATGTACGACCGCGGGCGGTTTTTCACGGTCACGGGGGCGCGGCTGCCGGAGTACGCGGCGGACGTCCTGCCGCGGCAGGCGGCGTTCGATGCAGTCTATGCAGCAGTGATCGGCGCGGAGCCAGCGCCCGCTGCGGTAGGCCCCGTTTGCGCGCCCCCTCCGCCGCCAAGCATGCCCACGGTAGTGATCGACGACGACGAGATCCAGCGCCTCGCCGGCAAGAGCCGCAAATCCGGCGCGAAATTCCAGGCCCTGTGGGCCGGCCGCTGGAATGACCACTTCAACTCGCGCAGCGAGGCGGATTCTTCGGTCGCATTCACGCTCGCGTTCTACACCAAGGACGCCGCACAGATTGACCGCCTCTTTCGCCGCTCGGGCCTGATGCGCGACAAATGGGACGAACAGCACGGTGAACAGACCTACGGCCAGATGACCATCGCGAAGGCGCTGGCGACCGTCACGGGGCAGTACCAGCCGCGCAGATCGTCCAAGAACGGGGCCGCGCCGGCATCGCGGTCGCCCCCGACAACCTCGGCCTCCTCCGGCCGGCCACAGATCCAGGGCAACGAGCGCCAGCTACGTGACATCCGCAGCGACGCGCTCTCCGCGCTGCACGCCGCCAATCGACCGCCACGACTGTTCCAGCGTGCGGGCGGGATTGCACGGATTGCGTTCGTGCAGCAGGAGCACGCCACGATCCTGCCGCGCGTTCAGCAGCTCGACCCCGACGCTCTACGCGGTGAGCTGACGAATGTCGCGGACTGGTTCACGCTCAAGCACGGCAAGCAGGGTGATTACGTCACCTCCGACCTGCCGCCGCTGTCGATCGCCCGTGACATCTTGTCGCAGCCCAAACTGGACCTGCCGCCGCTGTACGGCGTGGTGACCTGCCCGACCTTTGCGGCCGACGGCAGCCTGGTGGTCGCGGACGGGTACCACGCGACCAGTGGCTTGTGGCACCATCGCACGCTCACCGACCTGGCGCCGGTCCCTGAGGCACCGGACGAAGCAGCCGTTGCGGCGGCGCGCAGCGCGTTGCTCGACATCTTGGCTGATTTTCCCTTCATCGATGCTGCCAGCCGCGCCAACGCGGTGGCGCTGCTGCTGCTGCCGTTCGTCCGGCCGCTCATTGCGGGGCCAACGCCCCTGCACGCCGTGGACGCTCCTTCCCCGGCCACGGGCAAGGACCTGCTCGTAAAGTCGGCGCTGCTGCCCGCCCTCGGCCAAGAAGTCGGCGCGACCACCGCGGCGAAGGACCCCGACGAGTGGCGCAAGAAGATCACGTCAGCACTGCTCGCCGACAGCCCCGCGATCCTATGGGGCAACGTCGTCCAGCGCCTGGATAGCGAGCATCTGGCGGCGGTGCTGACCGACACGATTTGGCGCGATCGCCAGCTCGGCCACACGCGGGAGCTGCTGCTGCCCAACCGGGCCGTGTGGACGACGACGGGCAACAACCTCGCGTTCAGCCGCGAACTGGCCCGGCGCGTGGTGTGGATTCGGCTGGACGCCCGCATGGAGACACCGGAATCCCGCAGCGGCTTTCGACATCCCAATTTGCCCGCATACGTGCGCGGGCAGCGCACGGAGCTTGTGCATGCGGCCCTGACGCTGGTCCGCGCGTGGCTGGCGGCGGGGCGTCCGGCCGGCGGGCAAACGATGGGCTCCTTCGAGAACTACGTCGCCGTCATGGGCGGCATTCTCGGCGTGGCCGGCGTCCCTGGCTTCCTGGCCAACGCCGACGAGCTCCGCCGGCGCTCGGACGTCGAAACCGCCGATTGGCGCGCCTTCGTGCTCGCCTGGTGGCAGCGCTGGGGCGAGGCGCGCGTCGGCGTCAGTGATCTCGCCACACTGCTTTGGGAAGACGGCGGCAAGCGCACCGACCTGCTCACGACGCAGGTGTCGGCGCCCACGGAGCGCGGCGCGCTGACGCAATTGGGCATGCGCGTGTCGCGCAAACGCGATTGTGTCATCGCTGGCTACCGCATCACGGCGGCCGACCCCGACAAAAGTGGTCGGCAGCAGTACTGCCTAATTAGGACCGACGGCATACCTTTTCCCGAAACGGCATACCTTTCGCATACCTTGACTTCTGAGGTATGCCAACCGAAGTCGAATGCTGATGAAGAGTTACAGCAATCGGCAGACCTTGGCATACCTTTTCCCGACCCCCCGCACATGTGTACAGGCGCGTGCGCGCGCCACGCGCACGCGCATTCTGATTGCACGGGGGTACCGGGAAAAAGGTATGCCGAGGTATGCCAAACGGCGCAACCTCAGACGGACACACAAGATAAGCCGGCAGACCTTCCGGCATACCTTGGGCATACCTTGCCCGTTGAGCCAAAAAGGTATGCCGACAACGTGGCCGGGCAGAATGGCGTCGCGTGGTACGCGGGCAACGGCGACAGCCAGCCCAAGGCGGTGCTCGAGCTGGCACGCCGCCGTGACGGGTGGACGCCCAAGGACTGGTACAACCGGTTGCTGCAACTCGCCGGGCGCTGCGCGGACCTGAATCCCGAGCGAGCAGCCGAACTGCGCAGCGCCGCAGCGCTCATGACGTCCGGGGAGGGCCGCCATGCACCATGAACGCGGTGCGGCGCTCGTCGCGGCAATGCGAAAGGAGTGGGTCGGTGGATATCCGCACGATCGAACCTGCGCCATTGGCGCTGCAGGCGTACCGCCTTCTGGTGGCTGGGGACGACCTCGCGGCGGTCCGCAGGGCTCTCAGCACCACATGTTCGGTCCAACGGCTGCGCTGCCTCCTCCTCGACGGCGCACGAAGCGAGGAGTTCGTGAAGGCGGTCGTGGCCGACACGCCGGTCGAACTCGCCTCGGCCGTGCAGCGACTGCTCGCATCATGGCCTGCGGCCGATGCGGACGAGCACGTCCAATTCCGGCGTCTGCGCCGCGCGCTTGTCGCCGTCGACCAGCTACGCAGCTGCTTTGCTGCCGCGCTGACGGCCGGGAATGCGTGAGCGGCGCGCGCGAGCTCACGCTGCGCGAAATCACGCTGCGTCCGCGGCGAGAGCGGTTCCTCCCCCGCATCGGCGGCCGGATGGGTCCGCGGAACGAGGCGCGAGGGTTCTCTGAGTTTGTTTCGACGCTTTGGGCGGCCGACGGGCGCCAACGGGGCCGCCGTGGGCGACGCGGTACGGCCCGGTCGTCCGTTCCTACCACCCCGCTCGCCCGCGACGCCCCGGGGCCAAACGAGGCCGCGTGGGGGCCAACCGGGCGGCGCGGCGCGACTTGGTCCGGGGTCTTTCATGCGTTTCGCGCGTGGCTCCGGCAACCCGATTCGCGACGGCGTATGTAAACGTCTAGTGAGTCATGCCATGTGCCAAGACGTGGTTAGCCGGGCGACGGTCAGGCGGGGCATGGCGGGGCAGGCCTTGGTGAGGCTGGCCTAGGTGCGGCGCGGCCCGGCGCTTCAACAGAACGGAGATTCCGGCATGGATGCGAACAACGGATCGTGGAAGAACAACGGTGGCGGCGCGAGCGCGATCGGGCCGGAGGTAACAAACGGCGGCGCGACCGCCATCGCGACGGAGCAGCCCTACGTGGCGTCTGTCACGGTGCGCGGCACGGCGGATCTGCTGCTCCACCGCTGGAACTGTGAAGCCGTCGATGCGAAGTCGCGCGCCGCCAAGGGCAGCACTGCCAAGAAGAGCGACGACCTCGAGAGTTATGTCTATCGCGACGACGACGGACACCTGGCCGTCCCCGGTGAATACCTGCGCCAGTCGATCATCGCGGCCGCGAAGTTCAAGCAGGACCCGCGGTCGCCGCGCAAGAGCGCTGTCGATCTGTTCAAAGCCGGCATCGTGAGCGTCACCCCGCTCGCCAAGCTCGGGCCGCAGGCGCTGACCAACTGGCACTACGAGGATCGCCGGCGCGTGGTCGTGCAGCGCGCCGCGGTGACGCGCGTCCGCCCGGCGATCAAGCAGGGCTGGGAAGTCGGGGTCGACCTGATGGTGCTGCTGCCGGAGTACATCACGCCCGAGCTGCTCGCGGACACGCTCGGCGCCGCGGGGCGGCTCGTCGGGCTGGCGGATTTCCGGCCGACGTACGGGCGTTTCGTGCTCACGCGTTTCGATGTCGCCGGAGCGGAATGATCTAAGCCGAGCCGCGCTGCGCCAAGGCGCGCTCTGGCGGGGCATGGCGGGACGCGGTCGGGCTTGGATTGGTTGGCAAGGGTATGGCACGGCAAGCTCCGGTGAGGGTGAGGTGCGGCGCGGCTGGTTACGACCAGGCGCTGCGAGGCGTGCTGAGCGGCGGCGCGGTGCGCTGAGGTCAGGTTTGGCTGGCATTGGCTAGGTTTGGCTCCGGTCGGGCACGGCGTGGTGAGCATTGGATTGCCGGGCCCTGGCGAGTCCAGGTGAGGTGCGGCTGCTTTCGACAGGGAGGTCGAAGATGCAGATTGAGATGGTCCCGATCGAGTCGGTTCGCGAGTACGAGCGAAACCCACGGACAATCTCCGAGGAAGCGGTCGCCGCGGTTGCAAGCTCGATCGCACAGTTTGGCTTCAGAGTCCCGTTGGTTGTCGACACCGCAAACGTCATCATCGCCGGGCACACGCGACACCGCGCTGCGCGAAAGCTGGGGCTCACTACGGTCCCGGTGATCCGCGCGGACGACCTCACGCCGGAGCAGGTGAAGGCGTTTCGACTCGCCGACAATCAGGTTGCCACGCTGTCGAAATGGGACTACGAGCTGCTCCCGCTCGAAATCTCAGAGCTCAAGGCCGCGGGGTTTGATCTGTCGCTGCTGGCGTTCGATGGCGATGAACTCGCCCAGTTGCTCGACGCGGCGAGCGGTGTGAAAGCCGGGTTAACCGATCCAGACTCGATTCCGCAGCCGCCCGACGAGGCGATCACGCAGCCGGGTGACCTGTGGATTCTCGGCGATCACCGCCTGCTCTGCGGCGACAGCGGATCGCCCGCCGATGTCGATCGGCTGCTCGACGGCCAGCCCGTCCATCTCGTGAACACCGATCCGCCCTACAACGTCAAGGTCGAGCCGCGCAGCAACAATGCGATCGCGGCCGGTCTGTCGTCATTCGCGGGCACGCAGAAAGGCGTGAAGGCGCTGGACGCGCAGGGCCTGCACCACAGCGGCTTCGACGTGGCGCGCGGCAAGACCGGGATCAAGCACCATCAGAAGCTCGACCTGGAGCGCCACCCGGAAAAGGCGAAGGCGACGCATCGGAAGATGCGCGCCAAGGACCGGCCACTGGCGAACGACTTCGTCAGCGATGAGGCCTTCGACGAGATGCTCGCGGCCTGGTTCGGCAATATCGCCCGCGTGCTGCTGCCGGGCCGCGGGTTCTACATCTGGGGTGGATACGCCAACTGCGGCAATTACCCGCCGGTGCTGAAGGCCTGCGGGCTCTATTTCTCGCAGGCGATCATCTGGGTGAAAGAGCATCCGGTCCTCACGCGCAAGGACTTCATGGGCAACCACGAGTGGTGCTTCTACGGGTGGCGCGAGGGCGCAGCCCACGTCTTCCTCGGTCCGAACAACGCCGTCGATGTTTGGCCGATTAAGAAAATCAACCCGCAATCGATGATCCATCTCACGGAAAAGCCGACGGCCCTTGCACAGCGTTCCATCCAGTATTCAAGCCGGCCTGGCGAGAACGTGCTCGACCTCTTTGGCGGCAGCGGCTCGACGCTGATCGCCGCGGAACAGACAGGGCGGCGCGCGTTCTTGTTGGAGTTGGACCCACCTTACTGCGACGTGATCTTGCAGCGATGGGAGCAGTTCACCGGCAGGAAGGCCGCCCGTGCAGCAGCAAACTGAGTCGTCACCAGGCTTGGCACGGCGAGCCAAGCTCCGGCGTGGTGCGGTCTGGCGCGGTGTGATCGGGCGCGGCACGGCATGGTTAGCCGCGGTGCGGCATGCGTTGGTCGGCCGAGGCATGGTAAGCCGGAGGAGTGAGTTTGATCAGCAGCGCGCTACTCACTGTTCGTGCGGAAGAACTCGGCGATGCGTGCCTTGTCCGCCCGTCCCTGGGCCACATCCAGGACGAGCTCGACCAGCGCGTCTTCGTCCGCGTCGATCGTCACGCCGTTCATCTCGAGGAACACCAGCGCCGTCGCCGTTCCCGTGCGCTTGTTGCCGTCGACGAACGGGTGGTTCTGGACGAAGTGGTAGAGGTAGGCAGCGCCCATCTCGTAGAGGTCACGATGCAGGAACTCGCCGCCGAACGTCGCGCGCGGCATCGCCAAAGCCGATGCCAGCAGGCCGGCGTCGCGGATCGACGCGTCGCCGCCGTAGCGCTCGATCTGGTCGGCGTGGATGGTGAGCACCTCGGCAAGTTCGAGGAAGTCCGGCTGCATGGCGCGCTATTCCGCGAGCTTCTTGAGCGCGCGGCCGTAGCGCCGGTTGGTCTTGGCCAGCGCCGCATCGAAGCGCGCGCGGCGTTTGGGATCAGCGACGGGCGCGATCGTCAGCATCTTCCCGTCGGTGCTGACCTCGAGCGGCGTCTCGGGCGTGATCTTGAGCAGCTCGAGGATGGCGCGATCGATGATCAGCGCGTAGCTGTTTCCGTGTTTCGTGAGCGTCTTCACCATAGGGTCGTCCTCCGAGTATCACCACGTATATCCATTGTATATACGGCGTCTCTCCGCGTCAACCCATCCGGTCGCCACAGCGCATGCCGAAGCGCCAGCGTCCCAAGAAACGCTCGTTTCTCAGGCGTCGGGCCAAGGAAGCGTTCGTTTCGCAGCGGAGGGCGGAGCGGCAAACAGCCGAAGAGACACCCCGGCGTCGTCGGCCGAGGCGTCGGAGGTGGGTTCGTGCTGTGGCGCGCGCTATCCGGCGTACTCGAACAGGCCGCGATCGACCTTCCGAAAGCGCGAGGAGGCGCCCTTGTCGCGGAGCTCTCTCAGGAGCGCCGCGTACAACGTCGAGGCCGGCGTCCGCCCGTTCGGGCTCGACCACAGCCCACGCTCCGCCATCGCGTCGATCATCTCCTTGGCCCGCATCGGCTGGCCGGCGTCGGCGAGGACCTGGGCCGCGGCGTCGAGCGCGCTGACGCGCTTCGGCTTCGGTTCCGCGGCGGGCTTGCGCGTGCGGGTTTTCTTCGCGGGCACCGGCTGGCCAGTGATGACTTCGACCGTCGGGTTGACGTCGGGCCCCGCAGCCTCCGCGCGGGCGGCGGCGATGCCTTCATCGGCGGGCGTGATTTCCGCGCTGGCCTTCTTCGACCGCCGGTTCGCCGGCGCCGCGTCGCCGACCGCCCGCCGCAGGCGCTGGGCGCTCTTGATGCGGATGCGCTTGCCGGTGGCGGTGTTCGTCGCGTTCCACCCTCCATGCGTGTTGGTGCTGTCGATTCGCACCGTCACGATGCGGTCGCTCACTTTGGCGCTGTACGTGTGCCCGATCTTGATCTCGTCCTTCTTCATGGCCGTCTCCTTGTGTGGTTGGCCTCGTCAGGCCCGGGTCTCCAGCGCCCGGGCGACCCGCCGCGGCGGGTTTCGGCGGCTTCAGGCGAGCAGGTCGTCGTACGCCTCGAGCTTGGTCAGCGCGGCTTGGACGTCGTCCCACAGACTGGTGCGGAGCCAGACCAGCGCCATGTGCGCGTCCTTCGTGTTCTCCGCGGACTCGATCCGGCCGATCGCCTCGCTCAGCTTGTCGCGGAGCCAGGTCATGTCCTCGTGGGCCTTCAGGGCGATGTACGCGGCCTTGACCGCGAGGTCCGCCTTGCGGCCGTCGTCGGTCGCGTCGCCGATGTTGCCGGCCTGGTGGGCGGCGATGCGGTTGGCCAAGGCCCGCTCGACGATCGGCAGCGTCTTCTCGTTCTTCTTCGCTGGCATGGTGCTCTCCTCCGGTTAGTTGACGGGGACCGTGATGATGCGGTGCGTGCCGTCCGACATCTCGTGATCACACAGGTACGCGAACGCGACGCCCGCGGCGGCCAGGCGGTCGATCTCAGCCTGCTCGGCGACGTAGTTCTTGCCGCCAAGCAGGATCGCCTCGCCCTTGCCGCTGGCGTACGTCCACTGGATGGCCTCGTGGGCCGTCGGGAACTCGATCGCTTTGATTTCGATGCTCATCGCTGCTCCTCCGCGTTAGTTGCCAAACACGTGCTCGGCCAGCCCGGCCGCCAGCAGGTCGACGATCGTGGCGGCGATGGGCGTGGTCGGACGGATGTCCCAGCCGCGGTCGAAGTTCGCGGCCGTCGTCTGTGTATCGAGGTGCTTGAGCCACAGCTTCGAGATGCGGCTGCCCTCCAACTCGAAATCCGGCGACTCGGCGTGCTCGGGGAAGACCAGGGCGTCGAAGCGGTGCCCGGCAATCGTGCCGACCACCCACGACCCGCCGCAACTCGTGCGGCGCTGGACCTTCGTGATTCGCAGCGTCTCCAGGATCTCGCTGGCGTCCGGCGTCTGGTTTGTGTGGTTCGTCGTCATCGGCGTTTCTCCTTCGCGTTGCGACAGTCACATCAGTTCGCTGCTTTTCGCCGGGAATCCACTCGCGGGGCCGGAATTCTGCGATTTTGCAGCGGAATCTGCGGCTGGTCCGAGTGCGCTCTCGGGCGCGGCGGGAACCCGCCTTTCGCCCGCGTTCAGCATGCCGACCAGCGCGTCCAACCCGGCGCCGCGGTCGTGGGCACCGTCCTGGTAGCCCTGCACGTAGGCCTGCAGCAGCGCGCGGCGGACTTGCGGCCCGTAGACCTCGTGGAAGTCGAGCCGGTCCAGCCGACGGCACTCGAGCGTCTCAATCCCCAGGCGGCCCTGCGCGATACCGGCCAGCAGCGCCTCGATGCGGGCGGGTGTGGTCGTCTTTGTCTTGCGCTTCGACATGGTCGTGGCTCCGTTGGGTGCGCGCTGTGCTCACCAGCCTTCGATCTCCCGGATCACGCGGCCGGTGAGCAGCGGAATGGCTCGGCCGTCGGGCGTGATGGCGTACAGGCTGGCGCCCGTGCGGGCCGCCGCCCGCCACGCGGCGTTGAACGCGGTGCTATGGCTGCGGAAGGTCCGCGTGTCGCCCGTGATGCGGTAGCCACCGTCGACCTTCCGGATGCTGATCCGCGTGGTCCGCTTCGTCGTGTTGCGCTTCGTGGTCATCGGGATTGCTCCTCGCATTGGTCTGGGGGGTTACGCCAGCGTGGGAACGAACAACTCGCCGACCTCCCAGATCTCGCGTCCGGTGGCGGTTTGGACCAGGTACGACCAGGCGTCGAGGCCGTTGCGGCGGAAGGTGCAGACTCGGACGATCTTGCCGGGCTCGCCGTCTTCGCGGCTGACCACCAGGGTCCCGGGCGTCAGGCGGCGGTTCGTTTTCGTGGTCGCGTTCATCGTCGTTTCTCCATCGCGTACGCCCCATGCGTACAGACACATGAGTCGCTCGTTTTCGCGGGAAAGCAAGGCGATGTGGCGAGGAATTCGAGAGACTCTTGCATGTCTTGGCGCCAGGTCCGAGTCAGCGGCCAGCCTGGCCATGAGAGCGCTCTCGCCTGCACCGGGGCGGCCTGGACCCGTTACTCGTTACATACGCCGCCCTGGGGCCGCCCTGTCGGGCCCGGGGGCGTACCCGTGCGGGAGTTGGCGTAATGGCGGGCGCCGAGGCCAAGCTGAACCCCACGGCGCTCCCCGTGGCGGAGGCCGCCCGGCTGCTCTCCGCGGTCGGTGGCCAGGCCGTCACCGTGGAGATGTTGCAGGCCGACCTGGCCGCCGGCGCTCCCACCAATGCCGACGGCACGCTCAACCTGGTTCACTACGCGGCGTGGCTCGTACGGGAGATGGCGTCCGGTGCCGATTGACCCGCGCAAACTGAAGCCGACCGAACTGGTACGGCTGCTCAACAGCACGCCGCTCGGCGAGGTCATCTCCGAGCGGCAGCTGCACCGCCACCGCGCGCGGGCGGGCTTTCGGATCGGCGACGGGCGCACGGTCGATCTGCTGCGCTACGTGGCATGGTTGACGATCGAACGGCACCGGCCGCGGCCCGCACCGGACGGACTCACCGGCTACGAAGCGCACAAGGAGCGCGCCGCGCAGCGCAATCGGGAGATGGCGCTGCTGGGGCGCGACATCGCCGCGGGTGAGTGGGTCCACGCGCCGCGGAATCCTGAGCAGCGGACCCAAGCCGAACGCAACTTCCGCCACTTCTGCGAGGTGTATTTTCCGCAGACGTTTCATCTGCCCTGGTCGCCCGACCACCTGAAGGTGATTCGGAAGATCGAGCAGGCCGTGCTGGAAGGCGGCCTGTTCGCGATGGCGATGCCGCGCGGCAGCGGCAAGACGTCGCTATGTGAAGTCGCCTGCCTGTGGGCGCTGGTGTACGGGCACCGCGAGTTCGTCGCGCTGATCGGCAGCGACGAGGAGCACGCGGCAAGCATGCTCGATAGCATCAAGGTCGAGTTGGAGTCGAACGACCTGCTCGAGGACGACTTCTCCGAGGTCGTGGGGCCGGTGCGGGCGCTAGAGGGCATCCACCAGCGCGCCGCGGGCCAGCTCTACCAGGGGAAGCAGACGCACATCGGCTGGACGGCGCGGGAGATCGTGCTGCCGACGTTGCCGCCACTGGCGTGGCTAGGCAATCACTCGCCGGCATCGAACGGCGCGATCGTCTGCGTGGCCGGTATCACGGGCCGCATCCGCGGCATGAAGCACAAGCGCGCCGACGGTTCATCTGTGCGCCCGTCGCTCGTGCTGATTGACGATCCACAGACCGATGAATCCGCCCGCAGCCCGAGCCAGTGCATGACGCGCGAGCGAATCCTCGCCGGCGCGATTCTGGGCCTGGCCGGACCGGGGCGGAAGATTGCCGGCCTGATGACGCTCACGGTGGTCCGGCCGGACGACCTGGCCGACCGCATCCTGGATCGCGAGAAGCACCCGCAGTGGCAAGGCGAGCGGACAAAGATGGTCTACGCCTGGCCCACGGACGAAGCGCTGTGGGCCCGCTACGCCGAATTGTGGCGATTGGGGATGCAGGCCGACCGCGGGATTGCTGACGCCACGGAATTCTACCGTGCCAACCGCGCGGCGATGGACGCCGGCGCGGTGATCGCCTGGCCCGAGCGACACCATCCGGACGAATTGTCGGCGATCCAGCACGCCATGAACCTCAAGCTCGACCGGGGGGAAGCGGCGTTCTGGGCGGAGTACCAGAACGAGCCGCTGCCTGAGGAGCAGGTCGATGACGAGTTGCTCACGGTCGACCAGATCCTGGCGAAGCTCAACGGCCAGCGGCGCGGCGAGGTGCCGCTGGCGGCCACGCACGTGACGATGTTCGTGGACGTCCAGGCCAAGGCGCTCTTCTGGCTCGTCGCCGCGTGGGAGAACGACTTCAGCGGCTACGTCCTCGACTACGGGACCGAGCCGGATCAGAAGGCCGAGTACTTCACGCTGCGTGACATTCGGCGCACGCTCGCGGCCGCAACGCCACGCGCCGGCATCGAAGGGGCAATCTATGCCGGCCTCGAGCGGCTGGCCGAGCGCACGCTCGGGCGCGAATGGCAGCGCGACGACGGGGCGCAGGTGCGGATCGACCGCTGCCTGATCGACGCGAACTGGGGCCAATCATCCGACGTCGTGTACCAGTTCTGCCGGCAGAGCAAGTTCGCCGGTGTGGTGCTGCCCAGCCACGGTCGGTATGTCGGCGCGTCATCGATCCCGTTTTCCGAGTACAAGCGGAAGCGCGGCGACCGCGTGGGGCTGAACTGGCGCATTCCCGTGATCACCGGCCGGCGGACCGTTCGGCACGTCGTCTTCGACACGAACTACTGGAAGTCGTTCATCCAGGCCCGCTTGGCCGTGCCGATGGGCGATCCCGGCTGTCTGTCCCTGTTTGGCCGGCAAGCGGAGCGCAACCGACTACTCGCCGAGCATCTGACCAGCGAGTACCGCGTGAAGACGGAAGGCCGGGGCCGGACCGTCGATGAGTGGAAACTGCGGGTGGATGGTCTCGACAACCACTGGCTGGATTGCCTGGTTGGCTGCGCTGTGGCGGCTTCGATGGGCGGCGCTGCGCCGCCCGGGCTGGTGGGCGACACGCCGAAGGCCCGTCCGGCCGTGCGGCTTTCGGAATTGCGGAGATCCCGGCGATGAAGGACTTGCCGAGCACGACCGCTGGGCAGGCCCCACGCGGGCTGGAATGCCCGCGCTGCGGATGCCGGCATTTTCGAGTGGTCTACACGCGCGCTGCCCAAGGGGGCCGCATCATGCGGCGCCGGGAGTGCCGACACTGTGGACGCCGCATTACCACCTCCGAACGCGTCGGCATTTAGTCCGTCCACCGTCGCCATGTCTACCGGTGGAACAATTCCCGTGGTCGGCAGCATCCATCCGACAGCCCGGCTCGGCGTGGCGTATGTAACCCGTAGCGGGATGGTGTAACGGCAACATGCCGGCTTCATGCGCCGGCGCTGCGGGTTCAAGTCCCGCTCCCGCAAGTTGGAGCACGCGATGCCTGAGGAAATCGCCAACGCGATCCACGAGGCGGCCCAGCAGCCGGCTGAGGTGTCGGTCGACGGCCAGACGGTCAAGCAGCAGCCGCTGCGCGACCAGATCGAGGCGGATCGGTACCTCGCCAGCAAGGAGGCAGCCAAACGGGGCCTCGGCGTGCGGATGACGAAGGTCGTGCCCCCGGGAGCGGTGTGACGGTGTTCCAGTGGCTGCGACAACTTGGCGTGCGGAAGGCCAAGGGCGCCACAGCGCCTCGCGGCCGTCTGCTGGTCGTGCGCGGCAAGTATGACGCCGCCCAGACGACGCCCGAAAACCGCCGCCACTGGGCGAATGCCGACCACCTTTCTGCCGACGCGGCCATGGGCGCCGACGTCCGGCGGGTGCTACGCAGCCGGGCCCGCTACGAGGTCGCCAACAACAGCTACGCCAAAGGCATCGTGCTGACGCTTGCAAACTACGTCGTCGGCACCGGTCCGCGGCTGCAGATGCTCACCGACGATTCGGAAGCCAACCGCCTCATCGAGCAGGAGTTCATGCGTTGGGCCAAGGCGATCGGCCTGGCCCACAAGCTCCGCACGATGCGCACCGCACAATGCGAGAGCGGCGAGTGCTTTGGCCTGCTGACCAGCAACCCACGCATCGCCGCGCCGGTGCAGCTCGACCTGCGGCTGATCGAAGCCGACCAGGTCTCGACGCCGTTCGGTGTGCTGCCGCCGGAGGAGCGGGCGGTCGACGGCATCGTCTTCGACGGGTTCGGCAACCCGATCGCGTACTACGTGCTGCGGCGCCATCCCGGCGACCAGCGTGCCTGGCGCGCCGGCCCTGACGACTACAACCTCATGCCCGTGGAATCGGTCGTGCACCTGTTCCGGGCGGAGCGCCCGGCGCAGAGCCGCGGCATCCCGGAGGTCACCAGCTCGTTGTCGCTGTTTGCGACGCTGCGGCGCTACACGCTCGCCGTGCTCGGCGCGGCGGAACAGGCCGCGCTGCCCAGCGGTGTCATCTACACCGATGCGCCTGCGGACGCCGAGTCGGCCGCGGTTGAGCCGATGGACACGGTCGAGATGGACCGCGGCACGTGGATGACGATGCCGTACGGCTGGAAGATCGGCCAGGTCAAGGCCGAGCAGCCCACGACGGTCTACGGCGACTTCAAGCATGAGGTGATCAACGAGATCGCCCGGTGCTTGAACATGCCGTTCAATATCGCCGCCGGCAATTCCTCGGGCTACAACTACGCCTCGGGGCGGCTCGACCATCAGGCGTTCTTCAAAGCGATCCGCGTCGACCAGAACTTCCTCGGCGACATGGTGCTCGACCGGCTGCTGAAAGCGTGGCTGGACGAGGCCGTGCTCATCGAGGGCTACCTGCCGCAGTGGCTGCGGCAGCTGGGGGTCGACCTGCCGCACCAGTGGTTCTGGGACGGATTTGAGCACGTCGATCCGCAGAAGGAAGCTGGCGCGCAGGCCACGCGGCTGCAGAGCAACACGACGACCCTCGCGGCGGAGTACGCCAAGGCCGGGCTCGATTGGGAATCCGAGCTCCGCCAGCGCGCCCGCGAGTTGGCGCTGATGCGTGAGCTGGGGCTCACCGCGCAGACGCCGACTTCGCCAGCCGCCCCCACCGAAACCGACAGTCAGGAGGACGAGGACGATGTCACGGAAGGCGTCAACGCCCCCGCGCTCGCGTGAGGCGCATGAACAGGTGCCCGATCGGCTCGAGCTGCGCTGTCAGCCCGGCCGAATCACGCTCGAAGCGCTCGCCGTCGAGGGTGAGGCCGAGGTCATTCCGCGCTTCACGATGGTGGCGTACACAGGCGAGCCGCTGCGAGTGGAAGGCTGGCGGTTCCCGGTCGTGGTCGACCTGGAGGGGCTGTCGATCCCGTCGCAGCGTCGGCCGGTGCGCTTCGGCCACAGCATGTACGCCGGGGTCGGGCACACCGAACGCATCGCCGTGGAGGCGGGCCGGCTGATTGCCGAGGGCATCGTGTCGCGTGACACGGGCGCGGCGCGCGAGGTGGTCGCCAGCGGCAAGCGCGGCTTCCCGTGGCAGGCCTCGATCGGCGCGCAGGTGGCCCAGGCCGAATTCATCCGGGCCGGCAAAAGCGTCACCGTGAACGGCCGCACGTTCGAGGGGCCGCTGTACGTGGCCCGGCGGACGGTGCTGGGCGAGATCAGCTTCGTAGACCTGGGGGCCGACGGCAACACCACCGCGACGATCGCGGCGCAGCAACAGGAGAGTGAACTCATGGATGAGAGCAAGGACACGGAGGTCCTCGACAACGTGGCGCCGCAAGACGACGTCGCGCGTGACGAGGCGACGGGCGCCGGCACGGAGGCCGGCCCCGCCGCCAGCGCTACGCCCGCACCGGCCGTCAACCCGGTCGCGGACATCCGCGCACAGGCGCTGGCGGAGACCAAGCGCATCGCCGCGATCCGTTCGATCCTCGGTGGACGGCTGCCGGAGATTGAGGCGCGGGCGATTGCCGAGGGCTGGACGCCGGACCGCACGGAACTCGAGAAGCTTCGTGTGATGCGCCCTAAGGCGCCCGCCGTGCATGTCACCGAAACGGCCGTTACCGGCCAGGTGCTCGAGGCGGCGTGCATGCAAGCGGCCCGCGTCGAGAAGCTCGAGCGGTACTTCGAAGCGCCGGTGCTCGATGAAGCGGACCGCCAGTTCGACGGGCGCCTCGGCCTGGCCGAGTTGATCGTCGAGGCGGCCCGGGCCAACGGCTACGTCGGCCGCGAGCGGCGCGTCACGCCCGAGATGCTGCGCTACGCCTTCGGCCGGGAGATCCGGGCCGCGGCGTCGACGATCGACATCGGTGGCATCCTCAGCAACGTCGCGAACAAGTTCCTGCTCGAGGGCTTCTTCAGCGTCGAACGCACCTGGCGGAACATCTGCGCCGTCCGGAACGTCAGCGACTTCAAGACCGTCACCAGCTACCGCCTGATCGGCAAGGACCAGTACGAGCAGGTCGCCCCGGGCGGCGAGCTCAAGCACGGCACGCTGGGCGAGCAGGCCTACACGAACAAGGCCGACACCTACGGCTTGCTGCTCGCGATCGATCGGCGGGACATCATCAATGATGACCTCGGCGCGATCACGACCGTGCCGCGCAAGCTGGGGCGTGGGTCCGGCCTGAAGATCAACGACATCTTCTGGTCGATCTTCATGAACAACGCGGCATTCTTCAGCGCCGGCAACAACAATTACCTGACCGGCGCCGACACGGCGCTGTCGATCGAGGGCCTGTCCAAGGCCGAGGTCGCGTTCCTCAACCAGACCGACCCCGACGGCAAGCCGCTCGGCGCCATGCCGGCCCTGATCCTGGTGCCGACGGCGCTGTCGGCCATCGGGACGGTGCTCTTCAAGTCGCTGGAGATCCGCGACACGACCGCCAGCACGCGCTACCCGGTCGCCAACCCGCACACGGGGAAGTTCCGCGTCGAGGTCAGCCGCTACCTGAGCAACGCGCAGTACACCGGCTATTCGGAAAAGGCCTGGTACCTGCTGGCCGATCCGATCGACCTGCCGGTGATCGAGGTTGCGTTCCTGAATGGGCAAGAAGGGCCGACGATTGAATCGGCTGACGCCGACTTCAATGTGCTCGGGGTGCAGATGCGCGGGTATCATGATTTCGGGGTCAGTCTGCAAGAGCCGCGCGGGGGAATCCGCGCAAAGGGGGAGGCGTGACGATGCCAGCAAGTAGCGCAGCGGCCGAGTCGGTCGCGCCGGTGGAGCGCTGGCTACCTGTTCCTGAATCACAGGGGATGTATAGCGTGAGCAACTTGGGGCGGGTACGGAGCGAACTGGCTCAGAAGGGCCGCCCCCCGGGTCGCATCATGCGGTGTGGCCCGGATTCCAAAGGGTACCTGAAATTCCACATGTCGCTGCCGGGCGGAATCGACCGCATGATCACGGTGCATCGCGCTGTGGCCTTGGCCTTTCTCGGTCCACGCCCGCCCGGCAAGCAGATCAATCACCGCTCGGGCGACAAGCGGGACAATCGTGTGGTGAATCTCGAGTACGTGACGGGTCTGCAGAACATCCGGCACGCGCGGGCGGCGGGGCTGTTCGCGGCGAATCAGCCACGAGGCCAAAGACACGGGATGTCCAGACTGACCGAAGACCAGGTGCGGCAGATTCGATCGCTTCAAGGCACTACGACGCTGGTAGAACTTGCTCGGCGCTACGGGGTGGCAAAGCAGACCGTTCATCACGTGGTAAGGCGTAGGACCTGGCAACACGTCACCTGACAGGAGCGTGAACAATGGCAATGCAGGCAACATTCGTACATGACGGCCGCTCGATCGACTACACGCCCGGCTCGGCCGTGGCCGCGGGCGACGTCATCGTGCAGGGCGAGCTGGTCGGTATCGCCCGCACCCCGATCGCGGCGAACGCGCTGGGGTCGCTGGCGGTGGCCGGCGTGTTCGACTTCGCCAAGGCGACCGGCGGCGGCACCGCGATCACCGCGGGCGCTAACGTCTATTGGGACGACACGAACAACGTCGCCACGACCACCGCGACCGGCAACAAGCTGATCGGCAAGTGCGTGAAGGCGGCCGCGGATGGCGCGGCCACGGTACGCGTGCGGCTGATGCAGTAGGAGCGCCGGCGTGGCCGACCTGCTCGAACAAGGCGCGGCGTGGCTGCAGGAGCAGCGCACGCGTCACCTGTCGCGGACGGTCAGTTACCTCCGCGGTGGCGACAGCGTGGACCTGCCGGCCACCATCGGCCAGACCACGTTCGAGCAGGCCGACGAGTACGGCGTCATCCACCGGACGCAGTCGCGCGATTACCTGATCTCGGCGGCGGACCTCGTCCTGGCGGGCAAGCTGGAGCTGCCCAAGCCCGGCGACCGCATCCGGGAAACGGACGGCGACCAAATCTTCCTCTACGAGGTGATGGCGCCGGGCGGCGAGCCCCCCTGGCGGTACAGCGATGCGCATCGCCGCACGCTGCGGATTCACACGAAGTTCGTGGGGATGGAGCGGACATGAGCGAGACGCAGAACCAGACGTGCTCCAGCGAGCCGAGCTGCCTCAAGGACGTGCGCGAGATCCGCTCCGTCGTCTTCGGCAACGGCCACCCCGAGAAGTCGCTGCTGGTGCGCATGGAGCGCGTCGAGTCCCGGCTGGCGGTGATCCAGAAGCTCTCGTTCGCCACGCTCTGCGGCGTGGGCACGCTGCTGCTCAAGTTCGTGGGGGCGTGGATCGAAGGCCTGATGCGAGGATCGTGAGCCATGCCCGACAGCACCATCATCGCGCTGGCCGACGCCATCGTGGCCAAGCTTCAGGAGGGCACGTTCAGCGTGCCTTGCGAGATCGCCCGTGGCTACCGGCCGGTCGTTGAGCTACCAGCGCTCGCCGTCGCCAAGGTGACGGTCATCCCGAAGAGCCTGTCCATCAGCGCGGCGACACGCGCCGACGGCTTCTACGACTGCGCGATCGACATCGGCGTGCAGCGCAAGGTCAACGCCGACGATCCGGCCGAACTCGACGCATTGATGAGGCTGGTGGAGGAACTCGGCGACCACTTGCGCGGCCAGCGGCTCGACGGCTTCACCGCCGCCGTGTGGCTGGCGCTCGAGAACGAGCCGGTGTTCGCGCCGGAGCACCTCGAGCAGTACCGGCAGTTCACGAGCGTGTTGACGGTCACGTATCGGGTGCGGAGGTGAACGGCCATGCCGCTGCAGTGGTTTGCGGGTTTCGAGGCGTTCGACCTCGCGGAAGTGGTCACATTCAGCGGGGCCACGGTCGGCGCGACCTACAAGCGCAGCGGCGCCTGCGGCTGCCGACTGACCGTGCCGACCGGCACCACGCTGGTGAACATCGCACTGGGCAATGGCTACGACGCGAACGGGAACCCGACCACGGTCAGCCGGACGGCGTACACAATCGGATTCGGGTTGCGCGTGATTGCGCTGCCGCAGACGCCGGGCCAATGGGAACACCTGCTGTTCATCGGATCGGGCGTGACCCATCGGGCGTCGCTGCGACTGGGCGAGGATGGCACGTTGCGGCTGCACATCGGCGCGGTGGGCTCGCCGCACCTCGGGAGTTTCGGGCGGGTCGACCTGAACCGCTGGTACTACTGCGAACTGGCGGTGCTGTTCGACCGCTACACCTGGCGGATGGACGGGAGAGTCGTGGCGCAGGGTCTCGGCGGGCCGGGCGGGTCGATGAACGTGGCCTACCTGGGCAAGCGCTACAACCTGGCCTCGCAGGGCTACACGGTCGAGGTGGACGACCTGTACACGTGCGACGACGCCACGTTGTTCGGACCCACGGTACGCGTGGCGCGGCTCAATGCGAACGCGAACGGGTCGCAGTTCGGCTGGTACCCGTACCCGAGCGAGCCGCCGCCCGAGGTCGAGCCAAAGGGAGCCTGACGTGGACTACTGGGAATACGTCAGCCAGGTTCAGCAGGACGGCGACACCACCTACCTCGACGGCAGCTACCCCGGTGCGGTGTTCAACGTCGGCGTCGCCGATGTGGCGCTCGCGCCCGGCGAACGCATTGTCGCGGCAGCTGCGGCGGTGTGCTGGCGTAACAACAGCGGCGGAAACGGGCGTGTCACACTCCGAGTCGGCGCCGGCGAACAGGCCACGGCCAACTTCAACCCGAGCGGTGCGTACGACACGGTCTTCGTCTTTGCCCGTAACTCCCCGGCGACGGCCAAGCCGTGGACGCGGGCGGAGGTCAACGCCGCGCTGGTCGGGGCGGTCGTCAACACGGGCTATGGCCTGCGGGCCACCCAGGCCGGGTTGCACGTGCTGCTGTACACGCCGCCCGTAGTGCCCCTCAAACCGAAGGAGTGGCCCATGAACTTCAAGGCGCTCGATTCACTGACGGCCACGGGCTCGGACCAGGCCGTCGAGGTGCCACGCGGCGCCACGCTGATCGTGCGTCCGCTGGCCGCGAACGTGGAGGTCCGCGACGTGTCCGCTGCGGCCGCGAAGCTGACGATCCCGGCCGACTCGATGGTCATGCTTGGGCCGTCGTACGGCCAGACGGTGTACCTGCGGGCCACGGCCGGCACGGTGATCGAGCTCGGGCTCACGTAGTGCGTCCGGCAGTCATGGAGGACTGAACATGGCGAACTTCGTTCTTGGGATGAACGCCAAGCTGTACCACGGCGCGGCCGGCAACCCCGCATCCACCGAAATGACCAACGTCCGCAACGTCACGCTGAATCTGGAGGCGGGCGAGGCGGACGTCACCACGCGGGCCAATCAGGGCTGGCGGGCGACGGCGCCCACGCTGCGCGAATGCTCGGTCGAGTTCGAGATGGTCTGGGACCCCGCCGATGCGGGATTCACCGCGATCAAGAACGCCTACCTCACCGCCGGCCTGATCGCGCTGAAGGTGCTGGACAAGGAGGGCGGCCAGGGACCGGACGGCGACTTCTCGATCACTTCCTTCAGCCGCAGCGAGGAGCTGGAGGAGGCGATCACGGTCAGCGTCACCGCCAAGCTCGCGGTGTATCGCACCTGGGTGACGGGGAGCTGACGGCCATGAAGACCTTTACCGACAACGCCGGCCGAACATGGACCCTGGCCATCAATGTCGACGTGCTGAAGCGCGTGCGCGGCCTCGTCGACGTGAACCTGCTCGACATCATCGACGGCAAGCTCATCGAGCGGCTGTACCGCGATCCGGTGCTCCTGTGCGACGTCGTCTACGCCGTGTGCAAGCCCGAGGCGGACGCGAAGAGCGTCAGCGATGAGGACTTCGGCCGCGCGATGGCGGGCGACGCGATCGAGCAGGCGACCAAGGCCCTGCTGGAGGAACTCGTGGGTTTTTCCCCGAGCCCGAGAGATCGGGCGAATCTGCAGCGCGTGCTCGAGACCACTTGGCGGGTGATGGACAAGGCGCGCGATCTGGTCGAGGCCCGGCTGGCCACGGTCGACGCGGAGCAGATCGTCGCCCAAGCGCTGGCGACATCTGGGATCTCATCTGGCAGTGCGCCGGAATCGCCGGCGTCGACCCCGGACGGCTGACGCTGCGCGAGCTGCTCGCGCTGGCCGAGGCGCGCGCCAAGGATGAGTGGGCGCGAATGAGCGCGCTGCTGGCGCTCGTCGCAAACTGCCATCGCGACCCCAAGAAGACGCGGGTTTTCCGGCCCGCGGATTTCGACCCGTTCGCACCGCGGACCGCGCCGGTGGAGGTCGGAATGGAAGCGATCAAGGAGTTCTTTACCACAGGCAAACTCCCGGGCACGGATGCCCGGGTGCAGTGATGTGAGGCAAAGCGTAAGGAGAATGCACATGCCTCTTCCGGAAGAAGTCGTGCAGAGTGTGTCGTCCACCAACTTCAAGTCGCTGGGCGACGGTCCGTCGTTCTACCACAACCTGGCGATGAGCAACGCGGTCAACCAGCAGAACCTGGCGGCGCAGAATGCGATTGCGCAGCAGCAGGCGCTGGGCACCGTGCTGACCGCCGCGGTGGGCAAGATCGTCAAGGCCCTGACCGAGGCGGACGCCGAGGAGGCGGTGTCGCTCAGCAAGGTCATGAGCGGCGACGATGTGGCCCAGAAGATCGCCAGCCTGATCGGGGCGCTGGGCTTCGGCCAGATCGGGGCCAAGACGGCCCAGACCACGCCGCCGCCGACCGGCACGTAGTCGGCTCCCGTGATTGCGCCCGCGGAGTGGCCGATGCGGCGCTCCGCGGGCGTTTTCCTACGCCGGGGACGAGGTGTGCGGCATGATCACGATGCGGATCAAGTCCCTGTTCTTCGACAAGCAGACCGTGCTGCGCGCCGTGGATAAGGCCAAGCGCGCCGTGCTGTCGAAGGCGGGCGCGTTCATCCGCACCACCGCCAAGCACAGCATCCGCACGAAGAAGGGCAGCGCGCCGGCGGGCCAACCGCCTCACTCACACGAGGGCTCGCTGCGCCGGCTGATCTACTTCGGGTACGACCCGGCCAGCGATTCGGTCGTGATCGGTCCAGTGGGTTTCAATCGCAGCACTGCTCCCAACGTGCTCGAGTTCGGCGGCAAGACCGAGGTCAGGCGCCGGCGGCGCGGCCAGGTCGTCCGCACCCGCGTGAGCATCGATCAGCGGCCGTTCATGGGCCCGGCGCTGGAAAAGGAGCGGCCGCAGCTCCCGAAGCGCTGGGGCGGCAGCGTGCGCGGAGGGTAGCCGATGGCCAGCAGCAAGGGCATCCGCGCGGGTCGGGCATTCGTCGAGCTCGGCGTGGACGACAAGATCGCCAAGGGGCTGCAGAAGGCCGAGCAGCGGCTGAAGGCCTTCGGGGAGGGTGTCCGCTCGGTGGGCCTGAAGCTCGGGGCGCTGGGCTCGGCGGCGCTGACGTTCCTGGGCGGCACGGTGAAGGCCTTCGTCGACACCGGCGATGCGCTCGACGAGATGTCGGCCCGCACCGGCGTAAGCGTGGAGACGCTTTCGGAACTCGGCTGGGCCGCCGATCTGGCCGGCGCTGACCTGGAGACCCTCGAAACCGGCCTGCGCAAGATGCAGAAGGTGGTCACGGAGGCCGCCACAGGGTCCAAGTCGGCGACCGAGGCATTGGCGCGCCTGGGGCTGAGTGTCACCGACCTGGTCAATCTCAACCCCGAGCAGCAATTCAAGTTCATCGCCGATCGTCTCGCGAAGGTGCAGGACCCCACGTTGCGGGCCGCGCTGGCGATGGAGGTCTTCGGCAAGAGCGGGACGCGCCTGCTGCCGCTCTTGGCAGATGGCGCGAGGGGACTGGAGGAGTACCAGCGCAAAGCCCGTGAGCTCGGGCTCACCGTCTCGACCGAAACGGCGAAAGACGCGGCCGCACTGGCCGACACGCTCGACACGCTCTGGCGCGTGCTGAAGCAGTCGGCGTTCACGATCGGCGCGGCGCTGGCGCCGACCATCAAGGATCTGGGCGATGCGGTCACACGCGTCGTGGTGCGCGTCACGGAATGGCTGAAGCAGAACAAAGCCCTGATTGTCACCGCGCTGCAGGTCGCGGCGGCCGTCACCGCTGTGGGGGTCGGCCTGATCGTGGCCGGGACGCTGATCTCGGGTGTCGGCGCGGTATTCGGCTGGCTGGCCACGGCCGTGACGGGCATCGGCGCGGCGTTCGGCGCGATTGGTGCTGCTTTGGCGGCCATCATCTCGCCGATCGGGCTGGTCATCACCGCGGCCGTGGCACTCGGCACGACGTTATTGGTCGTCACCGGTGCTGGGAGCGAGGCGCTGACCTGGCTCGGCGAGCAGTTCGGCCGCCTGCGCGACACTGTATATAAGGTAATGGGCGGGATCGCGGACGCCCTGGCCGCGGGCGACATCAATCTGGCCGCGCAGATCGTCTGGCTCAGCCTGAAGTTAGCGTGGCAGCAGGGTGTGGCGGCGCTGAACCGGGCGTGGCTCGAGGCCAAGCGCTTCTTCCTCAGCGTCGCCTACGGCATGTGGTACGGGGCCCTGGCGGCGGCCGAGATCGGCTTCCACGCGCTCGAGGTCGCCTGGATCGAGACCACGTCGTTCCTGTCGCAGACCTGGACCAGCTTCACGGCCGGGTTCCAGAAGGCCTGGAACACCGCCATCAACTGGACCACCAAGCGCTTGCTCGAGCTGTGGGGCCTGTTCGATGAGACGCTCGACGTCGACGCCGCCAAGCAGATGGCCGACGAGGACCTCTCGTCCGTCAACGCGGAGATCGACCGGCAGCGCGACGCCGCGCTGCAGGCCCGCGAAGCACAGCGCCAGGCCGAGCGCGAGCGCGCCAAGAGCACCCACGAAGGCGCACTGGAGGAGATCGGCCGTCAGGACCAGGACGCGCAGCGGCAGCTCGACCAGGAAACCGACGCCCGCGTCAAAGCAACCCAGCAGCAGCTCGACGAGGCCCGCAAGGCACTGGACGACGCCGTGGCCGAGGCCCGCCGCAAGCGCGAGGCGGCTGACGCAGAGGGTGGTGCGCCCAAACGGCCGCCCCGCGATCCCCTGGCCGGCCTGGACGATCAGCTCGCCGGCCTGGGCAGCCTGCTCGCCCAGAAGATCAGCGTGATCGGCACGTTCAACCCACTGGGCGCCGCCGGGCTGGGCGGCGGCAGCGCCGTCGAGCGGACGGCCCGCGCCACCGAGGAGACCGCCAAGCACACGAAGCGTCTGGCCGAAAGCGCCGGACGCATGACGTTCGCGTAGGAGACCCGCGTTGCCCGTCGAGGTCGTCGAGAAGTTCGAGAGCCGGCTGGTCACAACCGGCACGAGCCCTTCGGTCGAGCTGCGGTACAACATCCGCGGCACGAACGACGACGTCGAAGCGCGCAATGCGCTGGTCGCCGGCAGTCCGGCCACGTACGACCCGTGGGGCAGCGGGTGGTTCTTCCTGCCGCGGGATACCGTCACCGTTCAGCCCATCGGCGAGGAGCTCTGGGAGGGCATCGTTCGGTACGGGCCGTTCACGCCGACCAATGAGTCGAACTTCGCCTTCGACACCGGTGGCGGCACGCAGCACATCACGCAGAGCAAGCAGACGATTGCGAAGTACCCGGCCAGCACGGCGCCGGACTTCAAGGGCGCGATCGGCGTTACGGCGGATTCCGTGGAAGGCGTGGACATCGCCGTCCCGGTGTACCAGTTCGCCGAGACGCACTACCTGCCCGACACGACGGTCACGCCGGCGTACCGCATGACGCTGTTCCAGCTCACCGGCAGGGTGAATAGCGGTGCATTCAAGGGCTTTGCTGCCGGCGAAGTGCTGTTCCTCGGCGCCTCGGGCTCGCGGCGCGGGTACGGCGACTGGGAGATCACGTTCCGCTTCGCCGCCAGCCCGAACGTCACGAACCTCACGATCGGCGACATCACGGGCATCAACAAGAAGGGCTGGGAGTACCTGTGGGTGCGCTACGCCGACAGTGAGGACACGGTGGCCAAGGCGCTCGTGAAGAAGCCCATCGCGGTCTATGTCGAGCGGGTGTACGACGACGGCAATCTGAGCCTGCTGGGGATCGGGTGAGCGATGGGCACGACGCTGAAAAAGGTGCGCAGCGGCGACCCGCTCGTCATCCCGGCGGCGACGTTCAACGCCTTCGTGGACGTCGCGCGCGACTACCAGGAGCGCCAGCGCAGCGCGACGCGTGACGGCCTGCCCGATTGGCGGCAGACGGGGATTGTGCTGATCCGCAATGACAGCGGCGCCGACCGCGAGCGCTTCGATGTGCTCGGCGTGGCCGGCACCGTCATCAACCCCACGGACAATGCCGACGCGTTCAAGGAGCGGGTCGCGCTGAAGGGCGTCACGCCCACCGCCGCGCATGCGGGCCGGTTCGTCATCCTGCTCGAGCCCGTGAAAAACGGCCTGTTCGGCCGCGGCTGCGTCGACGGGGTCTGCGTGGCGCGCGTGAAGATGAACGACGAGGGCCACGTCTTCGCCGAGGCAAAGGACGGCCAGGCCGACAAGCTGGACAGCGGCGCGGCGGGTTCGGCCTGCCTGCTATGGGTACAGCCGCCCAGCGAACGCGACCCCGACCCGACGGTCGCGTGGGTCGTGGCGAAGATCGGCCTGCCGACCGGGGCCGCGTCGATGGCGGCGGCGTTCGCGATGATCACGTCGAAGTCCGGCACAGCGCCGCCGTACCGGTACGCCGCGGCGCAGGCCACGATGGATGAGGACGGGGCGTGGACGCAGGTCGGCGGCGGGCTGGCGTACAACAACGTCTTCAACCTGGAGGAACAGGGCGCCGGTGGCCAGTGGGTCAACCCGCTCGTCGTGGGCGACGTGGTGCTGATCTTCGCGGCGCCCGATCCGGGCGTCGATGCATTCGTCTGCACGCGGTCGCACTACCGTGGGACGTACTGATGGGCCGGTTCCTGGTGCGACATGTTGATCAGGACAGCGGCGTCGAGCTCGCGCGCCTTGCGCTGCCGAATCTGCTGGCGTACGAGGGGATCGAGTACGTCTATCGCCAGCTCTTCCCGGCGTATCAGGCGGCGATGACGTTCCAGATGGGCGTGGCCGGCCCGTCGCCGAGCTACCCGAATGACCGGCCGAACACCGGCGGCGGCGTGGCCTTCGGCCCGACGCTCACGTTCGCGCAGTGCACGAACGCGCAGGCCAATGAAGGCGGGTGTTACACCAGTCCGATGCGGACCTCGTTCGGGTACACCCGGCAGGCGCTGAACTTCACCGCGTCGATGGAGGCCGACGGCGGCGGGTTCGTCTCGCCGGAGGTCACGTTCCCGAACAACCACTCGTGGACGCCGCAGGCCGCGGGCGACTGGGACTTCCCGTGGACACCTGAGGAAGTCGAGCAACCGCCGCCGGAGTGGACGCCGCGCGAATCCTGGGAGCCGGAAGTCGGCTATCCCTGGCAGCGGCCGCGCAAGCGCTGCGGCACGGACTGCGACCCGTACAACCCGAACGTATGCCTGCGGCCGTACATGTACCAGTGGGACCCGTCGGGCGAGCTGGACTGGCTGTGCGACTTCCGCAAGCTGGGCGGCTTCCCGATCACGCTGGCGTTCGTCGCGGACACGTCGCGCAACAAGCTCGTGGCCGCTGCGTCTTTCGCAGCCCCGGTGTTGCTGCGGCCGGGGACCGCACTGCACGTGATCTACCAGGCCCGGATCTTCGGCCGGATCACGCGCGACTTCGCGCTGCGCTTCGCGAAGTATGCGTTCCAGAAGACCGGCAGCCGGTACACGACGATCTACTGCCGGCCTTTGCTCGCGACGGCGCCGGCGGTCACGCGCCGGACGACGTACGCCGACGTGTTGCCGTTCTTCCATGCGCACTTCGCGCAGGTTGCGCTGTCGTCGTGGACGTACGTCGCCGGCCCGCCGCCGCGCATCGAGTCGGCCACCGCGCCGCAATGGACGAACACGAGCGGCGCGGCCATCGGCCCGTTCGGTGGGCTGGCCGTGTACGGCGTGGTAGGCGGCAGCAATGAACTGATGTGGGTCACGAAGATTGATCCGCCGGTGAGTGTGCCCAACGGCGACACGCTGCGCGTGCCGGCAAAGGTGAAGTTCCAGCTGGACGGGGTGTAGCCGTGGCCTTCGTCGACATCACCAGCGAGCAGCACGCCACGTACGGGACACACTCGCACGGCGAGGAGACGTTGGCCACGCGTGGCGGCGCGGTTCCGGGCCAGCTCCGGTGGTCCGACCTGCATCCGCCCGGCGTGAAGGTGCTGCCCAAGGGTTCACCGCCGGCCGGCCCAGGCGAGATCAACTGGGAGGACACGCTGGGCGGCAAGTTCGCCCTGGCGCTGGAGAAGCTCGAAGGCCTGCTCTACGCCGTGTTCGGCTCGCGGCCGAACGGCAACCCGAAACGCCAGTGGTACGACCGCCAGCACCCGCGCTGCCTGTGGGGGCCGGAGATGTGGGAGCGCCGGCTGCTCCTCGGCCCGATCGGCTGTAATGAGACCGGCACCTGCTGGGACTATCAGCCAGGCGGCAAGGAGTACGCCGCCCTCGGTGAGAATCCCCCTTGCTGCCCGATGCCGAAGCCCAGCGTGCCGATCCGCACGCGGTCGGGCGATCCGTCCGGGCAGTTCGCGACGGGCACGCACGACCGGACGTACTTCCCGCTGGGCAGCGTGTCCCGTGACCAGGCCAGCGACCCGTTCGACCCGGAGGGTTCCGGCTGGTTCGGCGCTACGCAGCCCGGCCGCCAGGATGGCGTCGGCTACACCCAGAAAACCGGCCAGACGGTCACCTTCACCTACACGAAACCCGGCGGCGTGCCGACGCCGACGAACGTGCGGCTGTACTACCAGACGAAGGCGCCCAGCGGCGCCTGGTCGAGCTGGTCGTTCGTCGCGATGAGCGGCGGGCCGACGACGTACACGGCGCAGCGCGGCCCGTACGCGCACGGGACCGAACTGCGCTGGTACGTGCGTTACTTCTACAACGACCCTGATCCGCAGGACCCCGACATCACGAAGTACGACCCGGGCGGCGACAGCCCGCCGGCGGACGACGACGCCTACTACCTCCAGTGGTTCGCGCACTTCAACCCGTACGCCTACGGCCTGCCGGAGATGCTGGAGGACTACGGCGGCATCAACGTCCGGCACGGGACGGACTTCTTCGCCTGCGACGGCGGCGAGACGATCCAGCCGGCGCTGATCAACATGGTGCGCTTCGTGCTGTCGTGGCTGGGCGGCGATTGCTGCACCGGCGAGTACGAGACCTGCACCGAGACCGACGACCGCTGCGACGCCTTCCACCACAACCCGCGCTTCCGCGGCGGAGACGACGGCCTGTGCTGCGTGCCGATGCCGATCAAGTTCCGCTGGTCGGGCAGCAACGTGCATCCGCACTACATGACCGGCGGCAAGGGCCTGGTCGGTGGGCCGACGCCCGATCCGCGCCCGCTGCACAATCATCCGAACCACCAGCCCGGCCAGGGCGAGACCTGGGGCAGCGCCGCGGCGCGCAAGACCTGGCGCGGCATCAACATGCTCTACGCCGACGACCTGCACTTCAACAACCCGTTCTATGGCGGCGGGTACTCGTGGGGCACGGCGCCGGGCACATTCGTGCTGATGTACGAGCCGGCCTGGGACGACTTCGCCAAGGTGTGGGCGAAGTACCCGAGTTGGGGCCTGCGCCCGGGCGACGTGATCGAGGCCGTCCACATTAGGGAGATCATCGACGCCGTCGATTACCTGATCGACTACGGCGTCTGGACCTCGATCGGCCTGTGCACGCGAAAGCGCACGCCGGGCCAGTTCATGGGCAAGGACTGCGGCTACCACTACGCCGCGGATTACCACGACTGCTACGGCACAGCTCATGTCGAGTACCGCAAGGGCTGCGACAAGTGCTGCGCGAACAGCGAAGCGTGCTGGCCGTACGACCACGCCCTGGGCTACTGGTATCACCAGTGGGGTCCCGACTACGACGACCAATGGACCGAGTATCCCGACACGTGCCAGGCGTGGCCGGTGCCGACGTGGCAGGAGTGCACGCAGAACTGCCAGTCGGCCAAGTGCCACATGATGAGCCGCAAGCATGGCTACTCGCAGTATTCACCCGAGACGAGCCCGGACTGCCCCTGCGAGCGCGGCTACTGGGAGGACACGGTCTGCGACGGGTACGGCGACGACATGGAGGCTTCGCCCGGCTGCGGCTATCACCGCAACGAGAAAGGCTGCCGCTCGTGGGACTGGCAGACGCAGCACTGCGTCGATGATCCGCACGCCGGCTACAACTGCCTCCGCCGCGTCGAAGGCTACAGCTACTACGCCTGCACGCCGGATACCTGCAACCACGGCTGGGATGCGACGCACGGCGGACAGTTCAAGAAGAACCGGCTGGACCACGTCTGGCACCCCGGCCTGCACTTCAAGGCGACCGGCCCGCCGGGCAATGAGTTCAGCGGCAACTGCCTGGGCGACATGTTCGGCTGCGGTGAAACGTACCCCATGGGCCCGGACAGCGGCCTGTGGTTCCACGAGGTGACCGGCATCTACTGGCGCGGCCTGGTGCCGTCGTGGTACTCCGGCTGCGATGGGATGCCCGGTTGCAGCCCGGACTGCTCGTTCGGCGACACGCTGGCACTGCCGCCGGCGATCCCTGGCTACGGCTACCACGGCGAGTACGGGCCGCTCTGCACGCAGTTCGTCGATTCACAGAGCGGATGCTTCTCGGCGTGGGCGGGTTCGGCGTGCTGCACCGGCCACACCTGCCAGTGCTCACTTGGCGACTTCCCGGTGTGCAAGGGCGAAGCCGCCTGGGTCGCGGTCGATCTGAACCTCGACGGCTCCGGCCGGCCGTACCGCCACTTTCCCGGCCGCAACGGCGGGCTGCCGCCGTACGAGGGCCGCGGCGTGCCGCGCCTGCGGAACTATGACCTGACGAAGGACCCGGGGACGTGGATGCATGACTGTCCCTGCGAGACGTGGACGGGAGCCGGAACGTGCGTGATGTGAGCGCGCTATCGCCGCTGGCGCCCAAGGGCGTCGCGCAGCCGGGCTACGACTACCTGGTCGGGCGCGGCGTGCCCGCGCAGCGATTGGACGAGCTGATCCCGCGGTTCGATTTGCGCTTCGACGAGCAGGAGCGGCGCGTAGTGTTCCCCGTGCGTGAGGGCGGCCGGGAACTCGGCTACACGGCCCGGTCCATCGACGCCCGGCAGCGCAATCGCTGGCTCAGCTACCCGGTCGAGGGCGGGCACAAAACGACGATCTACGACGCCGACCGCGTGCAGCACGGCGGAAACACGCTGTTCGTCGTCGAGGGACCGTTCGACGCTCTGATGGTCACCGCGGCGATCGCGCCGGAAAACGACTCGGTCGCGACCGCGTTCTTCGGCTCGCTGCCGACGGAGGCGCAGCTCGCGCTGGTCGTGGCCGCGGTGCCGTTCTACCGGATGGTTTACATGATGCTGGACGCGAACGTCTGGGGCCGCTGCCGCCGGCTGGCTCGGGAGGTCGCGGAGCTCGCCGGCGTGCCGAACGTCGGCGCCATCAACATCGGCTTCGAGAACCGCGATCCCGGCGCGACGCGGTTCGAGGAACTCCAGCGGCTCGTGGCGTTCGCGTCGGCGTCGTGGGCGCCGGAGATTCACTGGATGTGGGAGCGCCGGCTCGTTGTGGGCGGCACGAAAGGAGCGTGAGGCGATGCCGGTCGTGTCGATCAACGTCGGTCCGAAGCGCGTGCATCTGACGGCTTACTGCCCGGACGACGAACTCGGGCTGCTGGCCTGCGACTACGTGCTCGCCCGCGCCGCCGAGCTGCTCAACGGCACTACCGAAGCTGAACTGCGGAAGTGGCTGGTCGAGCGCGACCCGGCGATTGCGGAATTGTTCGCCAAGCTCGACGCCGGCTGGAAGCTGCCGAAGAACGGCGACTTGACCGTGGACCCCAGCAACGCGCCGGCCGAAGCGCGCATCGTGCGGCATTTGATGCGGGAACGGATGGAGCAGTGCGGCCGGTAGACCGGCCAGAGGGCAAGGAGGCCCCGAATATGACTGGCATCTTCGAAATCACAGATTGGGCACACGTGGCATCCTTCTTCGTCTGGACCTTGGCGGTCTGCGCGCTGGCGAAGGCGATTTTCGGGTCGTTCCCCGCGGCCGAACTGCAATACCGGCTCGCGCTCCGCGACAACCCGCGCCGCCAGCGGCTCAATCGGCTCAACTGGGAGGTCGCGAACCGCACGAAGTGGGACGAGGATGTCGCCCGTGGCTCGCAACACGCCGCGGCCGTCCCGCTCACCGAGCCCGATCTCGAAGTGCGCCGCGCCGAGCTTCAGCGCCTCTCGCGGACGTCGCTCCCATGGCGAGCCCTCCAGTACCTCCTCGGCTGCTGGGCGTGTCAGACCTTCTGGGCAGCGATCGCGGTGTTCGCGCTCACACGTGGAGTCGCCGACGTGGCCGCGTGGTTCTTCTCGGCGACGGCGTATTCTGGCGCGGCAGTGCTCATCGGGCTGGTTCGGGACCGCAGTACACCGGCGCCATTCTCCGAACGCCGCGGAAAGGCCACGTGTGCTTCGTGCGGCAAATAGCCGCCTTGATGCTGTCCGCCTCGGTCCCAGATCGGTCGCGGTTCCTAAGTCAGGGTCGCGACTGAGACCGCAGCTCCTGCTCGGCTCGCAGCCAGTCCTGTAGCGCGCTGCCAGGCACGCCGCCACGCGCGAGAAAAATCTGGTACGCGCGCTCGCGAATCGCCTCCTCCCTGGGAATGATGACTTCCGCTGCTGGCTGGGGATGTTGCGCCGCATCACGTGCTTTCGCTTCAGCCGGATGACGCGTTTGGGTGGGTTTCATTGAAGGCCTCCTTATCGGGCAGCTACTGGGCGCTGCCAAATCTAGTCATGCCGTTCGTCTTCAGTCCAATCTCACGGCGTAAGGCGGTACGCTCCACACGGGGCCATTGCGCGACAGCGATATCCGGGCCAACCCGGCATCCTCATCCACACCGATCAACGTGGCATCAAAGTACTCCGCCTCGCCAGGCCAAATCACGTCGCAACGCGCGCCGATGCAGTCCCGTAATTCCGCCGCACGCGCTTGGTCGAGCGCCTTCAGCTTGTCACCGAGCACGAGGGGTAACTGCCGCATTTCATCATCGCCGAGCTGCTCGACGGCACGCAGCAATTCCTGCAGGCGAGCAGTCGGGGGCATGGCAACGGCGGTGCTACCTGGCGGTGTTGTACTTGCTGGCTGGGTTTTCCACCAACTCCCGCGCCAGCGGAGGGGCCGCGGGTTCAGAGGCTCCGGTTGCGCCACGAGTCTGGTCCTCCAGCCGTTGCCGCAGCTCGCCGATCGTCGTCTGTGCGTCGCCCAGCAGCAGGATCGTCTTCGGGTTGTGATAGAGCGGGTTCGGGACGCCTGAGTAGCCCGGGCGCTCGTCCAGATTACAGACAATGACATGCCTGGCTTCGTCGGCCCGCAGGATCGGCATGCCCGAAATCGGCGTGTCGGACGCTTCGATCGCCGCCGGATTGACTACGTCGCAGGCGCCCACGACCAACGCCACGTCGGTCCGCGCGAACTGGCCGTTTACATCCTTCAGCTCGCGGAGCTTTCCGTAATCGACCTCTGCCTCGGCCAGCAGCACGTGCATGTGGCCCGGCATCCGTCCGGCCACGGGGTGAACCGCGAACAACACTTCCTTGTTCAGCGCGGTCAACTGCTCTCCCAGTTGAACAACTTCCTCCGACGCTTCGGCGAGCGCCATGCCGTACCCGGGAATGATGATCACGCTCCGGGCTGTCCGGAGCAGATTGGCTGCCCGCGCGGAAGGATCGGCAGGCGGCGCCTCGGGCAGCGCCCTGGCCTCTGGCGTAGTATCGGCAGGCAGGCACGGGACGGCCACCGGCGCGGGCGATCCGGCAGCAGCCGGGCCGATCGCAGCCGCGGATGCCAGCGGCGCGGCGGCGAATGGATGATGCGGCCGCAGCCCCGCAAAAACGCCCATCAGCCCGCGGTTCATCGCCCGGCACATTACGTGCGTCAGGATTGAGCCCGACGCGGCGACGGTGGCACCGCACGCAATGAGCAGGCGGCTACCAATGGCGATCCCGCAGAACGCCGCCGCGAGCCCCGCCGTCGCGTTCAGAAAAGAAATCAGCACGGGCATATCGGCGCCGCCGATGCGGACGGCGAAGATGACGCCGAGCACCGCCGCACCGACGATCAGCGCCAGGGAGGTCCCCAGAACCACGCCGCCGCTCACGGTCACGCCGGCCCACACGCCGAGCACGATCAGCACGGCCAGGTTCGCGAGCAGGAGTCCATTGTGGTACGGCAGACGCGTGGGCGTCTGGCGCAGGCGATTCGCCAGCTTGGCACTGGCGATCACGCTGCCGCTAAACGTCGCAGCGCCGATCACCAGCCCGAGCAGCGCGGCAACCTCGGCGGGTAGGCTGAGCGCTTCCGCGGAGTTGCGGGTCAGCTCGACAAACGAGACGAGGAATGCGGCGACGCCCCCGGCGCCATGCTGGAACGCCACCATCGCGGGAATCTGAATCATGTTCACGCGCGTGGCCACCCAGCCGCCCAGGCAACTGCCCACGAGGGCCACCAGGACGACGAGCGGGGGCTCCAAGACCCCGTGACGGTACAGCACGGCAATGACGGCACACAGCAGCGCCGCCGCAGCCGTCAGGTTTCCCCTCCGCGCAGCCCGCGGCGTACGGAATTGCGCGATCCCCGCGACGAGGATCAGGATGATCCAAAGGTCGATCCAAAGCCCTGACATAAGTCACTCTCTGCCTTCCGGTCGGGTGCGGCGAGGCCCGGGGCCGCGACGCCCAGCTCACGCCGCCGCGTCCTTCTTCTTAAACATGCCCAGCATGCGGTCGGTGATCACGAATCCACCCACAACGTTGAACATCGCTGTGACAATCGCGATTGCGCCGAGCACCTTCTCCGTACTGGTGGTCGGCACCGCAAACAGCAGGATCGCGCCCAGGATCGTCACGGCCGAGATGGCGTTGGTCATGGACATGAGGGGCGTGTGCAGCATTTGAGGCACGCGAACGATCAGCGCGTAGCCGACGACGAACGCGAGCACGAAGATCACGACCATCAGAAACACGTCGAACATGGCATTCCCTCGTCTGCGCCGCAGGGCTTCCGTTACTTCGTCCCCATCGCCTTGAGCGCCCCCTTGTGGATGATGCGGCGGTCGCGCGTGACGAGGGAGTGCTGGACGATCTCGTCGTCTACGTTGATTGTGCCCGACCCATTCGGAAACAGGTTCTCCACGTAGTGCAGCATGTTGTGGGCGTAGAGCCAGGTTGCGTCGACTGCGACCGAGCCCGGGATGTTCGCGGTCCCGCACACATGCACGTTGTGCACGACGATCTCGCGCCCAGCCTCGGTGAGCGCGCAGTTACCGCCCTGGTCGATGGAAACGTCGACGATGACGGAGCCCGGCCGCATGCGGCGCACCGTTTCGTCCGCCAGGAGAACCGGCGCCACCTCACCGGGCACCAGTGCACTGAGGATGATGATGTCCATCTGGGGTGCAATGGCCCGCAGCAGGGTTCGCTCACGTTCGAGCCACTCGCCCGGCAGGGCCCGGGCGTAGCCCCCGTCGCCGACGGCCAGCTCTTCCGGTACCTCGAAGCCGACGACCTTGGTGCCCTTGAGGCTCCCCGCCTCACGGCGGGCGTCCGCCCGGATGTCGATCGCTTTCACGCTGCCGCCGAGGCGCTTCGCGGTAGCGATCGCCTGGAGCCCCACGACACCGGCACCGACCACCAGGATCTCTGCCGGCTGAATCGCCCCGATGGCCGTCCCGATCATCGGAACGAATCGCGGAAAGTGGCTAGCGGCGATGAGCACCGCCTTGTAGCCGGTCACGGTGCTCATCGAAGTCAGCGCGTCCATCGTCTGCGCCCGAGAAGTGCGCGGAATGCCGTCCATCGTCAGTGCGGTGATGTTGCGGTCGCGCAGGGTACGGATCATCTCGTGATTGGCGGGCGCGGCGGGATGCAGGAAGGTGATCAGGATGGCGCCCTCGCGCAGCATCTCCGCTTCGTGACGGCCGGCCGCTTGATTGAAACACGGCTGCTTCACTTTCAGCACGACATCCGCGCGCTGTAAGAGGCTGGCGGCGTCGGGAGCGATCCGCGCGCCGGCGGCGACGTACTCTTCGTCCGCACGAAAAACCCCGCGCCCCGCCTGCGTTTCGACGAGAACCTCAAAGCCCAGTTCAACAAATTTCCCCACCGTCTCGGGCAGGGCGGCGACTCGTCGTTCCTCGGGAAGAATCTCTTTGGGAATTCCGATGATCATGGCTGCGACATCCTTCGAGGCACCGCCACACAACTCCTTGTGCGGCCAGCATTTGAAAATCGTTCACTCAATCGTTGGCAGTATGCGCTGCACCGCCTGGTGCAGGACCGGTGGATGCGTGGCGTCGAGCAACGCGTGCATGTGCTCCAGGGCGCGCTGTTCCAACTCCCGGTTCCGCCCGTCCCTGCCGGTCCAGGCGGCGGGGAGCAGGGCGGCCAGCGCCTCGGCCGCCAGAACGCGTATCTCGTAGTACAAGTCCTCGTTGGTCAGGATCTGCAGCACCGCCGTGACGAGCGGCTCCGTGGGCTGCCGCACCTCGCAGGCGAATTCCAGCGCCGCCTCGCGCAAGCGCCAATTGTCGGGATAGCGCAGCAGGCGCACCAAGCCATCTTGATGCTCGTCCAACCGCCGATCCTGCCGCAACTGCTCCAGTTGGGTCAGCACACGGCCCCACTCTTCCAGGTTGCCAAAATCGTCTTTATGCATGGGTCTGTGACTCCTGCGCCTGGCGCACGCGAGCATGGGCGCCCTGCGGCCTGCTGAACGCGTGGTAGCACTACAGAAAAGGTAGCTGCGCAGAATGTGGATCAAAGACAACGTTGGTGTGGCGCGGGGCATACCTTCGTATGCCTCGCACTGCACGCGTCGTCTGGGGTCAACGACGCGGATTGGCCGAAACCCCAGCGAGTTGTGCCAGACGGACGAGTGCCGGCAACGAGTCCGCGTCCATCTTCCTCATCAGGCGGCCGCGGTGCATCTTGATGGTCTGCTCCGCGGTGCCGAGCCGCGCGGCGATCTGCTTGTTCGCCAGTCCGTCCACGACTAAGGCGAACACCTCGCGCTCGCGTGGCGTCAGCGTGGCGAGGCGCTGACGTGCATCGTCGCGCGCTTGGGCCGCGTCGTGCATTTCCGTGGCCCGCGTCAGCGCGGCGTGAATCGCGTCCAGGAGTACCTGGTCCTGGAAGGGCTTCTCGATGAAGTCGACGGCGCCGCGCTTCATCGCGCGCACACCCATTGCAATGTCGCCGTGTCCGGTGATGAAGATGATCGGCAGCGGGACCTCCGACGCGGCGAGACGTTCCTGCAGATCCAGACCGCTCTGGCCTGGCATGCGGACATCCAGGACGAGGCAACCCGTCTGCCGGTGGTCATACAGATCAAGGAACTCCTGCACCGAAGCGTACGTCTCCACGCGCAGACCCACCGAGCGCACCATGCGGCTGATCATCTGGCGCACGCCCGCGTCATCATCGACGACGAATATCACGCCACGCTGCGCGCCGGCTGTCACGGTTCTTCCTCCGCGGTCGTGGACGGCAGTGCCAGGTGAAATGTCACGCCGCGCTCGGCGTTCTTTGTCATCCACAGGCTCCCACCATAGGCTTCCGCAATCGAGCGGCTGATGACCAGGCCCATGCCGAGCCCGCTGGGCTTGGTGGTGAAGAAGGGCTCGAAGATGCGCGCGGCCACCGCATCCGGAAGGCCCGGCCCCGCGTCGCTCACGCTGATGACGACCCGGCTCGCGTAGTCCAGCCGCGCCCGCACCGTAAGGGCACGCGTGCCGGCCGGCAGCGCCGTCATGGCTTCCAGCCCGTTGCGGATCAGGTTGAGGATGACCTGCTGAAATTGGATGGGGTCGCCTCGGACGGTCGGCAATTGTGCGGCGACGCCGAAATCGATGCTGGCATCGTGCTGGCGGGCATCCGCCTCGGCGAGCGCTGCGATGTCCGCGAGCACACGCTCAATGTTCAGCACTACCGGTTGCGGCCGCTGCAGCCGCAGAAAGTCGCGCAACCGACGAATGATGTCCGCCGCACGGTTGCCGTGCGTGACGATATCGTTCAGGGCGGCGCGCGTTTCCACAATGTCGGGCGGGTCCGCCTTCAGCAGGCGCTGCGCCGTCTGGGCGTTGCCGACGATCGTGCAGAGCGGTTGGTTCAGCTCGTGCGCCAGTTGGGCGGTCAGGCCACCCATCGTGCTCAGGCGGGCCATGTGCATGAGAGCCGCCTGATGCTGACGCGCCTCTTCCTCGGCGCGCTTGGCGTGAGTGATATCCTGAGCGGCCCCCACGATGCGCACCACGCGGCGTGTGATCTCGTCCCACTCCGGCCGGGCCTGATTGTGCAGCCAACGCAGCTCCCCGTCTCCGCGCACAATGCGGAATTCCGCTGCGCTGCATTTGCCGGCCAAGAGCAACTGCACGCTGCGCAGGACAATCGACCGGTCGTCGGCGTGAACGAGGTCCAGGAGGGTGCGTGCTGGACGAAGTTCCGCCCAACTGCGAGCGGTCACGCGGGCAAAGGCGTCAGTGATCCACTCCGCTTCGGACGAGCCGTCGGGCGAAATGCGAAAGGCATACGCAAAATCCGAGGTCAGTTCCGCGACGTGCCGGTAACGCTCCTCGCTGATGCGCAGCGCTTCCTCGACACGCACGCGCTCGGCGATTTCCCGGCGCAACTGGTCGTTGGCCGTCGCCAGCTCCGCCGTGCGGGCCTGCACGCGGAGCTCAAGCTCGTCATGGGCGCGGCACAGCTCGACTTGGGCGGCCTTGAGCGCACTGATGTCCGTGTCCACCCCCAGCACGCCGCAGACCTGGCCGTCCGCAGCACGCAGGGGCACCTTGCTGGTCAGGAGCTGAGCGACCCGCCCGTCGGCCTGGCGCTCGGACTCCTCGATGTTCAGCAGCGCTACGCCGGTGGTCAGGACGCGCTCGTCGCAGCGCCGGAACCAAGCGGTCTGCTCCGGCTCCCAGGCCAGCTCATGATCGGTCTTGCCCACGATCTCCGCGGGAGTAGACACCCCGGCAGCGCGCGCGAACTCCGCGTTGCAGCCGCTATAGCGCAACTCGCGGTCCTTCCAGTACACGCCACACGGGATGTGCGCGATGATGCCGTCCAGTAGGGTGCGCTGCGCCTGGAGCGCCTCTTCGGCCTCCTTGCGGTCGGTAATGTCCCGAATACTGGACCGGTATCCCAAATGCCGGCCATTGGCGGCTTGGAGCGGCTGCCAGGAGACGGCCACCCAGCGTGCACGTCCATCCCTGGCCAGCAGGCGAAACGGAACGTCGTTGCCGCTGGACCCAGCGCGTGCTTCTGCAAGTACCCTCGCCATCCGCGGCTGATCGGCCGGATGGATGAGCGGCAGGGGATAGTCAGCCATCGCGAGGCACTCGGTGACCGAGTACCCCGTCAAGCGCTCGACCGCCGGGTTCACCCACAGCAGCCGGCCGTCGGGGCCGATCCAGGACTCCAAGTCGTAGGTGTAATCGGCCACAGCTCGGAAATGCTCGCTAGGGTTGAAGCGCGCATCTGCGGCACCGTGCACGGCGACGCTCCGCGACTCAAGCACCGCCAGCCTAGCACGCAGCCGCTGCAATTCGGCCGCGAGTTCCGCTTTGGTTTTTCGCGCGTCGGACATGACAGTGGTTCCAGGGCCAAGCCGCCGGCAGGGCGCCGCCTACTCACCGTAATTGCCCGCGGCTTCCGGCTGATAGAGCAGCTCTTCGATCCGCAGGTGCAGGTGTCCGCCCGGCATCTCCCAGCGAATCTCATCCCCGACCCGATACCCGAGCAGGGCGGTGCCGAGCGGGCTCAAGATCGAGACGCGGTCCGCGTCGTCCGCCTGGTCGGGGTAGACGAGCGTCACAACGCGTTCTTCACCGGCCGAAAGGTCCGTCAGACGCAGCTTCGAGTTCATCGTGACCACGTCCGGCGGGACCTCCTCCGGCCGCACCACCTGGGCGCGGTCGAGTTCGCGATCGAGGGCGCGGAGCGGCTCAAGGTCGGGGGCGTCGCTGATGGCCGCCAGCACGAGCCGACCCAGACGCTCCATGTCTTTCACTGTGACGTAAATGTGCCTTTCGTTCATGGTGAGCTCCTGATCAAACAGGCGACTGAGTAGCAGCTAACGCCGCCTGTCTCGGCTGGCTTTGCCGGGCTTTCTACGCGCGTGCGTCCCGCGGAGCACCGCGCTTGCGTTCTCCACCAATGCTACCGCAGCGGGATGCTTGGCGCGGCGTTCCACGGTGATCGCGTACAAGCGCTCCCGGGTCTTTCCCATACGGCCGACGACCTGGACGCTCTCGCCGGCGGTGATTTCGTCCGCGACGGCGTCGGGGACAGCAAAGAACCCCGCGCCGCGGTGCCCGCAGGCGTTCAGCAGCGCCTGGTCCTCGAATTCGGCAATAATCCGCGGACGCACGCCGGCGGACTCGAACCATTCGTCCATCGCCCGGCGCAGAGACGTGTTAGGGGTCGGCAGGAGCGCGGGTGCGCCATCCAGGGACGCCGGAAAATTGCGCCGCAGAGTGCGTGCCAGCGCAGGTGCAGCGCAGATGGTGATCCCGGATTCGCCCAGCAGGTGGTGGAAGGTGCGCACCTTGATGGACGGATCGGGTGGAGCGTCGGTGAGCACCAGGTCCAGGTCGTGAATGGCAAGCTGGGGCAGCAACTGGGCTTGCGTGCCCTCGATGCAGACCAGCCGAATGGCCTGCGGCAGGCGGAACGCGGCCTCCAGCACCCGCGCGATGACCAGCTTGGGCAGCACGTCATCCACCCCCAGCCGGAAGCGCAACGACGTTTCCAGCGTGCGGCCTTTGGCGACGTCCATGAACTCCTGGCCCAGGCCGAAGATCTCGTCCGCGTAGCGCGCCGCCAGCCGGCCGAACTCGGTGGGAGCGAGGTTACGCCCGACGCGCTTGAAGAGCTTCTCGCCGAGTGCATGTTCCAACTCGCGCAACTGCGCCGAAATCGTCGCCGGCGACAGCAGCAGCTTGCGGCAGGCCGCCGCGATGCTGCCCTCGCGCGCCACGGTCCAGAAGTAGAACAGGTGGTGGTAGTTCAGCCACTCCATACCTGCAGTATAGTTCGTTCCTATCTAACGATCTACACCACCGCTCGCTCGAACCGAGCCTTGGTTCTACGCCGATTCCGGGGTTCCCTTTGGGCCGGCGGTCATTTCCAGGACGCCCTCCAGCGGGCGGCCGAACAGCAATTCTACGTAAGCGCGGTCTTCCAGCTGGCAGAACACGTAAACGTGATCCTGCGGCTGGAGCAGCGTGTCGCCGCGCGGCGCTATCAATTGGTCGCCGCGGACCAGCAGGACGACGGCGGCGCGCGCCGGGAACACAATCTCGGCCAGCCGGGCCCCGCAGACGGCCAGCACGTCCGTGATGAAGAACGACAGCAGCTCGCCCTTTAACAGACGTGTCGAGCTGATCTCCAGAACCGCTGCGGGTCGCGGCGTCTCGGGTACCTGCAGTCCGAGTCTGCGGGTGAGCCAGCGAATCCCGGCGCCCGGGATGACCGCGTTCACCACCACGAAGAAGAAGACGATGTTGAACACGTCGAGCGCGTTAGGCACACCGCTGAGCAGGGGGAACACGGCCAGGATAATCGGCACGGCCCCGCGCAAGCCCACGCAACCCAGATACACGATCTCGCGCGCGGGAAAACGCAACGGGAGCAAGCATAGAGCAACAACCAGGGGCCGGATCACGAACGTCAGCGTCAGCGCCAGCGCAAGCCCCATACCGGCCACGCGCCAGAGCTGTGATGGAAATACCAGCAGTCCCAGCATCAGGAACACGGCAATCTGACTGAGCCAGCCGAGGGCATGGTGGACGTGGTAAAGGCCGGCGCGATAGGGCAGCGGGCTGTTGCCCAGCGCAATCCCCGCCACGTAGACCGCCAGGAACCCACTGCCCTGAACCAGCGTGGCGAGGCCAAAGGCGATGAAGGCCGCCGCGACCGTCAGGACCGGCAGAAATCCGGAGGCCGGCACCCGAACGCGCAACAGCACGCGGCGGGTGGCCCAGCCGACCAGCAACCCGACCACCAACCCGATGCCGAGTTGCAGCGGCACCTCCAGCAGCGCCGACCACGGGGAAGTGGTCTCGCCCAGGATCCAGGCGGTCACGAGCGTCGTCAGGATGACCGCCATGGGGTCGTTCGCCCCGGATTCCACTTCCAGCGTGGTCGCCACGCGGGGCGCGAGGTTCAGCCGGCCGCCGCGCAGCACGGCAAAGACCGCCGCCACATCGGTCGAGGAGACCACCGCACCCAGGAGCAGCGCGGCGGGCCAGTCGAGGCCGAACAGGCGCGCGCCGAGCGCCACCAGAACCGCAGTCCCGGCCACGCCGAAAGTGGCGAGGATGATCGCCGGGGCGAAACTGCGGCGCACGGCATCCACGCTCGTGGACAGCCCGCCCTCGAGCAGGATCAGCACCAGCGCCGCCGTCCCGACGCGAAACGCGAGCCGGTAGTCATCGAAGGGGATTCGGCCGATCCCCTCCGAGCCGGCCACCATCCCGAGCACCAGGAACAGGAGCACGACGGGAACGCCGAAACGTTCCATCGTGCGACTGAAGAGCGCGCTGAAGGCCAGCAGGAGGCCGAAGGCGCCCAGCAGCGCCGCGGTACTCACGAACTCCGAACCAGGCATACGTGGCCTCACTGCCGGCTGGCATGCGGCGGCGAAATTCGCGGCGCAGCACCGCTCCAGCTATCCAGCTCCCAGCTTAGGTTCCGCCCGCCATCCGGGCCAGGAACCCCATGAAAATCGCTCTTTCGTATAAAACGAACTATCATTACGATATTATCTGTCTTGTTAACAATGGCGGACACGCCTATAAATTGACTGCGGCTGGAGGCCGAGCGGCGACCAGCCTCGTAACCGACCGATTCGTTGTCGCCGGCCCGCCTACGAACATGCGACGACGCCGCGGCTTCAGGGTGTCTCCCTGCGCACTCGACGTGGCGGGCCGGCCTCCCGGGGCCTTGTGTCCTGGCTTTAGCCCACGAGGAAACCAATGAGCACGAAATACTTCAACGCGTTCGCGATGGCCCAAGCCCAGTTTGATCGCATCGCCGACCTGTTGGAGCTCGACCGGGGCACGCGCGATCTGCTCCGCCAGCCCCTGCGCGAGTACCACTTCAGCCTGCCGGTGCGGATGGACGACGGGCGCATGCGCGTGTTCCGCGGCTACCGCGTCCAGCACAACGACGCCCGCGGGCCGGGCAAGGGCGGTATCCGCTTTCACCCGCAGGAAACGGCGGACACGGTGCGGGCACTCGCCATGTGGATGACGTGGAAGTGCGCGCTCGTGAACATCCCACTGGGCGGCAGTAAGGGCGGCGTCGTCTGTGCCCCGCACGACCTCAGCCAGCGCGAGCAGGAGACCCTCTGTCGCGCCTGGGTCCGCGCGGTAGCGCGCGATGTTGGCCCGGTGCTCGATGTGCCCGCGCCGGACGTGATGACCAACAGCCAGCACATGCTGTGGATGCTCGACGAATTCGAGCACATTCACGGCGGTAAGTACCCGGGGTTCATCACCGGCAAGCCCGTCACCATGGGCGGCTCGCTTGGCCGCACCGAGGCTACCGGCTACGGCGTGGTATTTATGCTGCGGGAGGCGCTCAAGGAGCTGCAGCTGCGGCCCCAGGACACCCAGGCCAGCGTGCAGGGCTTCGGCAACGTCGCGCAGCATGCCATCGAGCTGTACCACCAGATCGGTGGACGGGTCACGGCGGTTTCCTGCTGGGACCACGGGACCCAGCGCGCACACAGCTTCCGGAAGAAGAACGGCATCGACTTGGCGGAACTGCGCGGCATCGCCGACCGCTTCGGCACCATCGACCAGCAAAAAGCCAGCAAGCTGGGCTACGAGGTGCTGCCAGGCGAAGCGTGGATTGAGCAGGACGTGGACATCCTGATCCCGGCGGCGCTGGAGCATGCGATCACCGACGACAACGCCAGCAAAATCTCCCGGCGGGTGCGGCTGATCGCGGAGGGCGCCAACGGCCCCACCACCCCGGAAGCCGACCACATACTGCGCGAACGCGACATCTTCGCGATCCCGGACTTCCTGGCCAATGCCGGCGGGGTCACGTGCAGCTACTTCGAACAGGTGCAGAGCAACACGAACTTCTATTGGACCAAGGATGAGGTGCTTGGGAAGCTGGATCTGGCGATGACCTCCGCATTCGTCGACGTAAGCCAAACGGCGCGCCAGCGGAAGCTGCCGATGCGCGACGCCGCGCACGTCATCGCGATCGGAAGAGTGGCCCAGGCCTGCCGCGACCGCGGCTGGGTCTAGCCGCGGCACAGATGGAACGTATTGGCTGCTGCCGGAAGGAGATGATCATGCGCATTCAGATCACGACGCAGAACATGTCGCTGACCAAAGCTCTCCGTGAGTTGGTGCACACCCGGCTTCAGTACGCTCTCGTTCGCTTCGCGCATCGCATCCAGGAGGCAGCCGTCAGCTTCGAGGATGTGAACGGCCCGCGCGGCGGGCCGGACGTGCACTGCCGGATCAAGTTGCTGCTGCGGCCCCGCGGAGAAGTGAACGTATCTGCCGTGGCGGTCTTCCCGGGCGACGCGGTAGGCCAGGCCGCCCAACGCGCCGCGCGCTGTGTGAAGTCGCGCACCCGGCGGCGTTGGATGCTGCGGAGGCGTATGCGCGATCCGCTGAACTTCGGCTCGGCCGCTTGAGCGCGCTTGTTCACGCGGAGCAGATTCGCCGGTCTCAATGGCACAGGTTGTTACGCATGGCGGAATTGGGGTGAGACATGATTGCACCAAGCACGAACAGCCGGACTTCTACGGCCCGGCCGGTTGAGCCGCAGGGCGTCGTGTTGACCGACTTCACAACCGGACGCGCAAGCATTTTTCCCCACGTGCTGCCCGGCTCCGAAACCGACACCGCGTGGTCATTACTACGGGCCATTTGCAGCTTGAACCCAAACATCGCGCTCGCGCCGCTCAGCGGTCAGCGCGGCAGGCAGGCGCACCCGCGTGTTGCTGGCAGCCCACATCGGCCCCGATCAGCATCGCGGCCGGGCAGACCTGCAGATCGGAGTGTCGACATGGCAAGACGAACCATTTACATCACCCAGCAGGATGCCAGCCGGCTACGCGAGTGGCTGCGCATCTCGGGGCACCGGCACGAGCGGGATCGCGAGAATTCCGACGTGCTGCGACGCGAGCTGGAGCGTGCGCACCTCATCGAACCGGACGAAGTCCCTCCGGACGTAGTCACGATGCACTCGCGCGTGCGCCTGGAAGATCCGCAGACCAAGCAGAAGATGCACTGCACCCTGGTGTTCCCCGAGGACGCTCTCGCGGCCGACGACCGGATCTCGGTCCTGGCCCCTCTGGGAGCTGCGATCCTCGGTTGCCGAGCCGGAGACGTGATTCGGTTCGAAGTTCCCGGTGGACGCCGGAGGGTACGCATCCTGGAGGTGCTCTACCAGCCCGAAGCGGTCGGGCACTTCCACCTGTAGGAGTCCACGGGCGCCGCGCGCGTTGCCGCGTCCCGGAGCGGAGCTATGATGAAAGTTGTCGTGGCTGTTCAGGAACCGTACCTCCGGGGCCCCATCGCGCCGGAGTTCGAAGTCGCACCTTACTACCTGGCGGTGGACACGCTGGCGGGCCGCACGACGCTGTTCCTGCATCCCGTGCAGTTCCAGGTCGCGTATACACCCGCGGGATTGGTCCAGCGTCTACGGGACTTCGCCCCGGAGGCGGTCGTGGCGGGTAGCTTCAGCCTCGAAGTCCACCAAGTTGCATCGACCCTGCAGATTGAACTGTTGGTGGCGCACGGTCGCGCCGCCGATGCTGTAGACCTGTGCGCCGGTACCAGTCTGCCTGGCGGCCGCGCGTGACAGCATCACCTCACAGCTGATTGAATGGTCTGGAGCGGAGGCGGCAATGTGGTTTGCGGTGTTCATCCCGATGATGTCCGCGACCTTGTGGCCCAGCTCCTGGCCGATGGCCAGCAGCCGTGCCCGGTCGGCGGGACTCGGGATGACCCGATTGCCGCCGAGCTTACGGCGGAGGATCTCGACCTCGGCTTTCAGGAACCGGATGCGAGCGTCGCGACGGGCGGCGCTGGCTTCCAGCAGGAGGTGCATGGCGACGTAGAACCAGCGGAGCATGGCCCGTGAGCCCTCGAAGAACCGTCAGCATTATTGCAGCAAAAAGCGGCGTCCGACATTTTGGACCCGCGCTGGCGCGGCCGCAATCCGCCGGAGTTTGGTTCCGTTCGCCCGAGGGAGCTAGATCAAGGGGGTGGAGTTCGCGTCAGCGAACCTAACCAAGGGGCTTGAGTTCGAGGGGGCGAGTTAAACGCGAAATATGTCTCTGTTTTGTCTCTAGACAATTGTTCGAGGACGGTTTCGATCCCTCTACTTCATTACCACACGACCGCCTTTCGGGGCGGTCGGGTTGTTTTCCGGGCGCCATCGCCCGCCACAGCGCCCAGCAGTCCGGGTGGAGGGCCATCTCGCCGCGCTTCGTCGAAGGCCAGAGCGTGATCCGGTCAACGTAGCTTCCGAGCACCCGCCGGGCCTCGTCGTCCCGCCGGCCGTTCAGGGCCTCGGCCAGGCCGGCCAGGCGCCGCTTCGCCCACTGGCGGATGGTCCGCTCGTCGCGGCTGGGGCCGGCCAGCCGGGCGGCGGCAAGCTCCTGCTCCAGATGCTCCTTGCGAAGGCGAAGCTGGGTGAGCTTGTCGTTGAGCAGGGCCAGGTTCGCCGGGTCGATGTTCGCCGTCAGGGCCGCGACCGTCTCGCTCACCTTGCGCAGGTCGTCTTCGAGCCGCTCGACCTCCGCGGCCGAGCCGTCCTCGTTCATCAGAACCGCCACGATCCGGTCGATGGCGGCTTGCGTGCCCGCCGAGTCGCCGAGCACCAGCCGCTCCAGCTTGCGGAGCACCCAGCTTTCGAGGTCGCCGGCTTTGATGTGCGCCGGCGTCGGGCAGATCAGCTTGCCGTGCGTCCGGCGACCGCCGCACGTGTAGTAGTTCGTGATGACCGGCGCATGCCCTTCGATCCGGCCCTTCCGCTTCGGCTCGCCCCAGTACTTGTGTCCGCAATCGCCGCAGAGCAGTACGCCGGTGAGAAGCCAGCAGCGGTCGCGGTGGCCGATCCCGCCCCTGGCTTCCGCGCGCTTGCGGGCCATGACCTGCGCGCGCTGCCAAGTCTCCCGGTCCACGATGGCCGGCACGGCGTCGGGCACCACGATCCAGTCTTCGCGCCGCGTCACTGAAACCCGCGCCGATTCCTGTGCCGGCCGCATCTGGTCGGCCCGGCCTTCGCGCACGGCGTAGAACTTCGCCTCGGTGCGGCGGTTCCACACCAGATCGCCTTGGTAGGCCGGATTGGCCAGGATCGCCTTGATCGTCGTGAAGCTCCAGAAGTCGCCGCGCGGGCCGATCACGCCGCGGCGGTTCAGTTCGTCGGCGACGCCCTTGAAGCCCAGGCCGTCCACGCACAGGCGGAAGATCTCGCGGACCGTGTGGACCCGCTCGGGCGTGCTGAGCACCAGCCGGGCCTTGCACTCCTTGCCCGGCTTCAGAAGCTCCTGCCCCTTGGCGTACTTCGCCTGAAGCTGCCCGTCACGGCCGTACACCTCGCGAATGCGGCCCGGGCAGAACCGCACGCGGTACAGCGCCGTGCCGTCCGGGCCGACGACCTCACGGTCGTAACCGTACGGGCACGGCCGGCCGGGGTCGGAAGCCGCCGTCACCGAGCTGATCTGCCCGCGGAGCGTGTTCTGCGAGAGGCTGATCGAATACTGGCGGTTCTGGAACTGCTTCACGGTCCGCAGCACGTCGCCGTCGACGGAGTTCCAGACGATCACCGCCTTGAAGCCGCCGGCCGGGGCGTCGGCGATCATCTTCTGAAACCCGGGGCGCTGGTCCGCCGAAGTGCCGCTGATGGCGTCGTCGGTGTATTCGCGGACGATCCGGAAGCCCTTGTCGCGGGCGTACCGCTCGATCTCGCTCCGCTGGTCGGCGATGCTCTGCTCCTGCTTGTCGGTGGACCGGCGAAGGTAGGCCACCGCCGGCGTGGCCATCGCGCTCATCGTTGCCGCCTCCTTTCGCGTTGTCGCAAGTGCCTGTTTCATCGCGTCTTACCTCACCTTGCGATTACGATGGCCAGCGTGTCAAGCATCAGCGGGCCGCTTCCCGCCTGAAAACCGCGCCGGGTTGCGCCTCGAACGGCGGCGGGCCAGCCGATGGCAGCGCCGCGCCGGGCCAGGAGGCATCGCCGGCCGTGCGCGCGCCGCCGAACGAAACAAACCTGCTCCGGTGCCGTTCTCGCCGCGGTACGCTTGGCGAGAATCGCCGGAAGGACCCGCCGCGGCCTCGCGGCGCTGCCCGCACCGTGCCAGCCTATCGCCGACCGTCCGGCCGCTCGGCGCTCAACCGCGGGCCGCGCAGACGCCCGGCGGGCATGTCTGGCGCGAAGCCGCCCTCAGTTGAGCTTGGCAAGCTCGGCCATGATGGCACGCTCGATCCGGTCGATCCGCTCGTCCGCATGACGGGCGCAGGTCCGGCATAGGCCGTACACCGTCACCAGACGCCGGCCGCTTCGCTTCCACACGCCGATGTACTGCGTCGGCGCTCCGCACAGCAGGCACGTCGGCGGGATGGGCTTGCTCTCCAGCCACGCCGGGGCGCTCGCCGCCTTGCTCAAGTCGATGCTCATGGTTCGGTTGCTCCTTGCGGCGCGGCACGCGCTGGCACGCGATCCGCTGTATATGCGCTATTTCTTTCCTCTACCCTTCTCAGGGCGTTGACTCTCAGTTTTGCCCCAATAACGAGGATCGCGTGCCATGCGTGCCAGCGAGTGCCTCCGCGTCCTCTTCCGCCGCCAGGTCGATGCCGTCATAGAACCGCATCCGCCCGCCGGCCATGCGGGGCTGCGAGGTCCGCAGGCCCGGCACCGCCGCCCGCAGGTCGCGCCCGAAGCTCTGGATGTTGCCGGCGCTGGCCCGGCCCATCGCCTGACACCAGCTTTGCCAGGCGGCGAATAGCTCGTTGACCTCGATCGACCGCCCCGGCCCCACGGTGCACCGCTCGCGGACGAACGCGCTGATGGGCGAAGCCAAGTCCTCAAGCTGGCGAATCGCCTCCTCGGACGACCGCGGCTGGATGAAGTAGCCGCGCTCGTTGAGCCGACGCCATCCTTCGATGGCCCAGTTCAGAATGCCCGGGCGCTCGGCCAGCAGCCGGTCGGTCAGGAGCATGTCTTCCCGGCCGTACCAGGAGCGCGTCAGGCACAGCAGGACGAACCGGCCGGCCAGCGCGCCAGAAGCGTCGGAGAGCTTGGGAAGCTCGTTGGTGAGAATCAGGAACCTCGTCGGCAGCTTGCCCGTCCACGGGGCGAGGTGCTTGCGGTCCACGGTGATGGTGTCTTCGCCGCTGATCGACAGCAGCCGCTCGACCACCACGGCCTGGTCGGTCCGGCCGGACAGCCGCGCGTCGCTGATGACGGCCAGGTGCTTGTGCAGCAGCGGCCAGAGGCCGAAGTTCGTGCCCAGGCTCCCCAGCGTCGGGGCGCAGACGTTGGCCTTGCCGAGCATCCCGGTGAGCACCCGGCCGATCGTGCCCTTGCCGCTGCGCTTGGGGCCGACGATCAGGCCGATCTTCTGCTGGCGGGTGTCGGGCAGCAAGTAGTAGCCGAACAGCTCCTGGAGCGTCTGGACCGCCTGCCGGTCCGCGGCGAACAGTTCATCGAGGAACGCCAGCCACTGCGCCGGGGTCGGGGCGTCGGCGTCGAAGGCGTAATCCACGGCATTGAGGGAGAAGAACTCCTCATCGTGCGGGTGCATCGTGCCCGTCGGCAGGTGGAGCAGGCCGTTGGCGCAGGCGAAGAGTTCCTCGGCGCTGGGGCGTGTGAAACTGCTCAGCCAGACCGGCGCGTCGGTCGAATCCGTCAGGTAGTCGATCTTCAGTTGCAGGACGATCTCGCGGACCTGGCTGGTCTTGGGGACGATCTTCGCGACCACCACCGGCAGGCCGTTGTAGTCCGGGTGCGGCACCGCCCCTTCCTCGTAGCCCAGGCCCTCCTTGCGGGCCGGCCGGCTCCACCAGCCCACTTCGGTAATGAACGCGGCGAGCCGGGCCTCCAGCTCGGCTTCCGCCAGCGGCTGATAGCACGTCCCTCCGTAGAGGTGGAAGACGCCGCGCCAGTAGATCAGGCGGTCGTTTGCTTCCCGGAACAGCCGGGCCACTTCGTCGGGGCGGTACAGCGGCGGCAACTCATCGGGCGGCCGGTCGGTCGCGTCGGCCGCCTGCCCGCCTACGTCCCAGCGCTTCGGCGGCGTGTAGTGGGCGGTGACGCCCGCCAAGGCCTTCTCGATGGTCAGTACGCCATAGGTCGCCCGGCCGTGGCGCTCGTCCCACTTCGAACGGAACAGGCCCGAGCGCCGGAAGAGGCGGTCGATCTGGCCGGCGTCCTTGGTGTAGTAGGCCAGCATCCAGCACAGCGAGGAATCAGCTTCGCTGGGCGAGCCGAAGTAGCTCTCCCAGCGGCCTTCGAATAGGTCGGCGAACTTCCGGCCCGCGCCGTTCTTCCGCGTGAGGCTTCCGGCCAGCCGGATGATCTGCTCGTCGGACAGCACGCACGGGCCGGCACCGGCCGGCTTGCACGCTGTCACCTGGCCGGCCGGGCCGAAGACCTTGGCATACAGCGCGTCCACCTGCCCCTGCCGCTCTTCCACGTCGGCGCTGACGTTCTGGAGCACGTTGCCCGTGACCGTGAAGAATCGACCGCGGTCGTACATCTCGACCTCGCCGCCTTCGTAGGCGGTGCGGCAGCGCTCGCCCGGCTTGACCGCCCGGACGAACACCTTCACGCCCCGGCCGGACGGGCTGACTTCCGAGTAGCTCGCCAGCTCCGCGACGATCTCGGCGGCCCAGCCGGCCAGCGTGTTGCCATCGTCGATGCAGTCGTCCAGGTCGATGCCGCAGTACGGGTCGTCCGCGGTGAAGACGAATCCCACGCCAGCGTAGTCCTTGCCGGCGGCGCAGGTCGCCAGGGCCTGCTCGAACGTGCCCCACGTCGCCGGGTCGGTGCTGTCGGCCGGCCGGCCCGTCTTGGCGTCGCAGGGAACCTTGCGGAACCTGCCGCCCGGTTCGTTCTCGTACCGCCAGCAGACCCACTGCGGCCGCTCCCGCAGACCCGGCGGCGTGTGGCGACGGATGAGGTCCAGGCCGTCCATCAGTTCCGTCCCTCCTGCCCGCGCTGCTCGCGCCACCGGCTCAGCAACCAGGTAGCGAGCGCTTCGCTCCGCTGCTCCCAGCGCTGGCGTGATTCGGGGGATTCGTCGGCGCAGGCGATCCGCAGATCGAAGCCGCCGGCGTAATCGGACGGGCCATCGCCGACCGCAGCCAGACAACCACGTCGTGGCCGCCGGCGGCGTTCGGCGCCCGAAGCGGGCCAGACAACCATCGTGCGGTCACCGGGCACGTTCGGCCTCCGCGACCGCACCGGCGTCAGGCCGTCCGAGCGACTGCCGGCGCAGCGCATCACAAACGGCCGGTTCCTCGAATCGCATCCGCCCGCCGACCAGCAGATAGGTGATCAGGCCGCGCCGCGCCTGCTCACGGAGGAATTGCCGTGGCAAGCCCAATCGTGCGGCCAGTCTGCTCAGCGTGATGAATCGCCGGTCCATGCCGCGAATATAAGGGTGGTTTTGCAGCGGCTTTGCGGCGTGAGCGCACTTGACCGCACTTGCGCACACAATGACCGCAAGATGACCGCAAAAGACCGAGCAAATGCGCTTGACAGGGGTCTGCTACTTGCGGCCGAAATGGCGGGCAAGCTCGGCGCGCGACAGGAGGAGCTTCGAGTTCTTCGGCGCGCCGGGCGGGCGGTAGTCGCGGAGTTCACCGGCTTTGATCTTGCGGCGAATCGTGACTTCCGCGGTCTCGAACTCCGCAAGAGCGACGTCCATGGTGATCAAGTCGTCGGGAAGCTGCTTGGCCTGCTGCTCGAACCACTTGGCCAGCGTGTCGGCAATCGCTGCCAGCGGCCCCCTGTTGACCACCTCGACTTGCAGTGGGGCTCCCGGCTCGGTCGCGATCTTCACGGTGCGGAGCTTCTCAGTTCGGCCGTGACCGTGAACGGTTCTGTCCATGAAGACCAGCGTCCGCCGATGCAGGAAATCCAGCACCGTTCGAGCCTTCCCCGCCTCGATGTCGTCCCGTGCCTGCTGGCCGTCCGTCGTCAGCCGTGCCTCCTGAGGGCCGATGCTCTCGCAATGAAACGTCGGCTGATCCTGCGGCGCACCCGCCTTGCCCTTGAGGTAGTCGCCGGCCCACGCCTTCCAAGTCGCCTTCAGCACCGGCTCGAAGCCCTCGGCGAATCCGCATTCACCCGTAGCCGTCAGCGTCGCCTCAATGCTCTCCGGATGACCGATCAGGCTCACGCGGATAGAGAACCGCCGCTCCACCATTCCGCCGGCCATCAACAGCTTGAGCGCTTCCTGCTCCGTGGCCGTCAGGCTATCAGGGTCCAGCAGCCCCCACTTCAGCGGCAGCGAGCGAAGCAGGGCGAGAACCGCCTGGTCCAAGGGATCACCGACGACGGGCATGTTGCGACCGCTCACTTCACCTTGTCGGCGTTGACGGTGATTCGATTGACGTCCGTGTACACGCACAGGTTGACAGCCGCGGCCTTCCCTTCCCTCGTCGAACGGTTCAGGCTGTTGATGTCCATCAGTCGAGCCTGCAACGACAGGTGCAGCTTGAGCGCTTCTTCAAAACTCAGGACCACGTTGATCGCCTTTGGCCAGCTATCCGTCTTGGCGGGGCTCAGATGGTCGATGGTGCAGCCACCGTACGACTGTTTCTTCCTCAACTGCCCTGGCATTTATCGCTCCTTGTGTCGGTGGCTTGCGGCACGTCTGGCGATTGGCCAGCCGCCAGGCCACGCACGGGTTACTCCACCTCGTACACCTTCAGCACCTCGTCGCCGTAGTGGTTGATGACCTTGATGGCGATCTTGCCGGTTTCGGGCTTGTCGAACGGGCGGCTGACCGTCGAATACAGCGCCGACCACGCCGCTTCATCCACCTCGGCCCGCAGCGCCCGCTTTAGCTTGTCGTACGGCTTATCCGCCCCAGTGAAGTAGGCGTGCCGCACGAAGAAGCTCTCGCCGTTGTAGTTGGTGTCGATGAACCAGCAGGCGATGTCGTCCGTGCTCGACGAGCGAATTTCACCCGTCGTCGGGTCGTACACGTCCAGGCCCTTGATCTCGACCGTCAGCTTGCCGTCCTTGGCTGTCTTCACGGCCACGTCCGGTTCGCCGAAGACCATGAACAGGTTGCCGCTGCCGGTCTTCTTCAGCAGGTCGCCCATCGCCAGGTCCGGGTTCATCCGCGTGGGCAGCACCACCAGCTTGCCGTAGCGCTTCGCCTCCTCGCTCACGTGCGGGTCGAAGGCAAAGCCGCAGACGATCAGCACGTCGAAGCCCACGCCCCGCACCGCCTCCTTGGCCGCCTCCTTCACCAGCTCCGGGCCGACCGTGCCATGCTCGGGGCCGATGCACACGGCGGCCCGCTTGCGCGTGCCGTCCTTCTCCACGTACTCCCCGCGGCCCTGAATCCACTGGCCGGCGAACGCCTCCAGCGTCTCGAACTTCAGCCGCTCGCCTTTCTTGCCGGTCTGCACGCCGGCGGTGCGCAGGTTCTCCAGGATCATCCGCCCGAAATCGTCCGGACCGACGGTCTTGAGCGTCCGCGGCGGCGCGGCGCCGCCGGCGCCCCAGTCGCGCGGGCTCTCGGCCCGGTCGCGCTTCTCCTCCACGCTGATTGTCCGGTGCGGCGAGAGACTCTCGACGGTGAACGGCCCGGTGACGCGGACGCGCTTGGGGTCCTCATACGGCTGGTCGTAGAGCACCTCGTACTCGGCCCGGCGGGCGATCGAGGCGTCGATCTCCTTTTGCCTGGCCCGTCGCTGCGTCCAGAACGTTTCGAGCGCCTTTCGGGCCGAGGCCGGCCAGTCCTTGGGGGCCTGGCGCGGCACCTCCCACTCGACCAACTCATTGGCCTTGACCACCTGGCCGCTGGGCATGGCAAAGGTCTCTTTGTCCCGGGCGTCAAAGCGGACTTCGTGGCCGGCCCGGCCGCCCGTGGTCACCTCGAAAGGCACCTTGTGGCCGCGCAACGCGGCGTTCAACTCGGCCAGGGCCTTTTCGACCTGCGGCTGCCAGCGGGCGTAAATGGCGTCGATTTCCTCGTTGTTCGCGATGGCTTTGAGCGTGATGTGCGGCACGCGCTTGTAGAGGAAGCCCTTGCGGACGTCCTGCGTGCTGCCGGCAGCCGGGGCGTTGTGGCGGACGTACGCCTTGATCTCGTCGTCGGCGGTGAGCGCCGCGGCCTGGGGGTAGTCGTCGGCCAGGTAGTAGTAGGGGAAGCGGGCGGCCATGAGGCGCGTTCGGGCCAGCGTCAGGGCGACGCGGCTGGTGTCGATGGTGATCCACCGCCGGCCCCACTGCTCGGCCACGTAGGCCGTTGTACCGCTCCCGCACGTCGGGTCCAGGACCAGATCACCGGGGTCGGTAGTCATCAGAATGCAGCGCTCGATGACCTTTGTGTTCGTCTGAACGACGAACACTTTGTCTTCCGTGAACTGACCTGTGAGCGTGTCAGTCCACATGTTGTTCCGGCTCTTGACGGCGAAATCGTCCGCAAACCGAACGTACTGGATTGTGTTTCGAGACACGTGGAACCTGCCCGCCAGTGCAAGACGGCGCATGCCGTCGGGAAATTGGGCCTTCCAGTGGGAGTTGGCGCCCGGGCTGTATGTCTTCCCGTTGTACTGGTAATCCTGGCGCTCCGAAGATGCGCCCTGTGAAAGGATATTGTCCGGCTTGTACAGATGCCCATTGTCAGGGGGTGGCTCTTCGCCCCGTACTTCTCCGGCTGTCAGGGCGCGATAGCTTCCGTCTGGAAGCATCACCCACCGATACCCACTATCGCCGGCCTCTTTCTGCGCTTCCTCAAACAAGGCCCTGACTTTGAAACCCGCTTCCTTATTCTTCGCGTACCACAACAGGTAATCGCCGCCACGCGCAAGTTCTTTTGTCTCGAACCCGCTGGTAGTGGCGAACGCGATCAGCGATACGAAGTTGCCGGGACCGAACACCTCATCCATCAGGCACCGCACCAGGTGGACGTTTTCATCGCCGATCTGGACGAAGATGGAGCCGGATTCGGTCAAGAGTTCGCGGGCCACGACCAGCCGGTCGCGGAGGTAGGCCAGATACGAGTGGATGCCGAGCTGCCACGTGTCGCGGAAGGCCTTGACCTGCTCGGGCTGCCGGACCACGTCTTCGGCCTTGCCGTCGCGGACGTCGCGCTTGCGCGTCGAGACCTGCCAGTTGGAGCCGAACTTGATGCCGTAGGGCGGGTCGATGTAGATCATCTGGACCTGGCCCTTGAGGGCTTCCTTCTCGGCCAGGCTGGTCATTCCTTCTCGGCCAGGCTGGTCATCACCAGCAGCGAGTCACCCAGGATCAGGCGGTTAGACCAGTTGCCCTCGTGGTGGTAGAAGTCCACGCGGTCGGCGAAGTCGGCCGGCAGGCCGTTGAAGTCGGCGAACATGTCGAGCTGCGCTTCGGCCGGACCGGCCCTCGCGGCGGTGGCCTTGAAGTCCTCAATGATGGCCTGGGGGTGGATTTTCTCCTGGATGTAGACGGGCACCGCCGGCACTTCGAGCGGCGCGGCGTCCTGCTCGTCCTTGCCCTTCCAGACGAGTTGCGGGTCGAGGTCCGGGTCGCGCGGGTAGAGCACCTTCCGCGGCTGCTGCTCCTCCTCACGGACGAAATCGCGCAGCTCCTCGGTGGGGATGTTCTTGCGCTTGTCCTTGTGCCGGACGGCCGCGACGCTCCTGCCGCCGGGGGCGCTGGTGGTCTTCTTGCGGGGTTTGGCCATGTTACCGCTCCTCTGCCTTGGCCTGGTGCGCGACCTGCACGATGGCATCCAGCATTCGAGACACCTCAGCATCCACGTCGTCCCTCGCGGCAAACTTGACCAGGGTCCAGTACTCGCTCTTTCGCAGTACCAGCGGCAGCTTCAGCCGCTCGGAGAAGTCCTTGAACAGCGGATCAAGGAACTCGTCCGAGGCCTTGATGTCGGCCGACCAGGGGTCGGGCTTGCCAAGGGTCCGCAGCGCCTCGGACACCGCCTGAATCGACTCGCGCATGGCCTGCTCGCGTCGCGCGCTATCCGCCAGGGAGAACAGGTCATTGGGCTGATCGCCCCTGGCGAAGGCCATGAGCACCTGCTCGGAGCAGAAGTAGTTTTCGATTTCCCGGCACGACCACATCAGTTCCGTCAATGGCGTGTTCTTCTGAAGCTCCTTATCGAGGCGGTCGAAAATGGCAATCCCCAGGAGGTCTTGCTTCGCTTCGCGCAAGCCAAAGAACTGGTCGCGCGCCTTCTGAGGGAGATTAGTGGCGACATAGCTGACAAACGGACGTTCCAATTTCTCCTTGGCGGGGTGATCCAGAAGCCTGGCGAACTCCCGCAGGATGGCCAGATCAGTGGCATCTTCCAGATATAGCACCCATCCAGTCTGCTCCGCCTGATAGTACTGGTCGAAGCCGATATCGGTCAGGGCCTTGAGCACCTGGCTGCCGCGGTCGGTCAGAGTGTGCGGGCGACCCACGAAGGCGATGACCTGGCCCCGGGTGGCGGCCTCGTTCAGGACCACTTCCGAGTGGCTGGCGGCTATGACCTGGGCGCCTTGTTGCTCAGCCGTCTCGGTCAGAATCTGATAGATCTGCCGCTGCCGGAGGATTTCCAGGTGGGCGTCGGGCTCGTCGAGCAGCAGGACGGTCTTCGGGTTGGCATAGAGGTGCGCCAGCAGCAGCAGGGTCTGCTGGAGGCCGCGCCCCGACGCGGACAGATCGAGCCGCACGGCGTGACGTTCCTCGTACTCCATCGTGATCTCGCCGCGCTCGGTCACATGCTGCGGCGGCATGAGGCGGACGCCGAACAGATTGCGGATATGGTCGCTGAGACGGTTCCACGTGGCGTGGTCTGCGTCCTTCTCGTAGATGAAGTAGCAGAGATTTCGCAGGACCTGGGCGGTCTGTCCCTCGCCCAGCAACACGTTCACGCGGCCCGGCTCCCACTTGGGTTCGGTCGCCGCGAGCCCCGACATGGGCGGCAGATAGGCGACCTTTACCGCGGCGGCGGCATCCGGGATGCTCGTGAACTGCGCCTGCTGCACGGGCGTTCCGTCGAATCCGTGCTGTCGAATGGGCCGACAGACGAAAGATTCCTCGTTGGTGTAGTCGAACTCCAAGCCACAAGACCATTTGTTTCCGTCCGAGACGCCGTCCACAATCACGTCGATCCGGATGTTCCGCGTACTTTCGGTCTTGCCATTTGTGCTCTTGACGCTCCGCACGTGCAGGCCGTGCCACAGCAGATTGGCACTGGGCACGGGGATCGAGATCAAGTCGCGCCGGTTGATGGCGACGCCCGGCCGCTTGCCCGCGACCGCCTTTCCGCCCCGCTTGGCCAACCATTGGCGCAGGCCAAGTTCCCAGAGTGTGAGTGCTTGTAGTGCGGTTGTCTTGCCGGAGTTGTTCGGCCCGATGAACACAACCGAGCGAGTCAGGTTGATGTCCAGCTCGTCAAGTCGCTTGAAATTGCGGACTCGCAATCGCGTTAGCATGATGAGCTCTCTTCGCGACGTACGCCGTCAAGGTGGGCGCGAATAGTGTTCTTGGCGTCCCACGGGTTAGCGATCTCGATGAAGTCCCACCGGCCCCAGGTGGCGGCGTTGTTGACGGCGGGGACCCACAGGTTGCGGACGGTAGCGACCTTCGCGGCCTTGTCGGCGTCGCGCTCGCCGCTCACCTCGACGATCAGATTGAGCGGGTCGCTGGCGCCGCGGCCGTCATCGACGCGGACCAGGAAGTCGGGCACGTAGTTCCGCTGGTCGCCGCTGATGGTGTAGGGGATCAGGAAGCCCAGGTTGTGGTTCTTGACATAGCAGCGGACCTCGGGCATTTCCTCCAGCGCCTGGGCCATCTTCTGCTCCCAGCTCTCCGTGTCGGCCACGACGTGGGAGACGTGGCACTTGCGCGGGTCGGTGCGGTAGACCGGGCGCGTGGTGTCGAAGTCCACGTAGCGCGTGCTGCCGACGGCGTCATAGGGCTTAGGGATGGGCAGCAGGCGCTTCTGCCCCTCGTCCGCGGCGACGACGGCCTGGTAGATGCGGTCGGCGGCCTGGTGGCTGTTCTCGACCAGCAGCAGAAGCTGGGGGAAGGTGTTGTCCTTGAGCGTAAGACACTCGGCCAGCCAGCGGCGGGTGATGGCCACAAGGTCCGGGAAGACCCACACCTTCGGGTTGCCGTCATCGTCGCGGAAGTACTGCTCCAGGACGCGGCGGGCGATGACGAAGACGACTTCCTGCTCGCGGCGGGCCTTCAGGTCGTCGAGGGTGTGGATCGCCCGCTGGCCGACGATAGGATCGCACTCGACCGTGGTGGGCACGTCGGCGGTGGTCAGGGCCATCTTCGCGTCAGCAGTGAACTTGGCGGTCAGCCGCTCGGCCGGCAGTTCGTAGCGGTAGCCGTCGATGCGCGGGAAGGTGATCTCGCAGGCGATGCGCTCTTCCAGGGCGCGGACGCGCGTGGGAATCGGGCCGGGCTTGGGGTCGGTTGTCGAGCCGCTGCACGGGATGAACGAGAACGGCACGCCGTAGACCTCGGCGTATTCGACGGGGAAGGCGTCGAAGGTGCGCGTGCCGCGCTGGCCGGGCAGTTCGATCGTCTGCGGCACCGCGCTATAGCTCATCCGCCGCAGGCCGCGCCCGACAACCTGCTCGCAAAGAAGTTGCGTACCGAAGGCGCGCACGCCAAGAATATGGGTCACGGTGTTGGCATCCCAACCCTCAGTAAGCATGGAGACGGACACGACGCAGCGGACGTGCTCGCCGAGCCTCCCGGGCTTGCCGATGGTGTTCATCACTTCGCGGAGCAGGTCTTCGTCGGTAAGCTTCTCCACGTCGCGGTCGGGGAAGCGCTGGCGGTACTCGGCCTTGAACTCGGCAATCTCGGCGGCAGCGATCTTCTTGAACTCGTCGCTCATCGCCTCGCCGGATTCGAGCTGCTCGCTGTCCACGAGGATCGTGTTGGGGCGGTTGATGAAGCGCCCGCCGTCCACGTTGCTGAACAGGGCCAAGCGGCCGGGGACGGCGACGGTGGTTTCGTCGGGAAGCTGCTTCTCCCAGCCGGCGATGTAGTCGAAGACCATCTTCGAGACGTTGGTGTTGTTGCAGACGACGATGAAGACCGGCGGCGTCAGGCCGGCGGCGCGGGCTTCGGCGTTCTGCTCCCAGCGGTCGAAGCACTTCTCATAGTTCGCGTAGAGGCTCTGGAGGGCGCCTTCCAGGACGACGGGGAGCTTCGGTTCGCCGGACACCGCCGCCGTGCCGCGGCCCTTCTTCGGCAGATCGTCGCGGATGCGATACCAGATGTTGCGGTACGTGGGCAGGTCGCTGTCCATCGCATCGTCGGACACCGGGACGCGCGGCACCTTGACGATGCCGCACTCGATGGCGTCGATGAGCGAGAAGTCTGAGACGACCCACGGAAAGAGCGTGCCTTCGGGATAGCCGCTGCCGCGCAGGAAGAACGGCGTGGCCGACAGGTCGTAGACCGCCTTGATGCCGAGCTTCCGCTGGACGGCCTCCAGGCCGCTGATCCATATGCGGGCGGCTTCGTCTCGTTTCTCGGCTTCCTTGCGGTCGTCGCCGGTGAGTTGCTCTTCGACGCCGCCGGCGCGATGGCGGTAGCAGTGATGCGCCTCATCATTGATGACGATCACGTTGCGCTTGTGGCCCAGACCGCGGCAGACGCGGCGAACCATCTCGCCTTCGGACTCGGTGAAAGCCGAGCCGCTCGCGGCGTTGTTGCCGTTGAGAATGTCCTTGGTGAGTTTGCCGGCCTTGACCTTCTCGCGGCGCTTGAAGGCGTGGAAGTTGGTGATGACGATCTTGGCCTGGCCAAGCTGATCCATCAGGTCGGCCGGGACGATGTCCAGCGCCCGATAGTAGTTGCCGGGGTCGCTGGGTAGCAGTACCCGCAGGCGGTCGCGGATGGTGATGCCCGGCGTGACGATCAGGAAGCTGTCGGTAAAGCGGGCGTCCTGGGGGTTGGCGATCTTGTTGAGCGTCTGCCAAGCGATGAGCATCGCCATGACCACGGTCTTGCCGCTGCCCGTGGCCATCTTGGACGCGATGCGGAACAGGCCGGGGTTAGCGTCCTCGTTCGCCGCGCGGATGTCATTCTCAATCCAGTTGTCGCCGTACTTCTTGGCGACCTCCGCGATGTAGATGAGCGTCTCCAGGGCCTCGATCTGGCAGAAGAACAGCCGGCGGGAGCGCTCGGGGTTGCTCCAGTGCTGAAGCAGTCGGGCCGTGATCGAGGTTACGTCACTGGTGTAGCGGCCTTCGCGCCAGAGCTTAATCTTCTGACGGATGGCGTTGACCATCCGGTTCGGTTCGATTCGGTCGGCCGTCCACTCCGTGTCAAAGATAAGTTGCTTCGTGCCGCCCGGCTTCTTGCGGGGCTGGGCGATCGGGACGAAGTAGCCGCTCTCGCGGCGCTTGTCCACGATGATGTCGGTGATGCCCTCTTCATCGAAGTGGAAATGCCGCCGCGGCTCGTCGAACGGCGAGTTGATGACCGGATTTTCGATGATGACCTGTCTTGGCATCGCGTCCTACCTACACGCTGCTACCGGTCTTGCGGTCGTGGTCGCCGCCTGTGCCATTATCACTTCGCCCTCTTGTCGCCAAGCCAGCGGTCTATCACCGTCTTGTGGAACCGCCAGTGCCGCCCCACCTTCTGGCCGGGGAGCTTGCCCTCCTGGGCGAGCTTGTAGAGCGTGGACTTCGCAACCTTCAGATAGGCTGAAAGCTCGTCGATCGTCAGCACGCTGTCGCTGCGTTTGTCCATCTGCCGCCTGCCGCCGCTCGGGCGCTGGAGGACATGCCCCCGGCCACCGCCAAGAGACGTGGTGAATTTGATAGTTGTTAGAGGCTGCTGTCAATCGCTGTGTCGCTCGCGGCGTCAGAGGCCATCGACGCCCGGAACGTAGACGCCAGTTTCCCGCCATCATGCCCGGTGGGTCCGACAAACCGGGTCGGACCTCCAAGGGGCGGGGCGGGCCAGCAAGGGCGCGGTTCGTACGCCCGGCCTGGCCAAGGGGCCGAAGTCCCCGCGGGCGCGCCGATGCCAGCGGAATCCACCACGGCGAGTCTGCGCGATGGAATCCCGCCGGCGTCGGCAGCAGCGGCGAGCACTGCGTAGGCGGGCCGTTCGCGGCCGATCGTTACGGGTTGACCATCTGCTCGCGCAGCGCAGCCTCATCATGCTCCAGCTTCGCGATCTCGCGCTCAAGGCCCGGAAGCTCGGCCTTGGCCTGCTCGGCCGCCCGGTGATTGCGCTCCGCCCGCTCGCGCCAGATCGCCTCGAACCGCCCGCCGTCGCACTGTGCCTGCGTCAGGTCGCTCTTGGCCTTCGTTTCGCACTCGCGCGCCGTCCGGTGCAGCTCGAACACACGGGTCCGCAGCTCAGCGATCCGCCGCACTACGTCCCCCAGCTCGGCCTTCAGGTCGGCGTACGGGCACGTGTCCATAAGCCGCCGGCGGGCATCGCCCGCCTCACGCAACGCGGCCTGAATCGCTTGCAGCCGTGCTTGCAGCGGTAGCGTGGCGTCGGCGTGGGCCTGCTCGGCTTGCGCCAGCTTGCGGTCCTCCGCGGCGATCCGCTCGTGCATCGCCGTCCGTTCCTGCTCCAGTGCGGCCGTGCCGGCCACAACGTCGGACCATTGCCGCCGCTGCTGCATCAACTCGACCGCCGCCTTCAGGTCCGCAGGCGTCCGGCCGCTGTCGGCCAGCAGCCGCTCGACCGCGGCGGGCGCGACCTTCTCGCCGGCAGCCAGCTTGCGGGCGGTTGCCCAGAAGTCGGCTTCCCGGCCCTTCTTCCGCGTCTCCAGTTCGCTCAACAGTTCGGTCAACATAGGCTTCCATGCCTCCCTTCCGGCGCCTCCTGCGCCGCTTTGGGGATGAAGATGTGACGCTCGCACGCTGCAAGCGTCCTCGAAAGCTCTTCTGTAGCTGGCGTGTGCGACTTCCAGCGCAGCACGTCGGCCTGCCACAGTTCCGCGAATGCCGCCGGCTGCGGCATTGCTTGGATGTTGGCGAACGGGCAGCCAGCCAGCCGGGCAGGCTCGTCGCCGAGAGCTTCGGCATAGCGCCGCGTGGGCGACAGGTCGTACTCGACGGCGTCGAACACATCCTCGGATTGGAGCCACGTACCGAACGCCCGGGCGCGATGGGCGAGGTGCAGCGCAATGCGGATGAATGCGGCTTCGTGACATCGCCACGGTATCGTTGCGCTCGGACCGTTCGTCGGTGCGGTCACACCGTCCAGTTCCGCTTTGAGAGCCAGGGCGGCGAAGGTGACCAAGTTGGCCGGCGGTTCGGGTTCGCCGATCATTCCGGCATCGAGGATGTGCGCCAGCTCGTGCAGCACGTCGCCCAGGAAAGTCGGTGCGAAGCAGCGCCGGCGGGCGGGCCGGCCTCGCTCGGCCAAGTCGGACGCGATCGCTTCGGGATTAACCACCATCGCCGGCCCGCGGCCGCGCCAACGGCCGAGCTGCTCCAGGGTCGGTCGCAGAATCAAGTCCAGGTACCGCGTGGTGAAGCCTTCCAGTCCGTCGGACATCCGTAGTTCCGACGGCAGGTCCGCGTGCGGGATGACATACAGCGGGCCACCGGCCACGTCGGGCGCGACGGCACGGCAAAGCGCTTCAGCTTGGGCGGCGAGTCGCCTCACCTCGTGCCCTCCCGACCGCCGCCGACGGCCACCGCCAGCGCCTCACCTTCGTCCGTGATGCCGTGTGTATCCCACCGGAACGGGAGGATCAGCCGGCGGTCGCTTGCTGGGGCTGTTTCTCCGCAGGAAACGCGGTGTTTCCGGTGTCGTGGGCGAACCGAGTGGCGTGCCCCCGCTACTTGAAACGTCGTATCGAAACGATGCGACCCAGGATTTATGACCCAACGCCCGGACAGAGACGCCCGGGCGTTGTCGTTTCTATCGCGTGTTTCCGCAACGACTTAGCGATGACGCCGGACCACCGCCGGTCTCTCCCGACGGTCGCCGTGCGCTCACGGGCGGGCCTCCGCCGGCGACCGCCGGGGCTCGGCGGGCGGAAGTCTCTGAGTCTCTCGACCGTGCCGACCGCGGGGTTAACGCGCTTCATAACCCGCCGGACGCGAGACACGTCGCGCGCGACATAACCCAGCGCGACCATCGAACAAAACTGTCTCGGGTTATGTCTCAAGCCGTTAACCCGACGACGAGCATCGAAAAACTGGCGGGCGGGTCATGCAGTTTCGCGCTGGCCGGAGGACGCCAGAACAGGTGGTTGGCTGGGGTGGCTTTGTCCGGTGACATGGACATGCTGCTGGGATAATGCCCCCCGCATCACTCACGGCCTTCGAGTTGTCGCCTAACCGCTGCGACATGCGCAATGGGGTCGGCGTAGGTCGGGCCAACGGTCCCGAGTTCCTCAGGATCAATCTCCGGCGACGGCCATAAGTGTCCGGCGCAAGACCACTCGCCGATTGCGTGAAGCAGCTCGGCAGCGTACGGGTCATCTGACGGCGCCACTAGTGGTGAGGCCCGCATGGTCCGTGTGATCGCACCGGCGACGATGTCGGCCAATTGAAGACCGACCCAATCATGCGATGAACCCAACACCGTTGACGTGATCCCGATGGGGTACTGAATCGTACGTCGATCCCAACCCACGAGCTGCTGTGGTGCATGAGGGTCCGTAACAGCATCCCACAGGTCCTTCTCTCGCGCCATCTCGGAAGACTGGTCCTGAATCAGCCGAAATGGTGCAGCGCCGCGCTTCGACCAATTTGCCATCACCCCGAGCGCATAGGACCACATCAGGTCGAGGCACGATGGGTCTAGGATATCGAGGACTCGTAGGCCGAGATGAGCTACTGCGGAGCGGTAGTAACCCAGGACCTGGTCCAGCGGCTCCGGCTCGTCATAGGTGTTCAGGACATCGACGTAGTTCTGAAGCCGGGTAATGTCGGGGTGCTGGGTCAGTTCGTGGAACGAACTGAGTAGCTCACGCAAGTAGGCGGGACCGGCCACGGACCTGACGATGATGAACGTCAAATTCGCGAACGCGATGTTCGCCCCGCGCTCGTAGAGGTCAAGCCCCGCCAGTCGGAACGAAGGTTCCAGAATCCAGTCTACCATCTTCGCAACCAGAGCGAATTCCTTGTGCACGTATGTCAGGCCAACGACATGTTGGTTGGCGCCCAGCCAGCGCATGAAACTCAAGATCCTGACGCGCCCGCTTTGGTGGCGCGCAAGCTTCGTGTGCTTCAGTTCGACCCCGCGATGGCCAGCAAAGAAGTGCCGCTTGAGACGGTGGGCCTGAGGCTCCGTGAGTCTCAAGGTCGCGAGCACAAACACGGGCTGTTCTATATCGAGAAGGGCTCGGCCGGTGTAACCGCATTCGTCCGCGAAGATTGTCGTCGATGCGTCATCAGGCATTCACGCACCCTTCCACGATTCGAGGCCTCGAAGACCGCTTTCGCTCTCGTTCCCCGGGAATTGTAACCAAGAAACTACGCCGAACCGGTACTGCCTGCAGGTCTCGCGCAGGCGGTCTTCAGCACGCTCGCTCCGTGCGGCGTATGTAACCAGCAGGCCCTCTCGGAGCCCGCTCATGCTGCCGAACGCATCCGCCATCTCGCCCACCGAGCGCCGCCGTCAAGTCGCATCGATCCTCGCCCGCGGCGTCATCCGCTGGCGCCGGCGCGCCAAATCCGCCGGCATTATCGACACCGAGAAATCTGCGGTTTCCGGCGAAACTCGCCTTGAGCTTCCCGGCGAAACGAGGCTCAGTGTGGGTACCCGCGGGTTAACTCCCCGGGACGACGGAGACGAAGCATGAACATCACCAAGGAGCTCGCCGCTCTCCAGCACATGACGGTCGGGCAGTTGCAGCAACGGTACGTCGAGGTGTTTGGAGAGCCCGTCCGCAGCCGCCACAAGCAGTATCTGATCCGCCGAATCGCCTGGCGGCTGCAGGCCAACGCGGAGGGCGGGCTGAGCGAACGGGCGCTACGCCGGGCCGAGGAACTCGCCAACGTGGCCGACGTCCGCGTCACGCCGCCCAGAGTCGCCAACGGGACCGCCACGTCCGTGGCGGCGCCGCCCGCGCCGGCCACCGATCGCCGCTTGCCGCCCGCCGGCACGGCGCTTACGCGGCCCTACAAGGGCCGGACCATCAGCGTGATCGTCCTGCCCGACGGCTTCGAGTACGACGGCGAGCGCTACAAGTCGCTCTCCGCCGTGGCGAAGGCGATCACCGGCTCGCACATGAACGGCTTCCGCTTCTTCCAGATCGAGGGCCAGCCGTGAGCCGCCGCACCGCCAACGGCCAGAAGCCACCCGCCGCGCCGTCCAAGACGCGTTGCGCGATTTACACGCGAAAAAGCAGCGACGAAGGGCTCCAGCAGGATTTCAACTCGCTCGATGCCCAACGTGAGGCGGCCGAGGCGTACATCGCCAGCCAGAAGGCGGAGGGCTGGGTCTGCCTGCCGGACCGGTACGACGACGGCGGTTTCACCGGCGGGAACATGGAGCGTCCGGGGCTCCAGCGGCTGCTTGCCGACATCGACGCCGGGAAGGTCGATTGCGTGGTCTGCTACAAGATCGATCGCGTCAGCCGGTCATTGATGGACTTCGCGAAGCTGATGGAGACGTTCGAAACCCACGACGTTTCGCTCGTTAGCGTGACGCAGGCGTTCAACACCACCAGCTCGATGGGCCGGCTGACGCTCAACATCCTGCTCAGCCTCGCCCAGTTCGAACGCGAGATCATCGGCGAGCGCATCCGGGACAAGATCGCCGCGTCGCGGCAACGCGGAAAGTGGACGGGCGGCACGCCGATCCTCGGGTACGACGTCGACCGATCCGGCGGCGGCCCGCGGCTTGTGATCAATCCCGACGAGGCCTCGCGGGTGTGCCAAATCTTCGAGCTGTACCTCGAACTCGGCTCCCTCCTGCCGGTCGTGGCCGAGCTGGAGCGCCGGGACTGGCGCAACAAGGCCTGGAAGACCCGCGACGGCCGTACGCGCGGCGGGCTGCCGTTCGACAAATGCCGGCTCTACAACGTGCTGACCAACGTCCTGTACGTCGGCAAGGTCCAGCACAAGGGTGACGTGTACGCCGGCGAGCACGAGCCGATCGTGCCCGACGATCTGTTTGCCCGCGTGCAACAGCAGCTTCAGCGCAACGGGCGGAACGGCACGGTCGAGCATCGCAATCGCCACGGGGCGTTGCTCCGCGGCCTGCTGTACTGCAAAGCCTGCGGCCGTGCCATGTCGCACACGTTCACATCGCGAGGGAACCGACGGTACCGCTACTACACCTGCACGACCGTGACCAAGCGCGGCCGGCAGGCTTGCGCAACCGACTCGCTGCCGGCGGTCGAGATCGAGAACGCCGTCGTCGATCAGATTCGGTGCATCGGCCGCGACCCCGCGCTCCTGGGCGACACCCTCGAGGAGGCGCGCAAGCAGGTGGACTCGGCGGTGGCACGGCTCAACGGGGAGCGCCGGACGCTCGAACGCGGGATGACGAGGTTGCAGGCTGATATTCGCCGGGCTGCGGCGGACCGCGACGCTTCCACGCGCATGCTGGACCTCAACAACCAGGTGGGTGCCGCCGAGCGGCGTGTGACCGAGATCAACGCTCGCCTGGCCGAACTAGAAGCGGAGCGGGTGGACGCCTCGGACGTGACGGCGGCGTTCGCAGATTTCGAGAACGTCTGGACCGCCCTGAGCCCGCGTGAACAAGCGCGCATCCTGCAACTGCTTGTTCGCCGGGTCGACTTCGACGCGGCGGACGGGACCATCGCGATCGCGTTCCACGTCGCAGGAATTAAGGGGCTTGCTGAGGGAGCGCCTGCGGGCGCCGAGGAGGCGGCGTGATCTCGACCACGCGGAAGGTGCGGATCACTCGGCGACCCGATCGGTCTCGAGCGATCGTTGCGGCCTCGGACAACTCGGCCCCGCCCGCGGGCCGGGTGCCCCGGATCTCGCGCCTGATGGCGTTGGCCATCCACTTCGACCGGCTCCTCCGGGAGGGAAAGGTCCGCGACCAGTCGGAGCTGGCCCGCTTGGCCCACGTGACGCAGCCGCGGATGACCCAGATCATGAACCTGAACCACCTCGCGCCAGAGATCCAAGAACAACTCTTGTTTCTGCCGACACTTACGACAGGGCGTTCTCGGTCCTGCGAGCGTCACCTTCGACAGACGGCCGGCGCGATAAGCTGGACCGCGCAACGCCGAGCGTGGCAGGCTCGTTCTGCTGTCGCTGGTTCGGATCGGTCCAGATGATCTGGCGATCGGCCGCCAGCACGAGACTCGCCGTCGTTCCGCCGGATTCGGCGTTGTGTCATAATGCGAAAAACGCCGGATAATGGTATCCTGGTGCAAGTCCGGGTAGATGCAGGAGTTCGAGCTGCCGCCGGCTGACCGGGAGAGCCTGGGTAACGAATAATGCGGGTCAGGTCCGTCCAATTCGATGAGCTCTCAAAGCGCTTCCGGCTGGCGAACGACCGTCGAGTTCAGACTCATCGTTTCGCGTGCTTGGGTCCGGGCGACGACGTCGTCTATCGCGGCGCGAAGGACGCGCATGTGCGATGCCGGAATGGTAGCGCAACGCTGCTGCCGGCGTATCATGCGGTTGATCACATCGATGTTGGCCAACGGCGCGTCTCCGTTACGGTCAAAGAGATCGAGACCGAGGACGAGCGGCGCGGATACGCACAACTCTCCCAGTATCACTACCGTGGTAAAGACCTGCATGGCCGACGATCGCCGCTTATTCTGGTGTGTCACGATCCGCTGCTGCCCACCGTGCTCGGATATATCGAACTGGCGACCGCGTTCCTGATGAACAAGCCGCGCGCGACCGTGCTCAGCGCGTTGTTTACGGACCCTGAGAGCGGCATCGGTTGGAGCGATTGGACCAAGGAGACGGTTCGCCAATACACGAACCTCGTCGTTCGCATCGCGCGCACCGTGGTGTCGCCTGAATTCCGCGGACTCGGGTTGGCGAGTCTGCTGGTCCGACATGCGGCTGCCTACGCCCGGGAGCACTGGAACGTCGGAGGACTAAAGCCGCTCTTCCTTGAAATCACAGCGGACATGCTGCGGTATGTTCCATTCGTCGAACGCGCCGGCATGCATTACATCGGGCTCACGGAAGGGAATCTCGACCGCCTAACGAAGGACATGGCCTACGTGCTGCGGAACCTAGGCCGGGTGCGGCGACGGGAAATCCTGCACGAAGAATCGGCGGGAATCGTTGACCTCCAAGTCTCGTACGCCATGCAGCTAAACCGCGTGGCGAAGCGGAATGGACTCGGCCGTGACTCGCTGATGGAACTTCTGTTGCGTGATCCGCATCGCCTTCCCGACCGTGATTGGACCATGCTGCACAAAGTCTTCCGTCTGCCCAAGCCGACGTTCCTGATGGGGCTGACTCAGGCAGCCGAGGAATTCGTCAAGAAGCGAATCGAAGCGCTGTCACTTCCCCAATCCTGCCCAACGTTCGCACCGGCTTCGCATGGCATCGCATCGCAGCGGATTGTGAACGCGACTGGATGCAGTTTCAAGCTATCTGCGAGCATTCGGCGCACACGATCGACGCGTCGCGTTCAGGAGGCCTTCGGGATCGACAATGACATGCTGTATAGCACGCTCTTTGCCAACCTCAGCTTTAAGATAGCACGCGGCGAGATCGTGCTCATTTGCGGCCCGTCCGGCGCCGGCAAGACGACTCTGCTGTCGCTCCTGCAGCGGAAGCTCATTTGTGCCGGGCACCGACCGACCGGTCTCAGTGGTCGTCTGTGGGTACGCCCGTCTCTGGACGTCAGCGTGCTGCAGGCGCTAGGGAACGAGAAGCCGCTTATCGACGCGCTCGGTGGTTGCTCATTTGACGAGTCACTGTATGCCCTCAACGTATCTGGATTGGCCGAAGCGCACCTGTACTTGAAGCGCTTCGGTGAGTTGAGCAACGGGCAGCGGTATCGTGCGATGATGGCCAAGCTCATCGCGTCCAACGCGGATGTCTGGATCGCCGACGAGTTCTGTGCCACTCTCGACCCCCTAACGGCTAGCATCGTCGCGCGCAACCTACGACGTTGCGCCAAGCGGCTTCGTGTCACCGTGCTCTTGGCAGCCGCCAGTTGGGCTGACTTCATCCACGAACTGCGACCGGATACCGTCATCCATTTGCGGTCGCCGTGGGATTACCGCGTCTTCACGTGGTCGGAGTTTGAACAGTCCGTGGCGCAATCGATGCTCTCGGGTCTCGCGTGTGCCCCAGCGGGGAAGAGACATGCTGCCATCCTCCGCTGAAATCACCAGAGCATTTGACGAACTGGCGATCACTCAACAGGCTACCTTTGCGCAGTTGGTGCGTGGTGGACGGCTACGCTATGCGAGCTCGGCGGCAGGCAGTTGCGATATCGTCGACGATTTTTCGATCCGGCTGATCTGCGAGTGTATTGCAGCGCGATCGTCCTTGTTATTGGTGTGGCCTGACTCGAACGAGCGGCGGGTACCGCTTGCGCTTGCCGCCGGTATCGTGTGCGATTCAGTATCGCGCATGGGCGGAGCGTCTGGGCGCGGCCGTATTTTGTACGTTGGCACGAACGCTGCAATCCGCGATGAGTTCGCGTCGGTGCGCGTCGGGCAGACGGCGCTCAGCGGGATGTTCACACAAGAGTTCGGCCGCGGAGACAGCCAGTTGCAGCGAGTGGGACCGGAAAGCTCGCTGCCCGTCGTAACGACGATTCTCTCGCCGGCGCAGCCGGACCGGGTTATACGGGCGCTGCGGCCGCGCTGGATTGCCGTGGATTGCGGGCGGAGAACTCCACCGTCATGGTTACCCGCGCTGCTTGGCGCCGCGAAAGGTGCAGGCGTTCCGGTCATCGGATGGACGGAATTGCACTTGTCGCCGATCGCGACACTGTGGCGAGCGCACGGTGCGTGCGTGTATCGCTGGCCAAAGGTAGCGGGAGCGGAGCCAAGGATCGATGCACTCGACGACCTGACTCGCCGCCTCGGGAGGGTGCACGTCACGCCGATGATCCTCGACGGGCAGGGCGCCATTGCGTTGTCCGAGCAGTTAGCTGAGTGCTATTTGCGGTTGGTGCAGCACGCAGGGCGCACGCAAGGGCAGTTGGCTCGGGACGCGCTCTCGGTGGCGTGGCGATACCTGCGGCTCCTCGAGTCGCTCCCGGTGCCGCCAGACTTGTATGACGCGGAATGTGTCAACTACTGGGGCATGCCGTCGCTCAGCCGGTTGAAGGCCACACTCGAACGCTTCATCCAGGCGGTCGTTGATGATGCGTCGCTTCGGGCGGACTTAGGCGTTGCATATGAACGCCTGTCAGCGGCAGATCGGATGCTGCGGGACGAGGGAGACTCGCCACTTTGGCTTGCAGCAGCCAATCTCGCCGTAGAGGCGACGACTCCCTCTGTATTCGTATTTCAGAGTCGCGCGCACCGGGATCTGTTTCGCTTTGCAATGCTCAGCAAGTTCAATATTTCGGAGCACGATCTCCGAGACCTCGGCGTATCACTATCGGCGTTATCTGATTTCTCGCGCGGCACCGGCGTGTCCCAGGGTGACCAGGTCACGTTAATCGGGTTGCCGAGTCGAGCCTCGGAGTGGCGAATCGAAGCTGCGCTGCAGCATGGTGAGATTAACGCAGTCCTGTGGCCACACCTAGAAGACGCACTCCGCCGCAGAGCCGCCGAGTGGTCCGTGGGGCTTTGCGGAGGATGCGAGGGTGCCTCACCGCTCCGGCTGTCTAGGGGAGCGGCGGCGCTCCCTGACAGGGTGCATGTCGGGACGGCTCGGATGGTGAAGCCGGACAACATGCAGCTTGGCACTGGTCTGCAAGCCGCGGCTTCTGGTCTCGCGCTTTGGAAAAGGCCCGATGCTGCAGACGCGATTCGAGCGCTTTTTGCCGCGCACGATGTCGAGGAAGATGCAGGTGATGAATCGGCAGCCATCTCACAGACTGAGGGGACGGACATGGGGGCATCGCCGGTTGAAGACGAGTGGATTGAGGAGGCCCTCCGAGTGGCATTCGACGATGGCGGTCAGATCCTACTACCACTCGATGACTATGTCAATGTCATTGGACGCACCTCTGATGGCGTGAGAGTTGAGCCGCGGTACTCGCGTTCACTGCGCGTCGGTGAGGAAATCCTGCTTGTGCACGGCGAGCATCGCCGCGGCGTGTACGACCTGCTAGTGTCGCGGGTGCACTCGCACGCCACGATCGCGCCCTGGCTCCAGCTCGTCGACCGGTGGCATCAAGACCTGCGGCGGGCGTTTGTTGACGCGAAGCGCCAGTCAGGCGCGACGTTCGAGAGCGTGCTGACCGCGCTTCGCAAGCAGGGCAGCTCGATTACTACGTCGGCATCGGTGCGCGGTTGGGTGCTTGGCGTCACGCTGGCGCCGAGCGATTGGCAGGACATCCGCCGCTTGGGCGAGGTCCTGGACATCGCTGTCGCCAAGCAATACCCCCGCGAAATCGGGAATGCGGCCGGCCGGCTTGCCGGGTTGCACAGGAGCCTGTCAAACCGACTAAACCGTTGGTTGGAGTCAGAGGACGCGGGTGCGGCGGTACTCTCCGGGGCGCAAGCGATCGTCGACGCCGATCTAGGGCTTACGATTGACGATTTCAAGCATTCCCTGGTAAGAGGACGAATCGCGGCGGTTTCACAGGTTCATGGTCCGTTCCTGCGATCACACATCGGGCATTTTAGAAGGGCGGCGTCATGACAATGTCGGCAGCTGAACTCCAGGCGGAGGAAGTTTACCTCGCACGGCATTTGGCTGGCAGGGTCTGCGATGGTGCGGCAGGACGGCTAGACAGTGAATGCACTCACAACCCGCCTCGCGACACGTACTTCATCGGGTGTTTGCGGCCAGCCCCGCCAGGGGCAGCCCAGGCTGCGCCCCAGCGGCTCCCCGCCGAAGTGCTAAATAAGATTGCGCCGGCGGCGTTTGGGCTTGACGCGGGACTTGCGCCTCGAAGTGATGCACTGGAACTACGTGTCACGCTCACCTGGACGTGCTATTACCGCGTCCGTCCGACACGCGAACAACAGCGAGTGTATCAGGGGCTCACAGGAACAGGCCAAGAGTCCGGCATGGCGAGCGATTCGGGCGAAAACGCCGCAGGTGCCGAGGGGCACGGCGATGGCGGCGGTGGTCGCCGGCCGCGCCATCGTGATGACACCGGGGGACTTATCCCCCGCTACCGAAAGATCAACTGCTCGGCGTCAGGACGAATCACGCTGAGCCGCGGCGCGAACGGGTGGGGTGCGAACACCGCGGACCTAGATCGCGCGGTCACTGAGGAATTCCGGCGGGCGCAGGCGGTGATTGGTGAGAGTGCGGACCGCCTCCGCTGGTCTGGAACGCAAGCACGCGGCGTCACGCGGGACGTGCTCTCGAGCGATGAGGAGTATGACCGTTTTTGGGCGGGCATGGCGGAACTGCCAATGCCAGCATGGGCTTGGGAAGTCACTGCCACCGTTAGGCCTGGTGATACGGGAACGGACATCGTCCTGGAACTCGAAGCAACGAATCGGTCTGCCATCGATCCCGACGACTGGCAATTCGAGGGCTTCTTCTTCGACGTGCGTATGAGAGTAGCGGCCGACGCTGGGTTGTTGCGGCCTTTTGAGCTTGATCTGATCCCGCGCGGATTCCGCTACAACCGCGACATGTGGGGACGCGGCTTCAACTGCGGAGTCGAACGGCACAATGATGTGGTGGGCGCGGAGGCCTTGGTGACGACACACGTGCCGTGGTTCGAGCAGGCGCGGTTTGTGACGAGTACGGAGCCACCGGCCACGTTCGAGTTGCTCGTGCGTGATCCCGTTGGGACGTTGAGTGCCATTAGCGCGGCCATGCACACGTATGACGCAGAATGGGACCGGATGGAAGGCGAGTACCGGGCGACGTTTTCAGACTGGCAGACTCGCTACGCGAACGAGTATACGGAGGACCGTCACAAGTTCCGCGACGAAATAGCGCGGTTTGACCGCGGTCTAGCCCTCATCCGGTCCGATGCGGACGTACAGCTTGCGTTCCGCCTCGCTAATCAGGCCTTTGCCGGGAACCCTCATAAGCCGTCATGGAGACTATTCCAGATCGTCTTTCTGGTCTCGCAGATTCCAGGACTTGCTGCACTCAAAACTGGGAACGAGGCGGACCTGCGTGACCGCGAGCACGTGGACATCGTGTACTTTCCGACGGGCGGCGGTAAGACGGAGGCCTACCTCGCCGTCATCGTGTTTCATCTGTTCCTGGATCGACTGAGAGGGAAAACGGCCGGTGTGAGTGTCTGGACGCGTTTTCCACTCCGCTTGTTGACGTTGCAGCAGACGCAGCGCGCGGCCGATATCGTGTGTGCGGCGGAGTTGATACGGCGAAGGCATGGCGACTCTCGGCTCTCTGGGGCGAACGTTGACGGATTCGCAATCGGGTACCTTGCCGGAGAGGGCGCAACGCCGAACAAGCTCGTTGCTCCCCGGTCCGGTTCGACGCCCGACGTGACTTGGAGCGTCGCGACCGATCCGCAGGCGAGGCAACGCTGGAAGACCGTGGTTCGTTGTCCCGCTTGCCGAAAGCCGAGCGTGGTTGTCGACTTCGAGCCACAGACCGCGAGGGTCATCCATCGATGCACAGAGCACGGGTGCGCCTTTCCGGGCGGCGAGTTGCCTGTTCATGTAGTCGACAATGACCTGTTTCGGTACCTGCCCTCCGTGGTCGTCGGGACGATTGACAAGCTGGCGAGCATCGGGAATCAACGGAAGATGGCTATGCTATTCGGCCGCGTCACGGGAAAGTGCCGCGTTCATGGCTACTGCTGTCAGGAGTGCTGTCAGGATGGCTGTCGGGATGCGTCGCTCATTACCGCGGGAGCGCCGTCCGGCATCAGTGGTCCGACTCTCTTTGTGCAGGATGAGTTGCACCTGCTTAAAGAGGGCCTCGGGACGTTTGACGCCCATTACGAGACCTTCGTGCAGGAACTGCTGCGCGATTTCGGCCAAACGGCTCCACTTAAGATAATCGCCTCTTCCGCCACGATCGAAGCCTTTAGGCGCCAAGCCGAGCATCTCTATGGCCGGCCAGCCCGCGTATTTCCCGGTCCGGGTCCGCGGCTAACCGCCAGCTTCTACGCGCTGACACGGGAGTATCCGCAGCGACTTTACCTTGGCGTGTTGCCGCACAACAAGACGATTCACAACGCGATGTTGGAGTTGCTAGAAGCCTACCAGCGCGAGGTGTGTAGGCTCTGGCGATTGCCGGCCGGCAGACCAAATCCGTACGGCGGCCGATGTGAACCTGGAACCCCGGACTGGCAAGCCCTCATCGACTCCTGTCGCACGAGCCTGTGCTATTTTTCCGCGACGCGGGAGATGAGTGCCCTGCGGACGGACTTGGACAGTCATAGCTCGCCGATTCTCGAGCAGGAGGGCTGTGAGTCGTTTCGGATTGAAGAACTGTCGGGCAGTACCACGACGGACAGGGTTACGCGAACGCTGGAGCGACTTGAGGGAGGTGATTTGCCGGGCCGGCCAGCGCCCAATTTGATCCTGGCGACCAGCATGATCAGTCACGGCGTGGACATCGACCGCATGAACGCCATGTTCTTCTTCGGAATGCCGCGGCAAAACGCAGAGTACATCCAAGCGTCGAGTCGCGTGGGGCGTTCCCACTGCGGCATCGTATTCACCTGTATGAAACCAGCAAGGGAGCGGGATCAAAGCCACTTCGCGTACTTCGTGAAATACCACGAGTTTCTGGGCCGGCTTGTCGAACCGGTCGCTATCAACCGCTGGTCGAAGTTCAGTCTCCAGCGGACGCTGCCGGGCCTGTTCATGGGCGTCCTGCTACAGGACCGTGCCAACCGACAGCCAAGGCCAGGGATGTTTACGCGGATCGATTTCGTTCGGAAGCAGATTTCACAGGGGGCGCTCCGGTTCGACGATTTCATCGATGTTCTAGAGCGGTCATACCTGGTTAAGAACGGTACCGACCCGCGGTCTGTCGAAACGCGGGAAGAGATCCGCCGTCGAGTGGGAATGTTCAGAGACCAAATCGTGTCCGGCGGCGCGACGACGCAATGGGTATCGGAAGCGCTCATGCCGAGCCCCATGAGGAGTCTTCGCGAGGTCGATGAGCAGGTCACGATCGAGTTGGACAGCAATGGCTCTGCGTGGGGGGACGTGGTGCCTGCCTGGGGAGAGTAATCAATGCCGCGGCGCATGAACAGAGGCAAGCAGCAGGTTCTGCTAAGCTACTTACCAGAGCGGACCTTTGATTTCGAGAAGATCGGTACGATTGCGAGGGTGCATCGGGTGCGTGGATTCCCGCGCGGCGATCTCAACCTTGCGCTTGTGCTTCGATCCGTTCAGGAACAGCTTAACGCTTGGCAGCCGCAGTACCGACCTGTGCTACAGAACGTGACAACGGCGTCGGACAGGTTCGTGCTCCTGGAGCCGCGCAGTGTTGACGCCTGCATGTTCCCGCTCGTGTTCTGGTGTCAGTCGGCTCAATGTGGGCATGTGCTGGTCCGTAGAGACGATCCGCCCCGCGACTCAGACTGTCCTAAGTGCCGTACGCCGCGATCGCTACGGCAGATGCGCTTCGTGAAGGTGCATCGGTGCGGTGCGATAGAGCCGCTTGCGCCGCCGCAGTGCGAACGTTGCCACCACTCACGCGATATGGCGCTCAGCACGCGAGGAAGCGAGACGATCGCGGGTTTTCAGTGGATCTGTCGCGCCTGCAATAGCCGTGCCGGCGTGTTTGCCGGCTGGTGTCGTCAATGCACATGGCCTGGTCCCGACGGCGACAAGAAGCAAATGTCGATCATGGTGCACCGTGCGGCAGCGACCTACTTCCCACATCAGGTCGTTCTGCTAAACCAGCCCGGCGCGGAGATGTCGGCATTCCTCGCAACGGATCGATGGCAGGCTGTGGCCGCTGGCCGGTTTTTCGATTTGCCTTCGGCCATGCGGGGGCGATTGGTAGATTTCGCGGGATCCGGTGCGAGTTTTTCGCCTGCGCAAGCAGCGCTCTCCGACGCTGACAGGGCGGCGCTCAGAGCCAGTGGCATGTCGGATGAACAGATTGCACAATATGAGCGGATGCAATCGGTCCTTCAGGCTGGTCGGGAGAATGCCGCTCAGGCCTCGACTCCCCAGGGCATCGCAACGGAATTGGTGCGGGATTCCGGCGTGGCGTGGGGCGCTTGGGAGAACGCGGGGCAGGAAATGCTCGAAGCCGTTACACCGCGGGAAAACGGGACGATCCGCTCAATCGACGGCGTGCCGCCATCCTCCCCTGGGTCTCACGAGCAGCATGTGCTGGGCCGGCTCGGGTTGGCGGAGCTGTCGCTGGTGACGGAGTTTCCGATCACGACCGCGGTGTATGGCTACAGCCGCGTGGATTACCAGCCCGACGAGTGTTTTGTGAATCCCTTCCCGCCCGATCGTGATGCTGGTGGGAAGTTCCCCGTGTTCGTGAACGTGACCGCAGCCGATGCGCTGCTCCTTCGTCTGGATCACCGCGTGGTCCTGGAATGGCTCGCCGCCAATGGAATGCCGGTCAATGTCCAGGTGACGGGGAATCGAGTGTTAGCTGAGCGAGCGTCGTTTGTCGCCCTGTTCCAGGGAGTCGATCTGCGACAGACCATCGACGCTACGCATCCGCAAGCCCGCATGGTGTTTGGCTTAGTCCATACGCTCAGCCACGCGGCGCTGCGCCATGCTGGCCTGCTCTGCGGACTTGAACCAACGAGCCTGGCTGAATACGTCCTGCCGAGGGCACTGAGTCTCGCCATCTATTCGAATCAGTCTTTCGGGGCGACGATCGGTGCCTTGACGGCATTATTCGAGCAATCGATCGATGACTGGCTTGGCCGCGTCACGGGGACTCGCCGGTGCCTCTACGACCCCGTATGTGCCGTGGACGGTGGCGCCTGCCACGCCTGCGCGCACGCCTCCGAAACAAGCTGCCGGTTCTTCAACGTGAATCTCGGCCGGCAATTCCTGTTCGGTGGCCGCGATCCAACGTTGGGCCAAGTCCGCGTGGGTTTCTTCGATTTTGTCCGTCAGGTAGGACAACCGGCCGCATGACCGCTGCACTCGTGGAAGTCGTTGTGACGGTGCCGGACGAGTTGCCGCGCGACCTCCTGGTGCCGACAGCTATGCGGACGACGCTTGGTGTGCTTGTCGAGCTAATTGCGGAGAGCCGGAGCCGAGTAATTCTCGCTTCTCCGTTTCTGCAGCTTGCGAGTGCCGTGTGTCGCGGTCCGCTCGGCGTCGCGTTGGGCAGCGCCGCTGGACGTGGCGTGCTGATTGACGTAGTGAGCATGGGCGGCAGCCTGACAAACCTGGACACGACGGAGCTCGCCGAACAGCGCCGGCCGATGACGGTGCGGATCTCGCAACCTCGGCCGAACCTCGTGGATTCCGACGTCATAGGCTCCCACGCCAAGTTCTGCCTCGTGGATGGTGCGGCGGCGTACATCGGAAGCGCCAACTTTACGGAGAAGGGGCTGACGAAGCACTTCGAACTCGGCGTGCTAGTGCGCGGTCAACCGGCGAGTGACATTTGGAGTATCGTGAATCGTCTGTTCGTCGATGGCTTCTTTGTGCCTCGCGGATGGCTCAGCATTTCGCCGCAAGAGTGAACGCACCTCCGGATAGGGTGATAGGGTGCACTGCGGGGCGTGCGCTCGCCGCCGGATCATGGGTTCATGGCCGCGCTTCAAGAGTGGGACACCTGGTCGCTCGCGAAATTCATCGTTTTCCGCTTGACACAAGCGGGACCGAACATTACCCTAACACTATGATCGGTCGAAGGGCGTTCGACCGATGCCAGCCCGGAATTGCCGGCGGCAGGCCAAGGAATCGCCACCCAAGGATGGGGGCCGCCGGCACATAAACCGCATGCCGTGCGCCCGCTGCGTCGGGCGTCCGGGCGTGCTTCGGCGACATGGATCACGCAACACGACCACTGCAACAGGCGCAGGGCCTGCGCGCCGCCCCCGACCGGCACTTCGGCGAGGTAATTCGCCGGAAGCGACTGGCCAAAGGGCTCGGGCTACGGCGTTTCGCGCAACTCGTCGGCGTCAGTCCGACGTACGTGTCCCAGGTGGAACAGGGCAACGTCGATCCGCCGACGGCCGAACGGGTCGAGCGGATGGCGCAGCTCCTGGATGAACCTGCCGATGCGCTGATCGCCCTCGCCGGCCGCATGCCCCAGGACCTGCCCGCGATCATCCGTTCCCAGCCGCTCGAGCTCGCCGCCTTCCTCCGGGAGGCCCGCGGCTTGACGCGCGCGCAACTGCGGGAGTTTGTGGAGCAGGCGAAACGGCTCAGTGCGGAGAACCGGAGGCCTGAGTCGTGAGTACGTGGGCATCAGGGAAAACGGAACGCACGGTGCCGTACCTGCCGGCACGCGAAATCGAGCGCCGCGCGATGGCGCTGTTGGCGGACTACGAGCGCCGGCACGGACCGGTGAAGGAGCCGCCCGTGCCGATCGACGAGATCCTGGAACTCCATCTCGGCCTGCAGCTCGAATTCGGCGATTTGCGTGAACGGCTGGGCCGGCCCGGCGTGTTGGGCGCCCTGCTGACCAACGAGCGGTGCGTCGCCATCGACGGTCATCTCGACCCGAACACGCACCCACGGCAGGAAGCGCGCTACCGCTTCACGTTGGCACACGAGGTGGGCCATTGGGTCCTGCACCGTCACCTGCAGGGCGCGACGCTGGTGGAGCTGGCAACCGAGCACACTTCGCACAGCGGGCGCAGCCGCGAGCGGCAGCGGATCGAGGTCCAAGCGAACCTCTTTGCATCGTGCCTGCTCATGCCGCGGCTGCTCGTTCGCCAGGTCTGGCGCGACATTCGTGGCGGCGACAGCCCATTCTGCATCGACGCGGTCGATGAACGCAGTTCGTACGCCACGTTGCGCGCGGTGCTGCGCTCCGTGCTTTCGCCGTATGACGAACGCGGCCCCGACGATGTGCTGCTGGAGCATTTTAGCCGGCCGTTTGCCGTCCGCTTTCAGGTGTCCGCAGAGGCGATGCGCATCCGCCTCGAGCAGCTGCAGCTGGTGATCCGGGCCGACCGCAGAAGGTAGCGGCGACCGCGGCTTGTTTTTTTGTCCACAGTGTTTACCGGCCAATACACAGGCGATTCAGGGAACGGAAGCATGAGTAGGAACAGCACCAGGTCCGGGCCGCCGGTCGCTCCTGGCACGGATGCCAGCGTGCGCAACCTGCGCCCGGATGAACAGAAGCTGATCGCGCTTTCGCGTCGGGTAGGGTATGGCTGGCTGACGAACATCGCCGTGCGGGACGGCCAGCTCGTGTTCACAGCACAGCCGCGCGCCCGGCGGAAGTTCCGGCTCGGCAAGCCCGAAGCGGGACGCCACACGCAGCCGATGTCGGAGGATTTCAAGCTCAAGGCGCATCACCTCGATCTGATCGAGCGGCTGCGCCGCGTGCGGAACGGCATGATCGTCAGCATCGAAGTGCAGGACGGCCTGCCGGTCGATCTGACGCTTGAGGAGGACGTCGACGTGTAGCCCGGTTCACGCCCGGTCCAGTGTGCTCAAGACCAGATAAACGACTCGTCAACTGACTGGCCGCGAACGCGGAGGTCGTTGGGTGTCGCCGTAGCCGGCGATCGCTCAACCCTCCGCATCGCGGCCAGCGCCCTTTCTGCGCGCTGAGTTCGGCTGACACCCACGGCCCCGCCTCCGGCCCCGGAGGCAACCAATGTCAGCCCCTCAGCCCAGTGTCCTCAATGACTACGTTCAACAGCTCATTCGCGTGAAAGCGCGCTACCTCGCCCGGCAGCCCGGCTTCTCGCGCAGCGACGAGGAGGATCTCCGCCAGGAAATTACGAAGCGCCTGCTGGAGCGCGCGCATCGTTTCGATGCGCGCCGTGCGTCACTGAACACATTTGTCGATCGGGTGGTCGCGTCGCTGGTGGTCTCGATTCTGCGGGAGCATCGCCGCCAAAAACGCGCTGCGGGGAACACAACCGTGTCGATCGACACGCACGCTATGCGCGCCGCAGACGGGCGCACGCCGCTCCGTGACCACCTGGAGGCGGCCGACGTGCAACGTCGACTCGTGGGTAGCCCCGCCGATTACGACCCAGAGCGCGAGGCAGCCGTGCGTATCGCGCTGTGCGCGCTTCCTCCCGAGCTGCGGAGCATCTGCGAGCGCCTCATGGATGTCCCGGCCGCGACGGCCGCACGGCAACTCGGCCTTACCCGGCACCAGGTGCTCAAGGCGATCAGCGCCATCCGGAGCCACTTCCGCGCGGCCGGCCTTGAATGATGCGCCGCTGTCCGACAGCCGCACTCGCCTCGGCGTATGTAACCAGCAGACGCCGTGGCGATGCGGCGCAGGAGCGGAGCGGACCATGACCACGGACGTGTACCGATTCGAGTTTGACGACCGCGCGACGCGCGAGGAGGCGGAGTTGACGCTGCACCTTGCTACGTACGCGGTCGAAGGCCTGTTCGGCGCTGCGCGGGTCCGCATGGACGCCGGCTACCACGTCGACGAGCCGCGCCATGCCATCACAATCGACGGCACGACCGATGTGGGGGCCGCGCTCGTGCAGGTCTTCACCAGTCTGGCGCTCCGCGAATTCGGTGAAGAGGCCTTCCGCGTGCGGCGCATGCCGGCTCCCGCTGCAGCCGAAGGGAGGGCGGCGTGAGTCACGGTCCGGCGAATTGTCCCGAATTCGACGCGCCCAATGGCGTGCCGCTGGTGCGCCTCGGCCAGGGCGATTTCACGCGGGACATCTGGGGCACGGACGCGCCCGCCCCGGACACCCGGGCAGCTAAGAACTTGCTGACGTTCTCGGCGCTGAACACGTTCCGCAACTGCGCCCGGAAGTACAAGCACCGCTACGTCGATCAGCTTCAACCGCGCGAGAAACCCGAAAGCCTCTCGTTCGGCAGCATGATGCACGGCGCGCTGGAACGCTGGTATCGACCGGCGGACAACGCGAACCGGCTGTGGACCGTGCTCGAGTTCCTCGATGCGCAGTTCCCGCAGCGCGACCACGACCCCGTCCAGAAACACCGGTGGCACCTGGCGCGCGCCATGCTGGTCGGCTACGCCCAGCGCTACCCGAGCGAAGACTTCGAGATCGTCGAGGTCGAGAAGGAGTTCACCGGCGAGATTCGCAATCCGGATACGGGTCGCCCGAGCCAGACGTTCGTGATGGCCGGCAAGGCGGACGGCATCGTTCGGGCGGGCGGCGAGCTGTACCTGCTCGAGCACAAGACGGCCGGCTCGGTCGATGCCAACTACCTCGACAAGCTGTGGACCGACACGCAGATCGCGCTCTATTCGTACTACCTGCGGCAGATCGGCTACCCGATCGTCGGCGTGCTCTACAACGTGCTGCTGAAGACGCGCCTGAAGCAGCGCGAAGGCGAGACGCAGGAAGAGTACGAAGCGCGGCGCGCCGAACTGGCCGCGAAGAAC
>JALHJL010000028.1 GCA_022839625.1 Phycisphaerales bacterium
CCGCGCCCGGCCTGGCAAGCCGAGCAGGTCAGGTCCGCTGACCCGACGAGTCCGATCGTGCAGGGCATGGGGAGGAGGCCCGGTGGGTGCGAGAAGGGACTCTCGCAGCAGGACACGAAGGGATTCTCACACCAGGACGCGCCCGGTGGGTGCGAGAAGGGATTCTCGCACCAGCACACGAAGGGATTCTCGCGCCAGCACACGAAGGGATTCTCACACCAGGACGCGCCCGGTGGGTGCGAGAAGGGATTCTCGCACCAGCACACGAAGGGATTCCCGCACCAGGGCGCGCCCGGTGGGTGCGAGAAGGGATTCTCGCACCAGCGGAGGGGGGGGGAAAAGGGATTCTCGCACCAGGACACGAAGGGATTCTCGCGCCAGCATGCTGACCAGACCTGCGGAACTACGGACGTCCGGCGTAGTGCGGTGCCACGCCGGGCGAACACCGGTAATCACGCGGTTGTTTCCATTCTTCACACATTTCCCCTTGACCCCGGCCCTCCTCCGTGCCATATTGTCATACAGCGGGCGGGCCATATCTGTACACCCGCCGGCGAGTAGGAGGAGCAGGCCGATGAGCCGGATGGCGGGGCGCGTTCTGAGCTTCGCGTTGGCAGGCGTGCTCGGGAGTCTGGCAAGCGCGGACCAGTTCTGCATCAGTACTGCGCCGAACGTGTACCCCGAGGATAGCGGCTGGGAGCGCTGGACGAACGGCGGCGGGATAATGCAATGGTCGCGGGGGGCCGGTCACGTGGCTCAGGGAGGACAGGAGGAAGCTGGGATGTGGCGAATGATCTGTCTGACGGCGGCGCTAGTCGTCGGTGCGTCGTCGGCCTGCGCCGAGCAATGGTGGTACGCGTACGAGGCCGATCCCGACGAGGGTTTCCCGGAAGAGTGCGGCTGGTCGCGGATCGTGCAGGGCGGCGGGGCCGACCGCTACTTCGAGGATGGGGCCTTGGTCATCGACGGCTCCGCCAACAGCAACATTTGCGACTCGTACTACCAGTTCATGCCGTCGCTGCCGGACCTCGACCACCCATTCCGGATGGAGTGGAGGCTCCTGGTTTCCGAGGTCATCGGTCTCCGGGACCCGGGCGTGGCGGTTTCCTTCGCACCCTTTGGCTATGTGATCCTAGGCTATGGCGCGGACAGCATCTACAGTACGTTGGAGGGGCAGTACGTCGGCGGGTTTGCGCCGGGCGTTTTCCACGAATACACGCTGACGTCAACCGACATGCTGACCTACTGCCTGTATGTCGACGGAGTACTGGTTCACGTCGGAGCAGTGGTAGGTCCGAGCACGTCCTCGTGGGGTCAATGGGGCGACTTGGCGACGGGCGACGCGAGCCTTTCGCTTTGGGATTATGCACGATTCGGGGTAGTACCCGAACCGCCCGCGGTCCTGCTCTTTGGGCTGGCAGGACTGGGGACCACAATCCACAGGGCCCGACATCCGAGGAGGATTCGCAATGAGCAACCGTGGGTGCTTGGTGGCGGGCGCGGTGATCATGTCTTGTTGCACCGCGAGCTACGCCACGGTCGTATTGGAGGAACACGGGCCGTACAACCTCGGCTTCGACTACCGCGTCGAGTGGACCCCGGCTGGGCCGGCCATCACGATACTCGCCCCATCATTGCCCGGCGAGCCGTACTGGTTCGAATGCTACGACGACGAGTCGCCGTGGCCCTACCGGCCCGCGACCATCGCCGCCATCACGGCGGCGCCGGGCATCGGCACGGTCGAATTGCAGGTCCGCGGGGACCTGGACGAGGGGCGTTTCTACGGTGCGTACGACGTGAACGTGCTCCAGTTCCGCGAGGAGCAAGGCGTCTACGCGACCGTGAAGACGCTCCGCATCGGCGGGCAGCTCGGCTCTTCGATGACATCAACCCATTCATCGCACGCGTGACGGAGGGCTGCTGCTGGGAGCAGTGCGGCGACTGCCCCGGCGACGGCGGCCGCGGGGCGCTGCCCGACGCCCCCGAGTTGTACGACGACCTGGTCGCGATCATCGAAGAGAATATCGACCTTCAGCCGGACGAGGAGAGCCGGGCATACTGGGAGGCCGTGTACGACGCGCTGGCGGAATAGCGGCAGGAAGCCACGGACTGATGTTGCCACCAACTGGCTGACATCAGCGGCGACGGCGAGGTGAACTTCAGCGACATCAACGCGTTCGTAGCACTCCTGGCGCAGGAGTAACGGCGCTCAAACAACCCGGCCGTAAGGCATTGTGGCACCCGCGTCCCGCCCGCGGTTGGCGCGCGACGCGGGTGTCGCTGGTTGTGGGACACGCTCCGAGCCATGAGGCTGGGCAGTTCGGTGGGTCCGTCGCAATAGGCGCGGTCGTTACGTGCCGCGTACTGCGGGACCGGCGAGCGCTTCCCCGTCGAGTGCCAGCGCGGCGTTAATCAGGCCGAGATGGGAATAGGCCTGCGGGAAGTTGCCGAGGGCGCGCTGCTCATGCGGGTCGAACTGCTCCGACAGCAGTCCCAGCGGACCGGCGAGGCGCACGTACTGGTCGAACTGCTCGTGTGCCGCGTCTCTTCGACCGGCGTGTGCGAGTGCTTCGACCAGCCACGTCGTGCAGAGATGGAAAGCCCCCTCCATGCCCGGCAGGCCGTCGTCGTAACGGTACCGGTACACGGCCGGTCCCGCGCACAATTCGCGTTCCACGTGCGCGATGGTACCCACGAACCGCGGGTCGTCCGGCCGCAACAGCCCGCTCAGCCCGACCGTGAGCGTGGCGGCGTCGGCCTCGTGGTCGGTGTACGTGGCGGTGAAGGCGTTGCTTTCCGGTTTCCAGCCCTGCGCGAGGACGTCCGCCCGGATCGATTCCGCCAGCGCCGCCCACTGCGGTCGCGGCCGGCCCACGTAGCGCGAGACGCGCAACGCGCGATCGACGGTCTGCCAGCACATCACCTTCGAGTGCACGTGATGCTGGCGCTGCCGCCGGACTTCCCAGATACCGTGGTCGGGCTCCCGCCAGCGACGCTCGACCGCGCTGACCATGCCATCGAGCAACCGCCAGTGCTCGGTGGACAGGGGCGCCCCCAGCTCGGCCAGCACTCCGACCAGGTCCGCGATGGGGCCGAACACGTCCAACTGGATCTGCTGGGCCGCGGCGTTGCCGACCCGCACGGGCCGGCTGCCGCGGTAGCCCGCGAGTTCCGCGAGCTCGCCCTCGGACCCAAGGTGCGTACCGGCCACGGTGTAGACCGGACACAACAGCGCCCCCGGCTCGCAACGGTCCAGAATCCCCAGCACCCAGTCGAGAAACTTCAGCGCCGGCCCGGTCGTCCCCAGTCGGGCCAGCGCGGCGACGGACATCGCGGCGTCGCGCGGCCAACAGAAGCGATAGTCCCAGTTCCGCACGCCGCCGGCGTGCTCGGGCAGGCTGGTAGTGGCCGCGGCGGCGACGGCGCCTGTGGGGCCGTAGCACAGGGCCTTGAGCACCAGGGCGCTGCGGCGCACGAGGTCGGGCGCGATTCGCGGCACGTTCAGCGTCGCCGCCCACCCGCTCCAGAAACGCTCGGTCCGGTCCCGCCGCGCCGGCTCAGGCACGCGGTCGGGATCGACGTTGGCGGTGCCATAGCGCAGCTCCAGGACAGCGGGCTTTCCGGCCAGGTCCAATTCCGCGACGGCCGTGTGATGGCGGCCCTCCTCGATGAGTTGCCAGCGGATTCCGGGAGCGCGCAGGACCAGCGGATCGACCGAGCCCTCGACCTCCAGGCTCTCGGGCCCCAGGCGCAGCCGCGTTTCCATGCGGCCGAAGTCCAACCGCGGTGCGAACGTGATGCGCACGCGGCCGTGGCCTTCCACGACGCGGATCAAATCGGTCCGGCCCGCCCGCTGGTACGCGCGGCCCCCTCCGCAGTCGAGGTAGTCGATGACGCGAAGCCCCGGCCAGCGCGTTTCCAGGACGAAACTGTCGCCCACGTAGGCCTGTCGCAGAGGCGCGCCGTCGGCCACCGGCCGTACCTCGAAGAAGCCGGCCGCCGGCCCGCCCAGCAGTTCCGCGAAGACCGCCGAGGAGTCGATCCGCGGCAGGCACAGCCACACGACGCGCCCGGCGGGCGTCACGAGCGCCGCCGTGCGCTGGTCCGACAGCAGCGCGTGGTGCTCGATGGGAGTTGCGTGGGAGCCGGCGAGCCACTCGGCGCGGCGCTCGGCGATGCGCGCCAGAATACGGGCCACGGCGATGGTGTCGGTCGCGCGGAAGAGGGCCTGGCTGTCGCCCGGCCCCACCTTCACGGCCACGTCCGGCCCCAGCAACGTCGCGAAGGCGTCCTCGTCCGTGACATCGTCGCCGACGAACAGGACCGCCGACGCGCCCAAGCGTTGCCGCACGCGCCGCAGTGCGAGCCCCTTGTTCGTCTCGACGACGCTCAGCTCGATGACCTTCTTGCCATGACGAACATGGACCCCCGGCCATTGCGCCAGGCTGTTGACGACGCTCTCGACCGCCTGGCGGGCGAGCTCCTCATCGACGTTTCGATAATGGAAGGCGAAGGACGCGGGCTTCTCCTCCACGACCGAACCGGGCGTGCGTGCCGCGAGCTCCTGCAGCGCCGCCCGCAGCCGATCCAGCAGATCGTGTGCCTCGGGCGGCAAGGGGGCGGCGAAGCCCATCTCGAACTCGCTGCCGTGGCTCCCGACGAGGTGGATGTCCTCGACCTCGGTGGTCTTGTCGGCGAGGTCCGCGAGCGCGCGGCCCGAGATGATCGCGACGTGCGTCTGCGGCATCTGCGCCAGGGCCTTGAGCGCAACCAGCGATTCGCGGTCCGCCTCGGCGATGGCCGGGTTGGACACCAGCGGCGCGATGGTGCCGTCGAAGTCGCTGGCCACGAGCAACACCGGCGCGCGGGCCAACTCATCGAGCCGGGCGGTCAGCTCGTCCACGCCCATGTTGCCCTCACGTCGCTGGCCGGTGGCAGCGGCACCTGCATCTCGGGAACCTCGGCGGCCGGCTGCTCGGCCTCCTTCACGATGTCCGTGTCGATCCCGCTGGCGCGCAGGAACTGCTCCGTCCACCAGTACACGTCCTGTCGCTCGACCGCGCGGCGCATCCGGCGCATCGCGGGCCGGCGGGCGTGATGCCGCTTCGACACCGCCGCCCGGATCGCCTCTGCTACGTGGTCGCTATCGTACGGATTGACCAGCAGCGCATCGCGCCCCAACTGAACGGCCGCCCCGGCGAACTCACTCAGGATCAGCACGCCGTTGCCGTCGATCTGACAGGCGCAGTATTCCTTGGCCACCAGGTTCATGCCGTCCTTGAGCGGCGTGATCAGCGCCACGTCCGCCACGCGGTAGAAGGCCAGCAGCTCCTCGCGCTCGAGGCTGCGAAAGACGTGATGAATAGGGACCCAGCCGGGCTGCGTGAACTCGCCGTTGACCTGTGAGACCAGCCGTTCGATCTCCGCCTTCAGCTCCTGGTACTCCGGGACGGCCTCGCGGCTCGGGATCACCACCTGCAACAGGGTCACGTTGCGGTGCAACTCGGGGTACCGCTCCAGCGCCAAACGAAAGGCCTTCAGCCGGTACGGAATGCCCTTCGTGTAATCCAGGCGGTCCAGCCCCAGGATGATCTGCGTGTTCGGCATCTCCTCGCGCAGCTCGTGCACCCGCTGGCTGACCCGCTCGCTGGCCGCCGCACCCCCGAACTCGGCGTAGTCAATGCCGATGGGGAAGGCCCCAACCAGGGCGCTGCGGCCTTCGTGCCGCAACGTGTGCAGCCCGCCTCGGCCGCGCTGCAGGCGGACCTTTGGCTTCAGCCGGCGCACGCAGTCCGCGAAGTTGTCGCGGTCGCGCGGCGTCTGGAAACCGATCAGGTCATACGTGAAAAGACTCTCCAGGACGTCGGCCCGCCAGGGTAGCTTGCAAAAGATGTCGGGCGGCGGGAACGGAGTGTGCAGGAAGAACGCGATGCGGCTGGTGCATCCCCGCTGCCGCAACTGGTACCCGAGGCCCATCAAGTGATAGTCCTGCGCCCAGATGAAGTCGGCCGGGCCGGCGCGACGTACCACGGCGTCGGCGAACCGCTCCTGCACCGCGCCGTAGACCCGCCAGTAATTCGGGTCGAAGTTGCACAGGGATTGGAGATCATGAAACAGGGGCCAGATGATTTCGTTGGAGAACCCGTGGTAGAAGCCGTGGTGCTCCTCGGCCGTGAGCCAGACGGGCTCGAGGTCATAGGCCGCATCGCGGCCGAACGTTGCGAGCGGGCGCGCGACTTCCGTCACGTCCGCATCGACGATGCCCGGCCACCCGATCCACGTGCCCCCGCGGCGACGCAGCGCTGCGCTCAAGGCAGTGACCAGCCCGCCGGAGCCGGGTTGCAGGCACCACTCCTCCCCGCGGCGCTCGACCACGACCGGCAACCGGTTGGAAACGACGAGGATTCGCATGCGAGCACCTCCGGTCAGTCAGCCTGCGGTTCACCGATGTCCGGCCGCGTATCGCCCACGTGACGATGGTAGACCGTACGGTGCGGAAACGGAATCTCAATGCCCAGCTCATCGAACCGCTTCTTGATTCTACACAGCAGCTCGCGGCGGACCGTCCATTGCTTGAGCGGCCGCGTCTTCAGGAAGAACCGGATCGCCACGCCCGAGTCGCCGAGATTATCGACCCCCAGCATTTCCGGCATGTCGAGGATCAGGCCGCGGTACGCCGGGTCGCGGCGCAACTCCTTGGCCAGCTCCAGTAGAATCTCCATCACGTGGTCGACGTCCTCTTTGTACGCCACCACGACATCAAACAGCGCCCGGGACCAGCCGTGCGTCATGTTGCTGACGCGCGTGATTTCGCCGTTGGGCACGAAGTGCACCGTGCCGTCCAGGCTGCGCAGCATCGTGACTCGCAGCGTGATCCGCTCGACCTGGCCGCTGACATCGCCGATCCGGACCACGTCGTTCACGGCGTACTGGCTCTCCAGCAGGATCATGAAGCCATAGAAGTAATCGCGGATCAGGTTCTGCGCGCCGAAGGCAACCGCCAGCCCGATCACGGCCGCCCCGCCCATCAGCGGGACGATGTTCACCCCCAGTTCCGTGAGCAGCATCAGACTACCGCCCCCGATGACAGCAACCGTCGCCGCACTATGGAACACGCTGACCAGCGTCTTGGCCCGGTTCTCACGCTCCTCCGGGCCGCCGCGGTCCGAACGCCCCACCAGCAGCTTGACGATGTGCCGCTCGCCCCGCCGCGCCACCCAGAGCAGGACGATCATCCCGGCGATGATGCCGATGACGCGCGGACCGCGCTCCAGTGCCCACCGCAACAGATTGTGGGGCGCCAGCGGGCTCTCGAGCCGCTCGACCCGCTTGCGGGCCTGCTCGGCGGCGCCGCGCTTCGCCTCCGCCTGCTGAAGCGTCGCGATCTGCTCCGCCTGAAGCTGCCGCAACTCCGCTTCCAGGTCGGCGACACGGTCGATCTTCTCCTCCACCTCCGCCTGGGCGACACGGTAGCGCTCGCGCGCCTCGGCGATCTGGACCCACAGCTCGCGCAGCTCCGATTGCGGCGCCCCTTCACTCCAGCGCTGCTGGGCCTGGTCGCTGAGCGTCCGCACGGTGGCGTGCGCGTTTTCCGCCTTCTTGCGCGCCGTCTCCAGGAGCTTGCGCTCCAATTCAGTACTTCTGGTAAGCGCCGCGATGCGGGCCGTCACCGATCGAGCCTGCTGCTCGGCCTCGTCCGCCTGGGCCGCTTTGTCCTCCGCCTCCTCCTGGGCCTTGACCAGCACCTTGCTCGGCGGTGCGGCGACCGGCGGCCGCGCCGGCGCCGGCTCGGACGGCGGGGCCTGTCCGGCGGTCTCCGGCGGCGCCGGGGTCGACGCTACAGGCGCCTGGTCTGGAGCAGCCGGCGGTTGGGCGACGGGTTCCGTCCTGGGCGTCGTCGCACTGGGCTCGCTCCGTACCTCGGAAGGACCGGCGGGCTGGGTCGCGGCCGCCGGTGGAGCGAGCAACTTGCCGAGTGCGTCGCGGTCCTGCTGGAGCTTCTCTTCCAGCGCGGTGATCTGCTCCTGAAGCGTCTTTCGCTCCTGGATTGCGAGGTCAAACCGTTCCTTGGCCAACTGGCGTCGTTTGCCGAGTGCCTCCGCGTCGGCTCGCAGCGCGTCGGCCTCGCTCGTCCGCCCCGCCGCAACCAGCCTGTCCAGCTCCTTCGTCCGGGCCTCGAGGTCCGCGTCAAGCCGCTTGAAATCGGCCTCCGCCTTCGCGTACTCGCTCTCCGGGTCCAGGAGCCCGGACTTCAGGTCGGCGAGGCGCTTCTCGTTGTCCTCGATCCTGCGCGTAAGCCGGGCGATGCGCTCGGCGTCCGACTGCACCGCATTCGCTGCTGGAGGTCCGGACGAATCCGCCTGACCGGCCGGCCCCGCGTCGCGCGGCTTCGGTTCATTCGACGGCGGGCTTTGCCCGAACGCCGCGGCGGCCAGCCACGCAATGACTGCCGCACCGATGCAGGACAACCATGCCTTGTTCATCACATACACCTGCTTCGATTCGGTACCGGACCACCGCCCCCACGGCCCATGAGCAACACACGCCGCACCGCGCAGTTCAGGAACTCGCGGCGGCGCCGGACGCCGTGTTGTCCCTCCCACCGCCGCATCACGGGGCGTCGTTGTCGGGCCCGCGCGTAAGCAACTCGCCCGGCTGGTCCACCATGGGGCCCGTCTCCTCGTGAGCTGCAGCCGCCGGCGGGACCATCAGCACCGGGCAGTGCGCGTGCTCGAGGACCGACTTGCTCACCGAGCCGAAGATGATGCGGTTCATTACGCCGCGCAGGTGCGTTCCGATCACGATCAGGTCGACCCCGGTTTCCCTGGCGTACCGGGTGATCTCCGTCGCCCGGCTGCCTTTGAGGACGGCCGTGACCACCGGCACGCGGATACCGCTCAGGCGCTCGCGGACGAACTGCTCAAGCAGGTCCTTGAGCTCGTTCTCGTTGGGCGCCAACATCATCACGGCCCCGCCCGCCTCGGGCACCGGAACAGAGGTCGCGACCGATTCGCAGACATGCACGACGTGGAGTGTGGCGCCGTACCGCTCCGCCAGCGAGCGGGCAAAGGGGACGGCGTTTTCCGCCACTTCCGTGAAGTCGGTGGGCAGCAAGACCCGCTGGATGGTCACCATGTGCCAACTCCTTTGCGCCCGGAGACAGCGCGGCCCGCGGACAGTGCTTCCTCGAACAGCCGGGCACCGCTCGCGGGTGCCTGCGTCGAGCACCGAAACCTGGCAGCGGAGGGTAAAGCCGAAATACCTTCATGTCAAGAGACTTGACGTGAAAATTCTTCGGGCTATGCTGTTGTCATGGACCGCGGGCAACGCGATCAAGTCGACTCGTTCATCGAGCAGTGGGAGCGCGAGCGGCCTGACCTGGACGCCGCTCCGCTGGGCCTGGTGAGCCGCTTGCTCACGCTCGGCAAGACGCTGGAGCACGGTGCGGACCAGGCGCTGGCGCCCTACGGTCTGACGCTGTGGCAACTCGATGTGCTGGCGGCGCTCCGCCGCGCCGGGCCGCCCTTTCAGCTCTCCCCCACGCAGTTGGCGCAGCAGGTCACGCTCTCGTCCGGTGCGATGACGAATCGCATCGACCGGCTCGAGGCGGCGGGGCTCGTGCAGCGCCTGGCCGATCCGGAGGACCGTCGTGGCGTGCGCATCGCGCTCACGCCGGCCGGGCTGACCCTTGCGGACGAAGCGATTGCGGCCCATCTGCGGCACGCGCGGCAGAACGTAAACGGCCTCACGGCCCGCGAGGTCCGCGTGCTCGCGCGGCTGCTGCGGCGCCTCATGCTGTCACACGGTCTGCGGGCGCGGCCGATCGGGGCCGAGCATGGCCCGACCTCCGCCCGTTCCGGAAACGCGCGGCATATGTCGGTCTCCACGCCCGGCACAAAACCTCGCGGCGGGACACCATGACGCGCCGCCGAGGCGGGTCCCTGAATGCATAGTCACGCGGCGGCGCCGGAGTCGAGCGGACGCTCGACCGGCGTGCGCCTGCCCTGAGGGCAGTGCGGCGTCGTGAGGACTGAGTTGGGGGCGGCTTCAACAGTTCCCCCGGTGGCCAGGAGACTGAGAGTTCCGGCAACGCCAAGCCGCGCATTGCTGTGTGGGGCGCGACAAACCATGTCGGAGGACGTTGACAGCCCCAGCCCTGGGGGCTACCCTCCGCGCGCTTGGGCCGGCTGGCCCTGCCGCCAGGGAATATGCGTCGCGGATTTGGCTGTCCGGCGGCCCAGGGCGGCCGCCGGAAGGGGAGCCGCGGCAGATGTCTCGCGCCGCTCTCTCTGACCGCAAGGACGACGTCATCATGAGAGTCTTGATGCTGGGCTGGGAGTTCCCGCCCTTCATTAGCGGTGGCCTTGGAACGGCGTGCTTCGGGCTGACGCGCGCCCTGGACCACCTCGGCACGGAAGTCCTCTTCGTGCTCCCGCGCGCCGTGGCCAGCCCCGAGGGCACGCACGTGCAAGTGCTCTCGCCCGCTAGCGCAGCCGCGCGCGGCGGGGCCTGGACGCTGCCGGGCATGTTCCGCCACACCCAGTTTCGCGCGGTCTCGGCCGCGTTGCAGCCCTATGCCCGGCCGGAGGAGGTCGACGAAGCGGACGAGGCCGCGGGTGTGCCGGGCGGCCGGATGACCCCCGGCGGCCCGCGCAGGCGGCGCGTGCGCCGCGCCGCGACGAAGGCGGCGGTGGGCGGGCCGGCGTCCGATCCGGGAGGGAACTACTCCGGCGACCTGTTCGCCGAGATCGAGCGGTACGCCGCCCTGGGCTGCGCCATCGCCGCGGAGGAGACTTTCGACCTCATCCATGCTCACGATTGGATGACGTTCCCCGCCGGCGCGGCCGCGCAGGTGCAGACGGGCAAGCCGCTGGTGGTGCACGTTCATTCCACCGAGTTCGACCGTTCGGGCATGAATGTCAATCAACGCATCTATGACATCGAGCGGGCCGGGATGCACGCCGCCACCAAGGTCATCGCGGTGAGTCACCTGACCCGCAGCATCATCCTCCGACACTACGACGTCGATCCGCGCAAGGTCGAAGTGGTGTACAACGCGATCGACGACCGCGAGGACGACGGCCGGCCGCCGCTGCCGCCGATCACGCGCGACGAGAAGATCGTGCTCTTCCTGGGCCGTGTCACCATGCAGAAAGGGCCCGAGTACTTTCTCGCCGCTGCCAAGCGCGTGCTGGAGGTCATGGACAACGTGCGTTTCGTGATGGCCGGCAGCGGCGACATGATCCGCCGCATGATCGAGCTGGCCGCCGAGATGGGCATCGGCCACAAGGTGCTCTTCACGGGCTTCCTGCGCGGGGCCGACGTCCGCCGGGTCTACCGCATGGCCGACCTGTACGTCATGCCGTCCGTCTCCGAGCCCTTCGGGCTCACGCCGCTCGAGGCCCTTTCCAACGACGTGCCGGTGCTGATCTCGAAGCAGAGCGGCGTGGCCGAGGTGCTCAAGCACGCCCTGAAGGTCGACTTCTGGGACGTGGACGAGATGGCCAACAAGATCATCGCCGTGCTGCGCCACCCGCCGCTGCACGCGACGCTCCGCGACCACGGGAGTTTCGAGGTCAAGCGCTTCAGCTGGCTGGACTCCGCCGCGAACTGCATCAAGGTCTACCAGGCGGCCCTGGGCGCGCCAGTGAGCTAACCAAGTCGTAATGGCATCCGTCTGTTTCTATTTCCAGGTACACCAGCCGTTTCGACTGCGGCGTTTCAGCATCTTCGACCGCGGGGCCGACTACTTCGACAACCCGGCCAACCAGGAGTTGCTGCGCAAGGTCGCGGCGAAATGCTACCTGCCCGCCAACGCGCTGCTGCTCGAGCTGATCGAACGCCATGCGGGCCGCTTCAAGGTCGCCTTCAGCCTGAGCGGGCTGATCGTCGAGCAGCTCCAGCGCTTCCGGCCCGAGGCGCTGGATTCGTTCCGGCGGCTGGCCGAGACGGGGGCCGTCGAGTTTCTCGCGGAAACCTACTACCACTCGCTCGCCTTCCTCTACTCGCGCCGGGAATTCGCGGAACAGATTGACTTGCATCGGCAGCTCATCCGGCGGCTGTTCAATCAATCGCCGACTGTCCTGCGCAACACGGAGCTGATCTACAACAACGAGCTGGGCAAGGCGGCCGCGGAGATGGGCTACCGCGCGGTGTTGTGCGAGGGCGCGGACCACCTGCTCGGATACCGCTCGCCGACCTTCTTGTACACGCCGCCCGGGGTGCCCGGCGTCAAGCTGCTGTTGAAGAACTACCGGTTGTCGGACGACGTCGCGTTCCGCTTCAGCGACCGCAACTGGACCGAGTACCCCCTCACGGCGGAGAAGTTTGCCCACTGGATTCACCAGATCAACGGCCACGGCTTCGTCGTCAACCTCTTTCTCGACTACGAGACGTTCGGCGAGCACCAGTGGGCCGAGACGGGCATCTTCGATTTCCTGCGTCACCTGCCGGACGCGGTCCTCGCCCTGGGCGACAACGACTTTAAGACCCCGAGCGAGTGCGCCGCCGCGTACGACGCCAGCGGCGAGTACGACGTGCCGCACATGATCTCCTGGGCGGACACCGAGCGCGACCTGTCCGCCTGGCTTGGCAACGCGATGCAGTCCAACGCGCTGCACGAGCTGTATCGGCTGGAGCCGCTGGTGAAGGAGCGCGGCGACGAAGCGCTGCTGCACGACTGGCGCCGGCTCCAGACGTCGGACCACTTCTATTACATGTGCACGAAGCACTTGGCGGACGGCGACGTGCACAAGTACTTCAACCCCTACGACTCGCCCTACGACGCATTCATCAACTTCATGAACGTGCTGGACAACCTTCGCGGCCGGTTGGGCCGCGGCCCATAACAGTCCGTTGAAGAAGGGGACTGGCTCCGCGCCGGTGGGTTTCCGCGGCAGCGCCGCGTGGGTCTCTCGCGGCGCCTGTACCCTTTTCCAGCGGACAGATAACCCTTGGTCCCCTTGGAGCGCGCCGCGGCGCGCGTGCCCTGGCCGCATCTCGCACACCCTGCGGTCGCCCGATGAGCTGCGCCGTGCTACCGAGGAGAAGCCCGGGGCTCGCCCACTGCCACGGCCGGCGAAACGTCTGGCGTCTGGCAGACGTACTGCCGCGGGCCCATCGCGGTGTAGCGGCACAGGATCTCGTGCTCGCGCACCTGGAAGTGCTCGGCGAGACCCGCCTCGGTCAGACCGTCGCCGAGCAGGACCACTTCGTCGCCCGGCTTGTCGGTCGGATCGACCGAGACGAAGCAGGTGTTCATCCCGATTTCCAGCAGCCGCTGGGGCCGTCCGTTGATGAGCACGGGCGCCGGTTGCAGGAAGTTGCTGTAGCCGGCGAGGATGATCCCGACGCGCGGCCAACGGAAGCCCGTGTAACCTACGGGGCCGGAGGTGTCCCGCACGGATTGCAGGCGGGTCGTCACGCGCACCGCGCCGCGGTACAGCGCCAGCCCGGGCCGCACCGCGTCAAACCACGCCTGCGGATGACCGAGCAGGCACGTCGCCGCCGCGTGCAGCGGCCGCCCCCGCCCCGCACTCGCCCCCCGCAGCCGCTCGATCGCTTCCAGCGTGACGGCGTGCGAGAAGTAGTCCTCGACGTCGCACCGCGCGACCAGGTCGTCCAGGTCTTCGGGCGGACAGCCGAACCGCTGCATCCCCGTGTCGACCTTGATCGCGACGCGCTGGCCGGAGAATTTCTGGGCCGCGGCACGGTTGGCGACGGCGGGCCGCAGGTTCAGCTCGCGATACTCGGCCGGATCGCCCTCCGGCGGGCCGAGCACGAGGCCCGGGCGGCCGACCTCGCGTGCCTCGCTGACCGCGAAGTAGGCGAACTCGCTCACCACGGAGGCCAGCGCGTCCGCGATCCGCGGCGCCCCGAGGCCGTACGCGTCCGCCTTGATGACCGCAATCAGGCCCACGCGCGTCTTCGCACGAATCGCCTCGGCGGCAACGCGAACCTGATCGAGATTGACCGTTACCTGAACAGCCGGGCAGCGCATCGACCCCTCACTCGGTAGACCTCCATGTCCACGTCCGGAATGACCACGCGCAGCAGTATAGCGGGTGTCGTCCGCGCTGCAAGCCGAAGTTTGCCGCGACAGCACTGACGAGCCGCATGGCGAATGCGGCGGTCGCTGGGGGTTGCACAGCCAGATATGCCGGGCGAGCGCAGGATGGCGTGGCCCAGGAGGGGCTCGGCGGCGGGAGGTGGAAGGGGCGGGTTCTTGCAGGAGCGGCCGACCGCGGGCAGGTCCGGGGGCTATTCAGCCACGGTAGGGCAGGTGGAATCCGCCGCGGCGGATGCAACCTGCCACGGCTCGCCTACGTGCTTGGCCTGCCTGAAGCACGGGCGGACAAGCCGACCGCCGCCTTCTCCCTCAGTAGGGCAAAGCTCTGCTTTGCCTCGGCCGCGGCGGGCGGGACGCCCACGCCACCCCGGCCGGGTGGTGCCGCTGGTCTTGAGCGGTGCTCGCCGAGTCACCGGATCGACCGCGACGACATGATTGCCGGCAGGTTCCGGCCGCCATGCGGTCTCCACCTGCCCGACGTGCTCGAAAAACGTCGGACACGGAGGTCCGACGCTACGGGTGAGCGGTCCACGAGGAGTTCTGCGGTGGACTGCGGAGTTCCACTCTGCGGCCGCTCCGCGCTAGCGCAGGGGCGGACCGCTCCGCAGCGGCTCCAGCACGACGGTCGCGACGCCGTCGGCGACGCTCAGTTCCCGCACGCGGCATCGCCGTTTGCCGTTCGGCCACACCCAGTCGTTGTGCAGCGTAACGGTGCCGGCGCCCTCATCGGTCTGCGAGATGCTCTCCGCCGGAAGGCGGGCCAGCAAACCCGATAGCCAACGCCGCGGAGCAGGGACGGCCCCCAGTCGCGGCGCGTCATACCGCAACGCCAGGGTCTCCTCGCCGACGTCCACGGAACACGTCACCGCCGCGACCACCGGGAGCCCGCGGCGCATCGCGTGAGCCGCGACCTGGACACGCCCGTCGCGCAACAGAACCTGCGGCTGCTCAAACGGTCCCAGGCTCGCGGCCAGCTCGGGCCAGATCTCCGCGCGCGCGGCCAGCCAGCGGTTGATCTGGTCCTCGGACAACTGGAAGTGCGCGGCGCGTCCGGCGTTCAAGGCGGCACTGATCTGCTCTTCAAGCCCGACGAGGGCGGCCTTGTCCTCGCGGAGACGCGTGTGGTCTACGGGCGCGGGGTGGTACCACCGCGGCCGATGGGTCACCGCCAGCACCAACCCCAGCCCCGCGAGCACTATCGCGGCGCCGCCGATGATCGCCGGCAGTCGCCAGCCCACGTGACGCATGCGCCGAGGGGCCTGCCGGTCTGTGGCGGGTCGTGTCATGGGGCCGTATCGAGTCGGCTGGAGGAATCGTGCGGAAGGTCGCGAGAACGCCGGGTCGGGCGCGGTACGAGCCTACGGCAGATCGTCGTCGTCGTCGTCCTTATCTTTGCCGTCCAACGCCGAAAGGTCTTCGAGGTCAAAGTCGTCTTCGCTCAGATCGAAGGTCTCCGCTTCCTCGTCGCCGCCGCCCGCCGAGGGCTCGGCCAGCGAGGGCGGCCCCGCGTCCTCCGGCTTGATGTGAGCGGGCTTTCCGTTCACCTGCACCACGAACGTCACGGGCCCCACCCGCAATCGGTCGCCGGGCCTGAGCTCGGATTCCGCGATGCGTTTGCCGTTGACGAACGTCCCGTTGGAGCTGCCGAGGTCCTTCGCCACCAGGGCCCCGCCGTCGATCAGCAGCGCGCAGTGCTGGCGCGAGACATCCTTGGTCGGAATGCGCAGGTGGCAGTCCTGGCGCCGCCCCAGGATCGTCTTCTCCCCGGTCACGGGGAATTCTCGCCGCTCGTCGTCCTTAAACATCACCAGCACGACGTTCATGACTGGCGTCCCTCGGGCGGCCGAATCACGCTGACCCCTGCGCACGCCGCCCGCAACGCGCGCGCCGCAGGGTATGATGCGTCCCAGACGCAACTGCAAGTATGCTACGGGAAGCCCCGTACGATGACAACGCCCACGGCCTGCCGTTCGCTGTACGCCCACGTCCCCTTCTGCCGCAGCTTGTGCGGCTACTGCGACTTCTACTCGCAAGTGCTCGACGACGCCTGGGTCACGCCCTACGTGGAGGCCGTGTTGCGCGAGCTGGCCGGCTATGCCGCGCGCCGCCCACTGGACCTGGATACCATCTACGTCGGGGGCGGGACGCCGACGGTGCTTCCGGCCGGCGAGCTGGAGCGCCTGCTGTCCGGCCTGCGCCGTTACGCCCCGGACGACGCAGCGCTCGAATTCACGGTCGAGGCGAATCCTGCAACGATCACGGACGAGATCGCCGCGGTCCTCGCGGCAGCGGGCGTGAACCGCGTATCCATCGGGGCGCAGAGCTTCGACCCCGCCGAGCTGCGCACCTTGGAACGTACTCACGCACCTGGGCACGTGATCGAGGCGGTCGATCAATGCCGCCGCCTGGGCGTGCGGCGGATCAGCTTGGACCTCATCTTCGGAATCCCGGGCCAGACGTTGGAGTCCTGGTGGCGCAGCCTCGCCGCCGCGGTCGCGATTGCGCCCGAGCACCTGTCGTGCTACTCGCTGACCTACGAGCCGGGCACGCCCCTCTGCACCCGACTGAACGCCGGGCAGGTGCAGCGCGTGGACGAAGACCTGGAGGCGGACATGTACGAGGCTGCACTCGACGTGCTCCCCACCGCCGGCCTCGCGCATTATGAGATCAGCAACTTCGCGCGCCCCGGAGCCGAGTGCCGCCATAACCTCCGCACCTGGCACAACGAACCCTACTTGGGCGTCGGACCGGCCGCCGCGGGGTACATCGACGCGGTGCGCTACACGAACGTGGCGGACACCGCCGCTTACGTCGCCGCCGTCGCCGAGAACCGCTCCCCCTGGCACCAGCACGAGCGGCTCTCCGCAGAAGGCCGGGCACGGGAGACCGCCATGCTGGCCCTGCGCCTGACCCGCGGGATCGACTGCCGGTCGTTCGCCGAACGTCACGGGCAGGACCCGGCGGTGCTCTTCGGCGCTGCGATTGAGCGCCACACCCGCGACGGATTGCTGGCCGTCGATGACGCCAGTATTCGCCTCACGCGCGCGGGGCTGCTCGTGGCGGACACGGTGATCGCGGATTTCCTATGCGTCCGCTGAAAAAGCGGGTTGGCCCCGCGCCGGCGGGCTTCCGCGATAGCGCCACATGGCTTACTCGCGGTGCCTGCACCCCTTTCAATGGACTGCTATAGGTGCATGAGGGCGGCCGGAAAGACGCCCGAGGGGACACCACAAGGCGGCGTCGACCGCACGGGGACTGGCGCGTCGGCGACGGCCGGCACCCTGGGAATGTGATAGCGCCGGAGCGCCGCAGGCCGCGACCCCCAGCCCATCAGCGTCAGGCCGATCGCGTACAGCAACAAGAAGACACCGCCGATGCCGTCGCGCGGCAGGAAGTAAAGCCACTGCCCAAAACAGTACGCGCCCATCAGCAACTCAAGCAGCCACAGGCGCGAGCGGAGGCTGACATAGGCGCCCCGCGTCCGCCCGCCGATGCTGCCCGACTTGGGGGTCCGCACAAACTCGCCCCCCTTCTGCACCAGGCCGGTGAGCACGGCGACGCCGTTGTTCACGCAGAGACCCAGCCCGAGGACCATCAGCTTGAGGATGCGCAGTGGGCCCGGGATGCCGCCGCCAACGACGTGCCGGGCGTTCATATAGGCGACACAGGGCGCGACGGCGGCCAGGAGGAACGCCAGGCACAACCACTGAATCCACTGCGGCCAGGCGTCGCCCTGGAGCATGAGCGGCAGCAGACGCCCGACCAGGGCAACCAGGACCATCGGCACCGCGATGGCGTACTGCGTCAGGTGTACCGTGGCCTGGACTTTCTGCCACAGGGTCAGGCGGTCGGAGTGCCACACGGCCGGGAGCAACTTGCGGGCGACCTGCATGATGCCGACGGCCCAGCGGCGTTGCTGCGCTTTCAGCGCGTCCACGTCGGCCGGAATCTCCGCCGGCGAGACGACCTCGTCACAGAAGACCATGTTCCAGCCGGCAAGCTGGGCGCGATAAGACAGGTCAAGGTCCTCGGTGATGGTGTCGCCGCTCCAGCCCCCGACCCGCGGGTCGTCGATCGCCGCCCGCCGCCAGATCCCCCCCGTGCCGTTGAAGTTCATCAACAGCCCGTTCCAGTTCCGCGCGGCCTGCTCGACCGCGAAATGCATGTCCAGGCCAAGCGCCAGCCCCTGGGTTATCCAGCTCTCCTCGCCATTCAAATGGCCCCAGCGTCCTTGCACCACGCACACGTCCGGCCGCTCCGCAAACAGCGGTATCAACCGGCGCAGGAAAGTCCGATCGGGGACAAAGTCGGCGTCGAAGATCGCGACGAACTCCCCCGACGCCTCCTTCAGTCCGTGGGCCAGCGCGCCCGCCTTGTAATGCGTTCGCGTGGGCCGCCGGACGACCTTCACGTCAAACCCGGCGGCGCACAGCTCGGCGGCCACCTCGTCCACCGCGGCCCGCGTGCCGTCGGTGCTGTCGTCCAGCACCTGCACTTCGTGCCGGCCGGCAGGGTAGTCCATGCGCGCGGCGGCCTCGATGACGCGCCGCACCACGGGGAGCTCGTTGTACAGCGGAATCTGGGTGGTCACACGCGGCCAGGCCTGCTCAGGCGTCGCACGCTGGTATTGCTCGATCTTAGCGCGCTGCGTCGCCCGCACCGTGCGCCGGCGGCGCTGCGCCAGGTATACGAGCACGTACATGTGAAAGCCATACAGGCTGGGCAGCGCCACCAGTAGCAGGAACAGGAGCAGGCACAGCACTTCGAGCCCATGCGTCAAGAGTTGCCCTCGAATGCTTTTTCAGACCGCGCGCGGCGGCGGCCGCCGCCGTCGATACCCAATAAAAACGCCAGTAGTATTGCACCCTTACCCTGTCAACGCCAGGGCGCGGGTGGGCCACGGTTTATCCGCCCCAGACTTCGCCGCATGGGGACAACCGTGTGAATTACTAACCGACACCCCAGACTCGAACGATACAGTGCCGTGAGGCTGTGGGTCACCGCTCATCTGAGCGGGCAGCCTGGCTTGGAGGGTCCGAGTTACGGCGAGCTCGGACTCTCTCTTTTTTTCCCCCAAGCTCACTCCACGGGCCGGGTTTCGCTCTCCGCCTGCGGCGGCTGGACTACCGGGGGTTGCTCCGCTTTCTTGTCGCCGGCCAGACGGGCTTCCATCTCGGACCGCATCGCCGCCTTGGTCTCCTCGCTTACCGGAGCCTTGGCGCGTTTGGCCTCCTCGGCCTGGGCCGCGGCCGCCCGCTGCTTGCGCGTCGGCAACGTCTCCAGCCGGTCCTTCAAGCGCTGGAAGTACCGCTCGATGGGCCGGTTCAGCCGTTCGTACTCCGCCCGGACCCGTTCCTTTTCCTCTTCGCCCCCGGCCGCCTTCTGCCGGGCCTCGAGCGACTTGATGTCATCCACGTGCTTTTGCACGTGCTTATCGCGGAGTTCCTGTTGATCGCGCAGGAACTTGTGCGCGCTGTTCTGCTGCGCATCATCGAGCTGATAGCGCTCGATGAAGTTGGCCACGTACGTCTCCCACTCGTCCTTCTTGCCCACGCTGCCCGGCCGCGTCGGCGCCAACGGCTTGGCCGCCGCGGCAGCGCCCCCCGCAGACGCCGCGCCGCCCGGAACCGAACCCGTGTCGGCGGGCAAGCCCATCGCGATGCGCTTCTCCCGCTCGGCTTCCCGCTCCAGCCGTTGGCGCCGTTGGACCTCCTGCTCACGGAAGACGTCGCTGCGCGGCCACTCGGTCTGCCAGTCGTAACCGCCGGCGCGCCAGGTCGCCAGCCGCTGCTGCATGTAGTTCATGCCGACCTGCATCGCCGCCAACTGCCCGTCCAGTAGGACCTGCTGCTCGTCCGTCAAGTAACCGCGCATGTCCTCCGTCGTCTCATCGACGAGGCTGGTGAACTCCTCCACCAGCGGCGCAGCGCGCGCCGCCCAGTCCGCGACTTCCTCCGGCGTGGGCGGCTCGTCGCCCATGACCGCCTCGAAGTACTGCATCATGAGCGATTGGAGCTCAGCCCGGTTCTGCTGTAGCCATTGTGGAAACCGCGCCTTCAGCACGTCGCGCGTGTCCCAAAGCTGGTCTTCGTCGAGCCCGTAGACTTCCGCCATGCGGTCAACGATGCGGTTGATCGCCAGATCGACCAGCCGCTCGCTCGGCCACATGGCCCCTGCGCCCCGATCGCCCCTCGGTGGCGGGCGCTGCGGCGGGCCTTGCTCCTGCGCCGCCGCCGCAGAAAGTGCCAGTGCCGCACCGAATAGCGCGATCCGTGTACCCATCCTCGTCGTGTTCATCCTTGCAGACCTCGCGTTCTCTTGCGCATTGTACGCGCCGCCGCAGATTGTCCAACGCGCCGCCCGTCTGGCGATGGGCCCACACAGTTTTACACACTTGCCTGGCCGCGGTGGCGCCCGGTGGAAAGGTCCGCCCGAATCGAGGAAAATCGGGGTATGATGATGCGAATCATTCCCGTGCGCGCACTGGTCATCGACGACGAGGAGGCGGTCGGCCGCAGAATCGCCGTCTGGTTGCGGGAGGCTGCGTACGATGTGGTCACGTTCAGCGCGCCGGCCGCGGGGCTGGAGCACGCCGCCCGCGCCCCCTGCCAGGTCGGCTTGGTGGACTTGCGCCTGGCCGGCGCCGACGGGACCGAGACCATCGCCGCCCTCCGAAACGCCGCCCCGCAAATGCGGATCATCGCGATGAGCGCCTTCCCCGAGACGCGCCAGGTGATCGCCGCCATGCGGGCCGGGGCACGCGACCTCCTCGAGAAGCCCATTCAACGCCCCGCGCTGCTGGAGGCCGTCGAGCGGCAACTGGCGGAAGTCGGGGTGTACGCGCGCTCGGAGGAGGAGTTTAACCGGCGGCTGGGTGCCCGCGTGCGCGCCGTACGCACGGAGGCCAAGAAGACTTTGGCGGACGTGGCGGCCGACTGCGGGCTTACGGTCGCCCAGCTCTCGCAGATCGAGCTGGGCAAGAGTGCCACGTCGACCTGGGGACTGGCCCGGATCGGCAGCGCGCTCCAGACCCCCCTGGAACGGCTGCTGGCCAACCTGTAGCGCGGCGCCGTGCGGAATCCCCGGCACCGCCCGGGACGCCGAACCGCTACTCTCGGTGGAGGCCCCGATGTCCGCGCACACGCTCATTGCTGTGCCGATCGTCACCGCCGACCCCCCGTTGGACGTGCAGGTCTGCGAAGCACGCGCCGCGGGGGCCGACCTCGTGGAACTCCGCGTTGACCGCATCGCGAACGTGCCGGCGGTGCTGGCCTGGCTGGCCCAGCCGCGGATTCTGCCCGCCATCGTCACGGTGCGCTCCGCAACGGAAGGCGGTGCCTGGACCGGCGACGAGTCCGGGCGCGTGGCGTTGCTCGCGCAGCTCGCCGAGCTCGGCCCGGAATTCATCGACATCGAACACGCCACGTGGCAGCGCTCAGCCGCGTTGCGCCAGACAATCGGCGAACGGCGCCAGGAAGCCGGACCCGCGGCGCAGACCCGACTCATTCTCTCCTGCCACTCCGCAACGGTCGGGTGGGATGACTCGACGCCGCTCCCCGACGCCGGTGCCACGCCGCCCGATCTGGGTTCGGTTCTTGACGCACTCGCGGCGACGCCCGCGGACGTGCTCAAGCTCGCGATTCACGCCCGCGACGCAACGGACGCCTGCCGGGTGCTGGAACAACTGGCCAGACGGGCCCCCCAGCGGCCCCTCATCGCCCTGGCGATGGGCGAAGCCGGGCTGGCCACCCGCATCCTGGCCCGGAAGTTCGGTGCGCTGCTTACGTTCGCCAGCTTGCGCGCGGAATCCCGATCCGCACCCGGCCAGCCAACCGTCGCAGAACTGCGGGGACTCTATCGGTGGGACCACCTCGGGCCGCGGACGCGTGTCTACGGCGTGGTGGGGTGGCCCGTCACTCATTCGCTGAGCCCCGCCGTTCACAATGCCGCCTTCGCTGCGACGGAGATCGACGCGGTGCACGTGCCATTTCCGGTGCAGCCCGGTCGGTCCGGCTTCGCGGCGTTCATGGAGCGGGCCGCTGGAAATCGCGAGCTGGCCATTGCCGGGCTCAGCGTCACGCTGCCGCACAAGGAGAATGCGTTGCACTGGCTGGACGCGCAGGGCTTCTCGGTCAGCCCGTTGGCGGGCCGCTGTGGCGCAGTCAATACGCTGGTTCAACAGGCGGACGGTACGTGGACGGGAGAGAACACCGACGGCGCAGCAGTGGTGACGGCCTTGGAGACCGTAGCCCGCTGCCGGGCAGGTGGGCTGCGCGGAGCATGCGTTGACATCCTCGGGGCGGGGGGCGCAGCGCGTGCACTTATCGCGGCGCTGAGCGCGCAGGGCTGCCGGGTCACCGTGTACAACCGGTCCGACGAGCGCGCGCGCCGCGTGGCGCAGGAGCTGCGCTGCCGGTGGCTGCCGTGGGAGGCTCGGGCGCGATACGCGGGCGACATCCTGGTCAACTGCACGCCTGTAGGGATGTGGCCCTTGGTCGAAGAAAGCCCGATGCCCGACGACGCGCTGCGCGAGCGGACGGTGGTCTTGGACACCGTGTATCGCCCGGCGCAAACTCGGCTCTTGCGGGCGGCCGAGCAGCGCGGCTGCGCAACGGTCAGCGGACGCGCAATGTTCCTCGCGCAAGCGGCCGCGCAATTTGAGCTGTGGCACAACCGGGCAGCGCCGATCAGGGCGATGGAGGCGGCGCTCGTCGGCGCGGACGTCTGACGCAATATCGGACACACGCGCGTGGCCGACTGCCCGTCGCCGCCGGCGGCGGTGCCGCACCAGCGTCGAAACCGCCAAGCGCAAGTTTTTTTGTCCGCAACGGGTTACCGAATCGACGGCACCTGCCCGACTCGGCGCGCAATACTTGCCTCTTTTTTCCCCCCCTCGTTTGCATCTCGCTGGCACGTTTTGGATGCTTAACGTGTCGCACCGTTCAGGCATCGCCCGGCGGTGCGGCGAATCGGCCGAGGGGCTTACGCGACGCGGCTTCCAGAGGGCAACGTATTCGGCACGGCTGGGCAAGCGCCCGTGCTGTCCGGAGTGGATTATTTGATTTGATCGGAGTTGGCAAGGGCCGCAGGGATGCGTGGACAACGAGCGGCGGCGATCAGCCGCGGCAGACGAAGTCAAGCGAAAGGAAAGACCATGAAAGCGTTGGTTCAGCGAGTTAAGAGCTTTTTTGTGAGCGAAGACGGGCCGACCGCGACCGAGTACGCGGTCATGCTGGCGTTGATCATCGTGGCCTGCATCGCGGCCATTACGGCCCTCGGCACCGCTCTGAGAGGCACGTTCGAGAACCTGTCTGGCAACTTGCCGGACGGCAACCCGTCGTAATCGGTGGCGGCGGCGCAGCCGCCCTGGCACAAGGCTACCGGGCGGCGGCACCGCAACGCGGTGTCCGCCGCCCCGGTGTTTCTCGCCTGCCTCGTTGGAACGTCCGATGTTAATAACGACCGCAGTTCGCCGTGACGGATCGCGGCGCGCCGCCGGGCGTCACGCGGCGACCACGGCCCCGGCCGGGCGGGGTCGGTGCGCATAGCGCGGAACGAACATGGAATTCTTCGCAAGTCATTATTGGATCATCACTTTCGCGATCCTCATCCCAGGGATTCTGTACGCGTCCTGGATTGACTTCGCACAGCGCCGTGTGCCGAATTGGCTCAACGCAGCCTTGGCCGCGCTGGGGCTTGCGGCGCAGACGCTGGCATTCGGCTGGTATACCTCGGGAGCAGAGGGAGCCTCCGGCGGACTGGCCTGGGGACTGCTCGGCCTGTTGGTCGGTTTCGGCGTTCTTATCGTACCTTGGGCCATGCACGGCATGGGGGCGGGCGACGTCAAGCTGATGGCCGCAATCGGCTGTTGGCTGGGCCCATGGTTGACGCTGTTGAGCTTCGCGGCGGGGGCCATCGTCGGCGGGTTGGTCGCGATCGTGATGATCTACACGACCGGCCGTACCATCCACGCCATCACGAACCTGCAAATCATCTGGACGAAGATGCGCCGCCTGGACACCGCGTTCGGGGAGTTCGGCGGGGCCAAGACGTTTGGGAGCACGAGCCAGCTTCTGCCGTACGGCGTGCCGCTCACGATCGGCACGCTCGGGGTCCTGTTGACCTGCTACTTCGGAGGTTGGCTGACGTGAGAAGCAAGCTGGGACGAAAGCGTGGACGGGCGGCGGCCGCGGTGGAGCTCGCCGTGGTGACGCCGGTGCTCCTGACGATGTTGTTTGGGATCATCGAGTTCGGCTGGATCTTCACCGTACGGCAGGCGTTGGTAACAGCGGCCAGGGAGGGAGCGCGGACGGCGGTATTGCCGGGGTCGACGGTCGCTGACGTGGAAGGTCGCATCGCTGACTACACGCAGCCTCTGGGTCTCACGGGCTGCACGCAGGACATCAGTTGCGACGAAGACGGCTATCCCGACGGCACGGTCACGGTCTCGATTCCCTACGCGAACGTGACGCTGGTCGGCGATTACTTCGGCTGCGTCGTGGGCGACCTGACCGCGACGTGCTCGATGCGGAAAGAGTCGGTGGATTGAGGATTGACGATGAATGCAAAGGCCCTGATCCCGCTGCTCGCCGGGTTGGGTATTGGCGGCCTGGCGTTGGTGTTGGGCATCAACACCCTGAAGAATGCGCGCGCCGGGCAACGGATGACCGCCAAGGTGAAGATTTGGGCGGCCAAGGAGGACGTTCCGCGCGGTGCAGCGCTCCGGGAGGAGATGCTCGCCGAGGTCGCCTGGGCCGCGGACATGGTCCCCCCCGGCGCCTTCAAGAAGAAAGAAGACTTGGTCGGGCGGGTGCCGCGGCTGGTAGCCCCGGCGGGCCTGCCGATTCTCGAGTCCATGCTCTCGCCGCCGGGCACCACGCCCGGCATCTTCGTCAAGCCGGGGTATCGCGCCGTAGCGGTGAAGATCGACGCCGGCTCGGGCGTGGACTACCACCTCGAGCCCGGCTCGTTCGTTGACGTGGTCGGCTCGTTCAAGGTCAAGCGGGACGGCCGCACCGAGACGATCGCGCGAACGATCATTGAGAATGCGGAGGTTGCAGCCGTGGGGCCGCGGGTCAGTCCGGCCACAGGCGCCGACGGCGACAAGCGGGAAAAGGAACGCGGCCAGGCCATCCGGGCCGTTACGCTATTCGTGAAGCCCGAGCAGGTGCCCAAGCTCCTGCTCACGGAACAGGAGGGGCGGATCAAGCTCAGCATGCGCGGCCTGCTGGACGACTCGTCCCTCGCGAACGCGCCCTGGGCCACCGACAGCGAGCTGACCGGAGAAGTTCCCGTCGCAGCGGCGGACGAGACGGACCCCGCCGACGCCGAGCAGACCTCGCCGCTCGATTGGGTGCGCGGTCTCTTTGGCGGCCGCCCCGCGGCGCCGCAACCCACGCTCGCGCTGGCTGCCGCGGCACCGCCGCCACCGCCGCCGGTCGAGCACTGGGTCCTCCGCATCTTCAAGGCTGGCAAAGAGGAAGTGGTGCAGTTCAAGAGCGCCGACTCCTGGGAACGGGTCGACGCGTCCAGCTCACCGCCGGTGATGAAGCTGCCGCCTCTGACCGCCGAGCCGGACAACGAAGCGCACAACCACGAACCGGAGCCCGAGGAGCGTTCCGAATGAGCCCACACCTCGACAAACTCGCCAGGCACACAGGCCGGGCGCCGCGGCTCGCGGCCCGGTCGGCCGACCACGGCCGGCTGCGGCGCGGGGCGGCACACGGCCTGTGCGCCGTGCTGCTGCTCGCGGCGAACACGCCGGGCAGCGCCCAGGACATTACAACGCAGGCTTCGACGCCGGGACCGGACGTCCGCATCTCCGTGCGCCCGGCACCGACGCAGTCGCAGACGATCATGGTGCCGGCCAACCGCGGCGTCCTCGTGGACTTCAGCGTCCCGATCCGGGAGGTCCGCGTGGCCAACCCCGGGATCGCCGACGTGGCCGCCACGGCACCACACCAGATCCTCGTGACGGGCAAGTCCTTCGGGACTACGCAGCTCGTGGTGCTGGTCGACGGCGGACAGCAGCAGACCTTCACCATCGCGGTCGACGTCGACTTCGAGCGGCTGGAGGCCAGCATCCGCACGCTGGTGCCGCGCGCCCAGGTCAAGGCCTCGGCCCTGATGGACGCAATCGTCCTGACCGGCACCGTGCCCGACGCCGAATCGGCGGAGCGCATCGTACAGATTGCCAACATCTACTCGCCGCAGGTCATCAACCACATGCGCGTGGCCGGTGTGTACCAGGTGCTGCTGCGCTGCACCGTCGCGGAAGTGAACCGCGCCGCCACGCGGGCCCTGGGCTTCAACGGCTGGATGGCCGGCGACAACTTCAAGGACGTCTTCGCGATCAACAACGTCGGCGGCATCAACCCGGTGGACATCAGCGCGGCGGCCGGCTACTCGGTCAGCACGCCGATCCCGTTCGGGACGGTCAACATGGGGGTCAGTCCGGCGTCGACGCTGGCCCTCGGGTTCCCGCGGCTTCAGATGCAGGTCTTCATCCAGGCGCTGCGCGAGAACGGTCTGCTGCAAGTGCTGGCCGAGCCGAACCTGGTGACGGTCAGCGGCCAGGAAGCGGACTTCCTGGCGGGCGGCGAGTTTCCCATTCCCGTGCCGCAGAGCGGGACGAGCAACGCGATCACGGTCGAATTTCGCGAGTTCGGCGTCCGGTTGCGCTTCACGCCCACGGTGCTCAGTGAAGACACGATCCGTCTGAAAGTGACGCCGGAGGTCAGCGAGCCGGACTTCAGCACGGCCGTGACGATCGGCGGCTTCGCGGTGCCGGGGCTGACGCAACGGCGTGTGGACACGGTGGTGGAGCTGGGCCCGGGGCAAACGTTCGCGATTGGGGGGCTGCTCAGCGAGAAGACGCGTGCCGTGGCCAGCAAGGTCCCGGCGCTGGGTGATATCCCCGTGCTCGGGGCGCTCTTCAGTTCGTTGTATTACCAGTCGAACGAGAGCGAGTTGGTCGTCCTGGTGACGCCCGAACTCGTCGCACCGCTCAACCCCAGCCAAGTCCAGCATGCGCCTGGCGCTGGGCATATTCCGCCGAACGACTGGGAGTTGTTCGGCTTGGGGCAGCTCGAGGGGCAGGGGCAGCCGGGCCGGCGCGCGGTCGACCGCGCGCCGACGCCTGCACCCGACGCGAGCGCCACAGCCCTTGACCCGGGCCGGACGGGCCGCACAGCACGCCTGCGCGGGCCGGTCGGACCGGCGAGCGGCGATGAGGGGACATGAGCATGCGGCCGTGCCAGCACAGGCGTTTGATTCGGGTTCGCGGAGTAAGGCTTGGGGAGTTTTGGAGGTAGGAAGATGCAAGCAGTGGCTCGTTATCCACGCAGACACCAACGCCGTGCCGCGGTCGCCGCACAGGTTGCCGTCTGCTCCACGGTGTTCCTGGGTCTGGGGGCGTTAGTTATTGACATCGGGTCCGCGTACACGACGCAAACGGAGTTGCAGGCGGCGGCGGATGCGGCGGCGCTGGCAGCCGCGGCGGAGCTGGCGGCTTTCCCGGCCAGCAATCCCGTCGAGGCCGCGGTCACGGCCGCGGACGAATACGCCAGCCGCAATCACGTGCGCAACTGCCCGCCCGTCGTCCTGGATCAGGACGTGGAATTCGGACGGAGCTCGTTCGATCCAGCGGCCGGCAAGTTCACGTTTCAGCCGGGCGGCTCGAATTACGACTCGGTGCGCGTCACGGTGCGCCGGTTCCTGGTCGATGGCGATACGATCCTGGTGAATGCGCCGTTCCTGTTCGGGCCGGCGTTCGGCAAGACGGGCACGCATCTCGAGGCCCGGGCCGCAGCGGTCCTGATTCCCCGCGACATCGCCGTCGTCATTGACCTGTCGGGCTCGATGAACGACGACAGCGAGTTGCGCCATTACAAGGCTTACCAGGGCGAACAAGGCGACTGGCGGGACGGCGTGCAGATCAACCTGCGCGACATCTGGTGTGCCCTGAACGGCCCCGGGCCGTCGTATCCGTATGTCCCGGGCGCCGAAGATGAGACCGAGTACGCCGCCGACACGGGGCCGACCATCGGCGCGATGTGCACCTGGGGCGCGCCGGTCGTGCCCGAGACCTACGACCCCACGACCGACCCGGGTCTGTGGTACAGCAAGAAGGGCGTGAACTGCACCGATCCGGCGGTCCAGGCCAGCCTGGCCGCCCGCGGCTACAGCGCGGACGAGATCGCGTGCATCATGAGCGCGGCCCAGGACGGCAATTACACCAACCAGTGGCGCAATCGCACGGCAGTCATGCTCGGGCTGGCAACCTGGAGAAGCGGCCGGCCGGGCGGTACGCCGGGCGGCGACGGCGATGCCCGAGTGGAAGACAGCGTGTCGGGCGAGTTCAGTTGGGCCGGCTACCCGTCGTACCGAAAGTCGTGGACCTGGGCCGACTACATCAGCTACGTGTCCGCCAGCAACTGGATGACCAACGCCGTCCCAGAGCTGCGCTATCGCTACGGCCTCAAGACTTTCACCAACTTCCTGCTTGAAAACCGGCCGCGATACAGCCAGACGGACATCCTCTGGCAAACGCCCGAGCAGCCGCTCCAGGCCGTCAAGGACGCGTTACAGGCTATGACGGACGTGATCATCGCTCTGGAGAGCCTGGATCGGATGTCGCTTGAGGTCTTCGCCACCACGGCCCGCCACGAAGTGGACTTGACGGAGGAACTTCAGGCGGTGTCGAACCGGCTGTACCAGATGCAGGCCGGGTACTACGACACGACGACCAACATGGGCGCCGGCCTGCTCATGGCCATGAACGAGCTTTCTTCGGAACGGGCCCGCAGCGCCGCGGCCAAGATCGTGGTCCTGATGTCGGACGGCAAGCCGAACGTCAACGCCTACGGCAACAGCGTTCCGGAAGGCGACCCGGCAACTTGCGAGTGGATCATGGGCCTCGCGCAGCAGGCCGCGTCCCAGAACGTCCGGATCTACACCGTCAGCGTCGGGTGCGATTCCGATCCGGGGCTGATGACGGAAATCGCAACCATCGGCGGCGGCCAGCACTTCCACGCCGAGGGCACCCCGGAGGAATACTCGGACCAGTTGGATCTGATTTTCCGGGCCCTGGGCGGAAAGCGCCCGGTGGCTCTGATTGAGTGAGAATGTGAGCACGTGGGAACGTGGGAACGTGGGAACGCTCAAACAGGCGAACGGAGGGCACCGCTCCGTTCCCACGTTCCCACGCTGACACGTTCCCACGGCAATGGGACCGACAGCCGTGAGCAAGCCGGTGCGCGTCATCATCGTCAACACTGACGAAGAGGCCGCGCCCGAACTGCGCTCCCTGCTGCTGAGCATCGAGGGGGTCAAGATCGTCGCCGAAGTCGACGAGCCGGTCCTCCTCCCCCAGGCCATCCAGCAGTTCCCGGCGGAGGTGCTGCTGCTGCACCTCGACCCGAACCCGGTGGCGACCATGGAGGCCGTCGCCCCGGTGGTCGCCGAGCACAAGGACCGCCTGGCCGGCATCGCGATGACCGAGGATCGCGATGCCCAGCTCGTCATGCGCGCCATGCGGGCGGGGATGCGCGAGCTGTTGTGGAAGCCGTTTCCGCCGGAGCAGCTCAGCGACATCCTGCGCCGCCTGGCCCGCGAGTCCCCCGCCGCCGGCCGGCACGCCGGACGCCTGATTCCGGTCGTCGGCTGCTGTGGCGGCGTGGGCACCACGACCATCGCGACCAATCTGGCCGTGGAGTTGGCCCAGCTCACCAACTGGAGCGGCGGCACAGGTCAGCCGAAGGTGGCGGTCGTCGATCTGGACTTCCGTTTCGGGCAGGTCGCCATGTTCCTCGACGCGCAGCCGAGCTACACCCTGGCGGACCTGTGTGAGACGCCGGAGCACATCGAAGCACAGATGATCGAGCGCGTCATGGTGAAGCACGCCTCGGGCGTCCACGTGCTGGCCCATCCGAACGAGATCGAGCAGGCCGAACGGATCAGCGCCGCCCAATGTGCGGGCGTGCTGGCGTCGCTGCTCGAACATTACGACTTCGTCGTGATCGACGGCCCCATCCGCTTCGATCCGACCGCGCGCGCCGTGTTCGACATGACCGATATCTACCTGGTCGTGCTCCAGCTCCTGGTCCCGCCGGTCCGCAGCGCCGACCGGCTGCTGAACGAGCTGCGGCGCGGCGGGTACAACCTGGACCTGGTGCGGCTGGTGTGCAACCGCTACGGCCGGGAGTCGGGCTATCTCCAGCCCCAGGACGTCGAGACGACGCTCAACCGCAAGCTGCACTGGAGCCTGCCCGACGACTGGAAGACGGCCAGTACGGCTCTGAATGTGGGGTCGCCGCTGCTGGACTTCGCCCCCAAATCGAAGCTGCGGCTGGCGTTTCAGCAGATGGCGCAAGATATCGCTGAGCGCCAGCCGGAGGCCGCGGCGGCCGAGGAGCCCAAGAAGTCAACCGAACCGCAGAAACGAAAGTTGTTCTCGATATTCAGCGGCTGACGGCGCCCCGGGCAAACCCGGTGCGCCAGGGCCGCTCGTCCGCCAGTACGGACCGTCGAAGACAGGAGTGCACGATGGGCTTGTTCACGAAGAAGCCAAGCGCAGCGCCCGCCGCCACCGCACCGCCCCCCAAACCTCCGGCCGGTGCGACTGCGGGCGAACGTGGGGGCGAGCACCCGACAGCGACCGCAGCCGGACCCGCCGCGGCCCCACCGGCCGCGCGGCCTGCCGCGCCGCCCGCGCCGAAATCGCGCCCCGATCCGTTGGCGGATGAGCGTGCGCGGAAGTTTCACGAGCTGAAGGCCCAGATTCACCACAAGCTCGTCGAACAACTTGACCTGACCAAGCTCTCCCAGAATGCGAGCGAGGAGGTGCGGGCGCAGGTTCGCCAGATCGTCGCCGACCTTTGCGAGGAGGCGGACTCGCTCCTCAACTTCCACGAGCGGCAGCGCCTTGTGCAGGAGATCCTGGACGAGACGTTTGGGCTCGGGCCGCTGGAGCAACTCCTGGCGGACCCGCTGATTTCGGACATCCTCATCAACGGCCCCCAACAGGTCTACGTGGAGAAGGGCGGTCGTCTGCAACTCACCGACGTACGGTTCAAGGACAACGGGCACCTGCTGCACGTGATCGACAAGATCGTCTCGCCGCTCGGCCGACGCTGCGACGAAGTCTCCCCCATGGTGGACGCCCGCCTCAAGGACGGCAGCCGCGTCAACGCCATCATTCCTCCGCTGGCCATCGACGGGCCTTCCGTTTCGATCCGGCGTTTCGGCAAGGACCCGATCACCTGGGACGACTACATCCGCTTCCGGTCCTGCGCGCCGGAGATGGTGGAGTTTCTGAAAGCGTGTGTGGCGGCGGGCCTAAACATCCTGATTCTGGGCGGCACGGGATCGGGCAAGACCACACTGTTGAACAACCTTTCGAGCTTCATTCCGGACGATGAGCGCATCGTGACCATCGAGGACGCGGCCGAACTGCAACTGCGCCAGCCGCACGTGGTCCGCCTGGAAACGCGCCCGCCGAACATCGAGGGCAAAGGCCGCATCACCATTCGCGACCTCCTCATCAACGCCCTGCGTATGCGGCCCGATCGAATTGTGGTCGGCGAGTGCCGCGGGGCCGAGACGCTCGACATGCTCCAGGCCATGAACACCGGCCACGAGGGCTCCATGACGACCATCCACGCCAACACGACGCGGGATGCCGTGCAGCGCGTCGAGACGATGGTCATGATGGCCGGCTTCGAGTTGCCAACCCGCGCGATCCGCCAGCAGTTCGCCTCCGCCATCAACCTGATTGTTCAGGCCACCCGCTTGACCGGCGGCCCGCGCAAGATCGTCGCCATCACCGAAGTCCAGGGGATGGAGGGCGACGTCGTCACCATGCAGGACATCTTCCGTTTCGAGCAGGACGGCGTCGGCCAGAACGGCAAGGCGTACGGCCGGATCGTCTCCACGGGCGTGCGGCCGGGCTTCCTGGACCGTCTCAAGGCCGCCGGGACCATTGTCGATAACAACTGGTTCACGCCGCAGGACCTCATGGTCGATGAGCAATAATGTGACTGGCCCCTTGCTCCTGGCTCTGCAAACCGGCACGGTCCTCCAGACCGCGCTCCTCGTAATCATGCCCCTGCTCGGGTCGGTCCTGCTGGCGTACGGCGTGTTTCACGCAGTGGCCGACGTACGCGCCGGGGACCGCCGCCGCGTGGTCAACCGCTTGCGGGGCCGTGGAACGCGCGAGCGGGGGCACAGCAACGCCCTGGACCTGGAGAGCTTCCGCAAGCAAACGGTCGAGGCCACGGGCGCCTTGGCGCGTGCCTTCACCAAGCTGAGCTTCACGGCCCGTTTTCAGCGTACCCTGGACCAGGCCAACCTCGCGTGGTCCGCGGCCCAGACCCTGGTCAACCTCACCGCGATCGCCAGCGTGTTATTGGCCGTGCTCCTGGTGCTCGGCCTCTCGCCGCTCGTAGCGGTCGGGGCGGCCGCGGGTACCTACATGCTCCCCATCCTCTACCTGAACCGTCGCCGCAACCGGCGCCTGCGCAAGCTGACCGAGCAACTGCCGGACGTGTTCGAGCTGCTCAGCCAGGCGTTGCGGGCGGGCAACTCCCTCGCCACGGCGATGCAGCTTGTGGCCAAGGAGCTGCCCGACCCCGCGGGCACAGAGTTCGGCCGGGTGTTCCACGAGCAGAACCTGGGCCTCAAGATCGAAGATGCGCTCCAGAACATGGCGGACCGCACCAACGTGTTGGACGTCCGCTTCTTCGTGACGTCGGTGCTGATCCAGCGCCAGGTGGGCGGCGACCTGGCCGAGGTGCTCGACAAGATCGGCTCCGTCATTCGCGAACGTCAGCAGTTGTTCGGCACCGTGCGGGCCCTGACCGCCGAGGGCCGCCTGTCCGGGTACGTCCTGTTGGGTCTGCCGGTCCTGGTCTTCTTCGTTCTGATGTACGTGAACCCGGAGTACATGAGCCTTCTGTATACGGACGCCACCGGGAAAACGATGCTGACCATCGCCATCGTCATGCAGCTCATGGGATGGGCGCTGATTAAGAAGATCGTGAACATCAAGGTGTAGCCCAGTGACCGCGAACCTGCTCACGCTTGGAATCCTGGCCGGTCTCGCACTCGCGCTCATCGTCTACAGCCTGCTCCCCCGCAAGCGCGAGGAGCGGGACGTCGTCAAGCGCCGCCTCTGGGGCCGGCGCGGCACGGACGAGGAAGCGCAGATTCGCGCCCAGGCCCGCGAGTCAGCGACCAGCGAACTGGTGCGCAAGGCAGCGCCCATGCTGTCGAAACTCGTCATGCCCGCCTCGGATGAGGCGCAGAGCAACATGCGCCTCAAGCTGGCCGGCGCCGGCTTTCGCCGACCGCAGGCGCAAACCCTCTTCCTGGCCAGCAAGTCCGGACTCGCCGTCGTCGGGCTTGTTGTCGGCGTGGTTATCGGACTGACAATGCACTGGCAGCTCGTCTCGGTCGCCGGCGTGGCAACCTTCTGCGCCGGCACCGGCCTCATGCTGCCGGACCTCTGGCTCATGGCCGCCATCAGCGGCAGGAAACAGAAGATCCGCTACGGCCTGCCCGACACGCTCGACCTCCTGGTCGTCTCCGTGGAGTCCGGCCTGGCGCTCGATGCAGCCTTCAAGCGCGTCGGCGACGAAATGAGCCCCGTCCACCCCGAGCTCTCGGAGGAGCTGCGCATCTCCACCATGGAGACGCAGATGGGACTCCGCCGCAACGAAGCGCTCGAGAACCTCGCCAAGCGCACGGGGCTCGACGAGATGCGCAGCCTGGTCTCGGTCATCGTTCAGGCCGAGAAGTTCGGCACGAGCATCGCGCGCGCCCTGCGCAACCAGGCCGATTCCATGCGGGTCAAGCGCCGGCAGGCCGCCGAGGAGAAGGCCCAGAAGACCGCCGTGAAGCTCATGTTGCCCCTCGTACTGTTCATCTTCCCCGCCATCGCCGTCGTGGTCGCCGGCCCCGCCGCCATCAGTGCCCTGCGGGCGTGGCAGACCAACCCGTCGCTGGGCGGCGGCTGATCGCGATCGGCCGGCATCGGGAAATGGCGGCCGGCACCGGCAGCCACGTTTGCTCGGCCGGTATAATCGCCCCATGCGAGAGGCGTGGCTCTACTGCCCCGACCTGCACCCCGGCCGGATCACGCTGCCCGAGAGCGAAGGGGACCATGCGCTGCGCAGCCTCCGGCTGCGCCCCGGCGACGCAGTAACCCTGTTCGACGGCACCGGCGGCGTGGCCCGCGCCACGCTGCTCGATGAGCCCCCGGCGGGGGCCGCCAATCGAAGTGGCCGGTCAAAGCAGCCCCGCCACCGGCAATCGGCAACCGTCTCCGTCCAGCAGTTCCAGACGATTCCTCCCCCACTGCACACGCTCGCGCTCATCGTGGCCGGCTGCAAGGGAGCCCGGCTCGAGTGGCTGATCGAGAAGGGCACGGAGCTGGGCGTATCGCGGTTCATCCTGACCCACTTCGAGCGCTCCATCGTGCGCATCGGACCACACCACGTCCCCAAGCTGGAACGTACCGCGCTCGAAGCCTGCAAACAGTGCCAGCGTGCCTGGCGACCGCGAATCGAGGTGCGTACCTCGCTCGCCGACGCCCTCACGAGCGTTGCGGGCGACACACTGCTGATCGCCCACCTGGACCGCGAGGCACCCTTGCTCGCTCGCTACTTGAGCGCGCACGAGTCAGCCGCCGCGCATCTGGCGGTCGTCATCGGTCCCGAGGGCGGCCTCAGTCCTGAAGAGGTCGAGCATATCCGGCGGAAAGGTGGGCACACCGTGTACCTCGGCGAACACATCCTGCGGGTCGAAACCGCTGCGCTGGCAGTGGCGGCGTGTTGGGCGTGTTCAAGGCTGGGCTGAAGCCGGCCTGCGGACTGCGGTGCGCGCTTATTCCGGTCGGCGGACGGCCACCAAATAAGAGAGAGGGCGAGCGTTTTCGCTCGCCCACAGTCACCCACGGTCAGAACTCTCTCTTGGCGACCTCTGCCCATCCCAATGGTTCAAATAGTACCATAAGCATCCTGTAAGTGCAAACGTAAATCGCACTTTTTTAGTCCACGACGTCTAACCAACGTTACTACAGCTACTTGCGCCACAAAAAATCTTTGGAACCCCAGCGATGGCGCCCCCTCCACCCCTGCGACACGCTACCGTTCCACCGCTTCTCGAACACGCAGCAACGTCAAGAGCAGCTCTTCCAGCTCGGCCAGCGGCCACACGGTCGCTGCGTCGCTCTTTGCACGCGGCGGGTCGTCGTGCACCTCCATGAACAACGCGTCGATGCCCGCCGCAACCGCCGCCCGGGCCAGCAGCGGGATGAACTCGCGCCGGCCGCCGGTCACTTCGCCGCCGCCCGGGTATTGAACGGAATGCGTCGCATCGAACACCACCGGCGCGAACTGCCGCATGACTTGCAGCCCGGTCAGGTCGCTGACGAGCCGTTCGTAGCCGAAGAAAGTGCCGCGGTCGCAGACCAGCACGTTCTGATTGCCGGTCTCGCGGACTTTCTCGACGGCGAGCCGCATCTTCTCGGGCGCGACGAATTGCCCCTTCTTGATATTCACGCAGCGGTTCGTCCGCCCGCACGCGATCAGCAGGTCCGTCTGCCGGCAGAGAAACGCCGGCACCTGCACGGCGTCCAAGACCTTGCCGGCCACTTCGGCCTGGGCCGGCTCGTGCACGTCGGAAAGCACGGGCACGCCGACGTCTTCACGCACGCGCCGCAGGATCGCCAGCCCCTCCTCAAGCCCGGGACCACGGAACGAATGCACGCTCGAGCGGTTGGCCTTGTCGAAGCTGGCCTTGAAGACGTAGGGCAGCTTCAGGCGCGCGGCGATCGCGGCGATCTGCTCCGCCAGCCGCCGGGAATGGTCCAGCGACTCGATCACGCACGGCCCGGCGATCAGGAGCAGCGGCTGGCCGGGGCCGACGGCGTGCGGACCGAGCTTGGCGTGGGGCGTGGGGCTCATGAAGCGAATGATACCTCCTTCCGCACGCGGCGCCAGCCCACTGGCGTCCGAGCGGGTGGCGCAGGCGCCCTCGCGGCCCCGTGAAGCGACGGGCGGCGTCAACCCGGGCAACGGCCGCCGCCGAGAACGGGAGGGTGTACCCGCCCCTCACCTCAGGCTCTGAATGCGCGCGGCCAGCGCGGAGAGCAACGCACGCAGCTTCTCTTTCGGGAAGGCATTGGTGTTGAAGGCCCGCTGCGAGCCCAGGTATACGAGGTTCTTACCCTCGGCCCCCGTCCAGAGCGGACACGTCGCAAGCTCCGCGTATGTCAAGAAGCGGCGGGTGGGAACTGCTGCCGGGCTCATCAAGGCGCTGTTGCGGAAACAAACTCCCTGTTCGGTGAAGACCACGCAGTCCTTCGCCGAGCGGAAATGAGTACAATCGATCATCGCCAAAACACGCTCCTCGCCGCCAATGTTGCACCACATCCGAACCAGGTGCAGCTTATCGGCTGGAATACCCGGCCCGATGTGAATGCGGCTGTTCGGCAGAAAATCCCGCAAAGCGGCCGCAACCTCGCGTTCCACGGGGGATGGCTCCGGCCGCGTCTGCTCTTCCCTGATCTCCGCGATGATGCGTTTGACCTGCGTCGCCGTGGCGCCGACACGCTCGGCCAGTCGTTGCAGCTCCTCAGTTTCGTCCCAGGAGAGTTGTCCGTCCGCAAGGGCCATGCGAACCGCGGCGCGCAATTGCTCACTGACCGACGCCGCGGAGGACCCAGTGTCGCGCTCCACGGCCATGACGTCGGCGTCGGGCTCGCCGGTCTCGGCCTCGGAATCCGTCCGGTCGTCGGCAGAGGACGCCGGCGGCGAGTTCCACGCCGCCTCCTCGCGCTCGAACGCGGCCAACATCGCCCTCCCGTCCGTGAACCGCAGACGCAGCGGGCAGCACGCCTTCACGTACAGCCGGTCCCAACCGACCGCGTGGACCAGGTTGGCCCGTGCTCGCCGCGGCGTCTCGATGCCGCCCGGCCGCCGTCCGACCAGCATTTCGAACAGCAGCACGCCGACCGAATACATGTCCGCCGCCGGCGTCGGCGCCGCTCCTTCGAGGACTTCGGGCGCCATATAGGCGAGCGTGCCGGCCAGAGTCTCGCCCTGGTCCAATGCCAGGGAGGTGCTCTGCATGACCGAGCGCAGCGCGTCGGGCACCGACTCGCTACAACTCAGTCCGAAGTCTGAAAGGAGTGCCCGTCCCTCGTTGTCCAGCAGGATATTCGCCGGCTTGATGTCGCGATGGACAATCCCCAGCGCGTGTGCCGCAGCGAGGCCGCCGAGGATGTCCTTCAGGAGGGCACCGACCCGTTCCTCCGGCAGGCCGTTCGGATTCGCCTTGAGCTGGTCGGCCAGGCTGCCGCCGCCCAGGTAGGGCATGACGAGGTAGGGAATCTCGGCCACCCGCGTGTCGCTGTCGAGAATCGGGACGACGTTGGGGTGATCGATCTCCGGCAGGCTGCCCTCGTGCGCGAGTTGGCGCCGGTACGCCGGGTCGGTCGCGATCTTCACCGCGCGGATGCGGTGCGGCGTCTCGAAGTGAGCGGCTTTCCAGACCTCGCCGAACGCCCCCCGGCCGATCAGCTCGGCAAGCACGTAGTTACCGACGCGCAGGCCGCTCTTCAGTTCGACATCTCGCGCCATGGCCCAGCCGCCCTCGCTTCCGCGGAACTCACGTTGCACCACCCAAGGCAGAGCATGCACGGGCCAGTATACGCCGTTGGCCCATGGGGACAACGTCACTGGGACCTGCCCGCCCCGCCGGCACCGGATCCATGGCGCGCAAGCTCGCCCCAGCACTGGCGTGCCGGGCCGCTGTCAATCGCGCCTCCGCGGCCCGCGTCGGCACTCCCCAAGTCGCCCCCTCTCCCTTCCGGGGAAAGCACTGGGACAGGGGTGAAACGTCGGCGAACTCGAGCCTCCAGAAACCCCTGCCCAACAAAGGAGGGGAGCGGGGGACAGCTTCGTGTCACTTGCCGCCGGTCGCCTTCGCACGCCGCCGGCGCCACGGCCGCAGGTCCCAGATTTCGTGCAGGCCGAACAGGCCCTGCGGCCGGAGGATCATCATCAGAATCAGCGCCAGCGAGTAAATAATCATCCGCAGATCGGGCAATGCGTACGCCGCGGGCAGATACTGGTTGACCCACGCCGTCACCGTGCGCAGCGCCTCGGGCAGGATGGTCAGGATGATCGCCGCCACGGTCGACCCGGAGATCGACCCCATTCCGCCCAGCACGACCATGATCACCACGTCGAACGACTTCTGAAAGCCCAGCTCGCCGGCGTTGATGCCGCCGATCGAGTGCGCGTACAACGCCCCCGCCACACCCGCGAAGAAAGCCGCCAGCACGAAGGCGCGGACCTTGAACCGCGTGGTCGATACCCCCATCGCTTCGGCGGCCACCTCGTCCTCGCGGATCGACAGGAACGCCCGGCCGTAGCTGCTGCGCTTGATGCGGTACGTGACGACCAGCGTGATCGCCACGAACAGGTACACCCAGAAAAGCGTCGTATAGAAGAGCGGCGTCGTGAATCCGAGCGCGCCGCCGAGCTGGGTGAGCAAGCGCGGCCACGAGGCCTGGGCCACCTCCGCCGCCGTCTCGAGCTGCGGGCGGGAGCTTTGCAGGATCACCCGCACGATCTCGCCGAAGCCCAGCGTCACGATCGCGAGGTAGTCGCCCCGCAGCCGCAGCGAGGGTAGCCCGACGATGTAGCCCGCCACCGCGGCCACCAGCCCCGCGGCCACGCAGGCCACCAGGAACAGCACGTCGCCGGTGCCGAACGTGGGGCCCGCAAACGCCCCCTGGCTGACCGTCCAGCTCAGGATTCCGCCGTGGAACTGAGCGCCGCCGTAAAGCTGGACCGACCCGTAGTACATGACTGCGGCGCCCACGTAACCGCCCAGGGCCATGAAGCCGGCGTGACCGATCGAGAACTGCCCGGTGAAGCCGTTCACGAGCGTGAGCGAGACCGCCAGGATGATGTTGATGCCGATGTCGAGCAGCACCTTGGTGGCAAAGGCCCCGCTCATGGGCTGCACGCAGAAGTTCAGCACCAGCGCCAACCCCAGGCCGGCGACCACCGGTCCCACGTTGCGCGGCAGGACGGTCCACGCGGCCGGGGCGGCACGGGCGGCGATGTGTGGGGTGCTGCTCACGTCAAACCTCCGCAGACCGCAGGCGACGAACGATCAGGGATGGACGATTCGGGATGAAGGTCGAGGACCGCAGTGCCTGCCCAGCAAGCCGCCAGCGCTCGGGTCCTATACCCTCCATCCCTCAGCCCTCATCTCTCATCATTTCACACCTTCTCTGCCACCGCCCGGCCCAGCAGACCCGCCGGCCGGAACAGCAGCACCAGGATCAAGAGCGAAAACACGTACACGTCGCGATATAGCGGCTCCAGGTACGCGACGCCGAAAAACTCCAGCAAGCCGATCAGGATTCCGCCAAGCATCGCCCCGCGCACGTTGCCGATCCCGCCGACCACCGCCGCCACAAACGCTTTCAGGCCCAGCATCACCCAGGCCGCGTCGGCGGGCTGTTTCAGCCCGGCGGGGTACTTCATCACGAACAGGAACCCGGCGGCGGCCGCCAGCGCGGAGCCGAGTACGAACGTGAACGAGATCACACGGTCGACGTGAATGCCCATCAGCGCCGCCGTCTGCGTATTGAATGAAACGGCCCGCATCGCCCGGCCCAGCTTGGTGCGGAAGATGAGCGCCTCCAGTGCGAGCATCAGCAGGATGGTGACGCCGATTACGATCGCATCGACCGCGGGGAGGTTGACGCCCGCGACGGAGCCGACGGTCTGGTTCGGCAGCAGGACGGGCACGGCCTTGGGATACGGACCGAAGAAGACGCGCAGTTGCCCGGTATTCTGGAGCAGCAGCGATACCCCGATCGCGGTGATGAGGACGTTCAACCGGGGGGCATTGCGCAGCGGCCGGTAGGCGAAGCGTTCGATGATGAAGCCCGTCAGGCCGCAGACGACCATGGCGGTCAGGATGACGACGGGCGCGGCCCACCAGGGCGTGGCGTCGGCCGGCAGGGCGTCGAGCCTGAGCAGCCGGACCGTGACGACCCAGGAAATCCAGGCCCCCAGGACAAACACGTCGCTGTGTGCGAAGTTGATGAACTTCAGAATGCCGTACACCATCGTGTAGCCCAGCGCGATGAGCGCATACAGGCCGCCGACGGCGAAACCATCCAGAAGGGTCTGAATGAGCTTGGTCACGTCGTCACTAGAACGGACAGACCGCCGCGGCGCCAAGAGCGCTGCACACACCATCCCGCGATAAATAGGGACAGCCACCGATTTTCTGCGCGAAAACGGGTGGCTGTCCCTATTTTCCTGCGAACTGGGTGCGGACCAGCGTGCCGTAGAACGGACACGTGCTCAGCAGCTCCTCATGCCGGCCGACTCCGACAATCCGGCCGGCGTCCAGCACCACGATCAGGTCCGCCCGCGCGATCGTGCTGAACCGGTGCGCGATGATGAACGTCGTCCGGTTGCGGGTCACGTCCTCCAACGCCTCCTGAATCCGCTGCTCCGACTCGCTGTCCACCTGGCTGGTCGCCTCGTCCAGAATCAGGATCGGCGGGTCCCGCAGAATCGCACGGGCCAGAACGATCCGCTGGCGCTGCCCGCCGGAGAGCGTCCGGGCATTGATGCGCGCGTCATAACCGGCGGTGACCCGGCCGTCGTGCTCGACGCGCAGCGTGCGGATGAACTCGTCCACGTGGGCCAGCCGCGCGGCACGGTGCACGTCCTCCTCCGTGGCCCCGTTGGCCCCGTACGCGATGTTGGCGCGCACCGTGTCGGAAAAGACGACCGCCTCCTGCGTCACCAGCCCGATCTGGTCGCGCAGCGAGCGCAGCGTTACGCCCGAGATGTCCCGGCCGTCAATCAGGAGCTTGCCGCGCGTCGGCTCGAAGAAGCGCAGCAGCAGCGAGATCAGCGTCGTCTTCCCGGAGCCGTTCGCACCCACCAGCGCCACGACCTGCCCCCGGCGGACCCGCAGGTTGATCCCGTCCAGCACCAGCCGGTGCGGGTCGGACGGGTACGCGAACGCCAGGTCCCGAAACTCGATCCCCTCCCGCAAGCGCGGTAACTCGCTCGCCCCGGTCGCCTCCGGCTCGCGCTCCTCGCCGCAAACGTCGATCACCTCAAACAGGCGCCGCGCCGACGCCTCCGCCGCTTGCAGCCGATTATTGACGTTGCTGAGCTTACGGAGCGGGTCGAAGATGCCCCCCAGGCAAATCACCGCGCCGAACAGCATGTGCGGCTCGAGCTGATGATGGAAGACCCGGCTCCCGCCGTACAGGATGAACGCCGAGATCGCCACCGCGGCGAGCATCTCCAACACGGGGTTGCTGGCGGCATCCACCAGCTCGATGTGCGTTTGCGCGCGGGTCAGGGCCTGGTCTTCGTTGGCGAAACGCCGGCCCTCCGCGGGCTCCATGTTGTAGGCTTTGACGATGCGGATGCCCGCCAGACGCTCGCCCAGGTGGTCGAGCAGCCGCCCCCAGGACTCCGACGCGCGGCGTTGCGCTCGTTTGACGAGCCGCCCGAAGGTCCGGATGACGACCGCTCCGATGGGCAGGCCCACCATCGCGATGACCAGCATCCGCCAGTCCAGGAGGACGGTCAGGGTGAGTACGCCGAGCGCCTTCAGCGGCTCGCGGGCCGCCTTGCCGAAGACAGTGGACAGCCCGACCTCGACCTTGCTGATGTCGTTGGCGAAACGGCTGAGCGTGTCGCCCGCCGGCTGAACGCTGTGCCATTGAACCGGCAGACAGAGCGTGTGTTCGGCGAGCGCCGAGCGCAGGTCGTGCATGGTGCGCTGGACCGCGGTGGCCACAAGCCCCTCGTTCGCGAAGCGGCACACGCCACCCAGGAGCGAGATCACCACGACCACGGCCATCACCGCCAGCAACATGTTGGAGCGGTCGTGGGGCGTACGGCCGGCGGGTAAGTGTGCGGCGGTTCGGCTCGCGAGCTTCCACCACCAGCCATGCTCCAGCAGCGGCAGATCAAGTTCCCGCACAGCCCCATCCACGCCAATCACGCGCACACCCGCCAGGGCCGCACCGGGTTCTCGCGCGATGCGCTCCATGAGTTGATATGCACTGCCGGCCGCGTCGGCGACGGCGGCGACCCGGTCCCCGGCCTGGAGCGCGGCGCGGGCCGGCGAGGACTCGCGAACACTGACGAGCAGAAGGCCGCGGGGGTCATCGGGCACGTCCGGCGGCAAGCTGACGCCGAGGCGACGTTGGGTCTCGCAGCGGTAGAGCCAGTCGACGAGCGATTCGTGCTCGGCGAAAATGATCTTCAAGACCGGGACGATGCTCGAGACGCTGAACGTGTAGAAGACGCTGACGCCAACGGCGGCAATGAGTCCGATAATGAGCGGCCGACGGTGCGGGCGTAGATAGCGCAGCACCCGGCGGAAGTTCGGCGACCAGCGTTCTGAGCGAGCATCGGGCATGGCCGGCCGATATGATACCCGGCTTTGCGGGCCGCGTGCAGGGCCTGGAGTCCGCGCGTCCAGGCGGAAGACGAGGTCCGGCTTCGATCAGGAGAAACTTGTGCAGAGTGAGATCAGCCTGTCGGCACAGGACATCACCCAGGCCGAGATCGACGCCGTCGTCGCCGTCCTGCGATCCGAGCGTCTGAGCCTCGGGCCGCGAATTCCGGAGTTCGAGGCCGAGTTCGCCAGGCGGCTCGGCACCCGGCACGCCATCGCGTGCAGCAGCGGCACCGCCGGTCTGCACATGTGCTGGCGTGCGATGGGCATCGGTCCCGGCGACGAGGTCATCACGACGCCGTTCTCGTTCATCGCATCGAGCAACAGCATCCTGTTCGACGGCGGCAAGCCGGTGTTCGTGGACATCGACCCCCAGACCTGGCAGATCGACCCCGCCCGCATCGAAGCCGCGATTACGCCGCGAACCAAGGCCGTCCTGCCGGTGGATGTCTTCGGCGTGCCGGCGGACATGGACGCGATCTGGTCCATCGCGCGGCGACACAACCTGCGGGTGCTGGAAGACTCGTGCGAGGCCCTTGGGGCCACGTACAAGGGTCGCCCGGCCGGCACGCTCGGCGAGGCCGGCGTGTTCGGCTTCTACCCGAACAAGCAGATGACGACCGGCGAGGGCGGCATGGTCGTCACCAACAACGACGACATCGCGTTCATGGTGCGTTCTTTGCGGAACCAGGGCCGCGACCCGGACGGCGGTTGGCTCGCGCACCCGCGGCTGGGCTACAACTATCGCATGACGGACATTCAGGCCGCGCTGGGGACGGTGCAGGTCCGCCGCTTCGACGAGATTCTCGCCCAGCGCGACCGGGTCGCCGGGCTCTACCGGGAGCGCTTGGCAGACGAGCGGCGCCTCACGTTGCAGCGAATACCGGCGGATTGCCGGATTAGCTGGTTTGTGTTCGTGGTGCGGCTGAGCGACAGTTACGACCGGGCGCAGCGCGATGGCATCCTCCGGAAGCTCCAATCGCAGGGCATCGGCTGTAGCGTGTACTTCCCGCCCATCCACCTTCAGCCGTTCTACCAGGAGCAGCTCGGCTGCCGGCAGGGCGACTTTCCGATTACGGAAGCGCTTTCCGCCCGGACCATGGCGCTCCCCTTCCACAATCACCTGACCGAGGCAGAGATCGATCGCGTCGTGAAGGCGCTGCGGGCCCTGCTCTGACGCCCCCGGCCTGACAGCACACCACGGTCAGGGGCGCGGGGCGTCCGGCACCGCGGGCGGACTGGGCCCCACTCCCGTCGGCAGGTTCTTCGGCAACGCCTCGTTCGGAACGATGGTCAGGAACTCCGGCTTGAGGATGCCGCCGGACATGATCGTGCGGATCGCCTCCTCGACGCTCCAGTTCAACTCCGTGATCTCGCCGCGGCGGAGCACCTGCAAGTAACCGGTGGTCGGGTTCGGAGTGGTGGGGATGAACACGGTGCACAACTCCTCCCCCGTAACGGAGTCGTGAAAGATGCTGGTGATGAAACCGACCGTGCGCATCCGCTCCTGCGGGAACGGGATCAGCGCCACGCGCTGGTAGTTGCTGGACTGGTCGCCGGAGAAGCTGGACAGCACTTGCTTGAGCCCGCGGTAGACGGTCTTGATGATCGGGACACGGCCCAGCAATTGCTCCAGAAACGCAATCAGCCGCCGCCCAAAGACGTTGGCGGCGAAAAGGCCGACGGCGTACAACACGAAGATCGTAAGAAGCACGGAGAAGATGCCGACGGTCCACTGGACGGCGGGGCGCGTCAGTTGCTCATGCGTGAGTCCCACCCATCGCACGTTCCAGGTCGCCGGCAACAAACCGACCCATTTCCCCTCGAGCACCCACTCCACGATCCACTGGGACGAATCCCGCAGCCACGTAAAGATCACTCGGACGACCCAGATCGTGATCAGGATCGGCAGCAGGGTCACGAGGCCCGCCGTGACGCGCGCCCGAACCAACGCGCGGATCGTCGCGCCCACGCGGCTTCGTCGCTGACGCACCTCCGCTGGTCTTGCCGTCTCGCTCATTTGCGTCGCCTCACACCTGGAGCACGTGCCGGGCCGGCCGGACTGGTCGCCGCCTCCAAGACCTTACCGCTCCCGCCGGCCGAGGCAAGCGCCGCGCGCCGCGAGACAGGAGCCGGCGACGGAGGCGGGGCCGAACCGCCGGCGGTACCGGGGCAGCGGCGCCCGAAACGCGCGGATTGCGCTTGACACATACGGGGGCGTCGCGTATCGCACGGGCAACGCAGGAGAAGCACACATGAAACGCTGTTTCGCTCGCGGTCTGTCCCTGACCCTCGCAGCAGTCGCCTGGCTCAGCCTGTCCTACGGCTGCGGCCGACAAGACACGCCGGGCGGCACCCAATCTTCCTCCGGGGCCGTCGCGACGCAGCCCGCGGCCGCGCCCGGCGGCCCGGTCCGGATCGGCCACTTCGCCTCGATGACGGGCTCGGAAGCAACGTGGGGCGTCTCGACCGATGCCGGAGTGCGCATGGCCGTCAAGGAGGAGAACGCGAAGGGCGGCGTGAACGGCCGCCCGCTGGAGGTCATCACGTACGACAACCAGGGCCGGGCCCAGGAGTCGGCCACGGCCGTCACGCGGCTCATCACACAGGACAAGGTGGCGGCGGTGCTGGGGGAGGTCGCGTCGTCGCGCTCGATCGCCGGCGGCCAGGTCGCGCAGCGCTTCGGCGTCCCGATGATCTCGCCCTCGTCGACGAATCCCAAGGTAACCGACATCGGCGACATGGTGTTCCGGGTGTGCTTCATCGACCCGTTTCAGGGGTACGTCTGCGCGAAGTTCGCCCGCGGGGAGCCGCTCAACGCGCAGAAAGCGGCGACCCTCTTCAACCGCGCCCAGATCTACTCGACCGGGCTGAACGACACGTTCAAGAAGCACTTCACGGAAATGGGCGGCACGATCACCACCGAGCAGGCCTACGCCGACGGGGACACGGACTACAGCGCCCAGCTCACCAACATCCGCGCGACCGCGCCCGACGTGATCTTCATCCCGGGCTATTACACCGAGGTCGTCAACATCGCGGTCCAGGCCCGCCGGCTCGGGCTGACGGTGCCGCTCCTGGGCGGCGACGGCTGGGACGCGGAGGACCTCAAGAACGCCGGCAGCGCCCTCGACGGCGCTTACTTCTGCAACCACTACTCGCACGACGAGGACCGGCCCGCCGTCAGGGAGTTCGTGGCGAAGTACCAGGAGGAATACCGGCGGATTCCCGACGGCATGGCGGCCACGGGCTACGATTCGGCCAAGCTCCTCATCGACGCGATGCGCCGGGCCTCCTCGCTCGCCGGCAAGGACCTGGCCGCGGCCATCGCGGCGACGAAGGACTTCCCCGGCGTCACGGGCGTGATCACGATCGACGCACAACGCAACGCGCGCAAGCCCGCCGTCATCCTGCGGGTGGAGGGCGGCAAGACCTACTATACGACGACCATCGCCCCGCCGGACTGATGCTGTCGGCGGACATGGGGTCTCGCGAACCCCGTCACTCGACGCACCGGAACGCCGCGGACGCAGCCGGCTTGACGGTCGCGGCCTTCGCCGTATTATTTTGACCTATGGCAGGTCTGCATTCCTCCACGAAGATCGTCGGTGAGGCCCTTACCTTCGATGATGTTCTGCTTGTGCCGCGGCGGGCCAGCGTGCATCCGCGCGAGATCGACGTCAGCACGCAGCTCACGCGGAACATCCGCATCAACATCCCGCTGGTCAGCGCGCCGATGGACACCGTCACCGAAAGCACGCTCGCGATCGCGCTGGCCCAGGAAGGCGGCATCGGCATCATCCACCGCAACCTCAGCATCGAAGAGCAGACGCGCGAGGTGCACAAGGTGAAGCGCTCCGAGAGCGGCGTGATCCTGGACCCGGTCACGCTGCGGCCGGAGGACTCCGTGGGCCGGGCCCGCGAGATCATGCAACTGCACAACGTGAGCGGCATCCCGATCACCCGGCAGGATGGCACGCTCGTCGGCATTCTCACCCGCCGGGACCTGAAGTTCCTCGAAGCGCCCGACAAGCACGTCGCGGACGTGATGACCAGCGAGAACCTGATCAAGGCCCCGCCCCATACGAAGCTCGACGACGCCGAAGCCATTCTCAAACGCCACAAGGTGGAGAAGCTGCTGCTGGTGGACGACCGCGGGCGGCTGGCCGGCCTGATCACCATGCGGGACATCGAACGCTCCCGCGAGTTCCCCCAGCGCTGCTCGGACGAGCGCGGCCGGCTGCGCGTCGGGGCCGCGATCGGCGTCTATGACTACGAGCGCGCCGCCCAGCTCATCGCCGCCGACGTGGACGTGCTCGTGGTCGACACCGCCCACGGACACAGCGACGCCGTCATTGAGACGGTGCGGAACCTGCGGCAGCAGTACTCCATCGAGATCATCGCCGGCAACGTCGCGACGCCCGAGGGCGTGAGGGACCTCGCCGACGCCGGGGCCGACGCCGTCAAGGTCGGCATCGGTCCGGGCGCGATCTGTACGACCCGTGTCATCGCGGGGGCCGGGATTCCGCAGATTTCGGCGGTCCTGAGCTGTGCCGCCGGGGCCGGCGTGCCGATCATCGCGGACGGCGGCATCCGCTTCAGCGGCGACATCGTGAAGGCGCTCGCCGCCGGGGCCCACAGCGTGATGATCGGCTCCCTCTTCGCGGGGCTGGAGGAGGCCCCGGGGCAGCTTGTGTTGTGGAAGGGCCGGCGTTTCAAGGAGTACCGCGGAATGGGGTCGCTGGCGGCGATGGCCCGCGGCAGCGCCGAGCGCTACGGCCAGTCCCCCGACCGGCCGCAGAAGATGGTGCCCGAGGGGATCGAGGGACGCGTTCCCTACCGCGGCCGGCTGAGCGAATACGTCTACCAGCTCGTCGGCGGCCTGCGGCAGGGATTGGGTTACGGCGGCGTGCGGAACATCGAAGAGCTGCGCGAGAAGTCGCGGTTCGTCCGCGTCACCAGCGCCGGCGTGACCGAGTCGCACCCGCACGACGTGGTGATTACCAAGGAGCCCAGCAACTACGCGATCGACTTCGCGGCCGATGAATAGACGGCCGGCGGCGGTCGCGCGGAGGTGTAGGTACATGGTAGCGCGTATGTGGCAGGCGGGCGTTGGCTATCGGACGTGGGCAGCGCTGCTCGGAATCGTGTGCTTCGGCTGCACCTACGTCCCGAACCAGTTTCGCGAGGACGGGCCGTCGGCGACGGCACAGTGGGATTCATCCTCCACGGCGGACATCCGGGCGCGCTACGCACCCACCGAGCCCCGGCAACGCGGCTGGTCCGGCGTGGCAATCACCCCGTACCGCGGCGCGGTCGCACACCTGCCCCTGTACTTCGAGGACCCGTTCGTGGACAAGGGGCACGGGCGGACGGATGAAACGCACCCGCACAACGTCTACCGCCTCGGGTGGGAGGATTTCGTCGCACTGCCCTACGGACCCGCCCGGTTCGCGGGGAACCTGCTGATGCTGCCCGTCAGTGCCATCGTCACGACGCCCTGGACGATCATGGAAAGCGACGGCCGGATCAGCCGGCAACTGCTGTGGTATGACCACGACGCCGAGCGCACGCCGCACCACGTCTTCGAACTCGGCCCGCTGGAACCGGTGGAGGCGCCTCAGCCGGTCCCCATATCCGACGCCGGGACTCCGGCCGGGAGCGAAAGCTAGGCTGAACATCACCGTGCAACGATTGACCGGGTGCCACGGTTCTCGCGTGCCGTAGGCCTCGGGTGCCATGGGCGGCTTGTCCGCCCGTGTTTCAGGCAGGCCAAGCACGTAGGGCAGGTGGAGGCCGCACGGCGGCCGAAACCTGCCGCTGCTTTGAGAATCACACTCAAGCGGCGTTCGTGGTTAAGGCGACTTCGTGCCCAAGCTGGTTCAGCCGCCGCACCAGGCGCTGGATCACCGCTTGCTTCCGGCGTTCGTCGAAGTAGGTCGATCCGAGCTCATGGTACTCTTGTCCGGCTTTAACCAGCATGAAGCAGCGCACGAACAGGCTGTGCGCGACGGCCACGACGGCCTTCTTCGGCCCGCGCCGTGCGCGAATGCGGTGGTCATGGGCCTGCAGGTAGGTCCCGTGGGCGCGTTGCGTACACAGGGCCGCCTGCACAAAGGCCTTCCGCAGCCAGCGATTGCCTTTGCGCGTCCGGCCGCTCTTGTGTTTGCCGGCACTTTCGTGGTGCCCAGGGCACAGTCCGGCCCACGACGCCGCGTGCTGATACGTTGGCCACGGCGAAACGTCCGCGCCCCTGATGCACGCGCTCGCGACGCCAAGCAGTAGCCGACCTCAGCGCCGCCACCGCCGCCGGCACCCCATTTTCCTCCAAAATGACGATCGGTACGATCAGGTGTCCTGGTGCGAGAATCCCTTCTCGCGCCACGCCCTCTGCCTGCGGCGCGAATCGCTTCCCGCAACCTGTCGCGGGACCGGAATCCCGGCGATGCGCTTCGCGAGAAGGGATTCTCGCACGAGCATCGTCACGCGGGGCCGCGTCGGATCGGCCGGCGAGGCGCCGGCCGCTACATGCGGGGCAGGACGCCGGACACGGAGGTCCGGCGCTACAGGGGACGTCCGGCGCTACAGGGGACGTCCGGCGAGGCGCGACGCCGGACACGGAGGTCCAGCCGCTACACGCGGGCCAGCTCGGCCAACAGCGCCGTCAGGTACTTCCACGTCTTCTGCACGCTGGCCACGTACACGCGCTCGTCCGGGCTGTGCGCACCCTCAATGTGTGGTCCGAGCGAGACCATGTCCATGCTGCCGGCCCCGATGCGCTCGTCGATGATCCCGCACTCGACCCCCGCGTGGATCGCGGTCACGTTCGGGGCCGCCGCGAAGAGCTGCTGGTACACGCGGCGGCTCAGCGCGAGCAGAGGCGAGTCGACGTTGGGCTGCCAGCCGGGGTACTGATTGCCGCTCTCCGCCTGCGCGCCCGCCAGCGCACCGATAGCACGAAGCTGGCGAGCGGTGACCGACAGCTCGCGGCCCATCGAGCTGCGCGAGAGGCACCCGACAATGATCCGCAGCTTGCCGTCGGCCAGGCTGCTTTCCACGGTTGACGTGCTGTTCGAAGTCTGGACCAGCCCCGGCATCTCCGGCACGATCGCCAGCACGCCATGCGGCATGGCCGTCAAAGTCGTCAGGACCCGCTGGGTATCCTTGGCAGTCAGCGCCGCAAACGCGCTTTCGGCCGCGAGCTTCTCGACCTGGACGGAGGCCGATGTTTCGCCGGCACGCCGGGCCACGGCTTGCGCCTCCTGGGCGGCTGCGCTGAGCTGCTTCACCGTCGCCGCGGAGCAGGCGACCACGGCCGACGCTTCCCGCGGGATCACGTTGCGTTTGCTGCCGCCGCGCAGCTCGATGAGCCGGAGCCGCCCGTCGCCCGCCGCGGAGAGGGTCTCGACCAGCAGCTTGATCGCGTTGGTGCGGTTGAGGTGGATATCGACGCCGGAGTGCCCGCCGCGCAGGCCGGCCACGCTGACGCGACACGCGCTGGACCGCTGGGGAAGCGGGCCGGCTTTCAGCTCCCAGGTCAGCGTGGTATCGCAGCCGCCGGCGCAACCGATGTAGAGTGCGTCGTCCTCTTCGGCGTCGAGGTTGAGCATCCGGCGGCCCTTGATGAAATCTGGGGCGAGCACCTTGGCGCCGCTCATGCCCATCTCTTCGTCGATGGTGCACAGGATTTCGAGGGGGCCGTGGACGACGTCGGGGGAGGTAGCGGCGGCGAAGGCCAGGGCCAGGCCGATGCCGTTGTCCGCCCCGAGCGTGGTTCCGTCGGCGCGGACGATCATCTCGCCCGATCGCTGGTCGCGGTCCTGCACGAGTCGGATCGGGTCGCGGTCGAAGTCATGCTCCGTGCCCGCGTTCTTCTCGCAAACCATGTCGAGATGGCCCTGCAACACGGTGACCGGGGCGTGCTCGCAGCCCGGCGAGGCCGGCACGTCGATCACGATGTTCCCGGCCTGGTCCTCGCGGAAGACGAACCCCAGCCGGCCCGCCGCCTCGCGAACGAAGGCCCGGACCTGGCCTTCGCGCTTGGAGGGCCGCGGGACGGCAGACAGCTCGGCGAAGAACTGCCAGACGCGTGCGGGCTCAAGTCCGTTGATCGCAGACAAGTTGGCTGGGTTTGTCACGTTCGTAGTCCTCCGGTGAAACGACCTCGAGGAGTCTCGTAGCCTTGGCCTTCAACCCACCGCAGCTCCCGCGGATGGCGGCGGCTTCGTGGGTTGCCGCGCGTAGTGTAGCCCGGCGACGGAAGATCGGACAGCCGGCGCGAGGCCCGCGGGCGGAGCGCGCCCCTCAACGGTCCGTCGAATAAGGGCGACGGGCACCGCTGGGAGGCCCGCTGGCGCTGCCGCGAACGCGGTTCGAAGCGGAGCCAGTCCCCTTTTCAACGGACTTCTAGCCGCCGGAGCCGCGTGGCAATGTCCGCGTGTCGCGTTCCGGCTCCGCCTCGTAGCGCTCGGGACGCTGCTGGCGGAACTCGTCCATGCCCTTCGGCTCCGGGAAGGCCCGGGCCACGTCGAAGTCCAGGTAGTCGCATTCGGCCGTCAGCAGCGGCCGCAGCGGGTCGTAGACGGCCTGGCGGAGGTAGAGCGGCGCGTTTTGCCAGAGCCGCACCTTCTGCAAGGTGAAGGAGACCGAGCGCGAGGGGCGCGCCAGCCAGTTGCCGAAGGCGTCGATTTGCAGGTCGGTGAACTCGGGCAGCAGCTTGCCGGCCCAGCCGGGGTCGTGGCGCTTGTCCCGCATGTACTTCTCGTGATAGGCCGCCGCGGCGCGGACCAACCGCACGTAGCCGGTCGTGTTGCCGTCCGCCAGCTCGTTGTAGGCGTTGAGCAGCCAGCCGTCGATGAGCAGCGTGGCGTCGCGCATGCTGGGCGTGAACTCCGTGGCGTCCAGGAAGCTGTCGAGCACGAAGTCCTCGAGCGACCTGGCGAACATCGGGTTGGGCTGGCCGGTCGGGGAGAACGCGTACGTGTTTCGCAGGTAGTTGTAGTAGCGGGCTGCATCGGCCTCGCGCCCCGCCAGGTACAGCAGCCGGATCCCCTCGGCCAGCAGGTTGATGTGGCCGCTGCGGAACGACTCGCCGGCCCCGGGCGCAAAGCCCGCGTCCGCGTCGAACAGCGGACCATACTTCACGTACGCCTGGTGCATGCTCTCGATGAAATTGAGGTCGGCGGAGAAACTGATGTAGGAGCGGGCGATGTTCTCCGGATCAGGCTCGAAGCTGATGCGCCCGCGCACGAAGAGATTGTGCAGGCTGAAGAACAGCGTGCGGGCGGTGTTGAGCTTGTCATGTCCGTACTGGCTGGCCTTCGTGCCGCTGACGATCAGGCCGCGCACGTTCCAGTACAGGCCCTGCGAGTCGACGGACCGCCAATCCATGGGGCCGAACTCGCCGACCAGGTCCAGCATGTCGGTCGGCTCGAGCTTGTACACCTCCCGCAGGGCCTTGCGCTGGAGGAAGCGCACCAGGCTCTCCCCGGCCGGGTCTCCGGTCTGCACGCCCAGGATGCGATTCAGGTTCTCCCGGCGTTCGGCCGCCGCGCTCGGCTCGACGGGACGGCGCGTGACGCGGGCCAGGGTGGTGGGGGGACTCAGCAGCTCGCGGTAGGGCATGAAGAACGCGAAGGCCAGTCCCTCCGCGCGCCAGTAGTTGTCCTCGGTCAGCGTGTCGTCCGTGATCTCGATGCCGAGGGACCGGAGTTCCGCCACCATGCGGCGCGCATCGGGATGTCGTTCGTACAACTGCGCCAGGTTGTGCGGCGCATCCGCGATCAGGCGCATGTCCCGCAGGGCGGCAAGCTGCGCCAACTCGAAACCCGTCGCTTCGACGGGCCGAATGACGCGCTCGTCCCCGGGCGTCGGCTCCGCACGCGGCCCGAGTTCCAGGCCGCTCTCGGCCGCCAGCTTGCGCAGCCCCGACTCCGTCTGCTCGCGGGCGATGCGCCCGGCCTCCTCCAGCCGGCTGAGGTCGGCCGTGGCGCGCAGCTCGTCGGCGAGGTCCGCGGTCGTCGGGGCAGTGAAGGGGTCCGGCGGCGGTCCCAGGACCAGGTGCATCCGCCACGCCCAGTTGCACTTGTAGGCGCGGTGCTGGTCATCGGTGGGCTCGCTCATCTTGTTGTTGAAGATCCACGCGAGCTGCTTGTAGAGATTGAGGGCGCGCGGGTTGCGCGGGATCCCCTGGTCACGGAGCAGCTTGACGCCGTTGTAGACCCAGTTCCAGCGCTCCTCGGCGGTGAAGGTCGTGACGGAGATGTTCCAGGCCATGTTCCAGGCCGCGTACTCCCAGACGGCCGGGAACTGCGGTTGCAGCGCACAAATCCACTTGTGCAACTGCATCGCGTCATAGAAGCGGCCCTGCTCCTTGAGCCGCTCGGCCCGGAGGAAGGCGATGTCGGCGATCAGGCCGCGAAACGCCCCAAAGGCCTGGATGTAGAAGACGTACTCCGGGGGCGTGTTTTCCAGCGGCGACTCGTGGCCCAGGATGTTGAGCTGCTGACGGCCGGCGTTGATCGGCCGGACGCGCGTCGCGGCGAGGCCGACGAGCACGACACACGCCAAGAGAGCCGCAAGCTGTGTGAGTTTCGGGCGCATACCAGGAATCAGCCGCACGCGGGCGACGCAATGAGGGACCGGCCGCAGGCGGAACACGACATCGGCCGCAGCACACTTCGCAGCGCCGGCGCAGGCCTGCCCCGTGTCTCAGGGCCGTTTCCACCTGTCACGGCGTTCACACAATGACCTCCGCGATCTCCCGGCGGCGGAAGATCAGCCAGCCGGGCAACAACAACAGCACGCCGCCGTAGAGCAGCGTGCGTACCACGCACGTCCCGAGCAGCGCGTACGAGATGTACTCGCCGTCCACCAGGTGACGTGCACCACTGAACCGCGCGAAGTCCGGGAACGCGACCCGCATGAAGGGCACGAGCACGCGGCGGACCGCGGGCCCCAAGGGGCCGTACGGATCGGCGGCCGCCGAGGTGTACTGCACGCCGACGCCCATGGCCTCGAGCAGGAACGGCAGGGCCGCGCAGGACAGGTAGAAGGCACACGTACACAGGCAGGCGACGGGGAACGAGACGAACGTGCCGAAGAACAGGCCGACCCCGCTGAGCAGAAACAGTTGCAGCAGCGTCACGAGCAAGGCGCGCACGTAGTTGGCCTCGAAGCTGCCGACCTTGTAGAGCACCTGGAGGCCGTCGTCGCCGTCGAAGTACACGGTGGTGCCGCCGGCCGGATCGTAGGGGTTGTACACCAGCAGCGCCAGTTCGCCGCCGTGGATGGCCGGCCCGGCCCGCAGAAGGAACTGGTGCGTTTCTTCGGTGCGCTCGCGAGTCTCGCGTTGCTGCAACGGCGCCCCGGTCTGCGGGTCGACGATGACCCACCCGATGACGAGCTGCTCCAGCGGCGGGATCGGTATGCCGCGGGCCTTGTAGCGGATCTGGATGACCGTGTCTTCGCGCTCGGGCGGCGCGAGCCCACGAAACGTGTACGGCCGGGCGCCCCCGTTCTCGATGCTCCGCCAGCGGTTGCGGAGCTCCTCGATGCGGCGCACCATAGCGCGGGCCCGCTCGGCCTCGTCGATTTCGCCGGTGCGGATACGCTGCTCGACGAACTCGGCGGCGGCGGCGGTCATCTCCTGGATCGGCGTCTCCGGGCGCGCCGCCACCCGCGCGGTCCAGACGACGTCCCGCACTTGCAGGCGGTCGCGCTCGAATTGCTGCGGGCGGGAGCGGATGAAGTGCGCGAACCCGTAGATCGCACCGCCGCACAGGGCCACGATCAGCAGGTTGAGCAGGTTCACGCCCAGCCATTTGCCCAGGAGGATTTGGAAGCGCGACACGGGCTTGGTCACCACGAGCTGGAGCGTGCGTTCCCGAATCTCGCCGGTCAGCGTGGCGCACGAGAAGAATATCGTCGCCAGACTGAGCAGCAGGCTCAGCGCGCCCAGCGAATACGCCAGGAAGTTCTGGAGGCGCCCGGTGAGCGTCTCGTCGCCCCGGAGGGCAAACGGCATGCGCAACACGAGAAACACCAGCACGACCAGAAAGACCAGGACAATCCGCATGCGGACGCCTTCGGAGAACGTGAGCCAGGCAATCGCCAGCACCCGCTTCATGTCCGGTCCTTGCCCTCGCCCTCGCCGGCCAATGCGTCCAACACGCTGCGGTCCACGTCCTCGATCCCCACCACGGCGGACGGCGGCTCGGGCGCGCCCCCTCCGGCGACCGGGCTCGGTGCGCCTGCCTCGCCGCCCGGAGCAGGAACTCGCGACAGGTCGCCCAGCACCGCGGCGTCCACGCCCGCCGGCTCGGGCGCCGCGGCTGTAGCGGGCTGCTCGGGCCGGACGACCGGTTCGGGCTTGACCAGGGACTCGAGCAACGACTTGCCTTCCTGTTCGGCTCCGAGGAAGCCGGCGATCGCTCCGACCGGGGCACTGCCGGCGGTCTCCACCCGCCGGTCCCGGGCCTGCTCGACGATGCGCAGGAAGAGGGACTCCAGCCGGTCGCGCGGGGTGGACACGGCGACGGTCTTGCCCTCCCGGCGCTCGATCAGGCGCGCCAGCTCGTCGAGCGTTTCGGGCGACAGGCGCTCGCAGGTGATCTGAAGCATGTCGCGGCGGCTGAGGATGTCTTCCAGCTTTCCGCTTTCCTGAACCAGGCCGCCGTACAGAATCGTCACCCGGTCGCACACTTCCTCGACGTCCGCCAACAGGTGGCTGGAAAGGAGGATGGTCTTCCGGTAAACCCGCCCCAGGCGAAGGATGATGTCCTTGACGAGCTTGGCCCCGATCGGGTCGAGGCCGCTGGTCGGCTCATCGAGGATCAGCAGGTCGGGGTCGTTGACCAGCGCCTGCGCGAGGCCGATGCGCCGGGCCATGCCCTTGGAATACTCGCCAACCGGCCGGCGGGCCGCCGAGCGCAGCCCGACCATCTCGAGCAGTTCCTCGGTCCGCCGGCGTCGCTCGCGCCGATCCAAGCGAAAGAGGGTGCCGTAGTAGTCCAGCGTCTCGCGGGCGTTGAGAAAGCGGTACAGGTAGGACTCTTCCGGCAGGTAGCCGATCCGGGCCTTGGTGCGGACGTCGTCCGGCGGACGGCCGAACACGGCGACGCGACCGCGGGTGGGGTGCAGCAGGCCGAGGATCATCTTGATGGTGGTGCTCTTGCCGGAGCCGTTCGGCCCGAGGAGGCCGAACACCTCGCCGGGCTGAATGTCGAGGTCGAGGTCGCTGACCGCGCGGACGCGGGCGCGCCGCCAGAAGTCACGGAAGACCTTCGTGAGCCCGACGGCGTTGATGACGGAGTGGTTGTTCACGACGTTCCTCGCACACGCGCGCGCCGGCTACCGCCGCCCGCCTCTCTGCCGCCGGAGGGCCTCCTCTTCGGCCAACTCGCGCTGCCGTTCCTTGTCGCTCTTGATGTGCAGCTCGATCTCCTGGGCGTCCGGCACGTAGACGATCTCATTCAGCCGGTTGCCGAGCACTTCCGCGCGCGTGCGGACCCAGAGGTTCAGCAGCGCAATGCGCGGCTGGCTGCGGTGCTGCTCGAGGTAATCCACGAACTGGTTGTACTCGGAGCGCAGGGTCTCATTGATCTGATTGGCGCGCGCTTCGGCCTCGCTCAACCGGACCGCCACCCGGCCGGCCCCGTCGCGCTTGGCCTCATCGAGCAGGGCATCGATGTCCGCCAACCGGCGACGCAGCTCGGCCTCGTCGGCCCCGGCGAGCTGGGCGTCGCCGTACTGGCCGATCAGCTCCAGCAGCCGGGGATGCTTGTCGCCGGCGGCGTCGTTGAGGATTTCGCCCGCTTCCTCTTCCGCTTTCTGTTGCAGGCTAAGGCGTTCGTTTTCGGCGCGGATCACGTCCGTGAAGGCCTGGCGAACGGGCCCCGGCTCGATCGTATAGGCCACCACCTGCACAACGCGCACGCCGGTCTCCAGCTCGTCGAGCGCGCGCTGCAAGCGCCCGTGCACGCCCTCCCGGACCACGTCCAGCGCCGTGCGGGTGACTTCCTCGATCGTCCGTCCGGCGACTTCCACGACCACGGCCGACTCGGTCAGACGCCGGAGAAGCTCCTGGAAGTCCTCGGGCCGGGTGCCGACGTTCTGTACGAAGAGAGCGGCGTCATCGATCTTGTACTGGACCTCCCAGCGGCCGTGCGACAGATTGCGGTCGCCGGTGATCATCGCCCCGTCCACCCCCGGGGTAAGCTCGCGGGCCTGCGTGACAATCTGCGACAGGTCCCGGGCGGTGGCGGCCTCGGGATGAGTAAACATGAAGGTCGTGATCTTCAGCTCCTGAATCTGGCCGGTGACGACGATCTTCTGCTCGAACGGGTCCGGCAGGGCCCAGTGCCAGCCCTGCGAGAACACCGGCGTCTCTCCGGTCTCGTCGCGGGTCGTCCGCAACTCCCCGAGCCGTGCCACGAGCCCTTGCTGGCCGGGGTCGACGCGAAACACGCCCGACAGCAAGTACAGGACGGCCAGCACGAGGATCAGCACCCGCAAGATGTTGAAGCTCGCCCGCAAGGCGCGGACCAGCGATTCCTGGGCCAAGTCGGGCGCCAGCGCTCCTCCCGCGGCCGGCCGCGCGGAGTGGCCGTGCGAATGTGCGCCGTGCCACGCAGCGGAGTGTTCCGTCCGGCCCGAAGAGTGCGAGTGCGGCGGTCCGGTGGACATTAGTCTTGCCTCCCCGAAGCGGTCGGTTCGGCCGGCGGGACGGGCGGACGGACGAAGGGCTCAAAGAGCGGCGATTGCTCGTCGAGGAAGATGGTCGTCTTTTGCGAAAGCGCGGCCCGCAAAGCGTCCAGCTTGCGCAGCAGGATGAAGAAGTCGGCGTCCTGCTGCTGAATCTGCTTGAGTATCTGCGTGCTGGCGGTAATGCCGGCCGACTCGATCTCCGTCGCCCGCCGGTTGGCGAACGCGAGGATCTGCTGGGCGTTCGCCTCGGCGCGGGCCTTGATGCCTTCGGCGCGGGACTTGCCCTCCTGCCGGTAGCGGGCCGCGAGCCGGTTCCGTTCCTGCTGCATGCTCGCGAACACCTGGTCCATCGCGGTCTTCGGCAGGGAGATACGGCGCAACCCGATCCGATGGACCTCGATGCCGTAGTCGGTCATGAGCCCGGGCCCGACGCCGGCCAGCATCTGTCCCATCAAACGCTCGTAGTTGTCGTCCTTCTGCCGGGCATCGAGGTTGACGAAGTCCGCCAGGGTGCTCTGGCCGATCACGGCCGCCTGCGTCTGACTGATCCGCGAGCGCATGAGCTTCTCGGCTTCGAGGACGCTGCGTTGCGGCACGCGCAGGTAGAACCGCAGCGGGTCTTGAATCCGCCAGACCACGTAGGCCCCGACGATCACCATCTTGCCGTCGATCGTCTTGATCTCCGTCTCGGGCGCATCCAGCGTGCGCAGGCGGCGGTCATAGGTCTCGATGGTCTCGAACGGGTAGGGCCAGCGGAACTTCAGGCCGGGCTCGCGGACCACGCTGTCGGCATCCGCCTTTCCCAGGCGGGCCTTCACCGCCACCTCGTTGAAGTCCACCTGGTACGTGAACGCGAAGGTCAGCAGGATCAGGATCACCAGTCCCGCGATGATCAGCGTCGGAATCGATACCTTGCTCATGACAGGTCCTCTGCTACCTGCGGTCCGGCGAGAATTCCTCCGGTTGCAGCCGCAGCTCGTCTTCGGCGACGAACCGCACGCGCACCGTGCGGCCACCGGGTTCGAAAGCCAGGAAGTACTTGCGTGCGTCCTTCAGTCCGGCCACGAGGATCTCCAGCGTGCGGCGCGCCTCGTAGATCCGGGGCGCCGACTGGTACGCCTCGCGCTCGTTCTGCATCTCGATCACGTCGCGGGCCGCCTCCATCTCCATGGTCCAGCGCCGCGCCAGGGCCTGGGCGAGCGTCGCCGCCGCCTCCCCTTCCAGCCGGGCGGGGTTGAACCCCCGGTTGAGCTCGGCCTCCCAGTAGGCGCGGGCCAGGTGCGCCTCGGTCAGCCGGAACAGGGCGTCGGCCTGCGCTGCGTTCAACTGAGACGCGGCTTCCGTGCGCAGCGGAGCGACGGCCTGCTCCCAGGCTTCGGCGGCGTCGCGCAGCCGGGTCTCGGCCTCCGCAACGGCCTGGGACGCGCTGCGCCGTTCGGCCAGCGTCCGCCCCAAGCCCAGCTCAAACTCCTCCTCGATCTGCCGATGCAGCTCGCGGGCCTTCTCGAACCGGGCCTGGGCCGCGATGCGCGCCTGGAGCAGGGGCTCCGTTTCCTTCAGCCGATCGGCCAGCGGGGCGAGCCGGGCGGGATCGGCCGCGCGCAGGGCGTCCTGGGCGGCGCTCGCGCGCTCGCTGGCGCGACGGTTCTGCTCCACGGCGTTGGCCAGCAGGCGGGCGGTCAGAGCGTCGCCGGCCACCTTGGAAAGGCGCTCGTTCTCGGTCACAAGAGCCTCGCGGATGTCGGCCACCTTCTTCTGTTCCTCGGTGACCACTCTCCGGAAGGACTCCGCGACCGTCTTCTCCGGGTGCACGTTGGTTACGCCGACGTAGACCACCTCCAGCCCCAGCTCGCGGACGCGGGCGGAGATGCGTTGGCGGAGGATGTCGCCGATCTCGGAGTGACTCCGGCCCAACAGCGCGTCGACCGTCGTGGCAGCGGTGAAGCGGCTGACCTCCTCCCAGGCGACGTTGTGCAGGGTTTCGTCCGGGCGCTCCATGAGATTCGAGTATTCGTCGAGCCGGTCGGGCTGAATGCGATACTGGATGGCGACATCCATGCGAATCAGATTGACGGGGGAGTCGCGGCCACCCGGCTCCGTCTCCCCGGGGGACGCCGGCTCAGTCGTGGGTGCGGCGGTGGCGGCCGGACCGCTCCCCGTCTCGGGCGGGCAGACCAGGAAGTCGAAGTGCTCCTGGCCCATGTGCAGCTCGTCCGTCCAGAGCTGGATGGCGTCGGCCTCGCTGAAGTCCGGCACGGCATTCCATTGCCGGTACCCCACGTTGACCTGATGCACCTGGCCGGTGTTGTAGATCCGCGTTTGCTCGATCGGCCACGGGGCCTTCAGGTGGAAACCCGGCGCGAGCGGTTCGGTCGCGTTGAGCTGGCGCCCGAAGCGCAGCAGGATGACGTGCTCGTACGGCTGGACGACGACGATGCACGTGAGCAGCCACAGCGCCAAGGCGCCTACCGCGATCAACGGCACGAACGCCCGCTGGAGAAGTTGATAGAACCAGGTCTGTGAGACCTGAAAGCCAAACTGGTAGTTGATGGCGTCCGCGATCGAAGAGGCGATGCCGCCGGGTTCCGCCAACAGGCCCAACAGCCGGCTGTCGAAGCAGGCCCGTGGCTCGACGCCGGCGGTGCGCGGCCGGTAGATGTCGAGGACGAAGTTGACGAGCGTTTCTGCCGCCAGCACGACCATCACGGCCGGAATGATGAACGCCAGCGCCTGTTCCCACGACACCACCCCGCCGTACTGCTGCACGCCCAGGCAAAGCAGCAGAGCCATGGCGACCAGCGCATTGCCCAGCATGTACGAGCCGCAGCCGCGCAGCAGTTGCCAGCCGGGGACGCGGCTCATGCCGGAGGCGTAGCGCGAGAACAGGAACGTGCCGAGCATCACGATCGCGAGGACGACCATCGCGATGGGCACGTTCGTCAACGCCGGCCAGCCCTCTCCGCCCACGCGCAGCCCGGGCAGCTCGACTCCCGCGATGCGTGTCGCCGCCAGACGGCGCCACAACCCAATCCCCATCAGAGCGAGATAGAGCGCGGTCGCCAGACCGAAGCACGGGATCAGCCAGCGCTGCATCCACGCCAGGCGCGCCTCGGCCACGCGGAATCCCAGACCGACCGCCCCTTCCTCGCCGAACAGCGCCTCGCCGCCGCCGGTCGTCCGCTTCTCGCGCCGCAGCTCCTCGAGGTCGAGGGCCTCCAACGCCGCCAGTTCGCGCTGCCGGAAGACCAGGAGCGTGACAAACCAGATGGGGACGCCGCCGAGCAGGTACCAGGCCAGCCGGTTCATCGCGGCCGACTCGGTGACCAGGGAGAGAATGAGCACGCCGCCGAAGGCGACAAGCTGCAACATCAGCCCGCCCAGGCTGGTGCGTCGGCTCCGCGTATGGGTGGTCTCGGTCACGACTTACCTCCGCCCCGGCGTACCGCGCGTCGAACCGCGCGCCACGCCGCACGTATCATCCCTTGTCCGTGGTCGCATGCGCGGGCATAATCGCCGTCGCACTTGCACGGCCCGCGTGCTTCGGCCGTCAAGAGTGTCCGAGTCGCCATGCTCGCCAAGCTCGCCGCCATTGCGAAGACCACGTTCCTGGAGACGATCCGGCAGCCGATCTACGGCGTGCTCCTGTGGGTGGCGGCCGGACTGCTGATGATCAACCCCAGTCTGGCCGGGTTCACCCTGGAGGGCAACGAGGGCGACATCAAGGTGGTCAAGGACGTCGGCCTGGCCACGCTGCTGCTCTACGGACTGCTGGCCAGCGTGTTCAGTGCGGCCGGCGTGATTACACGCGAGATCGAGTCGCACACCGTGCTCACGGTCATTTCCAAGCCCGTCAACCGCGCGGTGTTTCTGGCGGGCAAGTACCTCGGCGTCTCCGGCGCCGTCCTGCTGGGCTACTACTTCCTTTGCCTGGTGTTTCTGCTGAGCATCCGGCACGGAACCATGGCGACGGCCGCCGACCGCTACGACGTGCCCGTGCTGCTCTTCTCCGGACTGGCCATCCTGCTCAGCCTCATCGCCGCCACGTTCGGCAACTACGTGTACGGTTGGCACTTCTCGACCGCGCTGACGACCTGGGTCGTGCCGCTGGGGACCTTGGCCTTCGTGCTCGTGCTGTTCATCTCGAAGGAATGGACACTCCAGTCGCCCGCCACGGACTTCGGCAACATGCAGTTGGCGTACGCCGTGACGATGACCTTCTGCGGGGTGCTGATCCTGACGGCGTTTGCCGTCGCGCTCGCCACCCGGTTCAGCCAGGTGATCACGCTGCTGCTGTGCGCGGCGGTGTACGTGCTCGGGCTGCTCTCCGACTATTACCTCGGCCGCCCGGCCGAAGCAGGCGGCGCCTGGCTGTACAGCGTGCTGTACGCCGCCGTACCCAACTTCCAGTTCTTCTGGACGGGCGACGCCCTCACCCAACAGCAGATCATTCCCGCGGCCCAGGTCGGCCAGGTGGCGGCGTACTCGGTCACGTACTCGCTGGCCGTGCTGGCGTTGGGCGTGACCATCTTCGAGACCCGTGAGGTGGGGTGAAGTAACTGAGGGGCCAAGGGGCCGAGGGGCCAAGGGGTCGAGGGGCCGAGGGGCCGAGGGGCCAAGAGGTCGAGGGCGCGCCCGCCTGGCACGCAGCACCCTTGAACCCGTGAACCCTCGAACCCTTGAACCCTTCATCTTCATCCTCAGACCGGCTGCAAGGCCACCTTGCCCTCAGGCGCGGGAGTGCCCGCCGCCGCGGGCGATGTCAGCTCATGGGACTGGATGTGCTCGCCGAAGCGCACCATGCGGGCGCTGTTGAAGACCACCAGGGCCGAAGAGAACGTGTGCAGGAACGCCGCCAGCATCGGGTGCACGTTCCAGAACACGATCGCCACCTCGGCCGTGATGATGAACGTCACGCCGAAGATCAGGTTCTGCCAGATGACCTTCGTCGTCGCCCGCGAGAGGCGCACCATGAACGGCAGCCGTCGCAAGTCGCTGCTCATCAGCGCCACACTGGCGCTGTTCATGGCGACGTCGCTGCCGGCCGCCCCCATCGCGATGCCCAGGTTGCCAGCCGCGAGCGCCGGGGCGTCGTTCACGCCGTCGCCCACCACGGCCACGGTGTGGCCCTTGCGCTTGAGGGCGTCGACCAGGGCCAGCTTGTCCTGGGGCAGTACCTCCGCCTGAACGTCCGAGCAGCCCATCTCGCCGGCCACGCGCCGCGCGACCGACCAGCGGTCGCCGGTGACCATGATCAGGTCGCGGATGCCGAGCTGCCGCAGTTCCTCCAGGGCCTGCTGCGCCTCCGGCCGCGTTCGGTCCTCCAATCCGATCCAGCCCAGACAACGGCCGTTGTACGCTACGTACAGCGTGCTCAGCCCCTCCGGCTCGGCGTACTTCTCGTCTTGCAGTGCAGAGAGATCGATGCCGCTCTCCCGGAGCCAAGTCCCGCGGCCGATCTGCACCGCCCGCCCGTCGAGCTGACCCTGCACGCCTTTGCCCGAGACTTCTGCAAAACCGGCCGCATCGGCCAGCGGAACGCGGGCCTTCTCCGCCACCGCGACGATCGCGCGGGCCACGGGGTGACGACTGAGCCGCTCCACCGAAGCCGCCGTACGGAGCAACTCCGCCGCATCCACCCCCGGGGCCGGCATCAGCCGGGTGACCGCCAGCTCCCCCGTCGTCAGGGTCCCGGTCTTGTCGAACACCACCGCGGAGAGCTTGCGGGCCCATTCCAGGTTGGTCACGTCCTTGATGTACACGCCGAGCCGGGCCGCGGCCGAGAGCGCTGCGACGATCGCGGTGGGCGTCGCGAGGATGAGCGCGCAGGGACAGGCAATCACCAGCAACGCGATGGTCTTATTCATGTCGCGGGTGAAGAACCAGACCACCCCGGCGATCATCAACGTAACCGGCGTATACCAGGAGGCGTATTGATCGATGAGGCGCATGAGCGGAATCTTGGTCCGCTCGGCCTCGAGAATGAGGTCCTGCACTCGGCCGAGCGTCGTGTCGTGACCGACCTTGGTGACCCGGATGCGCAAGGCCCCCGTCACGTTGTTCGTGCCTCCGAACACCTCGTCCCCGGTCGCCTTCTCAGCCGGCAGGGACTCGCCGGTGATATTGGCTTCGTTGATCGTCGAATGCCCGTCGATGATCACCCCGTCCGCCGGCACGTTGTCGCCGGGCAGCACGCTCACCACGTCGCTGGGCCGCAGCGCGTGGGCCTCGACTTCTTCCTGCGTCCCGTCGCCAAGGAGCCGTCGGGCCTTCGTGGGCGTCAGCCGAATCAGCCCCTCGATCGCCGCGCGGGCTCCCAGGGCCGTCCGGGTTTCGATCAGGATGCTGATGAGCAGAAAGAAGGCCACCACCCCCGCCGTCTGGTACTCGCCCTTGGCCATGGCGGCCAGGATGGCCAGCGCCACCAGCTCGTCCATGTGGAGGTGGCCCGTGAGCAGCGCCTTCAGCGCATGCCACCACAGGGGCACGGCCAGCAGGAGCGCCCCGAAGCCAGCGAGCATGTCGCGATAGAAGGCCCCGCTCTGCCGGCTGCCCGAGGGGTCGCTCAGCAGCCAGCCCGCCACGAATGATGTGAGCACCAGCACGCCGCCCAGCATCGTCGCGACGAGCTTGAGCGTGGCTCGCCAGGTCTCCGATTTCACCGAAAGATGTTCGTGTGTCATAGCTCACCGACCTGGCGACCCGCGAAGCCGCCCCGGGTCTCAAAGACGCGCGACCGCGCTGCAAGATGCGAGAATGTAAGCACTAACGGCGCCATGTCAACGTGCGGGTAATCGCGCCGCGGAATCCGCTGCATACACCGAATACGTCCGATACAACGGGAGGTTCGCGCTGGGCCGGGCCGCAGCCCCCCCCGGCGATAAGCCGCCGGCTTCCGAGGTGAGCGTGCGTCCGCCGCAATGGGCGTGAGCTTGCAGGCGGTGGAGACTGGAGGGCAGGAGCCGTCGGCGGTTACGCCCTGTTACGAATATGGCCTCCTTGCCTTGCGTCGGGCAGCTTCCAACAAGCGCCCAGTTCACAAGGCCCGGAGGCCATCGGTCCGTTCAACCGGGTTCAGGCTAATGAGTTACTCAGGTCAGGGCTTGCCGAGCAGCGCGAGGCGGGCACGGAGCTCCAGCTCCGCCTGCTGCCAGTCCCACTCGGGGTTGCCCGGCGTTTCGCCGCGCGAGAGGTAGATCTCGTACGCACGGCGGCGGATCTGCTCTTCAGTCGGCCCGGCGACCGTCGGTATCTCTCGCGCGGGCTTTGACCGAACTCGGGTTCGCATTCCTCGGACCTGGCTCGCGGACGGCATGGACGTTCTCCAAGTGAAGCTGTAAGAGCAGGGATGAGCAATAAGCTTCCATTTGTTTCCATCGGACGGATCGCCGATTTCCCTGAGTTCTCCCCCCGGAAAACCGCGCATTCCCCTGCTTTTCCGGGCCTTGCGGACGGCAGGTGCCGGCCTGCGGGGAGCGGGTGAGCCGCGAGCGCCTGCCCCCCCGGGTGGAACCGCGACTGGCTATCGGTCCCTTGGAAAAGGGTGCAGGCACCGCGAGACAACCACGCACAGCCGGGGGCGGCTGTGCCACACGCCTGTAGCGTCGGACCTCCGTGTCCGACGTTGTTCGAGCCGAGTGAGAACCACGCCGGACTCCCGCCACGGCGGGCAAGCTCGGGTCCGGCGCTACACTTCTGCGGCGGACTGCTATAGGCCGCTGAGCAGTGCGACAAACGGATTGATGTCGCCGAAGTCGACCGCGCCGTCGAAGTTCAGGTCTCCGTTGTAGTACGAGCATCCGGGATGCGCCGCCAGCCAGGCGTCCGGGGCGGTGAGCACCAGCACAAACGGGTTGATATCCCCGAAATCCACCGTGCCGTCGCAGTTGAGGTCGCCGGGGAGGATGGCACGGGTCGGGCGTAGGGTGGGGTCGCCGCACAGCACCATCCCGTAGTACCACTCGCGCTCCCACAGCTCGTAGGGGGCCTGCGCGTCGAACCACTCGCGGAAGGCGGTCCCGATGTTCTTGCCCTGCCCGAGGGGTCCGGTGAAGTCCTGAAAGTTGAGCATGCTGCCGCTCTTGGACGACGCGACGGTGATGAGGCCCCACGTCGTGTTGAAGATGTAGGCGCCGGCGAGGTAGTCTTCGTCGGTAAAGCGTCCGGGGCCGCAGGCGAAGAGGTTGTAAAACAGGACGGGCGGATCGTGCTCCTGGACGGTGTCGGAGAACACCCAGCCGCCGTCGGTGTCGTAGTACTGTCCGAGGTCGACGGGATAGGGGTTGACGAAGGCGGCGGCCCAGGGAACGGGCGCGCCGCTGCCGGCGCTGGGCCGGACGGTGGCTTCACCGCCCAGGTAATCGTAGCTCAGCCGCGTGGCCTGATCCGGGTTGTAGTAGGGACCGTTCATCAGCCACGTGCCGATGTAGGTGATGGTGGGCCAGGCCGGATCGAACGTGAGTCCGGGCACGCCGGTGCCGTCGGCGTAGCAGAAACGGGCGCTGAACCCGTGCGTGCCCATCCACTCGGAGACTTTGACGAGCAGGCGGTTCTCGCCGGCGTTGAGCGTGACGGGCACCTTGGTCATGTCCGTCGTGTAGCCGCCGTAGCGGTTGTCCATCAGGACCTGCTGTCCGTTGAGCCAGACGCGGACGCCGTCGTCGTACCCGAGCCAGAGCTGGCAGCTCACGGCCGCGGCGGCGGTGACGCGCGCGAAGGCGTAGGTGGCACCGTAATCCGCCCCGCCGCCGTAGGCGTCGAGGTCGATGTAGGGGCCGGACCCGCCGAGCGTGGTCCAGGTCTTGCCGCCGTGCACGTCGCCGGGCTGCGGGTTGACGGTAGCCTCGTTGACGCCGAGGTAGTTGGTGGTGAGGTAGTACCAGAAGCGGTCGGAGGTGTCCTGGTGGAAACCGTTGACGAGCCAGCCGCGGATGAACGGCGCCTCCGCCCCGTGCGTGTCGGGGTCGTTGAGCTGGTACGACAGGTCGGGGATGGGCTGGTAGGTGCTGCTGTTGACCTGCGCGGAGAACTGGTACGCGCCGCCGCCCTGGCTGACCTTGCAGAGCAACTGGTTCCAGCCGGCCTGGAGCGTCGCGGTCGCGAAGAACTGGTCGGCGACCCAGCCCTGGTAGACGTCTTGGTTGAGGACGACGGCGCCGTTGAGCCAGACCTTGAGGCCGTCGTCGCTGCCGAAGCGGAGGCGGACGGGGCGCTGGATGGGCGAGTGGACGTAGACGTGGGCGTAGGCGGCGGACTCGGTGGGACGCCGGCCGAAGTGATGGCCGCCGGAGTAGCTGTGGGCGCAGACCTGGACGAAGTGCCGGCCGGCGGCCATCTGCGCGAGGTAGTCGTCGGCGGTGGTGTCGTAGCCGGAGTCGAAGCGCGTGACGTCGTCGTACAGGAGGGCGAGCTGGACGGCCATGTCAAACCAGTCCTCGTCCACGTACTCGAGGCCACGCCACGGCTGGTCCAGCACGCTGCCGCAATACCCCTGCACCTTGTTGAGGTACCCGTTGACGAGATTGGCCTCGGTGTCGTAGGTGAGGGTGTGCGCATGGATCCGGGCGACGTAGACCTCGGGGCCCTCGTCGCCGGGGCCGGCCTCGTGAATCTCGAAGTCGCCGTCGAGGTCGTTGTCGAGCCAGAGTCCGTCGAGGTCCATGTAGTAGAGGTCGCTGGGGAAGACGTCGCCGGAGACCTCGGCCCAGGCGGCGGTGATGTCGCCGACGAGGAGGATGCCGTGTGCGCCCTGGGCCCAGCGTTGCCGGATCCAGGCCTTGATCTGGGCGGGCGTGCCGCCGGAGACGGTGGCGAGCTGGACCTGGTGGCCAGCGGCGGTGAGCCGGGCAACGTAGCTGGAGAGGGCCGGGGCAATGTCGGGATAGAGGTCGGCGTCGACGAGGATGGCGAGGGCGTCGGCGCGGACGGAGGCGCGCGCGGCGTATTCCCACAACGGGCCGAACCGCGCGTCCGTCAGCGGCCGGCGCAACATGTAGTCCGCGTAGGTGCCCGGCAGCTCGCCGCGCGGAGAGACCCACTCGAGTCGGGCGATCTGTCGCCCATCCTGGCGGGCCGCGGCGGGGCGCCCGTCTTGCGGGGCGGCGGGTTGCGGAAACTGTCCGGCCGCCGGGAACATCCCGCCCAAGGCCAGCACAAGCCCGAAGAAGACCCTGTCTGCAAGATGCTTAGGCATTCTCGACTCTCCTTTGTGGCTGCTCCGTCCCGTATCGCGACCGGCGTGGAGAACCAACGTACTCTTTCAGCCTATCAAGATCGCCTGTCCCGCGGCAAGGCAGATAACCGGGTTCCCCGGTTTCTCGGCACTGGCAGTGGGGCACCGGGAGTCAAGATCGGGTTCGCGGGCGCCCCATCCAGCGTCCGCCGCTGGCGGCTCGGGGAGTGGGACCGGCGGCAAGTTGGGCAACCGGCGGCAACGTCCCGCGTCAGAGCGCGTATTCCGGGCGACGATACACGACGTGCCCGGCCTTGATCACCGCCCGGACCCGCGGCCGGCCGGGCGTGTAGAACCATGCGTCCAGCGAAGGCACGTCGAGCACGGTCAGGTCGGCGTCGTACCCGATCTCGACGGCCCCCGTGCGCCGGTGAACGTCCAGGGCCGCCGCCGCGTTCGCCGTGCAGGCCACCAGCACCTCCGTCGGCAGCATTCGCAACTGACAGCAGGCGATGTTCATGACCCACGGGAGCGACTCGATCATGCACGAGCCCGGGTTGTAATCAGTGGCGACGGCGACCGGGACGTCCGCGTCGATGAGGCGCCGCGCATCGCAGTGCGGAATGCCCAGGTAAAAGGACGTGCCAGGCAGTACAACGGCCACCGCGCCCGCCGCCTTCAGCGCCGCGATGCCGGCGTCGTCGATGCACTCGAGGTGATCCGCCGACACGGCCCGCAACTCCCCGGCCAGACTCGAGGCGCCGATCTGGGCCAGCTCGTCGGCGTGGAGCTTGGGCCGCAGGCCGGCCGCGCTGGCGCGCTCCAGGACACGCCGGGCCTGCTCCACGGTGAAGGCCCCGCGGTCGCAGAAGACGTCGCAGAAGAACGCCAGGCCGCGCCGGCTGACCTCGTGCAGCAACGCCGGGCTGGCGATCGTCTCGAGGAACTCGTCGGGGCGTCCGTCGAACTCATCGGGCAGCGCGTGGGCCCCGAGGAACGTCGGCTCCAAGTCGATGGGCTGCTGCCGATCCAGCTCGCGGATGGCCTCGAGCTGCTTGAGCTCGTGCTCCGGCGACAGGCCGTACCCGCTCTTGCACTCGACGCGCGTCACGCCGTACTCGAGCATGCGGTGCAGGCGGGGAAGGTTCGCCGCCACCAGCTCGTCCAGGCTGGCGCTGCGGACGGCGCGGCAGGTGCTGCGGATACCGCCGCCGCTTTCCATGATCGACAGGTACGACTCGCCGGCCAGCCGCCGGACGAACTCGCCGCTGCGGTCTCCCACGAAGGGGATGTGCGTGTGGGCGTCGATCAGACCGGGGATCACGCAGCCGCCGTGCGCGGACAGCATCACCGTGCCTTCATCGAGCGGCGCCTCGCGCGCCGGGCCGAACCAGGCGATGCGCCCATCGCGGATCAGCACGGCGGCGTCGGGGACGAGCGGCACGTCGCGCATGTGCTGGCCGGGGACGGGCCCCGGCGGGACCACCGCCAGGGTCCCGATCCGCGTGACGAGCAGCGAGGCGCCTTCGGCTGTGCGGGTATCCATGCGATGGCTCCTTCCGTCACTGGCGGGGTCATGCTACCATGCGGGCCGGGTTGAAAGCGAGCAAAGGAGAGCGTCATGCGCGTCAGGAAGACAAGCGCCCCGACCCGAGCCTGCCTCACGATTCTCGTTCTGTTCATCATCGGCGGTTGCACGATTCGGATCGGGCGGCGCGACGACGAGCCGCCCGCCGCTCCGACGACCATTGCCATCCGGATCGTCAACGACACGCCATACGCCTTGGAGCCGCAGGTCTTCGTCGGGGCGATCGCCAACGGGCTGAGCCAGCTCTACCGCAGCACGAACCAGCGCAGCGACTTCGGCTTGGGCGCCCGCGGGCTGGTCGAGCCCGGAAAGCAAGTGACAATCAGCACGGCCTGCGATCCGCCGGTGTACATCGCCACCCAGGGCGGCATCTTCGGCGAGGACCTCAACTTCCCGCGCGGTCAGGGCCAGCCGATCGTGCTGGAGCAGAACCGGAACGTGTATTGCGGGGACCTGGTCACGTTCACATTCAGCGCGACCGGGAACACGTTGCGGACCAGCCATGCGGTCGAGCCGCTGTGAGCGCGGGCGGGGCGAACCGCGCGGGTGGTGCGACCGGGTCCGCAGCGGGGTAGGAGTGCAGCAGACGCGCCGGCTATGACACGCGCGCGCCCGTTGCGATGGGGCGCTCGGTCGTCAAGAGAATCACCTGGGACTGATCGGGGCTCGTGGCCGCCAGCAGCATGCCCTGGCTCTCGACGCCGCGCATCATCCGCGGGGCCAGATTCGCCACCACGATGATCTGTTTGCCCACGAGGGCGGCGGGCTCATAGTGGCCGCGGATGCCGGCGACCAATTGCCGCTGCTCACCGCCGAGGTCGACTTGCAGGACGAGCAGCTTGTCGGCCTGGGGATGGAGCTCGGCCTGGACGACCGTCCCGACGCGCAGGTTGAGCTTCAGGAAGTCGTCGAACTGGATGACGGGAGGTGGCTCGGCCATTGTGTGGTCTCCTCTCGGGTCGGCCTACCGCCGGCCGAAGAAACGGGTGCTCAGGAAGTCGAGATATTCGCGCTCGACCGTGTCGAGGTCGTCGCTGATGAAGCTCCGAAAGACCCCTTCGCCCAGGTTGTAGCGGGGCTGGTCCGACCAGATGTGCCCGGCGCGGGCGTGCTGCTCGAGGTCGGCTTCGGCCAGACGACTGAGCAGGCGCTCGAAACCGGCCGCGTACTTGCCGTCGCCGCCTTCCTGGAGGAAGAGGATCAGCGCCCACACCTGGGCGTAGTAGGTTGCGACGGACTGGTTGGTGCCGGCGATGATCCGGCCGGCGTCGGTCTCGAGCAGGGTCCGCAACGGGTGGAGCCGGTGGCTCGCCAGCGCGGCCGCCAGGTCGTTGCGCCGCATGGGGTTGAACCACGGGTCGAACTCCGCGAGCCCGCGGGAGTCCCAGCGCTGGCCTTCGCAGTACACGGCGAGCCCCTCGTTCAGCCAGGCCGGGATTCTGGAAGTCACATGGTGGTGGACGTACTGATGGAAGCCCTCGTGCGCGAAGAGCGGAAAGGTGATCTCGTGGGCCACGTACTCGATGACGGACACCCCGCGCTCCGAGTAGCCGCCGTTGCGGACTTGCAGGAATACGGCGGCCCGGGCGCCGGTGAAACGCCGGGTGAAGGCTTCCCACTGGGGCCGCGATGCGAACAGGTACACCTTCATGCGTTCCGCCGGCCGGCGCGCGGTGGGAACGAGGCGCCCGTAGTGGTCGTAAGCGGCCTCGACGAACTCGGGCAGCGCGTCGCGCAAGACGGGGTCGCGCAGCGTCGTGTAGATCTCGTAATGGGCGGTGCTGAGCTTGTAGCCCGGCGCGGAGCCGAATTTCCACGGCTCCGATTCAAAGGGCACCGGGGCGCGCTGCCGCGGCCCGCCGCACCCGGCCAGCCCGACCCCCACGAGCACCGCCAGCCAGCCGACACGGATCATCTACGCGAACTCCAGGCGGCCGCGGCCGCGGGTAACGCGTCCGATTACGAACGCCTGCTCGCCGGCCCGCGTCAGCCGCCGAACGGTCACACGCACCGACTGCGGCCGCACCGCCAGCACGAACCCGATCCCCATGTTGAAGACGCGGTACATCTCGTCCTCCGCGACGCCCAGGTGCTCGAGCAGGCCGAAGATCGGCGGGATCGGCCAGGAGCCGCGGCGAATCACGGCGTCGCAGCCGGGGGGCAGGAGCCGCGGGACGTTGCCCGGCAGCCCGCCGCCGGTGATGTGTGCCAGACCGGTAATCAGGAGGTTCCGCCGGTAGTGGCGCAAGGCGTCCAGCACCGGGCGCACGTAGATGCGTGTAGGGCGCAGCAGCGCGTCCGCCAGCGGCTCGCCCAACGCCCGCACCGGCTGGCTGAGCGGCAGGGCGGCCTTGCGCAGAAGCACCTTGCGGGCCAGCGCGTAGCCGTTGGAGTGCAGGCCGCTGGAGGCCAGGCCGACCAGGTGGTCGCCGGGGCGCACGTGGTGCGGCCCGAGAATTCGGTCGCGCTCGACGACGCCGACCGCAAAGCCCGCGAGGTCGAAATGCCGCCTGTGGTACAGGTCCGGCATTTCGGCGGTCTCGCCGCCGAGCAAGGCGCAGCCGGCCTGCTCGCAGCCCGCCACGATGCCGGAGACGAGCTGCGCGACCAGCTCGGGCTGAAGCTTGTGCAGCGCGATGTAGTCGAGGAAGAAGAGCGGCTCGGCCCCGCAGCACAGCAGGTCGTTGACGCTCATCGCGACCAGGTCGATGCCGAGGGTGTCGTGGCGGCCGGCCTGGATCGCGACCAGCAGCTTGCTGCCCACGCCGTCCGTGCAGCCGACCAGCACCGGCTTGCGGTAGTGCCGGGCCAGCAGCCCGTTGTCGTCGTTGAGTCGGAACAGGCCCGCAAAAGCGCCGTGACTGGGGAGCACACGCGGGCCATACGTCCGGCGCACGAGCGGCGCAATGAGGTCTTCCATCGCGTCGGCGGCATCGAGATCGACACCGGCGGTGCGATAGGTCAGCCCGGCGGCCTGCCCTTTGCCTTTCCGGTCATTCACAACCGACCTCATACACGAAATCGCGCGATTCCTCCACTCGCCGCGGCCGGAGTTCGTGCCCGCGGCCGCCCACGCCGGATGCTGGCCAGTCGGGCGGGCCAGGACTATCATCCCCGCAGATCAGCCCGTGTTAACAAGGGTGCGTCCCGACATGAGCCAGCAACCGCAGTACAAACGTGCGATCCTGAAGATCAGCGGCGAGAGCTTCTGCGTGCCGGGCGGTTTCGGCGTGCAACGCGAGCGGCTCGACCGCATCGCCGCTGAGATTGCCGAAGTCGCGGCGCTCGGGGTGCAAGTCGGAGTGGTCTGCGGCGGCGGGAATTTCCTGCGCGGGGTGAACTCTGCGGACGAGTTGGGGATCGACCGGGCGACCGCGGACTACATGGGCATGTTGGGGACGGTGCTCAACGCGCTGGCGCTGAAGGACGCGCTCGAGCGACTCGGGCAGCCGGCGCGGATTCACAGCGCCCTGGCGATCGCCCGGGTCGGGTTGCCGTTCGAACGACACCGCTGCATCGACCACCTGGAGCAGGGCCGCGTCGCCATCCTGGCCGCCGGCACCGGCAACCCCCACGTGACCACCGACTCCTGCGCCGCCATCCGGGGCATCGAGCTCAAGGCCGACGTGCTGCTGAAGGGGACCAAGGTGGACGGCGTGTACGACGCCGACCCGGCGACGAGCCCGCACGCCAAGCTGTTCACGCACGTCACGTACGATCAGGTCATCGACGGTCGGCTGCGTGTCATGGACATCGCCGCCACCGAACTCTGCCAGCAGTACCGCCTGCCGGTCGTCGTGTTCAACCTCTTCCGGCAGGGCACGCTGCGCCAGGTCATCCTGGGCGAGCCGGTCGGCACGCGGATGGACGACGCGAAATGAGCCCGGTCGGCTCCCGGCGGCGCGCGAATCTCCTCGATCTGCATCAATGGCGCCTCTGGCTGGCCGGCCTGGTGGGCAGCCGCTACGACGGCCTGCACCACTTCGCCGTGGTCGAGCCCGGCGTACTGATGCGCTGCGGGCAGCCGCGCGTCCGCGACCTGGAGCACATCCGCAAGGAACACGGGCTGCGCACGGTCGTTTGCGCCCGCGGCGGCACGCGGCATCCGCTGCGCGGCCGGTGGTTTCACAAGGAGCGCGCGTATTGCCGGCAGATGGGCATTCGTCTGGAGCACATCCCCTTCTCCGATGCGGCGACGCCGCCGGCGGACGTCGTGGATCGGTTCCTGGCGATCATGGCGGAGCCTGAAAGCCGGCCGGTGCTGGTGCACTGCGAGCAGGGGTTTCACCGGACGGGCATCCTGTGTGCGGCGTACCGGGTCCGCATGTGCGGCTGGCCGCTGGAGCGGGCGCTCGACGAAATGCGCTCCTTCGGCTTCGACTTCGAGCGCGCCAAACGCCGGCCGCTGGTGGATGCGCTGCGCCGCTGGTCGCGGCAGTGACGCTTGTACGGCGTCCGTCCGCGGCGTCAGGTCGGCCCCGCGGGGCAAAGGATCGGGGGGTCAGTACGACACACGCGGCGCGCTGGCGGCCGGGTCGCCGAGGCACAGTTCGGCGGTCGGCAGGTAGATCAGCCACCAGATCATAAGCCCGCTGTAGGCGACGGTGAGCAGCCACAGGCCCGCCTCCGACTCCCAGCGCCGGCGGAAGCGGTAGAGAATCGAGGCCCCCAGACCGAAGAGCACCGTCTTGTAGGCGATCATGCCCGTGGCGCCCATTGCCATGGCCGCCGCGATGTTGTTCGCCTCGGCGAAATTCCCGCGCGCAAGCTGGGAGTGCGTGAACGCCAGGTCGAAGGCGTTGAGCACCGCCAGGACCGCGAGGAGCACGACGGCGCGGAAGGACCGCGGTGCGTTCGGGCACGGCGGCAGGCCGCGGATGTCCGCCCACCGCCAGATTCGCGTGAGAAGAAGCGCACGCATCGGAGGTCCGCCGGGGCCAGTGCGCGTCGGGTCGATGTGCCGACCGACGAGGCGCAATTGGTGGTATCGGCGTTCGGCGCGAAAACTTTAGCGCAGGCGTGCGATTCTCTGGACGAGCTGCCCGGCCGGCGGGCTGTCCGTCAGGTGTTCCTTGCCCCCGCCCGAAACGAACGCGGCGATGGCCACAAGGTTGTCTGGGGAGTCCGACCCGGTCCGAAGGTTTGCGCATCGCATCGCAGGACGGGCGTGAGGTGTTGGCACAACGGATCGCAGAACGCGGTATCGGGCACCGAGGTAATCAACCACGGCCCCAGGCCGCGGTTGATTGCCAACCGTGCCAGGAGTAGCACTCACCCCGTGGCTGTCCCTGGCCCAAGTTGAACAGCTTTGACGGTCTTTCGCCTTTTTTTGCGGCTTGGATCGCGTGTTCTGAGGCGTGGGGACGGTCGTCGGCCGTTGGAGGCCGTGTAGTCGCGACCTTGGGGGTTGTCTGGGCGTGTTGTGAGGGCATCCTTATTGCAGAGGGATCGGCGCGGCAGCCGGGAGGCGATGTTTCTCAAACGCCTTCAGCGACGCAAGCACGGCAAGGGGCACACCTACTGGGACCTGGTCGAGTCGCTCCGCACCGCCAAGGGAGCACGCCACCGCGTGGTGGCCTACCTCGGCGAACGGAAGAAGAGCGAGAAGAGCGGCTGGGCGACCTGTTCGACCTGGATTACGAGCTGCCGTTGTACGACGTGAGCAGCACCTACTTCGAGGGGGCCTGTCCGGCGAATCCGATGGCCCGACGGGGTTATTCGCGCGACAGTCGCCCGGATTGCCGACAAGTCTGCATCGGCCTGGTGGTGACGACGGACGGGATTCCGCTGGGCGACGAGGTCTTCGACGGCAACACCAATGATTCGAGAACGGGCGCGACGATCGTCACGGCCATGGAAGCCAAGTATGGCCGGGCGAACCGCACCTGGGTGATGGACCGCGGGATGGTCGGCGAGGCCAACCTGAAGTTCCTGCACCAGCGGGGCGGCTCGTACATCGTCGGTACACCCCAGGCGATGCTGCGACGGTTCGAGCAATACCTGACGGAAAAGGACTGGCACGAGGTCCAGGCCGGGGTCGAGGCCAAGCTGGTGCCGGGGCCGGATGGCGACGGGACGTTCGTGCTGGCCCGCAGCGCCGATCGCCGCCTGAAGGAACAAGCGCTGCACCAGCGCTTCCTCGATCGAAGCGCGGAGGCGCTGACGAAGATGCAGGCCTCGATCGAGAGCGGCCGGCTGACCGATGGAGCCGTGGCCCAGCGTCGCCCGGGGCGAAGGAGGAGTTGGGCATCCGCCCGATCTGGCACCAGAAGGAGGAACGCGTCCGGGCCCACATCCTGGTTGGCTTCCTGGGTTACGTCTGGTGGAAGGCGCTGGCCCAGTGGATGCGTCGGGCCGGGCTCGGCGACGCCCCGCGCACGCTGCTCGGGGAGTTTGCCAAGATCAAGAGCGGGGACGTGGTCCTGCCGGCCCCATTGGCCGACGGCACGTCCCACACGGTCCCTCTTCGCTGCGTCACGACGCCGGACCAGGCCGAGAAGGTGCTGCTCAACCGGCTCGGCCTGACGCTGCCACAACGCCTCCGCCGGATCGACGAGGTCGCCCCAATGTAGTCACGACTTTTGCACAAAAACGGCCCTGGCGCTATCGTCAGTGCCGTTCACGAGGTGTAACTGTTCAACTTGGTCTGGCGTGGCGCGGAAAGTTGTGCGTGCGCGGTTTGGGAAGTTGGCATTCTACCACTGAAGTACGCCCCCAAAACGCCCCTTCCTGACGCCTTGCACAACGCTTCCTCAGCCGTTTGCACCACGATTCTGAAATCGGCGGTGGGGAGACAACGGCGTGGCCGGAGGCAGGGATGCAGACGGTGGAGGCTGCGGACGGATTCGCCTGGCACGCCGCACTGGCCTCAACACACGGGCCACCGCCCGCACGCCGCACCGTTTCCACGGCAAGGGCCGGGCAGCCCCGGCCAATCGGAGCCGCAACCTTCATGCCGCGCGGCCGTTGCGGCGCGCGTGGAAGGCCGCGGCTCCAGGTTTCAGCCGGACTCGGCTATCGGCGGCGGAACGCCAGCATCACGGAGAACAACACCACCCAGCCGCCGGGCTCGGGGATCACATGCACGACCGCCGACGGACCGAGCGTTCCCAGAACGCTCTCGCCCGCCAGGTTGAGCATCTTCGTGTAACCGAGCGGGTACGGCGGGTGCGGGTGCCCCGAGTTGTCGGGGAGCAGCGTGACCAGGCTTCCGCCCGGCTCGGTCAACGCCAGGGCGTTGAAGGTAATGGTGGTGAGCAGGACACCTTCCGGCGTGGCCTGGCGTTCCTGGCCGAACGTCACCATTCCGACCCACATCGCGTCGCCATCCGCCGGCGGGTTGGCCTCGTTGATCCCGAACGAGTCGCCGGGTAGGAACGAACTACCCATCAGGTCGATGGCGCCGGCGGTGCTGTTGCCCGTCAGTTGCAGGTACTCCGGGTCCCATTCCATGATGACCTGGGCCGCGGAGAAGCCCTCGGGGCCGCCGCTGTCGGACACCGCATACAAGCCGATGCCGAATGGGTCGCCGAGGTTGACCGTCTGCGTCAGCGGCCGCCACTCCAGATCGATGCTGGCCCGTACCACGGGCACCGCGGCGCTGAGCCCGAGCAGACACGCCAGGCTGACCGCCGTCCAACTCCTCCTTGCTCGCAGCATGAATCACTTCTCCTCTCTTGATTCCTTTCGAAAGGGCCCACGGCGGCGCGCGACCGATCGGCCACGCGCCGCACGCCGCCAACTGTTGATGTCGCCCGCGGTCAATCGAGTCCGACCCGCGCGCGTCCGGAGACACCGGCCGGGACCCCGTTGCCGTTGGGCTGGTCGGGAACGACCTCCTTTGGCTCAGGCGGCAGTACGCCGCTAAGGAACAGCTCCACGTCCGTCAGGTCGATCACGCCGTCGTTGTTCAGGTCCGCCTTCCAGGCACCCTGCACGCCGTTGGCCCGCATCTCGGCCACGGTGATTGAGGTCCGCGGCAGGGCCGGCAGCGGCGGCGCGCCGCAGTCGGGATCGCCGACCGCCAAGAAGTTGCTGGAGATCCAGTTGAAGTCGGTCACGTCCAGAATGCCGTCGCCGTTGGCGTCCGCGTGGTGGTTCTGGGCGAACCGATTGCACGGCGTGTCGCCGTCGCAGGTGCCGTCGTTGTCGCTGTCGTAGCAGGCACCCCACTGGGCGATGTACACGCCGAAGTCGGCGATGTCGATCAGGTTGTCGTCGTAGTAGTCGGCCGTGGTCAGCTTGTCGGTGCCCATGAAGCTGGCCGTGTAGGCGCCGCTGTCGAGGCCCGGCACGAGCTGAACTTGCAGCGTATGCAGCGTGTCCTCGGCCAGGACGCAGGTGTAGCCGGCGGCGCTGCACGGCAGGTCATTGAACGTCACGTTCTCGGCCTTGCCGACGGCGTCAAAATCCAGCTCCTTTTCAAGCACGACCGGCGTGCCGCCGGCATAGAAGCTGAACCGGATGCACCGCGTGACTGGGATGGCCAAGCCCTGAACCTCCACGCTGACAACCAGGTCGTTGTAGCCGAGGACGGTCACGGTGAAGCTGCACGTGGAGATGTTGCCGTAGACGTCGGTCGCCGTGTACGTAACGAGCGTATCACCACCCGGGAAAGTATCACCCGGGTCGTAATCAGATGTGAACGACTGGACTCCGCAGTTGTCGTCCGCGCTCGGCGGCGTCCAGGTCACGACAGCGCTGCACGAGCCGGCATCCGCGTTGACCGTGATATCGCCCGGGCAGTCGGCGATCGTCGGATTCTCGTCATCGGTCACCGTGACCTTCTGCTGGCAGGTGTTGGTGTTGCTGTGGATGTCGGTCACCGTCCAGGTCACGATGGTATCGCCCACCGGGAACTGGGCCGGAGCA
>JALHJL010000145.1 GCA_022839625.1 Phycisphaerales bacterium
GCGGCGCTGCCCGTAGTGGTCCTGCCGCTCCAGGCAGGCCGCTTCTGCGCCTGAGGCAGCGGCTGCGCCTGAGGCAGCAGCCGAGCTTCTGCTCGGCCGACGGCCGACCGGGAGGTCGGCTGCTATGGGGTGGCACCGGCGTCTCGCCGGTGGTTTCGAGGCGGTCGTCTCGGACCGATCGCCTCGCAGTAGTGCAAAGCTCCGGCTTTGCATGTAGCGGCCGAGCTTCTGCTCGGCCGGACGGCCGACCGGGAGGTCGGCTGCTACGCTGGAGGTTTGACGGCGTGTGCGGTGCGTGAGCTGCGTGTCTGGGGCGGGCCGTCAATGGGCTCCAGGCAGCACATCGGAGGAAATCGGGCGCACCGGCGTACCGCACTCGGGGCACACGCCGCTCGTGTTGCCCGTGAGGTCGTACCCGCAGCGCGCGCAGCATCTTCGGCCGCGCAACTCGTCCCGATGACGTCTCATCTCCCTGGCGGCTTTGCCCCACACCAGCGAGTAACAGCAGCACGCGACAAAAGCGACGCCGAAAAGCACCCACCCCCAGCGCAGGGCGTCGAACGCGCCCCTCGAAATCGGTTCGGCGACCCCGCCGTCGTCCCAGCCGCCGTACAACTGCCGGTGGAAGATCAGCGCCGGCACCTGCGGGGCGACGATATACACCACAAACATAGCGGTGCAGCCCGCAGGGAGCGCCGGGGGCCGAATGCGCCTGAACTTCTCGATGACGTAGGACAGCAACACTCCGGCCGTTGCGAACAGCGCCGGTACACCGGACCAGACCGGCCAGCCGCGCATATCGCTCGCGACGCTGAAGGCGTCGGATCTTGTCATGACCGCGCCTTTGTGAGCTTCCCACCACCAGGGGAAGCTCACGCCGGTCACCGCCACCGCGATGAACATGGCCAGCGGCAGGAACCTCCGCCCGCCACTCCGTGGCACTCGTACTTGCTTCGTCAAGCCGGACATGGCGGCAGCGTGTTGCAGCCAATGACAGCGTTCTCGTAATCGAGATACGCGTTTTGCAGGTCGTAATTGAAATTGTTGCTGCACACT
>JALHJL010000146.1 GCA_022839625.1 Phycisphaerales bacterium
TTCCACGGCGCGTTCGAAGCGCGGCAGTACACCAACGCGCAGATGGCCGCGGCCGCGGCGCGGCAGGCGCTTCAGCGCGCGTCGCTGGGGACCGCCGACATCGGTATGATCATCGCGGGCAGTTCGTCGCCCGACAACATCGCACCGGCGGAGTCCTCCGCCGTCGCCGCCGAACTGGGCATTGAAGTGCCCTGTCTGGACATGAATTCGGCGTGCAGTTCCTTCGGCATGCAGATCACCTTTTTGTGCCGGATGCTGCCGGACGCGCTGCCGCCTTACGTGCTGGTGGTCGATTCGGAAACCCTGACGAAGTCGGTGAATTACGCGGACCGCTCCATGGCCGTTCTTTTCGGCGACGGCAGCGCCGCGGCCGTCGTGTCCGCCCGCATTCCGTCGCGGGCCGTTTTCTGCGATTGCAGCTTCGATTCGCGGCCGTCGGCCTGGACCAAGGTCGGAATCGACTGGAAATGGCGCTTTTACCAGGACGGCAACGCCGTTCAGGGCTTCGCCATCCGCACGACCACCGAGGGCGTCCGGAATTTCCGGACGCGCTACGAAAGCGAGGCGAAGCGGTTTTTGTTCATCGGCCATCAGGCCAATCTGGGCATGCTCAAAACCGTCTGCGAGCGCACGGGTGTCGCGCCGGAAAACCACTGGTACGGCGTGGACCAGTTCGGCAACACCGGCTGCTGCAGCGCGCCGTCGGTGCTTTCCGCGCACTGGGAGGACCTGCGTCCGGGCGACCGCCTGGCCATGTCGATTGTCGGGGCGGGATTGTCCTGGGCGCATCTGATGCTGAAAGTCGAGGAGCAAAACTGATGGATAAACCGGTGGCACTGGTTACGGGAGGCGGCACGGGCATCGGCGCCGCGTGCGTTCGCGCGCTGGCCGCGGAGGGATTCCGCGTCGGCATCCACTACCGCGCGAGCGCCCAAAAGGCCGCGGCCCTGCATGAAGAGATTGCGGACAGTTTTCTCGTCCAGGCGGATCTCGCATCGCTGGAACAGGTCGATGCCCTGATGCAGACGCTGAAGGAGACGGCGGGC
>JALHJL010000029.1 GCA_022839625.1 Phycisphaerales bacterium
ATCAACCCGTTCGTGGCGTTGCTAACGAATCCGTAGACTGACTGCGGCGTCGGGTCTGCTCTGAGTCGCGACGCGAGCGCCGGCCCCCGGGGCCGGCGCCGCGTTTACAGGGTACGACCTGGCGCGGCGCAGGTCACCGGCCGCTGAGGATGGCGACAAAGGAGTTGACGTCGTCCAGACCAAGGACGCCGTTGCCGTTGGCATCGCCATTGCTGATGTTGCAGTTGGGATACGCGGCGGCCCACGTCGCGGGATCGACCAGTGCCATCACGAGGGGACCAATGTCGCCGAAGTCCACCACGCCGTCGCAGTTCATGTCAGCAACGTGCGTGGGCGGCAACGCGTGCGGATCGCCGCCGCCCTGGTGGAAGTACTCGAGCCACAAGCGGTAATCGGCCAGCGTGACACACTCGTCGCCGTCGTAGTCGCCCAGCGGATTGAAGCCCGGGTCGCCGAGGCAGCGGCCGAACGCCGCCCGGAACAACTGGTAGTCGTCGAGGTCCACGTCGCCGTCTTCGTCCAGGTCGCCGGGGAAAACGGTCACCACCAGCGGCGCTGGCAGGCTCGCAGCGGCGCCACATTCATTGGAGATCCAGACGTCATAGAGGCCGGAGTCAGCGCTTCGAACCGGGTCGATCGCGAGGGAGTCGGTATTCGCGCCGGACACGCGCTCGTCATCGGTGAGCGCGACCCATTGCCCGCCCTGATAGCGGCGCCACTGATACGAGAGCGGCCCACTTCCGGCCGCCGCCACGTCGAACGCGACCGCGTAGCCCGCGACCGTGGTCTGCGCAGCCGGCTGGGACAGTACGTGGACGTAGAGTCCTTGGTTCAACAGTATGCGGATGTTCGCAGCGCCCCAACTGGCCACGGCCAGGTCGGTCCGGCCGTCGCCATCCAGATCGCCGATCGCGGCCGACCGCGGGTTGCTGCCCGCCTCGTACGCGACCTGCGCCGCAAACGTACCGTCGCCGTTGCCCGCCAGGAAAGCGACGGTCTGCCCGAACTGGCTCATCACGATCAGGTCCGTCGTCCCGTCTCCCTCGAGGTCGCCCAGGGCGACCGCGATCGGAGCATCGCCGGCGGCGTACGTCACGCGCGGGGCGAACGTCCCGTCGCCGTTGTTGCGCAGCACCGAGACTGTATCGGGGTACTCGTTGGTAACGACCAGGTCGTCGTCGTCGTCGCCGTCCAGGTCGCCGATCGCCAGCCCGCTGGGCGTGTTGCCCGCGCTGTACGGAGTCTGCGCCGCGAAGGTCCCGTCGCCGTTGTTCCGCAGAACGGAGACGCTGGCGGCACTCCAATTCGTAGCGGCCAGGTCCACGTGGCCGTCCCCGTCGAGATCGGCGGCCGCGATCGTGCGGGGGCTGCCCACGACCGGGTATGAAAGCGCGGCGGCAAACGTGCCGTCGCCGTGGTTGTGCAGGACAGACACGCTCACGGCGTATTCGTTGGCGACGGCGATATCGGGATGGCCGTCGCCGTTGACATCGGCCAGGACGATGCTGCGCGGCCCGTTGCCCACCGAGTAAGTGACGTGTTCGAAGAAAAGCCCGTAGCCGTCGTTCAGCAGGACCGAGACGGTCGCATCGTTGTAGTTCGCGAGTGCGAGGTCGGCATTGCCATCGCCGTCCAGGTCGCCGACGGCGACTGCGGCTGGTCCGCCGCCCACGACATACTTGTCATGGGTTGGAAACCGGCCGGTGCCGTCGTTCCAGCGTAACGAGACCGTCCCGGCGTGGAAGTTCGCCACGGCCAGGTCCGGGGCGCCGTCGCCATCGATGTCCGCCACGGCAATCGCGCTCGGGCCGCGCCCCACCCCGTACGTCGCCGGTGCGCGGAACGTGCCGTCTCCGTGACCGGGCAGCGCGACGACCGTGTTGCCGGGGGCGTGAGACGTGCCATAGCTGGTGGTGACGATCTCGGGCACGCCGTCGCCGTCGAGGTCGCCCAGCACGGCGGAGGTCGGGACCCTGCCGACGGGATAGGTGCCGTAGCCCACGAACAGGCCGGCGCCTTCGTTCCGCAGCACGAACACGTCCTCCGAGCCGCTGTTTACGGCGACCAAGTCAAGCCAACCGTCGCCGTCCAGGTCGCCGATGGTCACTGCGGCGGCGGCCAACCCCGTGGGGTAGGACAGGGCTTGGGCAAACGCGGCCTCGCCGTTGTTCCGCAACACCGATACGGTCCCGAGCTGTGCGCCGGGTGCGCCCTCATTGGCGGTTACCAGGTCGAGATCGCCGTCCTGGTCCAGATCGCCGATCACGAGTCGCGTGGGACGAATTCCCGTGGGCCACGTCACGTGCGTGGCGAAGGTCCCGTCGCCCAGATTCAGCAGCACGGAGACCGTGTCTCCGCCCCCGGACGTGCCGTAATTCGCGACCGCCAGATCGAGGTGGCCATCCCCGTTCAAGTCGCCGACGGCCACGGAGCGCGGCTGGGCTCCGACCGGGTAGGTAACGTGCGGGTGAAACGAGCCGTCCGGGGTGCCCAACAACGCCGACACGGTGTTGCCGCCGAAGTTCGCGAGTGCCAAGTCGAGGTAGCCGTCGCCATCCAGGTCCGCGGCGGCGATGGCACAGGGGGCCGGCCCGACGGGGAACGGGAGTTGCGGCGCGAATGTGCCGTCGCCGTTGTTTCGCAGCACGGACACGGTGTTGCTCTCCCGGTTCGCGACCGCCAGGTCCGAGCCAAGCAGCGTAATCGCACACGGGCCGCTCTCCACCGCGTATGCGACCGCGCCGGCAAACACACCGTCACCGAGATTGAGGAGGACGGAGACCGTGCCGGCGGCGAAATCGCTGGTCGCGAGGTCGAGTTGCCCGTCGCCATTGAAGTCGCCGGCCACCATGTCATAGGGCCCGCTGCCGACGGCCCAAGTTTCGGGTTGAAGGAATAGGGGACAAGTTTCGTCGGCATATATTGGCGGCACCGCACAACGCGCCGCGAGCCCCACAAACAACAAGGCCTGTACCGCAATCCGGAGTGGAACGTCGCTGGCGATCATCATGTCCTCCTCCTGTTCCAGTATAGCAGGACCGGTGTGCGGGCCGGAGCGAGCTTGTCGGGCGGCGTGCCCGGTCACGTGAGCCAACTGCATGGGCGGCGCGAGCTTTTTGCTGTGGGCATCGGCCGTGCTTGGGACGCAACGCTTCCGTGTGGAGGGTTTGTTCGCCGGCAGGTGGTCGGGACCTGGCCCGACCACCGGTGCCAGCTCGAGGCACTCCGCGTTCCCCGGGGCCGGAGAAGGAGAATAGCCCACTGCTCGAACGCCGCGGCGGCAGGTGGGGACGCACGACGCAGGGCCTGCCGTTGCCGCGTGGAGCCGCGATGCGGAGTACTCCTGTTTCCCTAGTCGTTGTCCGAGGCTCCGCACAGCGCGCTATTTGGGAAAAATCTCGAAAATTTTTCGCGGGCTACAATCGCTTCAATAAATCTTAATCTGTGATTGTGCGGCCGTTGGCGCGTGCGCAGCGCTTCAGACCGCGCGTCGATGCCGGTCGACGGAGCGGCGCGGCGACCATCGTTTGCGCAACAAGGGCTCGGCACGCGCGGGAGGCTGCCACCACGCGTTCCGCGGCGGGCTGATCCACTCAGGCCGACTTGTCGGTGTCCGTTGACCGGTTACCATGCGACACCCGGGAGCGCGGGCGAGGCGCGCACCGCCGGTTCGTCGCCACGCTGGTGTGTACCAGGGACTCTTTGCGCGAGAAAGGAACCGAATCGATGACCACGAGAGTCTGCCGACCCGTTCTGATTGCCTTGGCGGCGGTGGCATTGTCCGTCGCGGCGTACGCCGAAAGCCACCTGATGCGTTTTGCGGACGTGCATGAAGACGAGATCGTCTTCACGTACGAGGACGACCTGTGGCTGGTGCCGATCACGGGCGGCACGGCCCGGCGCATCACGAACGACCCCGGTGCCGAGGTCTGGGCCAAGTTCTCGCCCGACGGAAAGTGGATCGCGTTCACCGGGCAGTACGATGGCGGTCTGGACGTGTACGTGATGGAGACGGGCGGCGGGGTTCCGCGGCGGCTGACGTATCACCCCGCCATGGACCGGGTGGTGGGCTGGTGGCCGGACGGCAAGTCGGTGGTTTTCCGGTCGACCCGGGAGTACCCCTTTCGCGGAGAGGAGATCTACCGCGTACCCGTGGAAGGCGGGCCGACGGAGAAGCTGCCGGTGGATCGGGCCGGGCTGACGGCGATTTCGCCCGATGGCAAGTACATCGCCTACAACCGGATCAGCCGTGAGTCGGCCACGTGGAAGCGGCACGTGGGCGGCGACGCCCAGCACCTATGGATGGGGAGCCTGGAGAAGCAGGACTACAAGCAGATTACCGATTGGGTAGGGACCGACAATTACCCGATGTGGCATGGGGATGCGATCTACTTCACTTCGGACCGCGAGCATGGCACACTGAATCTGTATAAGTACGAAGTCAAGACCGGCAAGGTCGCTCCGCTGACGTCGTACAAGGATTATGACGTCAAGTATCCGTCGATCGGGCCCAAGCACATTGTGTATCAGTATGCCGAGACCCTGCACTTGCTCGAACTTGCGACCGGAAAGACGCGCATGGTGCCGGCCGAGATACCCACCGACCTTGTCCGCATGCGGCCGGAGCTGGCCGGCGTGGGTCCGACGACCGGCTCGTTCGGCCTGTCGCCCAGCGGCGTGCGCATGCTGCTCGAGGCCCGCGGCGAGATCCTGAATCTGCCGGTGAAGGACGGCGAGCCCATCAACCTGACACGCACCTCCGGGTCACGCGAGAAGAACGGCGCCTGGTCGCCGGACGGCCGCTGGATCGCCTTCCTCTCGGACCAGACCGGCGAGGAGGAAGTCTATCTCGTGGACCAGAAGGGGGAGCAGGAATGGAAGCAGTTGACCAAGGGCGGTCTCGGATTTCGGATGCATCTGGTCTGGTCGCCGGACAGCAAGTACCTGCTCTTCTCGGACAAGTTCATGCGGCTGAACCTTGTCTGCGCGGACACCGGCGAGATCGCCGTCATTGCCCAGGGCGAGTACGATGACGCGTGGGAGCGCTGGGGCATTCAGGATTACGTCTGGTCTCCGGACAGTCAGTGGATCGCATATACGAAGATGGAACAGACGATGCACGACTCCATCTTCGTGTATTCCCTCGCGCAGAAGCAGTCTTTCCGGCTGACGAGCGATCAGCGGCAGGACTGGAGTCCGTCGTTCTCGCCGGACGGCAAGTACCTGTACTTCTTGTCGAACCGCACGTTCAACCCGCTCATGTGCTTCGCCGATCAGAACCACATCTTCCTGGACATGGGGCGGCCTTACATGATCCTGCTGGCGGCCGACACACCTTCGCCCTTCGCGCCCAAGGACTCGGCCGAAGAGGTCAAGGAGCCGGAGCCGAAGCCCGAGGCCCAGGCGGACGCGGCGGAAGAGGAGCCGGCGAAGACGGAGGCAGCGGACGAGGGGTCGAAAGACGAGCCCGCCGAACAGAAGTCGGACGAAAAGGAGACGGCCGAACCGAAAGCGGAGGAGAAGAAGAAGGAGGGCAAGGGCGGAACGAAGATCGATCTCGACGGCATCGAGCGCCGGGTTCTGGTGGCGGAAGACGTCGCGCCTGGCAACTACTTCCGTCTGGAGGCCACCTCCAAGGGTTTCCTGTACCTGTCGAAGCCCGATCCGGAGTTCACCAAGTACCAGGTGGTCACCGATTACACCGGGGGAAGCCTGGACTTGTACCATTATGATCTGGAGAAGAAGGAGGCCACCAAGGTTCTCGGTGGCATCGCCAACTACCACCTGTCCGCCGACGGCAAGAAGCTCGTATACCGGGCCGGGAGCACGTACGGCGTCGTGGATGCGGGGAGCCCGGCGAAGGTTGGGGATGGGAAGATCGACCTCGGCCGCGTGAAGATCACCATCGATCGGGCCGCCGAGTTCCGCCAGATCTTCAACGAGGCCTGGCGCATTCAGCGCGACTGGTTCTACGATCCCAACCTGCACGGGGTGGACTGGGAGGCGATGCGCGAACAGTACGGCCGGTTCGTGCCCTTCTGCGGCAACCGCAGCGACTTGAACTACCTGATCGGGGAGATGATCGCGGAGCTGAACATCGGGCACACCTACGTCTACGGCGGCGACTTCGGCGGCCGGGGCCGGTCGGTCCCCACGGGCATGCTGGGCGTCGAATGGGAAGTGGAGCCGGGCGTCAAGTACTACCGCGTAAAGCGCATCATCCCCGGTACGCCGGGCGATCCGGACGCGCGCTCGCCGCTCGATGAGCCGGGCTGTCCGATCAAGGTGGGCCACTACCTGATTGCGATTGACCGCGAGCCGGTCACGACCGCGGACGATCTCTACAAGTTCCTTCAGAGCAAGGCCGGTGTGGTCGTCACGCTGACGTACAATGACACGCCGTCGGCGGAGAACGCGAAGACGCACCGGGTGCGGACCATCGGAAGCGAAGGGACGATCCGCTACCGCGAATGGGTGGAGCGGAACCGGGCGTACGTGGACGAGAAGTCCGGCGGCCGGATCGGCTACGTGCACCTGCCGGACATGGGGGAGAGCGGCCTGATCGAGTTCGCGCGGGCCTGGTACCCGCAGCATTTCAAGCAGGGCTTCATCGTCGATGACCGGTACAATGGCGGCGGGTTCACCGCGGACATGATCATCGACCGCATGGAGCGCGTGCTGTGGAGCGTGACGCAGCCGCGCGAAGGGAAGCCGCTGCCGACGCCCGAGCGCGTCTTCCGCGGCCCGGTCGCGCTGCTCATCAACGAGGACACGGGCTCCAACGGCGAGTTCTTCGCCGAGGCCATCAAGATCAGGAAGCTGGGGACCGTCATCGGCATGCGGACCTGGGGCGGGGCGATCGGCATCGAGCCGCACCAGGACCTGATCGACGGCGGCACCGTCACGCCCCCGCAGTTCGGCTTGTACGGCCTGGACAACCGGTGGTTGATCGAGGGGATCGGCGTCGTGCCGGACATTGAAGTACAGAACATGCCGGGCGATGTGCTGCGCGGCAAGGATGCCCAGCTCGACGCGGCGATCGAACACGTGCTGCGCCGGATCGCGGAAGAGCCTTTTGAGTTGCCGCCGCCGCCGCCCTATCCGGACAAGAGCAAGGCGGTGGGTACCGGCGGGGCGGAGGGGATGTCTGGCCGGGGCAGGTAGAGGTAACCAGGCGGGTCGCGGTTGCGGGCCGCCGGGGTTTGTCCGAGGTGGACGAGTCGTTTCGGCCGGCCGGGCAGGCCCTTCGAATCGGAGGTGTTTCGTGGACACATTGCTGGATCGTTTCTGTCGCTACGTGAAAGTGGAGACCACCGCCATCGAGGAGACGGACAAGTACCCCAGCTCGCCCGGGCAACTCGAGCTGGCGAGGCTGCTCGCGGAGGAGATGCGTGCGCTGAAGCTTCAGGACGTGAGCGTCAGCGAGCACGGGATCGTCATGGGGACGATTCCGGGGAACGTCGACGGCGCCCCCACGATCGCGTGGCTCGCGCACCAGGACACGTCGCCCGAGGCCTCCGGCAAGGATATCAAGGCGATCATCCACAAGAACTACGATGGCCGGGACATCCAGTTGCCGGGCGACCCCTCCAAGGTGATCCGCATCGAGGAAACGACGGGACTGGCCGGGCTCAAAGGCAAGACCCTCATCACGTCCGACGGCACGACGCTGCTGGGCGCGGATGACAAGTGCGGCATTGCGGTCATCATGACTACCGCCGCGCAACTCATGGCCAACCCCCAGATCAAGCACGGCCCGATCCGCGTGGTCTTCACTGTGGACGAGGAAGTCGGCCGCGGCACCGACAAGGTGGACATCGCCAAGATCAACGCGATCTGTGCGTATACCCTCGACGGCGAAGCCGCCGGCGAGCTGGAGAACGAGACGTTCTCGGCCGACCTGGCCACCGTCCGCATCACGGGCGTCAACATCCACCCTGGTCTGGCGACCGGCCGCATGGTGAACGCGGTCCGGCTGGCCGGGCAGTTCCTGACGCGCCTGCCGTGGCATCGGCTGGCCCCGGAGACCACCGGCGGTCGCGATGGCTTCCTGCACCCCTACGTCATCGAGGGCGGCGTGCCCGAAGTGAAGATCAAGATCTTGCTGCGCAGCTTCGTGACGGCGGAGTTGGCCGAATGGGCCAGGATCCTCCAGACCATCGCCGCGTCGCTGGCTGCGGAGCATCCCAAGGCCAAGATCGACGTGGAGGTCAAGAAGCAATACCGCAACATGATCGAGCACCTGGAGAAGGAGCCGCGGGCCGTCAAGCTCGCGGCGGAAGCGCACCGCAAGCTCGGCATGGATCCGAAGTTCCGCGCGATTCGCGGCGGGACCGACGGCTCAAGGCTCAGCGAAGCCGGGCTGCCGACGCCCAACCTGTCCTGCGGCATGCACAACTTCCACTCGCCGCTCGAGTTCGCGTGTCTGGAAGAGATGGAGACGGCGGTGAAAGTCCTGGTGGAGCTCGCGCAGCTTTGGGGCAAGGAGAAATAGCCGCCGATGCAGACGCCCCGCACCGGCCCCGCACAGCCCAGCCGTCGCGCCGCCGACATGCCGCCCTTCCTGGTCATGGAAGTGCTGGAGCGGGCGGCGGAGCTTCAGCGGCAAGGGCGGTCGATTATCCACCTGGAGGTCGGCGAGCCGGACTTCGACTCGCCGCCGGTCGTCATTGAGGCCGGCGAACGCGCCCTGCGGGCCGGCCGGACCCACTACACGCACTCGCTCGGCCACCCGGAACTGCGGGCCGCGATCGCCGCCTGGCACCTGCGGCAATACGGCGTCGAGACGCTGCCGGACAACGTCGTGGTCACGATGGGCAGCTCGGGGGCCATGCTGCTCGTGTGCGCGGCGCTGCTCGACCCCGGCGACGAGGTGCTTCTGACCGACCCGTGCTACGCCTGCTACCCCAATTTCGTGGCGGCGTTCAGCGGCGTGTCGGTGCGCCTGCCCGTCCGCGAGGCAGACGGGTTTCAGTTCGACCCGCAAGCCGTTGCTGCCGCCACTACGCCGCGCACACGGGCCCTCGTCATGAACTCGCCGGCCAACCCGACGGGCACGATGACGCAGCCGGAGCGCATGCGGGAGTTGGCGGCGCTGGCCGCCGGGGCCGCGGAAAAACAGGGCGGCGCGCGGCCGGTGGTCATCGTGTCCGACGAGATCTACCACGGGCTGGTGTATCGCGGCCGGGCGCACTCGATCCGCGAGTTCGCGCCCGACGCCGTCGTGGTGAGCGGCTTTTCCAAGCTGTTCGCGATGACGGGCTGGCGGCTGGGCTACGCGATTCTCCCGGCCTGGCTGGTCCGGCCGGTGCAGAAACTCCAACAGAACCTGTTTATCTCGCCGCCCGATTTCGCGCAGTTCGCCGCCATTGCCGCCCTGGAGCAGGCTGACGCGGACGTCGAGCGGATGCGGCAATGCTACGATGAGCGGCGGCGGCTGGTGCTGGCGCGGCTGCACGAGATGGGGCTCGACATTCTGACCGAGCCGGTGGGCGCGTTCTACGTGTTCGTCAACGTCCGGCGTTACACGGACGACGTACACCGCTTCGCGTTCGAGCTGCTGGAGCAGGCCGGTGTGGCGGTGACGCCGGGGGTGGACTTCGGCCCCGGCGGCGCGGGTTACATCCGCATCTCCTACGCGAACTCGCTGGCGAACATCGAGGAAGGCATGCAGCGTCTGGCGGCGTTCCTGCGGCGGTGATCTCGGCGACGTGTTCGCGGCGGCGGCTACGCCCGGAGGCCGGACGCCGATCGCGTGTCGGGTCAGAAAAGCCGACGCGAGTCCAGCAGGACGCAGATCGGCCCGTCGTTGACCGATTCGACCCGCATGTACGCAGCGAAGCGGCCGGTTTGTACGAGCACGCCATACCCGCGGAGGGCGTCCTCCAGCCGGACGATCAGCGGCTGGGCCACCTCGCCTGCTGCGGATGCATCGAACGAAGGTCGCCGGCCCTTGCGGGCGTCGGCCTGCACCGTAAATGCGCTGACCAGCAGCACGGCGCCGCCCACGTCCGTTACGGAGCGGTTCATCTTCCCCTCGTCGTCGGGAAAGATGCGCAGATGGGCGACCTTGTCGGCGACGTAGTTGACGTCCGCGTCGGTGTCATCGGGGGCCGCGGCCGCGTACACGAGGAGCCCCCGGGCAATCTGCCCGACGACTTCAGTATCGACCGTCACGCGCGCCTGGCTCACGCGCTGGACTACCGCTCTCACCGAGGTCTCTCCAGTCCGGCCCGAACAGGGCCGTCATCAGCTTGTTGGTGCCCGCTGTCATCTGCGGGTTCTGTTGCAGCCACCGGGACAGGGCCGGCACGCCGCGCGGGTCGCCGCTGACCGCGAGTATTCGCCCGGCCGCCCCACTTACGCGCGAATCGGCATCGGCCAGCAAGGCCGCAAGCTCTTCGCCCGGCGGCACCAGCTCCGCGGCGACGTCTGAGGGGGCCAGCGGTGCGAGGTGCCCGGGGACGGGGCGCGCTGCGTCCAGCATCTCGAGTCGCTGCCGGATGCCCGGCTCGGCGGGGGCCGGCCGGAACACGAGCATCTCGGCGCGCTCGCGCCAGTCCGATCGGCGCTCGGCAGTCCCCGCGACCATCCAACCCAGGTCCGCCGGCGTCAGCAGACTCAACGCCTCACGCTGCGCACGCGGCAATTCCGCGATCAGCAGCGGGTAGGGCTGGAACTGAAGGCGCTCTCCCGGCGTCAAGCGCGCCAGCCAGCGCAGGAACGGGGCCAACGCCTGTTCCCGGGTCGCTGTCGGCGGGCTGCGCAGGGGGCCGCGCAGCGCGGCGGCGGTGAGGCTCAGGCCGGCTTCCTGCGCGGTGCGAGCTTCGGCGTTCAGCAGCGTGTCGAGAATCCTAATCTGGCTGCCCGGCGAGCGCTGCTCGACCAGCTCGAACAGAACGTGGGCCCGGTTAAGGTTCCCGGGCGTGGGCCAGCCAAACGACCAGCGCAGTTCCCCGAGGACGCCTCCGGAGCCCGGCAGGTGCGTCAGCGCGATGACGAGCATGGCGGCGGCGATTGTGGTTCCTAGCCACGACGTTGCGCGCCTCGCGATTCGCAACTTGCCGTACGCGGCTCGCAATTCGCCATTCGCCATTCGCTATTCTTAATTCCTATAGCCGTTCGTGCCGCGAAGTGCTCGCCAAGTGAATGGTCTTCTTCGTCAGATCGTGGAAGGCCTTCACGTACCGTACGGTGCCAGACCGTGCCCGCATGACCACCGAGTACGTGACCGCAATGCGGCCATTGATCCGCACGCCGCGCAGCATCGTGTTGTCGGTGATCCCGGTCGCGACAAAGACCACGTCCTCGCCGACCGCCAGGTCGGTCGTGGTATACACACGCTTGATAAGGTCGCCGTGGCCGGCCGCCTCGAGCTGCTTGCGCTCGTCGTCGTCGCGCGGCCACATGCGGGCCAGGATTTCGCCGCCCAGGCAGCGAATGGCGGCCGCCGCGAGCACGGCCTCCGGCGACCCGCCCACGCCCATGTAGATGTCCACGTTGCTTTCCGGCATGCTGGGGGCAATGGCGGCGGCCACGTCGCCGTCGCCGATCAGGCGGATGGCGGCCCCAGTGCGCCGAACGTCGTGGATCATCTTCTCGTGCCGAGGCCGGTCGAGCAGGCACACGACGAGGTCGCGGACGCGTTTCCCGAGTTTCAGGGCGACGATCTCGAGGTTCTGCTCGATGGTCGCGCCGAGGCGGATCATGCCGGTGCCTTCCTTGACCTTGGGCCCGACCGCGATCTTGTCCACGTAGTAGCTCGGAATCGCGGCCAGCGTGCGCTGGTCGTGAGTGGCGGCTTTGGCCGCGGCGATCACCGTCAGCGCACCCGCCAACCCCTTCGACGTGAGGGTTGTGCCGTCAATCGGATCGACGGCGATGTTGACCTCCGGCGAGCCGTCGCGCCAGGTGCCGAGCTTCTCCCCGATGAAGATGCCGGGGGCCTGGTCCTTGATGCCCTCGCCGATCGTGCAGGTGCCGCACATATCGGTGATGTTGAGCATGCCCCGCAGGGCATCGGTGGCGGCGGCGTCGGCGGCTTCTTTGTCGCCCTTACCGATCCAGTGAAAGACGTTGAGGGCCGCGGCCTCGCAGGCCCGCAGCAGGTCCATCCCGATCAGTTCCTCGTCCTGCATTTCCAAGGCATCGACTGTGGCGCTCACGTAGTCCGACATTTCTCCTACCCCAGTGCCCCCCGAAACCAAGGATCGATACTGACAAAGACCGGGCAGTAAGATACAGCGCAGCACGCCGCTGTGCCACTCGACCAGACCAGGCCGTACCGCGCCCGAAGGGATTCGAACCCCTAACCCTCGGTTCCGAAGACCGATGCTCTGTCCAGTTGAGCTACGGGCGCCTGGCCGCGGGGCCGTCGGCCTGCCCGCGGCCCGCGCACTATAGCCGTACTGGTAAGCAGTTACAATCCGAGTTGGGCGCGTGCTCATTTGAGCTCCGAAGGCTTGGCGCCGGTGTCCGCCAGGGCACCGGCGGGTCACTGGAAGCCAGCGCCGGCCGCGCGGCCGCGAGGCCGCGCGCTGTTCGGCGCGCGTCGCCCTTGAAGCCAGTCGGCCCCCGCCCTAGACTGTCCAGGCTGGGCGATCGACGTGGCCCCCGCCTGCGGTGGGCCGCGCCCGTGTTGACTCTCACGCATCAGGAGAAGCGTTCATGCCGACCATGAAAGCCGTGGTCAAAACCAAACCCGAGCTCGGCGCCGAGCTCCAGGACAAGCCGATCCCCAAGCCCAAGTCCGACTGGGTCGTCGTCAAGGTCCGCGCCACCAGCATCTGCGGCACGGACGTTCATATTTACAAGTGGGACAACTGGGCCAGCGGACGCATCGGCGCGAAGGCCCTGCCGCAAATCCTCGGGCACGAGGTCGCCGGCGAGGTCGTCGAGGTCGGCGAGCACTGCAAACGGATCAAGGTCGGCGACTACATCTCCGCCGAAACGCATATCTACGACCCCGGCGACCTGACCAGCATGCTCGGCCAGGCGCATGTGGGCGTGCACATGAAGATCCTGGGCGTCGATTACGACGGGTGCTTCGCCGAGTACTTCGCGCTGCCCGAGATCATCTGCTGGCCCAACGACAAGTCCATCCCGCCGGAGGTCGCGACCATTCAGGAGCCGCTCGGCAACGCGACTTACGCCGTCCTGGGCGAGGATGCCGACGTCGCCGGCAAGTCCATGCTCATCACCGGCGACGGGCCGATCAGCCTGTTCGCCATCGGGGTGGCGCGGGCGGTCGGCGTGGCGAAGATCATCCACTTCGGCAAGTACGACCGGAACATGGAGATCGGCAAGCAGATGGGCGCCGACCTCCAGGTCTATACGAACAAGACGACCGGCAAGGAGCGGCTCGAGTTCGTGCTCGACCACACCGGCGGCAACGGCGTGGACATCGCCCTGGAGATGGTCGGCTCGCAAGATTCGCTCGACGATTCGTTTGCCTGTGTGCGGAAGGCCGGCCGCGTAACCGCCTTTGGCGTCGCCTCGGAGCCCACCATGCCGATCCAGTACAACAACGGCATCGTCTTCAAGGGCTGCCAGATTCACGGCATCAACGGCCGCAAGATTTTCGATACGTGGTATCGCAACCGAAACCTGCTGGCCAACGGGCGGCTCGATCCGACGCCGGTCATTACCGACGTTTACCCGCTCGCCGAGTTCGCGACCGGGTTTGGCAAGATGATGGAGCGGCCGCGGACCAGCGCGAAGATCGTGCTCTTCCCGGAGCGGTCAGAGTACGAAGCGGCGCTGAAACGCCGCAAGTAGCGGGAGCCGCGAAGGCCGAAAAGGAGACAGCAGTGAGCATGGCTTTGGGTAGGTGTGCTCTGTTGGCTGTGGTCTTCGGCGGCTCGCTGGCACTGGCACCGGCGCAGGAAGTCGAAGGGCCGTTCGAGAACGCAGCCGGATGGCACTGGGCGCTGTCGCCCTGGGAGTCGGACGCGTCGATGTTGAGCGCGATGGGAATGGTCATCCTGATCGACGCGGATCCGGACGGCGCAACGACCGTGACGATCGCCCGGCACGTGCCGGAGAACGATGAACTGGTCCAATGGCGGCCCGTGGCGTTCGATGCCGAGCGCCGACGCCATGTGCTCGGAGAAGGCGTGGGCGGCCGCAGCGGCAGTGTGACCTTGAGCAAGTTTCGACTGGGTCCCGAAGAACTGAAGAGCACCGCCGTGGCGTACGTGGGCGTGGAGGGCCTGGACCGAGCCGGCCAGAAGCTCGTGGCCAAGCAGGCCCTGGCGCGCGCCCGCGAGGCGGGCGTCGAGGTGTTGCCGTTCCCCGAAGTGGGACAGCGGTTTGACTTCGCACTAACCACCGTTGCCAAGGAGAAGATCAGCTCAGAGACGCTGCGCGGCAAGGTCGTGCTGCTGGATTGCTGGGCCACGTGGTGTACGCCGTGCATGGAGAAGATGCCCGAGCTGAAGAGATTGTACGAGAAGTGGCACAAGCGCGGCTTTGAGGTCGTCGGCATCGGTTTCGACCAGGACATCGGAAAGGCCGCTGCCGCGTGCGAGAAGCTGGAACTGCCTTGGCCGCGCGTGCAGGTTCCTGCGGATGACCAGACCCGCTGCTTCTGGTGGGAGGCGACCGGGATCCGCGCGCTGCCGCGCCTGCTCTTGATTGATCGCCAGGGTATTCTCCAAGCTGATTGCTTCCCCGCAGAGTTAACGGCCGCGGTGGAGAAGCTGATGAATTCGCTGGGTCAGTAGGCCGTGGATAGGTGGCGTGGCACCGGCGAACCGCCGGTGCGGTCCGTGGTCGACGTGGAAGGGACCTTGCAGAGGATCTTAGAGTAGGTCGGGTCCGTAGACCCGACGGGATCGATTGTACACGTCGGGTCCAAGCACCCGACCTACACTCCCGGAGCACATGCATGTTTGGCAAGATGAAAGAGGCGTTGCAGAAGGAATTGGCCGGGATTCGCGATCAGGGCCTGTTCAAGGAAGAGCGTTACATCCTGACGCCGCAGGCGGCGGACGTGCGGGTCGAATACCCGCCGGGCGCCCCGCCGAAGGACGTGATCAACTTCTGCGCGAACAATTACCTGGGCCTGTCCTCGCACCCGAAGGTCATCCAGGCTGCCCGCGAGGCCCTCGATACCCACGGGTACGGCATGAGCAGCGTCCGCTTCATCTGCGGCACGCAGGACATCCACAAGATCCTCGAAAAGAAGCTGTCCGACTTCTTCCACACCGAGGATACGATCCTCTACTCGTCCTGCTTCGACGCCAACGGCGGCGTGTTCGAGCCGCTGTTCGGCAAGGAGGATGCGATCCTCACCGATGCGCTCAACCACGCCTCGATCATCGACGGCATCCGCCTGTGCAAGGCCACCCGGTACATCTACAAGAACAATGACATGGAGGACCTGGAGGCCAAGCTCAAGGAGACGCAGGGCGCCCGGTATCGCGTCATCGCCACCGACGGCGCGTTCTCCATGGACGGCACCATCGCCCAGCTCGACAAGGTCGTTGCCCTGGCCAAGAAGTACGACGCCCTCGTCATGGTCGACGACGCCCACTGCACGGGCGTGATCGGCAAGACGGGCCGCGGGGCGACCGAATACTGCGGCGTCATGGGCGAGGTCGATATCATCACCGGCACGCTCGGCAAGGCGATGGGCGGGGCCTCGGGCGGCTTCACCACCGGCCGCAGAGAGATCATCGAGATGCTGCGGCAGCGCAGCCGGCCGTACCTGTTCAGCAACACCGTCTCGTCGATCGTCGTGAAGGCCTCGATCGCGGTGGTGGACATGCTGACCGCAACCACGGAACTGCGGGACAGGGTCGAGGCGAACAACAAGCGCTTCCGCAAGGGCATGACCGAAGCCGGCTTCGACATCAAGCCCGGCGATCACCCGATCGTCCCGATCATGCTCTACAACGCCAAGCTCAGCCAGGACATCGCCCGCGACCTGTACAACGAGGGCATCTTCGTGATCGGGTTCTTCCACCCGGTGGTCGGCAAGGGCCTGGCCCGCATTCGCTGCCAGATGTCCGCCGGCCACACGTTCGAGCACATCGACAAGACCATCGCGGCGTTCACGAAGGTCGGTAAGAAGTACGACATCCTGGGCAAGACCAAGGAGCAGATCATCGCCAAGTACGGGGAGTAGTGCACAGCACCAGCGCCGCGGCGCAGCGCGAAGCTCCAGCCTGACATTCAAGGCGTGACGCGCGGGGCACTCCCGTATCGCCGGATCAGGAGTGCCCCATCCCAAGTTGGCGAGCTGCGCAGCAGATCGTCGATCGAGGCGGGAGACGGCTCCCCTGTGCCACTGCTTTCGAGCAGTGCTGCCGAACGCACAACTCCCGGACCGCCGCTCAACTGCAGTGGCACGCGCCGGAGCAGTTGTCAAAGCGCTCTAGTGCCGGAAGTGCCGCGTACCGGTGAACACCATGGTGCGGTCGCGCTCGTTGCAGGCGGCGATCACCTCGGCGTCGCGCTTGCTGCCGCCGGGCTGGATCAGGGCCGTCACGCCGGCGTCCGCGAGGATGTCCGGGCCGTCGCGGAAGGGAAAGAAGGCATCGGACGCGGCGACGGCCCCCGGGAGCCGCTCGGCGTGCCCGTTTTCCCGCGCCAACCAGGTCGCGATGCGGCAGCTCATCACGCGGCTCATCTGCCCGGCCCCGTTGCCGATCAACATGCCGTCACGGCAGATCGTGATTGCGTTGCTCTTCGTGTGCTTGCAGATCAGCCACGCCAGCCGCAGGTCGTCCATCTCGGCGTCGCTCGGGACACGCCGGGTGACGACCTGCCACTGGTCTTCGTTGAGGCCGACCAGGTCGCGCGTCTGCAACAGCATTCCGCCCGCGATCCGCTTGAAATCCAACTCGCTCGAATCGGGTTCGACGCTCATGTCGCCCACGGCGAGCAGGCGGACGCGCCGGCCCCAGTCCTTGTTCGGCTTGCCCGCGACCTCGCCGCGGATGATACGCACCGCGTCGTCGTCGAATGACGGGGCGAGCCAGACCTCGACAAAGAACCCGCCCGGCGCACAGGGCAGCCCGGCGTCCTTCAACGGCTTGCCGAAGCGCTGGTAGGTTTCCATCACGGCCTCGGCGAAGTCGGGTGTGACCGCGAAGTTCACCGCCAGGATTCCGCCCATGGCGGCGTTCGGATCGCCGAGATACGCGCGACGATACGTCTCGATGGGTTCGGCGCCGACCGCGACGCCGCAGGCGTTGGTGTGCTTGATGAAGCACGCCACGCTAGTAGTGCGAAGCTCTGCTTCGCAACCCGGGCGAAGTTCTGCTTCGCAACCCGGGCGAAGTTCTGCTTCGCAACCCGGGCGAAGCTCTGCCTCGCCCGACGCAGTAGCGCGAGGCTCCGCTTCGCAGCCCGCGCGAAGCTCCGCGTCGCCCGACTCAGTAGCGCGAAGCTCTGCTTCGCAACCCGGGCGAAGCTCTGCCTCGCCCGACTCAGTAGCGCGAGGCCCCGCTTCGCAGCCCGCGCGCGGCTCTGCCTCGCCCGACTCAGTAGCGCGAAGCTCTGCTTCGCAACCCGGGCGAAGCTCCGCGTCGCCCGACTCAGTAGCGCGAAGCTCTGCTTCGCAACCCGGGCGAAGCTCCGCGTCGCCCGACGCAGTAGCGCGAGGCCCCGCTTCGCAGCCCGCGCGAAGCTCCGCGTCGCCCGACGCAGTAGCGCGAAGCTCTGCTTCGCAGCCCGCGCGAAGCTCCGCCTCGCCCGACTCAGTAGCGCGAGGCCCCGCTTCGCAGCCCGCGCGAAGCTCCGCGTCGCACGCAGACGAAGCCTCCCCTTCGCCACCCAGCAACGGTGGGCGAGGCATGCTGGATCCTACAGGTACACCGATCCCCAGGTCGAAGTAATCCACCGCGTACCACCACGGATATTGCTCCGGCGTCGGCGCCAGGTTCTCCTTGACCACATTCTCGGCGAGGTAGAGCCACTTCTCCCGGAACTCGTCCGCGCTGCGCAGCCATCGGTCGTGCGATTCGTGCACCCACGCCCCTCCGGTCCCACCGCGCAGTTGCGAAATCTCGCGTCCGCTATAGCTCTTGATGCTCTTGAGCAGGCCCGAGAGGTTCTCGAACGCATCGGGCAGGTCAGGGAGCGCCCGCGGCGTGAGGATAGCGTGCACATGATCCGTCATCACGACAGCGGCGTGGAGGTCCAGACGTTTGCCGTCCCAGTACCGCAGTGACGCCAGAACGATGTCGCGTTCGGCGGGTGCCAGCACGCCGATGCGGCTGGTAAGCGTTACCCAGTACGTGGCGCCGGCGATCTGCCAGTGGGGCAGGCGTCGGCGGGACCAATGCTCCTCGCACACGGGCGGGAAGCGCACGTTGGAAGCGGCGGCCGGATCGGGTGAGCCCGAGGCAATGCGAAGCTCTGCACTACCGTCGCCTGGAGAGGCAAAGCAGAGCTTTGCACTACTGTCGTCCGCGGGGGGTGGGGGAGCAAAGCAGAGCTTTGCACTACTGTCGTCCAGGGAAGCCGGGGGGGCAAAGCGGAGCTTTGCACTGCTGTCGTCCGGGGAAGCCGGGGGGGCAAAGCGGAGCTTTGCACTACTGTCGTCCAGGGAAGCCGGGGGGGCAAAGCGGAGCTTTGCACTACTGTCGTTCGGGGAAGCCGGGGGGGCAAAGCGGAGCTTTGCACTACTGTCGTCCGGGGAAGCCGGGAGGGCAAAGCAGAGCTTTGCACTACTGTCGTTCGGGGAAGCCGGGGGGGCAAAGCGGAGCTTTGCACTACTGTCGTCCAGGGAAGCCGGGGGGGCAAAGCAGAGCTTTGCAGTACTGTCGTCTGCGGGAGGCGCCGGAGCAAAGCGGAGCTTTGCACTACGGGAGGAGGCCGCCCGCGTCAGCTCCGCGCACAACTCCAGCGCTGCGCTCGCGTCCGCGTAGTTGTTGAACGACATCTCCGCCGCCGCCGGATTGAGCCCCTCTCCGGCCCAGGGCAGTGTGCGCGGCATCGAGGTGCCGAGCGACCGACCTCGTTCGCCTTCCGGTAGTGCCCCGCCCGCCGGCACACAGACCGACCCGGCCTGAATCGGATTCTCGCCGTACCGCAACTCATGCAACGCACGCAAGTGCATTGCCACCGCGCGACCTTCCGTCAACCAGCCGGTGACGCGCGCGTCATAGCGGCTCACCCGTTCGAACGCGGCGGACGCGAAGTCCTTCCGTACCCGCCTCCATCCGTCCGCGGACAGCGCGTCCTCACGCAGCCACGTCAGCACATTCCGCCAATCGGCCGGGTCCGACAGCACGATCACATGCCTGTGATTCTTCGCCGCGGCACGCAGCAGGCACGGCCCGCCGATGTCGATCATCTCGATCGCTTCCTCGAACGTGCAGTCCGGCCGGGCGATCGTCTGCTCGAAGGGGTAGAGGTTCACAACGACCATGTCGATCGGCTCGATGCCCTGCTGCCGGAGTTGCCGCAGGTGCTCGGGATTGTCGCGGTCGGCGAGAATCGCCGCGTGAATCTTCGGGTGCAGCGTCTTGACCCGCCCGTCGAGCATTTCGGGGAATCCGGTGAGGGCTTCCACCAGCGTCACGGGCAGGCCCGCGTCCTTCAGGACCTTCGCCGTTCCGCCGGTGGAGATCAGCTCGACCCCCAGCTCCTCGTGCAGCGCGCGGGCAAACTCGACGATTCCGGTCTTGTCATGGACGCTGAGAAGGGCCCGGCCAATCTTGATCGAATCAGGCATGCACGCTCCTGCAAACACAAACGGGCTACCGCACCAGGCAGCCCGTGCCGCTCCACCACCCGTCGCGCCGGTCCGCGAGTCAGGGCGTCACTCGCCCCCCGCTCGCGACTGGTACTCGCGCGAAATCTTGGACCTCCCGCCCGTCGGTGCGCCCGGACGATGGGTCGCCAGCCAATCCTCCGCCGTTGCGGCGGGCGGGGCGGGTAACTGACCCAGCGCAGCCTCGTCCTTCGCGGCCTCGCCGGGCGGACGCAGGGCGGCCAGAACGTCCTCCCTCTGAAGCGGCGGCACGCCGCGCGGCCGGGCACAGAACACGCGCCCATCGGGCGCCGCCAGATAGATCGTGTCCGTACCTGGGGCCGGGATGGGCAGACTGAGGCCGCCGGCGGGGATGGTGCCGGCGACGGTTCCATCCTCGCTATTGACCGCGGCGATGGTGTCCATCTGGGTCAGGATGAACACGCGACCGCCGTGTGTGGTCAGCGCTTTGCGGCCATTCGGCAGCTTCCAGCGAATGCGCTCGACCGTGCGTCCGATGGTGGCGGCGTCGATGGCCACGACGCCGTCCGCAGGGGAGTACTGGTACGCATCCTGCGCGGTCACGACGGGGGCTTCGTAGAGCGGTCCCGATAGCCGGGTGCGCCAGCGCACGCTCCCGAACGCCGGATCCAGCAGATAGAGGGAGAAGTCGTGGCTGGCCACGAACACGCCCCGCTCGTCGGCCACCAGGTCGGCGCTCACCGGCCCGTACGCGGCGAACTGCCACTGAAACTCCTTGTTGTCGCGCGTGCAGGCGTTGACCGTGCCACGGTCGTTGGCCACGAAGATCGCGGGTCCGTGCAGCGCCGGGTTTGAGGTAATCGCACCTTCGGTGACCGCGCGCCAGGCCAGGAACTGCGTCTCCACATCCAGCGCATACAGCCGCCAATCGACTCCGCCGATGAAGACGCGCTCGCCGTCGCTGGTGGCACCGGTACCGGCCGGGAAGCGCGTTTCCCGGCGAGCGATCGGGTCCCCGGTGCGACGGTCGTAGATCTGGACGTCGCTGGGAGTAACGAAGATCACTCGGTCGCCGGCGTGACAGGGCTGCCGCACGGAGAAGCCGGAGCGGGCGATCGGCCGCAGCCAGCGGAGCACGCCCGTCGGGGCGTGCACGGTGAACACGTACCCGTCCTGGGTGCCCAGGTAGAGGTGGTCGTCAACCAGGTACACGTCCTGCAAGCGCTGGTCCTTCTCCAGGATCAACTGGAGCTGCCAGTACTTTACGAGACCGACCTCTTGCAGGGGCTCGGGCGGGATGAAATCGGCTTGTCCGACCGCCGCCGGGCACGTCACGGCCAGAAGCGTCCATAGGTAGGCACGGATACGCCGCATGGAGGGTTCCCAAACAACCCGCCGCCGACCCGGGCCTGGGCCGACCCTGCGGCACGGAACCCGGCGTCACGACAGGCCAACGCAGCCTAGTCGGCAGCGAGCGGTCCGTCAACGCCGCGCAGCGCGGCCGTCTTGGCGAGTCCCAAGCCCGTTGAGCGGGCCGGCGTCGGGTTGGGCCTCCGTTGAAAGAGGGGACCGGCTCCGCGCCGGCGGGCTTTCGCGGCAGAGTTGCATGGCTCCCCGGGGGTGCCTGCCCCCTCTTTCAACGGACTGATAGGCAGCCGGACATCCTGTGGCGGCTACACGATGGCGGAGGAATCCGCTAGGATAGCCGTTTCGGCTGGGGTGGTGACGGCGATCGAGGCACGTCCCCCCGCCGGACTGACGCTGAATCGTGCGGGAGCTGCGCCATGAAGATTCTCATCGCGGACAAGTTCGAGGATTCGGGGGTCAGCGAGCTCAAGAAACTCGCCGCCGAGGTAGTCTGCGAGCCCGGGCTGAAGGACGCCGCCCTGGCTCAGCGGGTTGCCGAGTTCGATCCGGCGATCCTGATCGTACGTTCCACCAAGGTGAACGCCGAGACGCTCAAGGCCGGCAAACAGCTCAAGGTGGTCATCCGGGCCGGCTCCGGCTACGACACGATCGACGTGAAGGCGGCGACGGAGCGCGGTGTGAAAGTCGCGAACTGCCCGGGGATGAACGCGGTGGCGGTCGCCGAGCTGGTCCTGGGGCTGATGATCGCGATTGACCGGCGGATCGCGGACAACGTCGCGGACCTGCGGGCGCACCAGTGGAACAAGAAGGAGTACAGCAAGGCCCGCGGGCTGAAGGGCAGCACGCTGGGAATCGTCGGACTCGGCCGGATTGGCACCGAGGTCGCCAAGCGGGCCCTGGCGTTCGACATGCGCGTGCTGTGGTACGACGTCATCCCGACGTTGACGGGGCCCGATCATCCGAACTGCCGGCGCACCGACCTGGACCACTTGTTCCGCGAGTCCGATGTCGTGACCCTGCACGTCCCCGGCACGGGCGACACCAAGCACCTCGTCAACGCGCAGCGCCTGGCCACGATGAAGCCCAACGCCGTCATCATCAACACGAGCCGGGCCTCCGTCATCGACGAGCCGGCGTTGATCGCGGCCCTCAAGGAGGGGCGGGTTCGCGCGGCCGGCGTCGATGTGTACGAGAACGAGCCGGCGGCGGATGCCAAGACCATCGAGTCTCCGCTGGCTGATATGCCGAACGTGTATGGTACGCACCACATCGGCGCGTCGACGGACCAGGCCCAGGCGGCGGTGGCCGAGGAGACGGTCCGCATCGTGCGGGAGTTCAAGAACACGGGCGCGGTGGTCAACTGCGTGAACTGAATCGCGGTGCGCGATTCGTCTACGGGCGTCAGAACGCGAAGTGCAAGCGAGCGCGTATTGGACCACGCGCTGGCTCGCGCGGCGCGTTCGGATAGCGCTCCCGAATCGCGCACGGCCACATAGAGCACTGTGCATCGTGCAGCGGCCGACCTCCTGGTCGGCCGTGGAGGGTGTCCGACGTCCTTTGAGCCGCGCGGGATCATCGCCGGACACGGAGGTCCGGCGCTACAGGCGACCGACCGGGAGGTCGGCCGGTACGCGAATCTAAGACTGTTCCAGTCGGCCGCGTCACGGTGGGTTGCACATGGGCGAAGTAGGGCGGGCGTCCCTGCCTGTGCTGGCTGCGGGGCCGATGCCCACGCTGGTGCATACCGTCGGGGACGGCATCACGGAGGCTCGATCGTGGTGCTTAGTGAAAATCGCGCGACTTCGCGCGCACCGGAGCGATGCGCGCGGACAGGTCGCTCAGCCGCTGCACCTGGACGTGCACCACGTCTCCCTGCCGCTCGACAGTACCTTCCGCGATGACGGCGATCCTGCTCCGCCCCACCGCCCGAAAACGCTCCCAGACCTGCGGCCGGATGATCAGGTTCGCCGTCCCGGTCTCGTCTTCGAGCGTCATGAACACGATGCCCTTCGCCGTCCCGGGCCGCTGGCGATGCGTCACGAGGCCGGCGATGGCGATGCGCCGGCCATGTCGTGTGCTTTTCAGCCGATCATTGGGGCTGATGCGCAACGCATCCAGCTCGGCCCGCACCAGCCCGATCGGATGCGCGGTCAGCGACAGCCCCAGAGCGTCGTAATCCTGCACCACGGCTTGATCGAGCGGCATGGGCGGCAACGCGGCGCGCGGTTCGCGCGGCTCCAACTCCGCGAACAGCGGTGCCGGGCGCTCGTCGAGCGCCAGAATCTGCCAGAGGGCGTCACGCCGCGACAGCCCCAGCGACCGAAACGCGTCCGCCGCCGCCAAACGGAGCAGGGTTTCGCGCGCGACATCCGGCCGGCGGGCCAGGGCCCGAATCGACGTGATGGGCCCCTCGCGCTGGGCCGCCTCGATGCCGCGGACCTTCTCGGCGCTGAGGCCGCGGACGAGCCGCATGCCGAGCCGGAGTGCGGGGGTCAAGGGATCAAGGGACCGAGGGATCAAGGGATCAAAGGATCGAGGGATCGAGGTGGGGGTGCACGCCGTTGTGCAATTCCGGTCGCCGTCACCTTGGTCCCTTGATCTCTCGCTCCCTCGATCCGTTTCAGCGCTTGGCGCTTCCAGCCCACAGTCATACCTACTGTAATTCACGTCTACTGGACGCACCGGCACGCCGTGCCGCTGCGCATCGCGAACGAGCTGTGCCGGGGCATAGAAGCCCATCGGCTGCGAATTCAACACTGCCCCGAGGAACGCCGCCGGGTGATACCGCTTCAACCACGCCGACACGTACACGAGCAACGCAAACGACGCCGCGTGACTCTCCGGGAAGCCGTACTCGCCGAAGCCGCGAATCTGCTTGAAGATCTGCTCGGCGAACGCCGGCGGGTAGCCGTTGGCCAGCATGCCTTTGACCAGCCGCACCTGGAATTGCTCCATCTGCCCGCCGCGCCGCCACGCCGCCATCGACCGCCGAAGCTGGTCGGCCTCGCCCGCCGTAAAGCCGGCGGCGACGACGGCCAGCCGCATGACCTGCTCCTGGAACAGCGGCACGCCGAGCGTCTTTTCCAGCACGCCGCGGACGGCGTCGCTGGGGTAGGACACCGGTTCGAGTCCGTTCCGCCGGCGCAAATAGGGGTGGATCATGCCGCCCTGGATGGGACCGGGCCGGACGATGGCGACTTCGATGACCAGGTCATAGAAGCAGCGCGGTCTTAGGCGCGGGAGCATGGACATCTGGGCGCGGCTTTCGATCTGGAATACGCCGACGGTATCCGCGGCGCAGATCAGGTCGTAGACGGCGGGGTCTTCGGGAGGAATCTCGGAAAGGGATCGAGGGATCAAGGGATCGAGGGATCGAGGGAGCAAGGGAGCGAGGGATCGAGGTTCAGCTAGCTGGCGTCGTCCCGCCTTTGCCGGAGACTTTCGATCAAGGCCTGAAGCATCCGGCGAACCTCCTGGACCTGTTCCAACAGCATCGCCGCGTTGTTGAGCATCTGCAATTCGATCGTAATGATCAGTTGCGTCTCCAACTCGGCCAGCGAACCGCGGGCCACCCCCAGGAAGTGAAGGTAGTCGCCCAGCGTTTGCCGCGCGTTTCCCTCGGCGATGTTGCTCGGAATCGAGACTGCCGCCCGCCGCATCTGCGCTGTCAAGCCGAACTTCTCGCAGGTGGGCAGCCCCTGGGTCGCCTGGTACATGGCCGTCGCCAGGTTGATCGCCTTCTGCCACACAATCAGGTCGCGAAACGTGCCTTTGTTTCCCACTGCTCCACTCTCCTTCAACGGGCTCCGGTTCAACGCTAACCACTTTTCCGACAGACGTCCTGAGCAACTGTTTGTCCCCCGCTCCCTTGCTCCCTTGAACCCTCGATCCCTCGATCCCTTGATCCCTTGATCCCTCTTCGCCCGCGCCCGGCAGCATTCGAAAGCACTTGTGAATGGCGGTCAGCATTCCTAAGGCCAGACAATCGACCTTGAGGATTCCCAGCGCATCAATGTCATCCTTGTCCCACTCGATAAACGTCCTGTCTGGCATTGCTCCGTTCTCTAATGGAACGATTTCACACAGCGGCGTTTCCGTAATCACAAAGCCGCCTACGTGCTGCGATAAATGACGCGGAAAACCGAGGAGCTGCTTTACCAGCCGAATCAACATCTGTACCGTGCGATCACCCGGCGCAAGGCCGGCGGCACGGACAGCTTCCTCCGGCACCGCGTCGTCGCTCCACCATTCCAGCGCTTTCGCCAGCCGGTCGACGCGGTCCAGCGAGAGCCCCAGTGCCTTGCCCACGTCACGCACCGCCGAGCGCGGCCGATAGGTGATGACTTCCGCCGTAATCGCCGCCCGTTCGCGCCCGTACTTCGTGTAGATGTACTGAAAGACCTCCTCCCGCCGCTCATGCTCGAAATCAATGTCTATATCCGGCGGCTCATTCCGCTCCTTGCTGATAAACCGCTCGAACAGCAAGTCTATACGCGACGGATCGACCGCGGTAACACCCAGACAATAGCAAACCGCCGAGTTCGCCGCCGACCCGCGCCCTTGACACAAAATCCCCCGGCTCCGGGCAAATCGCACGAGGTCCCAGACCGTCAGAAAGTAGTGCTCATAGCGAAGCTCGGCGATGAGCCGCAGCTCGTTTTCGAGCAGTTGGCGCACCCGGCCGGGAACGCCGCCGGGATAACGCTTCGCTGCGCCGGCCCACGTGAGCTGCGCGAGATGTTCGTGCGCGCTGCGCCCCGCGGGCACCAGCTCGTGCGGATACTCGTAGTGCAACTCGTCCAGACTAAAGTTGCAGCGGCCTGCAATCTCTATGGTGCGTTCCAGCCACTCGGCGTAAGGCGCGTAACGGCGCCCAAGCTCCTCGCGTCCGCGCAGGTGCCGCTCCGCGTTGGCGAACAGCCTCCGGCCCGCGGCCGCGAGCGTGCACTTCTCCCGAATGCACGTCAGCACGTCCTGGAGATACCGCCGCTCGGGCACGTGGTAGTGCACGTCGTTGGCTGCAACGAGCGGAATCCCGGTCTGTCGCGACAACTCGGCGAGCTGCTCCAGCCGCACACGGTCCGGCACGTCGCAGGCCAGCTCGGCGGCCAGGTAGCAGTCGTCGCCGAAGATGACACGGTACGCACGCAAGGGATCGAGGGATCGAGGGATCAAGGGATCAAGGTGGCTACAGCGTTGGACGGCCCCATCGGGTGCTATGAGGATTCGATGCGCAGCAGCCCGCCGCGGAAGTCTCCGTGGCCCACACGCCTGTAGCGTCGGACCTGGGCTCGCTGCAGCGAGTCGCGTGTAGCGGCCTGCCCGCCGTGGCGGGTGTCCGACATTTTCCCAGCCGAATGGGATTCTCGCCGGACTCAGAGGTCCGGCGCTACACTGCGGCAGCGGACTGGCAGGCGAGCGACCTGGCGTCCGCTCTGCCGGCGCTCCGGAATCAGGCTCGGGACCGGAGCCGGGTGCATCAGTCGCAAGGGCCGCCGGTCTGCCACCTCGATTCCTCGATCCCTCGATCCCGTGATCCCTCGATCCCTCGATCCCTTGATCCCTTGGTCCCTTGATCCCTTGATCCCTTGGTCCCTTGATCCCTTGGTCCCTTGGTCCCTTGATCCCTTGGTCCCTTGGTCCCTTGATCCCTTGGTCCCTCCCTTCGGGCATCGCCAGCGCAATCAACCCCGCGCCCAACTCTGCAATGTCTGCGAGGCGAATCTCGCAATCGCCTTTCTGCGAGCGCAAGCGCCCCCGCGTAATCAGCCGAGCCAGCCGGCCGTACGCCGTACGCGTCGGGGCCAGCAACACCACCGGCGGAGCGTCCACGGGCACGATCTCCGCACCGACGATGAGATGAAGATCGTGCTCTTTGGCGGCCACGTGGGCCCGGACGACGCCGGCCAGCGAGTTACGGTCGGTTATCGCCAGAGCGGCGTAGCCCAGCGCGGCAGCCTGCGCAACGAGTTCCTCAGGGTGTGACGCTCCCCGCAGAAAGGAGAAGTTGCTCAGGCAGTGCAGTTCGGCGTAGTCCGGTGCCGTGCGCGCCATAACGCGACCTCCGGCCCGGCCTGTCGGCGACGCCCAATTCCTCGGTCAGCCACGCAAGCGTCTACCGAAGTATACCTAACACAATGCGAACATACAACAGAAACCCCACCCCATGTGCCACGCGGCACCGGGCTGCGATCCCCCATTGGCACCACCAGTTCCCCGCCGGACGCGCCACTTCCGACCACGTGTTTGCGAAGGAAAACTATCAACCCGCCGAGAGGCCGCCCGGCGCCGCTCGGAAGCTGGAAGCCATCCCGCGATTTACTGCCCGCTCAGGGGGGTATCCGCCGATGTTTCGCCCCGGATGCGAACGTCGAAAACTTCAGGTCTTAGTACGTTCGCACCACGCCCACCACGACGCCCTGAATGCGCACGTTTTTTGTCTTAATCGGCTTGTATTTCGGGTTGGCGGGCTGGAGCCGGATCCCGTCCGCCTCCCGATAGAATCGCTTCAGCGTCGCCTCGCCCTCCTCAAGCAGCGCGACCACGGTTTCGCCGTTGCGGGCCGTCTCGCGCTTCTCCACTACGACCAGGTCGCCGTCGCAGATGCGATCGTCCACCATGCTGTCGCCGCGCACGCGTAGCACGAAAGTCTCGTGCGCGGAAACGAAGAGCTCTTCGAGGTCGAGCACCTCGCGGTCCTCGATCGCCTCGATCGGCTGGCCCGCGGCGATGACGCCGACCAACGGCAGCCGCGTGGCACGCTCGTCGGGGAAGCGAATATCCTCGCTAAGTTGCAAAGAGCGTGCCTTGTGCCGGGCGCGCTTGAGATAGCCTTTCTTCTGCAGCGCGCCGATATGCTCGAAGACGGTTACCTTGCTGATGCCGAACTCGTCCGCCAACTCCTGCATGGTTGGCGCATACCCGCGGGCGTGACTGTAGTCCCGAATGAACGTGAGCACGCGCAGTTGTTTCGGCGTGAGCAAGCCGAACCGGCGCTTCGACCGTTGTGCCATCGTATTCCTCCGCCAAGTAGGCACTCAGAGACCCAAAGATTACCGGCGGCAGAGGACGGTCGGCGACGGCCCAGACACGCCGGTCGCGCGCCTCGGCCGCAGCGGCATCGAATTCGCCTTCAACGGCGAGATCGAACTCGCGCGCCAGGCAGCCGCTCAGATGGCGAAGTTGGGCATCGGTCAGGGGGGCGGATTCCAACTCGAGCAGTGTCGGCCCAGTGTCGCGGACCTCCCGTTGGTAACCCCCGCCCGGGCCGAGCAGGCACAGCATCCGACCTCGCACTCCAGTTTCCGTGGCCACGGCGCACTCCTTTGCGTCCCTGCTTCGCCGTCCTCGTGCCAATGTTAGATGCCTATTTGCACAAATTATAACCTAACATTCGGCATGAGTCAAGCGGCGATCACGGTTTCCTCGACTTCCACGCAAGCCACGACATGCAGGGGGTCGCTAACATAAGAACAACTATAGCATGGGTTCTGGCACCTGTCACTCTCACTCTCTAAAAATCTGGGCTTTTCTCCGGGAGCGCTCCCGGAGAATCCCACAGCCACCGGGCGTCAGACGACGTACTTCGGCTGTTTACGGGCCCAGCCGTTTACTTGATACAAGACCGACCGCCACCCCCTGCGCCCCGCCGGCATACGATGTCCCTCTCCAGCGAGTCTGCCTTCCCGCCAGGCGCGTCATGGCATTGCAAGTCATGCCCAGACAAAGCGTTGCACCCAGCGGGTAGCTCAGTGCCCACGCAGCCCCAATCCCGCTGAGTGGGTAGAACCGCCACAGCACCGTCTGCTGCGCGACGACCGCCAGTCCTGCCGCCGCTCCGATCCAGGCTCCCGCCGACCCCAGGAACGGCGCGGCCAAGAGGCTGGCCCAGGGGAGCAGGCTGAAGACGGAAAGGAAGACCGCGCTGGTAATCAGGCGCGGCCAGGTGCCGAAGCACCCGTAGAAGATTCGGCTCCAGCCGCGCCAAATGGCGCCCAGGCCGACGTACATGCGCACGCTATAGTGGCCGCCGCCCCGGAGAACCTGGAGTCGCAGGCTGGCGCGCTTGGCCTCCCGGGCCAAGTGCATGTCCTCGTTGAGGACCGACCGGCATTGCTCGTGCCCGCCCAGCCGGGCGTACGCCGCCCGCGACATCAGCATGAAGGCGCCATTCGCATAGGCGCACGGCGAGCGCGGGTTATTTACGCGTTCGGGTGAGAACCAGAACACCATCACCGCACCGGCCGGCGGCTGAACGACGCGCTCCCAAAATGTCCCGGCGTCCAATTGCGGCAACACGGACAGGAAATCGACCTGCTCTGCCTGTGCGTAGCGCACGGCGGCCGCGAGGAGGGTCGGCTCGTGGAAGCGGCAGTCGGCGTCCGTGAAGCACAGGTATTCGCCGGTTGCGAACTGCGTCCCCTGATGCATGGCGTGGTTCTTGCCCGCCCAGCCGGCCGGCAAGCTGCGCACATGGACCGGCCGAACGCGCGTGTCGCGAGCGGCCAGCTCATTAATGATTTCGCCGGTGCGATCCGTGCTGCGGTCGTTGACCGCGATGACCTCGAAATCGGGATAGCTTTGCGACAGGAGTCCCGTCAGGCAGCGCCCGATGTTGTCCTCTTCGTCCTTCGCCGCCACGAGCACCGAGAGCCGCGGCCAGGGACCGCCGCCGCGCTCGGCGTCCGCCGGCGATAGAACGGGGTCGTGCCTGGCACGGCTCAGATTCAGATGCCGGCGTAGCCACACGAGACCGATGAGGGCGAGCAGGCCGGCCCAGACTGCGGTCCACGACGGCGGCCAGCCGAAAGTCACGGCCTCACTCAGCAAGCGTGCTGCTCCCGGTCAACGGGTTTCCCCGGGCAGGGCGTTCGTCCCCGCCTCCGGGGGTTGAGCAGCCTACCGAAATTGCGACAATGTTACCACTCGACATTCCCGAGGTGAGTTCGATGAAGAGAACTGCGTTTGCCGCGACAGCGGCGTGTTGCCTGGCCGCGCTCCTGTTGGCGTGCGGCGTCGGCTTCGGCCAGACACCATCCACTACCCCCACGAGCTTCCCGAGCGTGGCATTCGCCGATCCGGGGTTCGGCTACGAGCTGCAACTGCCCGCCGGATGGGAGTACGACCGTTCCAGGTTCCAGCAGTTCAAGGACTCGATTGGTCTCTTGCGCGGACACGCGCCGGGCGGACGGCGCGGCGTTCAGATCATGGTCTTCCGCAGTTTCGACATGAAGCCGTTCGAGGACTGGATCGTCGATTTCGGCAAAGCGACCGCCGAGCTGACAAACTCGCCGCGCGTGGACTGGGAGACCTGGCGGCTTCCGCCGCGGGCAGGCGTGGTCCTGAGCTACGGATCGAAGCTCGGCGCGATCAACACGCGTTCGCACTGCCTGTGCCTGCCGTTTGACCCGAGCACGGTCTGGGTGCTTGTGTACAGCGGCAACGTGGCTCGTGACGAGGAGACATCGCAAATCCGCGCCGAGTTCGAGCAGATCATTGCTTCGCTTCGTGTCCACTACGACGCCGACGAGGCCGAGCGTCTCACCCCGGCGTTCGACCGGGGCAAGGCCCTGTTGGCTCGGCTCCGGCGGGAGGCCGCCAAGGTGCGGCCCGACGAGACCGAGCACGTCTACGACATGGTTCTCGCGGGTTCGCCGATCGGCTACTTCACCAGGTGCATCACGCGTGAGGAGTACGTGTTCGGCGGCCCGTCCGCCTCGCGGCGCGACGCAAAGGACGGGATTCGGGTCCGGGAGCGATCCTGGCGGTTCGGGGAGGACGGGGCCGCACGCCACACGCGCATCGACCTGTTCAGCAGCTTCGATCTGGAAAGCGAGCTGATCGAGGTGCAGCAGACCGACATCCCGCCGCGGGAGATGCAGCCGCAAGAGATACTGGTGCGGACGGACCAGGTGATTCGCGAGAAGGACGTGTTGTTGACGAGCCAGTCGACGAGCCGGGACGCGCACTTACCGGACCCTGGCAAGCCGGTGCGCGTCGGCCCAGTCTACTTGGACCAGGCGTGGGTTCGGCTGCTCGCCGGACTGCTCCAGAGCGGGCCGCAGGAACTGCACGCGCTGGCGATCTACGACACGGAGACGCGGGCGCTCCTGACACATACGATCGAGCCGCTGGGCGTACGGGCCCTTGAGGGCTACGACGGCGTCGCGTACGCGTACCAGTTGCGCCAGGGCTTCATCGACCGTCCCAGCCTGATCTACTGCGATGAGCACGGCGGCTTGTTGCGGCTGGAGGCCGGGGAGCTGGTCGTGACCCGCGTTTCCCGACGCCAGGCCGACCAGCAATACGGCGTGCTCCGCGACGAGGCCCAGCGGCGGTTCGGTCTTCAACTCGAGTAGGGCGCCGACACCGCGCCCCCCATCAAGCGGGTGCCTCCCACCCGCCGATAACAGAGAGCGTTGCCGGGTCACCGAGCACTCGGTCGTGGGGCACGCGCAGGAGCGGCGCCCCAACTTGGCCGCGGCAGGACGCAGAGCAGGGATAGGCACGCCATGGACAAGAGCAATCCTCGCGCAAGACGGAACGGAGACCCGACTGAGGCAGGCTGCGAGTCAGCCGCCGGCGAAGTCGCTACTACGGCGGGCGGCCCGTTGGCGCCCGATCCGGACGAGGGGAGCGCGCTGCATACTCCCGCGGCGCGGGAGGCCCGGCAGCGGATCGAGACGGTGGCCGCCATGGCCGACAACGAGCGATCTGCCGCACGGCGCAACCTGCAAGATGCGTTCATCGACGAGCGCAACGACGTGCTGGCGGTGATCAACGAGTTGGAAGACCAGCTTGACCGCCACCAGGAAGCCCGCACGGTGCTGGAGCGCGAGCTGACGGAGGCCAACGAGAAGCTCCAGAGCGCAAACCAGCGCGCCCAGGAACTGGAGTGGCGCACCGTCACGCTCCAGACGCGCGTCGATGCGCTGGAACAGCTCCGCAACGAGGTCACGACGCTGGAAGAGGAGCTGGCCGACGCGGCGGCGCGGACCCAGCGCACCAACGAGCAATTGCTGGGCCTCGAGCGGGACCGCAACCGCCTGCGCGCCGAGCTCAAGGCCGCCCAGAAGCAACTCGACGAGTTGTGGGCCGTGGGCAAGGAGCGCGACAGCCTGCGCGCCGAGTACAAGCTCCTTTCGACCAAGGTCGAAGAGCTGGAGCGGATTCAGAGGGAGACGGTGTCGGAGCGGGCGGCGTTGCAGGCCCAGCTCCAGGAAGCCCAGCTTGCGCTGGAACAGACGGGTGCCGAGCGCAACAACCTCCAGGCGTCGCTGCGCGGCGCGGAGGACCGCATCCGCGAGCTGGTTCAGGTGCAGGAAGTCCTGGACGACAAGTTGGAGTCGCTGCGAACCGAGAAGAAGAACCTCCAGGCACAACTTGCGCATCTGGAGCGCGAGAACGCACGCCTGGTCGAACAGCGCCAGTTCTACGAGTGCGAGGTCACCTCGCTGCGGAATCAGAGCCGGTCGGCCGAGGCCGCTCTCAACTGCGTCAAGAAAGCATTCAGCGAGGTGCGCATCGCGCTGACCGAGACCAAGTCCCGGGCCCGCCGGCGTGCGCTCGACGGTTGGCCGCGGATCGGCACGCCGCTGCGCGGGCTGCCCGTCGAGGGCGACCCCGCGGACGACGGCGACAGCGCCCCGGTTGCGGCCGGGGCCGATCAGGCCGACTGCGAAGCCGAGTAGGACCGACCACCGCCCGTCTCCTGCCACGTTGGCGGCCGCCGACGGCCGTGCCCGTGCCGTGCGCCGGCGTGGCCGGACACGCCGCATCCCACTTATAATTCCCCAGCCTGGCGAACGAGAGTCTGTCCCTGTGACGGGAGTGACTTGCTCATGAGATTGATAACCGTCGGTTGTCTGTGTGCGGTGCTGGTCGGCGGCTGCCCGCTGGGAGGGCAGACCAGCAACGCCCCGCTTGTGCAAGCCGAGATCGCCACGTCTTCGACGACCGGCAGCGCGCCGCTGATTGTCAGCTTCTCGGCCGCCGGATCGAGCGCGGTGAGCGGTGGTCCGCTGAGCTACTCATGGGATTTCGCGGACGGCTCCGCGTCCGACCAGGTGGACGTGATACACACGTTTCAGCAGCCGGGACGGTATATCGTGCGCCTCCGGGTCACGGACGAGGCGGGCAACCAGGCGCTGGCGAGCGTCGAGATTCGCGCCGCAGGCAGTGGGGCCGTCGCGATCATCGGGGCGGACCAGACGAGCGGATCGTACCCGCTGACCGTGCAGTTCGACGGCACCGTGAGCCAGGTCCCGGACGACGTGGTCCTGGATTACCACTGGGATTTCGGCGACGGGACGCAATCCCGAGACCCCCAGCCGACCCACGTGTTCAACAGCGAGGGTACGTTCACGGTGACGTTGCGCATCGTCACGGCCGGGGGACTGGAAGCGACGACCTTCGCGACCATCACGGTCGGTGAGCCGAACGCCTCGCTGCAATTCAGCGGCGCGACCTTCGCCACCCTGCCGCTGGGCGACACACTGAGCCTTACTGCGCTGACGTTCGAGGCCTGGGTCAAAGCGGACAACGACGGCGGCACGGTGGCCGGCCTGGGCGGCGGGGCACTGACCCTCGAAGTCCTGCCCTCGGCGAACTCGATCCGGGTTCTCATTGCCGGCACGCCGCTTCAAGCCGCAGCCACGAACCTGGCCGAGAACTGGCGGCACATTGCGGTCGTCTACGATGCCACGACGGGGGTGTGCGTGCTGTATCTCGACGGGGCGGCCCTGGCCAACACGGCGGTCGCGGACCCCATTGTGGCCAGCAGCATCACGCTTGGCGTGGGCTTCCGCGGCAAGGTCGGCGACGTGCGACTGTGGGTCGAGGCGCGGACGGGGCCGGCGATCGTCAGCGCGCGCGACCATCGGCTGTCGGGGCACGAGAGCAACCTGCGCGGCTACTGGCCGTTGTTCGAGGGTACGGGCCAGCTCCTGCGCAACCGTGCGCGGCCGCTCGTGGACGGCACGCTGGGTGCCAGTGCCGCGATCGAAACCGCTGACCCCGCCTGGAGCACCGACGGCCCGCCGCTGTGACGTTTCGCGCGGCGGTGCGCCAAGCCGGCTGGCGAGGGACACGTGTAGCACAAGAAACGTCGGACACGGAGGTCCGACGCTAGGGGGGCCAGCGCTGTGCGGGTGTGGTCGCTGGAGGCTCCTGCGGCGGACGCGTGTACGACCGCCGGACGCGAAAAGGTGGTCGGCGGCCTCCGTGCCGCCGGCCGTGACGTCGGGGCATGCGCGGCGCCTACGAACCGCTCGGGCCGCGCAGGAGCCGCTGCTCGAGTTCGTCGAGCAGCCTCCGCACGGGTACTTCGCGTGTGCCGGCCGACGTCTTCCAGGTGACCGCGCCGTCCCGGTCCACCAGGTCTTGAATGCGGCGCACGGCCATCAGCACCGTGGAGTGTTTCTTGTTTCCCAGGGCCCGCCCCATCTCCGGGAAGCTCATGTTCGTGTGCTTGCGGACCAGATACAGCGCCACCGCGCGGGCCAACGTCACCACGCGGTCGCGCGACTTCGAGCACAGCGCGTCGCGCGTCACGTTGAAGTGCAGCGCCACCATCCGTTCGATTTCGGACGCCCGCGGGGGCTGTCCGGCGGCGACGTACTCGTCGACCGCGCGGCGGGCCACGTCCAGCCGGATGGGTTCGCGCGTCAACGAAGCGTAGGCCGCCAACTTGTACAGGGCGCCCTCGAGCTCGCGCACATTGCGGCTGACGTGCCGCGCCACGTAGTCGAGCACCTCGCCGGACAACTCGCATTGCATGGCGGCCGCCCGGCGACGGAGGATCTCCCGCCTGGTGGTGAAGTCCGGCGGCTCGATCGGCACGACCGTGGCGGCCAGCAGGCGGTTCACGAGCGGCTCGCTGAGCGTGGCGATGTGCCGCGGGTGCGCGTCCGACGACAGCGCCACGGTCTTGCCGGAGGCGTCGATGGCGTTGAAGGTGTGCAGGAACTCGCTCTGCGTGGCCGTCTTGTTGGCGAAGAAGTGTATGTCATCGATGACGAGCAGGTCCACGCTCCGGAAGCGGGCCCGGAATCCGTCCGTTCGCCCCGCCTTCAGGGCATAGATGTACTCGTTGGTGAACTCCTCGCCCGAGAGATAGCACCATTTCAGTTCCGGGTGGGCGTGCGTCAGGCCGTTGCAGATGCCCTGGAGCAAGTGCGTCTTGCCCAGCCCGCAGCCCCCATGTATGACGACGTGCTTGAAGGCCGCCCCGGGCGACCGGACGACCGCCGTGGCCACCGCAAACGCCAGCTCGTTGGAGGGGCCCACGACGAAGGACTCGAGCTGCCCCCGCAACACGGGACGGCCGGCGGGGCGCCGGGGCGCCCGCGCGCCGGGCAGCAGCATCGCATCCGCCGCAGGCTGTGTGCCGACAGCGCGCGCTTCGGGAACCTCTCGCCGCACAACTGGCGTCGGGCCGGCAGCGCGTTGGGCACCGTCGATGCGGATTTCGACGCGTGGTTCGGCCCCGATCACGTCGCGCGCCGCCGCCACGAGGTGCGGCATGAAATTGGATGTAATCCAATCGCCGACAAACGCGTTGGGGACCGTAACGTCGAGGCGCTCGCCGTCGAGCAGCAACTCGGCGCAGCCGCTGAACCAAGTGCGGTAGCGATTCGCGCCGATCCGGTCCTGCATCTTCGCGCGGATAGCGCAGAGTCTCTCCGCTACCGGACTGTCCACCGTCCACCTCGTCGGCAGGCAACAGAGCGTTCTTTCGACTGGTTGTTTAGCGCACTACGCGGGGAAAAGCGAAACTGGTCTCCCTCTTCTCGTTCACCTGCGAGCCGGATCATACCACCGGCGGCACGGTTGTGCAATGGAGAACCGCGCGCAAAACAACTGACATTCCCGTAACCCGCGCTTCAGCAAACGCTCGCGCGCCAAAAAAAATTCCTCGGCCACCGGTTATCCACCGGGTGTACCGCTCGACACGCACAGGTTGCGCACGTCCTGTCCACACGCCCAACGGAGAAGATACGCATTTCGCCGCGCTACCGGCACCAGCGCAAACCGCGCGTAGAGCTTTCGCGCGGGTTCGTTCCGGTGATCGACCACGACCGTGAGGTGATTCGCGCCGATTACTCGGCACTGCTCCAGCGCGCGACGCAACAGCAAGCGGCCGATCCCTTGGCGACGGGCAGCCGGAACCACTCCCATGTACACGATCTCCGCCAGCGGCGCGTGGACGAGCTGCGCGAGCAGCAAGCATCCGACTATCTGACCGTCCACGCGCGCCAGCTCCCAGAGCCGACCGTCAAACCTCCCGCTCGCGCGATGACCCGCGATGACGTCGTCGATCGGACGGAGACCCGTCAGCTCCGGGCAGTCCAGGCTGCCCTCGTAGGTTGCCAGCATCACCGCCGCGAATTCACCGTGCGTGGCTGCACTATACGGAACCCACTCGGCCTCGCTCGGCGAGGGCGGGGACACCGCGGGGCGCGACACGTCGCGCTCCAGGTAATCGAGTGGGGCGAGCAGACGGAAACCCTCTCGCTCCAGGAGAGCGCGCTGGGCGGTGGATTCGGGCTCGATCAGTGCCTGGGCGAAGTGCAGCCCACGCTCGCGCAATTGTGCCAGGCCCACTGCGGTGACCCGCCGCTGATCCTCCTCGACAATTCCCTGCTCGCCCGGCGAGGGAACCATGACAATCGCCGTCCGGCCCGGCAGGAGCAGTGCGAAAAACATCGCCGACGGTGCCGCGCGAGGACCGCAACGCAGGCCCGCCCACTGAACCGCGCACTGCTCCAGGTACTCGCAGAACCCGGTTACGTGCCGCCGATCGGCCCGGACGCGGCTGCCCGGCGTTGCGAGGAGGATCGACAACGCGGCGTGCAGGTCTTCAGGGCCTAGTGTGTCGGGCGAGTCCACGTGAGCTGCCGCTCCCTGCTCCCGTTGGCGAGATGCCGTTGGCCGGTTACAATCCCTTGCGAGCCACAAGCGTGATTGTGCCGAGGAGAAAGCGTTAATGCAAACTCGACTCAACCAGGTAGCGTTGCTCTGCATCGCGTTTGTCGGTGTCCGTCTGATATCGGCCCAGGAACACGAGGCCACAACCGCTTTCGACGCCGCGCAAACGGCCCGGGTCGGACAGGATGCCCCGGATTTCACGCTGCTGGACTGCAACGGGAAGAAGCACGCGCTTTCCGCGTACAAAGAGAAGATCGTTGTGCTCGAGTGGATCAACCAGCAGTGCCCCTACAGCGTGGCGGCGGTTCCGGTGATCAAGGAGCTTCGCAAGAAGTTCGCCGGCAACGATGTCGTGTGGCTGGGAGTCGAGAGCACCCACTGGCGCAAGCCCGAGGAGAATGTGCAGTATGCCAAGGATAAAGGGCTTGATTTCCCGATCCTGATGGACAACGATGGCGCGGTCGGCCGGAAGTACGTGGCCAAGACCACGCCGCACATTTACATTATCAATAAGGGCAAGCTCGTCTACGCGGGCGCCCTGCACGCGCGGCTGGAGTCGGGCAGCCAGCCGGGGCCCGACACGCGCAAGTACGTGGACGAGGCCCTGACCGCGATTCTCGAGGGCAAGTCGGTTCCGGTCGTGGAGACGACGCCCTGGGGCTGCTCGGTAAAATACAAGTCCTCGGGCGAAGTGAAGAAGGACGACAAACCTGGAGACGACAAGACGTAACAGTCGAGGCCTCCGGCGCCCGTCGCAGCAGGGTGCTTGATGTCTCGCGCGGTGGGCGACCTGCGCGGTCGGCGCCCGGCCTTTACGGGAGCGCGCCGCACGGCGGCCGCTTCCATCCTCGTGCTATCCCTGGCGATGATCGGGTGCGGCGGCATACGGTGGCAGGGGCCCACGTTCCCGGACGCGCACGCCCTCGCGCGCCGGCAGAACAAGCTCACGTTCGTGTACTTTCGGAGTTGGTACCTGGTGGAATGTACGCACTTCGAAGAGAAGGTCCTGAAGCATCCCGAAGTGCTTGCGGCGACCCGCGACATGGTGTGCGTCGCGTTGGATTACGATTGGGACCAGCCGTTGGCCCAGCAGTGGCGGTTGAAGACCGCGCCGGCGTTCGCCGTAGTCGGACCGGGCGGCGAGCTGCTGGCCCGACAACATGCCCCGATCACGCGTGAGGAGTTGCTGCGCGGCATTCAGACCGCCCAGGCGAAAGCCGCATCGAGCACGCAGCCGGCGGCGACCGGCCCGCCATAGTTACCGACATGATCTCGCAACCTCGGTCTTGGTTGCTGCTTACGGCCTGCGGCCTGACAGGGCTGGCGGGCCTGGGTGGCTGCGACGAATCCGAGACCCCAGACGCGGCGGGGGTCCAACTCATCATCGGCAGAACCGGTTTCGGGCCGCGCGAGTTCAGTTATCCGCGCGCCGCCGTCCTGGACCGAAGAGGCCGGCTGTACGTCGTGGACAAGGCGGCGCGAATCCAATGCTTCACCCTGGAGGGGGAGTTCGTGTTGGGCTGGCGGACACCGGAATGGGAGGCCGGCAAGCCGACCGGCCTGGGCGTCGGTCCGGACGGCCGTGTCTATGCCGCGGACACGCATTACTCGCGCGTCGTGATGTTCGAGCCGGACGGGACGCTTGTGGGGCAGTTCGGCACGCGCGGCAGGGGCCCGGGGGAGTTCCTGTTGCCGACGGACGTTGCGGTCGATGTCGAGGGCTTCGTTTACGTCGCGGAGTACGGGGGCAACGACCGTGTCAGCCGGTTCAGCCCCGATCTGCGTTACGAGTTCAGTTTTGGCCGGCCCGGCGCGGGACCCGGAGAGCTGCAACGGCCTCAGTCCCTGCTGGTCGATCACGATGGTACGCTGTGGGTGGCCGACGCCTGCAACCACCGCGTTTGTCACTTTGAGCGCGACGGCGGGTTCATCGACGCCTTTGGCGAAAGCGGTACCGGCCTTGGACAGATGCGTTTTCCGTACGGCATCGACCAGCTTTCGGACGGCACGCTGATCGTTGTCGAATACGGAAACAACCGCCTGCAACGCTTCGACCGTGCCGGTCGTTCGCTGGGCACTTGGGGCGGCCCGGGCCGGCGGCCCGGGGAGTTGGCCTACCCCTGGGCACTCGCCGCGGGGCCGCAAGACCGCGTGTTCGTCGTAGACTCGGGCAACAACCGCATACAGGTCGTCACGGTGTTCAAACCGGGGATCTGGGACACGCGCCGGCCGGCGCCGGTGCTTGCCGTGCGGTGATGGCGGTCGCGCTCCGGCGCGGGCGACGGCGGCGAGGGGGCGTACCCGTTGCCTGCGATTCGTGCTAGAGTTCCGAGTGGAGCCGACGATGAACGTGCTCGCTTACGTCCGCTTCGAGACACCGGGGTACCTGGCTCTGCTTGCGACGATCCCCTTGCTGGCCGTGCTGTCGCTCCGGTCTCTGGCGGGGCTGGGGCGTGCGCGGCGCGTTCTTGCGATCGTGCTGCGCTGTCTTGTCGTGATCGTCGGCGTTCTGGCACTTGCCGGTTCCCAACGGACGCGGCCGATCGGCGACCTTTCCGTCGTGTTCCTGTTGGACCGGTCGAAGAGCGTGCCCGAGGACCTGCAACGCCAGGCCTTCGAATACGTCAAGCGAGCCAGCGCGGAGCGCGGGCTGGACGACCGCATCGGCCTCATCGCATTTGACGGTGGTGCGGACGTGGAACAACTGCCGATGGCGGCGTTGGCCGTTGATCAGGTCAGTGAGCCCGCGGACCCGGACCAGACCAACCTCGCGGCCGCAGCCAGAATGGCCCTGGCGCTGCTGCCGGCGGACACTGTGAACCGCCTGGTGCTGGTCACCGACGGCAACGAGAACGCCGGCGACGTGCTCGCGGAGGCCGAGCGGCTGGCGGCGGCGGGCGTCCCCATCGACGTGCTGCCGCTCCAGTACGAGCACACCAACGAAGTGCTGGTCGAGGAGTTAAAGGCGCCGCCGACCGCGACGGCCGACGAGACCGTGAACCTGCGGCTCAGTCTTCGGTCGCAGCGGGCGACGACCGGCAAAGTACTGCTCTGGCACAACGACGTGCTGGTGGATCTGAATGAGGAGCAGCCGGGCACCGGGTTTTCGGTCGAGCTGGTACCGGGGCCGAATCCGCTCGTCATTCCGGTGCCGCTTCGCGTCGCCGGCGCGCATCGCTTCCGGGCGCAGTTCGTTCCCGACCGGTCCGACGACGACGCCATCGAGGACAACAACACCGGTCAGGCGTTCACGGTCGTGACCGGCCAGGGCAAGGTGCTGATCCTGTCCACGACGCGCGACCTGGAAGGCGACCAGCCCTCCGCCGAGATTCTGCGGCAGGCCCTGGAACGGGAGAAGCTCGTCTGCGACGTCGAGGTCGCGGGCCGGACGCCCTTGGACCAGGTCCGGCTGCTCGAATACGCGCTCGTCATCCTGTCCAACGTGCCGGCCGGCGACCTTCGGGACGACGAGAAGACGGCCCTGGCGGTGTACGTCCGGGACCTGGGTGGCGGGCTGGCGATGGTCGGCGGGGATGACTCGTTCGGCGCGGGCGGATGGCTCGGCAGCGCCGTGGAAGAGGTCATGCCGGTCAGCTTCGACATCAAGCACAAGAAGCAGTTCCTCAAGGGTGCTCTCGCCCTCGTCATGCACGCCTGCGAGATTGAGAAGGGGAACTACATCGGCGAGCGCTGCGCGATCGAGGCCGTGAAGACGCTCAGCAGCCGCGACCTGGTCGCCGTGCTGGCGTGGCGGTGGATCAGCGATCAGCAGGGGTACTTCGTGGTGCCGTTGCAGGAGGTCGGCACCCGGACCCCGGTCATCAACGCCATCAAGAAAATGGATATGGGCGACCTGCCGGACCTGGACGCCATCATGCGCCCCGGCGTGCAAGCCCTGTTGGCCCGCAAAGACGTCGGTCCCAAACACATGATCGTGATCTCCGATTTCGACCCCTCCCCGCCGCGCCGGGACCTGATTGCGACGATGAAGGACGGCGGGGTCACTTGTTCCACGATCGCCATCGGCTACGGCGGCCACCCGATCGATGAGCAGATGGCCCGCTGGATCGCCGAATCCACCGCCGGCCGCTTCTACACGACGCGCGACTTCAGCAAGCTGCCGCAGATCTTCATCAAGGAGTCGCGCGAGGTCCGGCGCTCGTTGGTACAGGAGTCGCCGTTTACCCCGCAGCTCGTCAACCCGCTGTCGCCCGTGGTACCCGGTTTGGCGGGCGAGGCGCTGCCGGCGCTGCATGGATTCGTGCTCACCACGCCCAAGCCGCTGGCCGACGTTCCGCTCATTCGCCGTTCGGAAGAAGGCGACGATCCGGTCCTGGCGCACTGGCAGGTGGGCCTGGGGAAGACGGTGGCGTTCACCAGCGGGCTTTGGCCGCGCTGGGGCGCGGAGTGGGTCGCGTGGCCCAAGTTCAGCAAGCTGTGGGCCCAGGCGGCCCGCTGGGCGTCGCGCCCGTCTGAGGCGGCGGCCTTTGACGTGACGACGAACGTACACGGCGGAAAGGCGAAGCTGCGCATCGACGCGCTGGACAAGAACGCCGACGCGATCAACTTCATGAAGGTCAGCGGCGTTCTGGTCACGCCGGGACAAGAGACGCGCCCGTTGCGGCTGACGCAGACCGGGCCGGGCCGGTATGAGGCGGAATTCGAGGCGCGTGAGCGCGGCAACTACATCGTGAACCTGGGCTACCGGGTCGGTCAGGGTGCCGATGCCGTCAGCGGGGCGCTGCGTACCGGGCTGTCGGTCGCGTACTCTCCGGAATACAGCCAGTTGCAGCCGAACCTCGCGCTGTTGGAAGAGGTACGCGCGCGGACCCGGGGGCGAACGCTCGCCGGAACCGACTTCGCTGCGCCCTTCGAGCGCTCCGGGCTACCGCGTGCGGAAGCGCACCGCGCGATCTGGGAGAACCTGGTGCAATGGCTGCTAGCGCTCTTTCTGCTCGACGTTGCCGTCCGCCGAGTGGCACTCGATCCGCGAGTGTTGTATCGTAAGGCCCGCCGTTTTCTGGCGGAGATCGCGGGCCGCGAGCGTCCGGCGGGCGAGGCGGCTGCGGTGCTCTCGACCTTGAAGGGTGCGCGCGACCGCGTGCGCGAGGAGCGCCTGGCGGCCCGCGGCCCGGCGGGGGAGCCCGGCCGGCCTCCGTCGTCCGCGCGATACGAAGCGGCGACGCCGGAAGCGAAGGCCACGGACGACCTGAGTCGGGCGCTGGGCGGTGCGGCCCCGGACGACAAGCCGGTCGTGGCCCGCCCCACGGGCAAGAAGCCCGTGCAGTCGGAGGGGGATTACACGGCGCGGCTGCTGCGTGCCAAGCGGCGGGCGCGTGAGGATCGGGAGAAGAAGGACGAGCGCTAACCCGCGGTGAGGACGTTATGGCAGTTTCGGAATTGCTCGAAATCGCTGAGGTCTGCGGCTACGAGGATTTTGAGGCCCACTGCCTCGAGCTGCTGGAGAAGGGCCAGCTTGCCCTGCCGCAATTGGTGCAGCCTTTCGAGCACTTCGAGGGCGCCGGTCAGGCGGAACGGCTGGCGACCTTCACCCAGATGGTCTTCGACGGCCTCGACCCAGGCACCGATCCGCAAGTCGCGCTCACGTTAGCGCGCATCGCCCTGATCGGATCGCCCGGCAACGAAGACCTGCGGCGTGTCACCGTCGGCCTTTACCGGCAACTCCACGGGCAGGCGGCGGGTTTCGAGGTGATTCTGGCGGCATCGGGGCTGGCGAGCGGCCGCCCGGTCCGCCACGCGCTGAAGGTGCTCGATCTTTGCCTGGCGCTACAGCCCGGGGACACGCTCTTGAGCCACATGGACGACCGGGCGTTGGAGGTTGTCCACATCGACCAGGAGAAGGGGCTGTTCACGCTGCGGGGAGGCGGACGAGCGACGACCATCCCCGCGACGGAGGTGGCCCGCGAGTACGAGCGCGTCGCGCCCGACGATTTCCGCGCCTTGCGGCTGCGTCCCGAGCGGTTGGCCCAACTGATCGAGGAAGACCCCGTCGCCGTGGTCATCGGCCTGATTCACGCCCACGGCGGGCAGATCGACGCCGATCTGGTGAAGCAGGAACTCGTGCCGAAGCATATTGGCGCGAAGGACTGGTCGCGCTGGTGGACCCGGGCCCGCGGCTTGCTGAAACGCTCCCCGCATGTGCTCATCGAGGGGCGCTCTCCGATGATCCTCAAGCACCATGCGGCGGGCCGGACGCTGGAGGAGGAGACCTGGGAGGCGCTGCAAGCGCAGCGCGAACCAGTGGAGTGGATCGGGACCGTCGAAGGCTACTTGCGTGAGAAGGCCGCCAGGAAGGAACCGCCCGGCGCTGATTTCCTGCGGCGCCTCCAGGAACACTTCGTCAGCTACATCGCGGCCGTTCGGGCGCGGCGGCCGGCCGAGGCCCTGACCGGCGCGCTGGTCCTCCGGCGCCTGGCAGACAAGGGGCTGCCGGTGACGGACGAGTCGCGCGGTCTGGCCGAGACGATGCTGCGCGACGCAGCGGACCCGAGCTTGTGGCTGCGCGACGTGGAGCACGAGGACCTGCGGGAGCGTGGGCTGGATGTCCTGCGGGCGGCGCGGCCGGCGGACTGGGTCTCGCACGCCGTCGCCTGGCTGCGCACGGCGCCGGCCCCGCTGCTCGACAAGCTCGCCGGCGTTCTGGTCGACGCCGGGCACGGCGAGGAAGTCCAGGTCTTCATCGACCACGGCCTGTCCGACCCGGTGCGCCATCCCGAGCTCGTGTACTGGCTGTGGAAGGGCGTGACGCGGAAGGACGCGCTGCGGTTGCCCTCGGAAGATGAGCTGTTCGGCGTGATCCTCGAGACGCTCAGCGCCCTGGGGCGGACCCTGGTGGCGGAAGCGGAGATCGTCAAGGTTTTCCGGCAGCGCATGCGGGCGGCGCTTGCGCTGCGCGACTACGAGCGCGTGCGTGCGTGCCTGGCCCGCACCAGCGAGGCCGGCGCGATCACGGTCCGCCGGCAGTTGCAGCGCGTCGAAGGTCTGGGCGAGAACGCCCCGGCGCGCATGCTCGACCTGTTGCACGATGTGCACCCGCAGCTCTGGGCGGTCCGGCGTCGCGCGCTTTCGCCCTGGGAAGACCAGGAAACGATCTGGTGCACCGGCGCGGGCCTGGCCCGCCGCACCGCCGAACGCGACGAGATCGTCAACGTCGACATGCCGGAGAATGCGAAGCGCATCGGCGAGGCGGCGCGGCACGGCGACTTGAGCGAGAACTCCGAATACAAGTTCGCCCTCGAGGAGCGCGACCTGCTGCGAGCCCGTGTCGCGCGGATCAACGACGAGTTGTCGCGGGCCCGCACGCTCGCGGCGGCGGACGTCCCGGCGGATTACGTGGGAATCGGTACGCGTGTGCGGCTGCGCCGCGTGGCCGACGGGCACGAGCAGGAAATGACGTTCCTGGGGCCGTTCGAGACGGACGTCGAACGCGGCTTCTTCAGCTACCTGGCGCCTGTTTCCCAGAAGCTCATGGGACGGCGGGTGGGCGACCGCGTCGTGGTGACCGTGGACGGCCAGGACGTCGAGCTTGAAGTCGTCGCCATTGCCAACGCGCTGGAGTCCGCGTAGGGTACGCCCCCAACGGTCCGCGGAAAGTCGGGCCTGGCTTCACACGCTGCGTGCGCCCGGCCCGGAGAAGCAACACCGCCGATGCCCCTGACCCTGTGCACGGCTTCCGAGTATGCGCCGCACTTGCTCTGGGTCTGGCCGTTCGCGGCCATCCTGTTGGCGATTGCGATCCTGCCGCTCTTGCAGCGCACCCACCACTGGTGGGAGGAAAACCGCAACAAGCTCCTGGTCTCCCTCGTCCTCGCCGCCATCACCCTCTTGTACTACGGGACGCGCGGCACCGGCGTGGTGACGCACGGCGGCGGCGACGAGCCCGGTCAGGCCGCTGTGCACCCGGCGTCGGTGCCGGCGGCGGAGGCCCATCCAGAGGGGCCGGCGACTACCCCGCACGGCCCGGCACACCGGCAGCCCCCTGCGAGCGCAGCCCACGAGGAGCACCCGCGCACCACGGGGCCGTGGAAAACCGTCCTGACGGTCCTGGACCACGCCGTGCTGAAGGAATACGTGCCGTTCATCGTGCTCCTGTTCAGCTTGTACGTCATCGCGGGGGGGATCGTGGTCCGGGGCGACCTGCGGGCGACGCCGGCGGTGAACACCGCGATCATCGGCACCGGCGGCCTGCTGGCCAGCTTCATCGGAACGACCGGCGCGGCCATGTTGCTGATCCGTTTCCTGCTTAAGACCAACTCGGAGCGGAAGCGGAAGGTCCACACCGTCATCTTCTTCATCTTCATCGTGGCCAACATCGGCGGCTCCCTGCTGCCGATCGGCGATCCGCCGCTGTTTCTGGGCTACCTGCGCGGCGTGGACTTCTTCTGGACGCTCACGCTGTGGCGGCAGTGGGCGTTTATGGTCCTGGTTGTGCTCGCGATCTATTTCGTCTGGGACTCGTGGGCGTACCGACACGAGTCTCCCGCCGACATCGCCCGCGACGAGGCCGAGCAGCAGCCGATGCGGGTTGGGGGAACAGTCAACATCCTTTGGCTGCTGGGCGTCGTGGCGGCGGTCGCTACGCTCGACCCGGCCAAAGCGTTCCCGGGCACTAACTGGCACGCGCCGCCGTACTTGCGCGAGGGCGTGCAACTGGGCATGTGCGTGTTGTCGTGGCTGACGACCAGCCGGGCGTTGCGGCGGGAGAACCAGTTCAATTTCGTTGCGATCGGCGAGGTGGCGTGCCTGTTCATCGGAATCTTCATCACGATGCAGGTGCCGATCGAGATTCTGCACGCCAAGGGCGACGAACTGGGCCTCACCCGGCCCTGGCAATTCTTCTGGGCCACCGGCGTCCTCAGCAGCTTCCTCGACAACGCGCCGACGTACGTCGTCTATTTCGAAACCGCCGTATCGCTGAAGTTCGACGAGGCCGCGTTGGCCGCCCAGCAGGTCACACTGGTCCACCTGCCCGGCGGCCGGAACCTGCCGTTCGGCCTCCTGGTGGCCATCAGTTGCGGGGCGGTGTTCATGGGCGCCAACACCTACATCGGCAACGGCCCCAATTTCATGGTCAAGGCCATCGCGGAACAGGCCGGCGTGAAGATGCCGAGCTTCTTCGGCTACATGGTGTATTCCTGCGTGATCCTGGTCCCGCTGTTTCTACTGCTGACGTTGGTGTTCTTCCGCGGGTGACCGGACCGAAGAGACAGACTCCGCCTTCCGATGCGTACCCTGCAAAGCGGAGCTTTGCACTACTGCCTGGCTTGCAGAGCAGAGCTCTGCACTACTGTCTGGCTCGCAGTAGCAGAGCTTCGCACTACTGTCTGACTCGCAAAGCAGAGCTTCGCACTACTGTCTGACTCGCAAAGCAGAGCTTTGCACTACTGCGTGCGCGGCAAAGCGGAGCCTCGCGGTTCCGCCTACCTTGCAAAGCAGAGCTTTGCACTACTGCGTGCGCGGCACACTACTGCGTGCGCGGCAAAGCGGAGCCTCGCGGTTCTGCCTACCTTGCAAAGCAGAGCTTTGCACTACTGGATGCGCGGCAAAGCGGAGCCTCGCGGTTCTGCCTACCCTGCAAAGCAGAGCTTTGCACTACTGCGTGCGCGGCAAAGCGGAGCCTCGCACTACTGCTCACAGCTTGCCGTGTACGATGGCGAGAATCTCGCGCTCCCGCTCTTGTGCCCGGCGCTCAAGCTCCGCGCCCTGCATCAGCATCGTGTCGACGTACGCCTTGTCCGCCAGATTCGCGCAGTTGATCCGCACGTTCAGAAACGCGCCCATGACCGCCGTGCGGGCACACAGCGCGCCGACGCCCGCATCCGAGACGGACGCCGGATTGCCGATCTCCGCCATTGCCTGCATCACGTCCATCGATGCGAGGGCGGTCTGCATGACCTGGAAAGGCACCTGGATTGCGCCCTTGGTTGCCTCCTCGATGGCCCGGGCCCGGGCCGCCTTCTCCGCGTCCGTCCCTTTCGGCAAGCCGAACGTGTCCATCAGCCGGTTGAAGGCGTGGGTGTCCTCGTCCACCAGCCGCAGCAGTTCCACGTAGTGCGCCTTGCCCTTGTCGGCCCAGTCGGAGAACTCCTCCCAACGGTCGTCCCAGCCGCGTTTGTGCGACGACAGGTTCGCCACCATCGCTGCCAGGGCCGCCCCCAGCGCTCCGACGGACGCCGAGACCGATCCGCCGCCAGGGGCCGGTGACTCGGACGCGGTCTCCTCCACGAAATCCTCGAGTGTCCGGTCGATCAGCCGCCGGGCCTGCTTCTGTCGGGCCGCGATCGTGTATTCGATGATCTTCTCTTCCGGCTTGAACGGGTACAGGTCGCTGAGCCCCAGCGACTTGACCGCGATCTTGATCAGCTCCCGGTCCGACACGCCCGTCGAGCGGCGTTGCTTCTTCAGGAAGTATCGTCCGGCGTCGAGCATCGCCCGCAGCGGAATCAGGCCAACCAGCTCCGAACCCGTCACGCGCACGCCGCGCTCGGCGGCCTTCTTGCAGCATTCGTCGAACGCCACGTGCACCGGCGTGACGCTGATATTGGTGAGATTGATCGAAATCTGGGCAATCCCGTATTCGGCGATGTACCAGCCGATGGCCTTGACGCACTTGAGCGTACCCGGGATCACGACGGGCTGGCCGTGTTCATCCTTGACGACCTGGCCCGTCTTGGGGTCGCGCTTCTCGCGGCCCTTCTCGCGGATGTCAAAGGCGATCGCATTGGCCCGGCGGGTCGAGGTCGTGTTCAGGTTCACGTTGTACGCCACGAGGAAGTCGCGGGCACCCACCGCCGTCGCGCCGGACCGGGCGTTGAACGTCGCCGGGCCGAAATCCGGTTTTCGCTCCGGCCGCCGGAGCCGCTCGGCCAGGCCCTCGTACTCGCCTTCGCGTACGGCGGCGAGGTTGCGGCGCTCGGCGGTGAAGGCGGCGTTTTCGTAGCAGTAGATCGTGAGCCCGACCTCGTCGGCCAGCCGCTGGGCGAGCTTGCGGGCCCAAACGACGGTCTCGTCCATCGTGATGTTGGCCACGGGCACCAGCGGGCAGACGTCCATCGCGCCGAAGCGCGGATGTTCGCCCCTGTGCTTGCTCATGTCGATGAGCTCGGCGGCCTTGCGGCCGGCGCGGACGGCGGCTTCGAGCACGGGCTCGGGCGGTCCCACGAACGTCACGACCGTGCGGTTGGTGGCCTGACCGGGATCGACGTCGAGCAGCCAGACGCCTTCGACCGATTCGATCTGGTCAGTGATCTGCTTGATAATGGAGAGGTCACGCCCTTCGCTGAAATTGGGCACACATTCGATCAACGTCTGGGTCATCGAATCCGCATCCTCCTCAAGTAGTGCAAAGCTCTGCTTTGCCAGCAGTAGCACAAAGCTCTGCGTTGCCAACAGTAGCGCAAAGCTCTGCTTTGCCAACAGTAGTGCAAAGCTCTGCTTTGCCAACAGTAGTGCAAAGCTCTGCGTTGCCAACAGTAGCGCAAAGCTCTGCTTTGCCAACAGTAGTGCAAAGCTCTGCTTTGCGTTCGCGCAAGTGGCACGCGAAGTCTGCCTTGCCCTCGCGCTACCGGTTGCCCTGCAAAGCGGAGCCTCGCACCTCTGCCAAGCCTGCAAAGCAGAGCTTTGCACTACTGTCCGCGCTGCAAAGCAGAGCTTCGCACTACGGTCCGCGCTGCAAAGCAGAGCTTCGCACTACGGTCCGCGCTGCAAAGCAGAGCTTCGCACTACGGTCCGGTCCGCGCTGCAAAGCAGAGCTTCGCACTACGGTCCGCGCTGCAAAGCAGAGCTTCGCACTACGGTCCGCGCTGCAAAGCGGAGCTTTGCACTACTGTCCGCGCTGCAAAGCAGAGCTTCGCACTACGGTCCGCGCTGCAAAGCAGAGCTTCGCACTACTGTCCGCGCTGCAAAGCAGAGCTTTGCCCTACTGTAGGCGCCATCACGCACGGCTTCGCGGGACGCCAGCGCGCACGGACACCAGGCACTACTCCGCACGCCGCGCGCGGGCCTCCGCGCGCCGCTGTTCGTATACTTCCTCACACTCCGGCGGCCGCAGGTAGGCCGGCACGATCTCCGCCGGCGTGCAGAACCGTCCGTCGGCTGCCAAGCGCCGTCCGACCGCGAGCACCTGCCGGGCATCGGGCCACCAGCAGGACTCGGGCAAGGCGATCAGCCCCATTGCCAGCACGAGTTGCCGGTGCTGTGTCAGGCCGTCGCCGAGGAGCGCACAAGGCCGATGCAGCCCGGCCAGCCAGGCTTTCACTTCGTGCCGGGCCGCATCCGCCACCGTGCGAAGCCCGGCGCCGTTCTCGCGGGCGAAAACAGCCCCGAACACTTCCCCCCGCCGGGCGTCGAGCATGACGGCCAGACGCCGCGGCACGTCGGCCTGCACCGGCGCGTTGCGCGCGATGACCTCGAGCGTGGGCACGCAGACGACGTGGCTACCGACCGTGGACTGCCACATTTGCGCGACGACCGCCGCGACGCGGAGTCCCGTGAAGCTGCCCGGGCCGCGCGAGAAACACAGCACGCCAACGTCGGCCGGGCTATAGCCGGCTTCTGTCAGCAGGTCGCGCATCGCGGGCAGCAACTCGGGGGTGTGCTTGCGCTCCGCGGAAAGCGCGCGGTGGGCGATCAGATCGTCGCCGAGCCCCAGCGCGACGCTGCCGCGGGCGCTGGAGGTCTCGATCGCAAGCATCAGGGCGTTGTTCACGCGGGGCATTCTAGCGGAACGGGGGTCGCCGCCGCCACTTGCCGCTTGCCCGTACAATGCAGTGTGGTTGCACACACCCCGCGGAGGTTGCTCCTGTTGATCATCGGTGGCGCGCTCGCCGGCGCAGCCGCGGCCGACGAAGCGGAGATCGTCGCCGGCATCGAGGCTTTCTTCGCCGCGGGTGACATCGCCCAGCGCGTCGAGATCGCGCGTCGCATTGAGCTCGACCCGGCGTATGAGCGCGCGCGGGTCCAGGGCTGGCTTCACCAGGCCGACCTGTTTCGGCCACTTCCGCCGGGCCGGCACGAGATCCAGGTTTCGCTCGCCGGCGGTCAAACGCGGACCGTCGTGCTGCGAATCCCCAAGGACTACGATAATCGCCGGCCCTGGCCGGTCATCTATGCCCTCCACGGCGCGAGCGGACACGCGGCGGACATTATCAGCTACGTACAGCACGTCCTCGGCGACGACGTCGAGCGCTACGTGCTCGCCGCCCCTGACCGCTACGGCGACACGGCCATTCACCAGAATGAGTGGCCGCCGACGGGCGAGCATCCGGCGGCCCTGCTGAAGGTCCGGCAGACGGTGCACGTGGACAGCGACCGCGTGTTCGTCATGGGGTATTCGATGGGGGGGCACACGAGCTGGACCCTCGCCGTTCTGCACGCGGACCAGTTCGCCGCGGCGATTCCGCTGGCAGGCACATTCACGATGATCGTGGCGGACCGCCTCTGGCCGACGTTTCTGCCGAACGTGTCGAACCTGCCGGTGCTCTGCGTGTGGGGCGCCGGCGACACGCAGGACAACCGGCATCGGGAGAGTGCGGACGGCGGCATCGCCGGCAGCAACCGGCGGCTTCGGGCCCTGGCGGCGGACTCGGCTCCTTCGTTGACCATGATCGAGTTGCCGGACAAGGGGCATCGCGACGTCGTGCCGCCCGCCGACGACCTGGCGCAGGCCATCGGCAGAACGCGCGTCCACCATCCCGCAGAGGTGCGGCACATGTTCCGCCACGTCTGTCAGGGCTCGGCGTACTGGCTCGAAGCGCACCGGTGGACCGGCGAGCAGTGGACGGACAGGCAGCGCACGATCGTGCTGCGGGAGGGAGACCCGCTCGCCGCGAATCTGGACTTCGAAGAGGCTGCGGCACGTCAGTACCGCGGTCTGCTCGGCGAGCTCCGCGGCGAGATTGACGGCCAGGAAATCCGCATCCGCCGGAAGAAGATCAGTGAGCTTACCGTGTGGGTCGGCGACGGCATGATCGACTGGGACCGGCCGGTGATCCTGCACACCGGCGACTTGGAGCCGTTCGAGGTCCAGTTGCAGCCCGATCTGTACATCTGCCTGTCGCAGGCGGCCCGCACGTGGGACTTCGACCGCCTGCGCTGGGCCGGCATCCGTGTCCGCCCGAGCGCCGGCACGCCGTACCTCGTGACGCCGAAGACGCGGTTTCCGGCGTTGTTCCCCGAGCCAAGCAAGAAGAAATGACGCCCGATAACGGGCGCGGCCCGCGTCGGCGCCGGCGCTCGCGGCTGCGATCCGAATCCGGGGCGATGTTCCGTGGGCATTTCAACCGCCCGAATCCTCTTTGAGTCAGCGGCGGCCGGCCGTAGACTGGGGGAGGTGTCGGCGAACGGGCGGCGGCGCGGATGTGGCACGCGGCTCCGGGGCCAACGAGGAGGACGTGCAATGAGCTCGGAGCGGCAGATGGCGCGCGCACCGATACTCGCGATGGTCTGGGCGTGGGCACTGATACTGTGCGTGGCACCCGGCGCAAGCGGCCGCTCGTGCGAATGGTCGCGGAGCGCCGACGGGCTCGCAGGCATCTCCGGGATCGTCTATTCCAGCACCCTGTGGGACCCTGACGGTTCCGGGCCGCGGTCCGAGCTGCTCATCGTGGGCGGTGCCTTCGGCCTCGCCGGCGATGTCCCCGCAAACTGTATCGCGGCCTGGGACGGCACGAGCTGGCACGCGCTCGGGAGCGGTATGGAGATCGGATCCTCTTCCGCCTGGGTGGAGGCGCTCACGGTTTATCAGGGCGATTTGATTGCGGGCGGGAGGTTCACGATCGCCGGCGGGGTCGCCTGCGCCTACATCGCCCGCTGGGACGGCACAAGCTGGCAACCGCTTGGCGAGGGAACCAGCAGCATCGTGCGGGCTCTGGCAGTCTATGGCGACGAGTTCATCGCGGCGGGCGATTTCAGTATCGCGGGCGGTGTGTCGTGCAGCCGAATCGCCCGCTGGGACGGGAGCCAGTGGCAACCGCTCGGCTCGGGCATCCAGGGGCAGCCGTACAGCACGTCCGTTCAGGCATTGGAGGTGTATGGGGGCGAACTCATCGCGGGCGGGAGGTTCGCTACCGCCGGCGGGGTCGCCTGCGACAACATCGCCCGCTGGAATGGCACGAGTTGGCAGCCGCTGGACAGCGGCATGCAGGCCGACGGCACCACCGCGTACGTTCGCGCGCTGGCCGTCTCCGATGACCAACTCATCGCAGGCGGGTACTTCCACACGGCGGGCGGCGTGCCGTGCAATCACATCGCCCGCTGGAACGGCGCCGCCTGGCAACCGCTGGGTGGCGGGATGGACTCCACCGTTTCGGCACTGACCGCCTACGGCGGCGAGTTGATCGCGGGGGGCAGCTTCTATCACGCGGACGAGCTGTCCTGCAACCGCGTGGCCCGGTGGGATGGGGCAAACTGGCACGCGCTGGGCGACGGGATTCACGGCAGCGGTACGGTGTTCGTCGCGACGGTTGCGGTGTACGAGCGCGAGGTCTTTGTGGGCGGCTTATTCGAAACGGCCGGCAGCCTGCCCTGCGTGAACATCGCCCGTTGGGACCGCACCGCGTGGCGGCGCGTCAGCGACGGCCTGAGCGGCGGCATCTACGCGCTGGCGCGCTACGACGGGGTGCTGTACGCCGCGGGCCTGGGCACGGCGGGGGACGATCCGCAGCGCTCGGTCGCATGGTGGGACGGTGCCGTTTGGCGGCCGTGGGAGAACGCGCCGAACGGGTATGTGGCGGCGCTCCTCGTGCATCAAGGAGGGCTGTTCGCCGGGGGATACTTCACCAACGCCGGCGGCGTTTCCTGCAACAGCATCGCGCGCTGGAATGGCACGACGTGGGAGCCCCTGGGGGACGGCGTGAACCTGTTGGTGCTTGCGCTGACGATCTACAACGGGGACTTGATCGCGGCGGGGTGGTTCACGAGCGCCGGCGGCGTCCCCTGTAACGGCATCGCCCGTTGGGACGGGAGCGAATGGCACGCCTTGGGAACGGGCGTCGACGAGGCCGTCTGGGCACTGACCGTCCACGAGGGCGACCTGATCGCCGGAGGCTCGTTCTGGACCGCCGGCGGCGTGACGTGCAACGGCATCGCCCGCTGGGACGGGACGGCCTGGTCGGCGCTCGGTGACGGGCTGGTCGACGGCGCTCCGGGCGTCCGGGCGCTGGCCGTTTACGAGGGCGAGCTGATCGCGGGGGGCGATTTTACGGACTACTGGGGCGACCAAATGGGGATCGTCCGCTGGAACGGCAGTTCCTGGGAGGAACTCGGCGGCGGAGCGGACGATGCTGTCTGGGCGCTGACGGTCCACCGCGGCGAGTTGTTGGCCGGAGGGTACTTCAGCCACGCCGGTGACGAAGCATGCAAAGGTGTCGCGCGGTGGAACGGAACGACCTGGCAGCCGATGGGCGCCGGAGTCAACGGGCCGGTCTTCGCCTTCGCGGAATATGACGGCGGATTGGGCGTCGGCGGAGCGTTCACAGAAGTGGACGGCGAAGTGGGCGTGTGCTGGGCACATTGGACCTGTCCGCCGGTCGCGGGGGACTTGGACTGCAACGGCACCGTCGACTTCGGCGACATCAACCCGTTCGTGCTGCACCTGTCGAACTTTGCGGCGTGGCAAACGACGTTCCCCGGCTGTCCCGCCGCCAACGGGGACATCGACGGGGACGGGACATACGGGCAGGCGTCGTTCGGCGATATCAACCCGTTTGTGGCGCTCCTCGCGGGCGGTGGTTGAGTCTGGCGGCGCTGACGTTTTCTGTGACGTCGCCGCGCGCTTCGAGTCGGCGCGCTGGGCGGGGATTCGCGTCCGCCCGAATGCGGGCCGGCCGAACCAGAGCCCAGAGCGCCAGCGACGGGCCGATCCGAACGCGAAGCACCCGCGGCGGCAGCATGCGCACAAGAGCGGCGCGAGTAGCTGGCTGTCCCTGATTCCCCGGAAATAGGTGGCTGTCCCTGATTTCGGTGACGGTCACTCGGGGTTGCGGGCGTCGGGGCGGCGGCCGGGATGCCCGGCCTGTGGAGGGTCGTCCAACCCCATAGCCCGCCGAACGCCGGGCGGGTATCCTGAGGCGCGGATATCGGACGCCGGCGGCTAACCGTCAGCATGGTCCGGATGTCCTACGTGTAGGCCCTCCTGGCCGGCCGGTCCGCCGGCGCTGGAGTCACCTGGTCTCTTCTTGAGGATCGAGCCATGCGGAAACCGTACCTGATTCTGCTGGGTATCGTGGTGTTCGGCGGCGGGGCGCTCGCCACCGCGCAGGACGTCAGCGTGGAACAGAACAAGCTGCTGGCCAAGCGGGCCGCCACGGCGGACGCGTATCGAAAGCTGGCGGAGGCGGTTTACGGGCTGCAAATCAACGAGCGCACGTACGTCAAGGACTTCGTGACCGAGTCGGACGACATCCGCGGCGAGGTAGACTCCTTCATCAAGGGCATCCGCCTGGGCACGCCGACCTGGTACGAAGACGGCTCGTGCGAAATCCCCGCCGAGGTGACCGTCGCCAAGGTCGTGGAGACGCTGCGCACGGCCCACGACCGGTACTACAAGGGCGAGGACATCAAGACCAAGGACTTCGAGTCGATTACCCGCCGCATCGAAAAGCAGATCATCAAGGTCATTGGCCAGGGTGCCCCGCGGCCGGATCTGCCGCCGGACCTGCCGTTCGGCGTGGCTGAGATCCTCGGTCCGGCGCCGCCGCCGCCGGCCAAGCTGCCCATCCCGGGCATCTGGCAACAGGTCGACCCGCAGGCCCGGCTGATGGCGTTGCGTGCGGCACGGATGGACGCCATGCGGAAGCTGGCCGAGCGCATCAAGGGGCTGCGGCTTACGTCGCGGACCCAGGTTCGCGATTTCATGGCGGCCAGCGATGAGATCACGGCGGTGATGGACACGTACCTGGTGGGGGCGGAGGAGATCGGTTCGTACCTGCGTCATGACGAGCTGATCGCCGAGGTGACCATGCGGGTCCCGACCGAGCAAGTCATCACCACGATCAAGCAGCTCCACAGCCGCCATTACAAAGGCAGCGACCCCGACGACATCCGGGGGCACGACATCGAGAGCATCGTGCGGAGCGTGGTGAAGCGGGACTTCGAAGCCACCGGTGAAGGCGTACCGCCCGCCCAGTACCTGCGGAGATACAACGAGGTTGCGGAGCTGCCGCTGCCGGACTGGGCGATGGGAAGCGTCGAGGCCCAGGGCGAGGCTACCGACCCCGCGATCGACACGCCGCAGGGCCGGCTCAAGGCCGCGCGGGCCGCGGAGCTCGACGCGAAGCGGAAGCTGGCCGAACGGATCGCGGGTCTTCAGTTGCAGGCGGATACGACGGTCCGCGACTTCGTGACCCAGCATGACGAGTTGATCGCCCTGGTGGACGCCGTGCTGGTGAACGCCCTGGTCACGAAGACAGAGTTCACCAGTGACACCGCGCTCGTGACCGTTTCCGTGCCCGGCATGAGAGTCTGGGCCGTGGTCAACGGCGCGCTCGAGCGCCCGGGCCGGCGATAGGCGGTTGCCCGATCCGGTGCGGCGGACCAAGACCCGGCGGGGGCACTGCTCCGCAGCAGTGGGACAATGCGCTGTTCGGACGAAGGAGTCGAAGCATGACTACGTGGTATCGCCGTCTGGGCTTTCTTGCGTGCGGCCTGGCCCTGTTGCTGGCGCTCGGCGGCTGTCGCCACCGCGAACACCGCACGATGCGAGTCCATCAGGAGCAACAGGAGGGCGAAGTGCAAGAAGTGCGTCCCGGCGAAATGGTCGTCGAGTAAACCCCGACCCGAGAGCCGCCATGCGGTCGACGCGCGGACCTTGGGCAGCACTGCTCGGCCTTGTCGCAGTGGGGTGGGTGCTGACGGGCGACGCCATCCGAGCTTGCGCGCAACCTGCTCGGCCGACGCCGGAGCAACAGAAGACGCTCGAGCAGGTTTGTCTGGCCAGGGCCCGCAGCGAGTTGCTTGCGCGCATCGGCGCGCTTGTGCTCCGCGATGGGGTCACGGTCGGCGATTGGCTGGCGCGCGACGCCGACCTGGACCGCGCCCTGCGGCTGTGGGTCCGCACGCGGCCCGCGGCGGGCCGCCCACGGCTCTATTCCGACGCGGTGGGCGAGGTGGACGTACGCGTGACGCCGGCCGAGCTGGAGTCCGAGCTGCTCAACCTTGCAGACGAGTATCCGGCGGCAGCACGCGCGGCGCGCGTGGATGCGGGTACGCTGAGGTCCGCGGCCGGGCGGTGGCCCATCTTGTGGGCGACGGGCCGCGCGGCCGTGGCCGGAACGACGCGCTCTGCTCAGCCGCCGGGGTGGGAGGATGTGGAGCCCGGCGAGGTCGAGTTGGCCCGCGCCGCCGCGGTGGCCGATGCACACCACGCCCTGCTCACCGCGGCCGGACGGCTCAAGATCTCCAGCGCGCGGCGGTTGTACGAGTTCCTGGAATCGAGCGCCGCGGTGCGGCAGGCCGTGCAAACGGAGTTGCAGCGCGTGGCGCGGCTGAAGGTCGAGTTCGCCCCGGACCAGGTCGCGCTGGTTGAGGCGCGCGTCTCCATGCGCGACCTGCTGCGGATCGTCACGCGCGTGTGCGAGGAGCACTGCGACGGCGACGAGTTCGCAGCCGCCGACTTCCGCGAGATGGTTCTGCTGTCCCGCGAGGACGAGCTGTCGGCCGCGGGGCTGGCTACGCCGCCGGGCGCCGCTGCCCGCCGCAGCCGGTACGAACCGATCGAACTGGATGTGCCCGATTGGACGGACACAGCGCTCAGCGCGATCGGGCGCATCGAGCCGAGCGACGAAGAGGCGGCGGACGACACTGCGCTGGAGCAGGCCGCCCGACTGGACGGAATTGCGCAGCTTGGCCGGCAGGTAGAGAGTCTCACAATCCAACCAGGCGTTACGGTGGGCGAGTTCCTGGGCTACCACCAGGAGCTGAAGGACGACGTCGTGCTCTTCCTGAGTGGGGCGCGCGTCGTGAGCGCTCCCAGGCCGTCGTCCGCCGACGGAATCGAGGTTACGGTCGAGCTTCCGCTGCGGCGGCTGTGGGAAATCCTGCGCCGCCGCATGAAACTCGAGGAAGTTGAGCCTCCGGCGACGGCCCCCGCGGTGCCGCCTACCGCGGCCTATTGGAGGCCCGCGGTGCCGCGGTCGGGGAGTGCGGTCGCGTGGGGATGGCCAGAGTCCGTTTCGCTGCCAGCGTGAGAGGAAGACGCGATGAGAGCAATGAGTCTTGCGGTCGCGTGCGTAGTTGCCGCGGTTGCCCTGGCCCAACAAGGGGAGCCGCCGGCGCCGCCTGCTTTGGAAGCCAGGTCGGTCACCGTGAAGGCCGAGGGCTACAACCAGGATGACGCCTTGAAGCAGGCGCTGCGCAAGGCGCTTGAGCAGGGGGCCGGCGTGCAGATTGCGGGCTTCTCGCAGACCGAGAACTATGCCCTGATCCGCGATACGATCTACAGCCGCGCGGCGGGCATCGTTCGCGAATACCGGATTGTCAGAGAAGCGGAGATTGCCGGCGGCTTGTGGGAGGTCACGATCGAGGCCACGGTGCGCCCGGACGCGGTGGCGGCCACGTGGGGGGAGGTGCAGAACGTGCTCGACCAGATCGGCCGGCCGAAGATCATGGTCTGGATCGATGAGCGGATCGACGGTCGCTACGAGCCGCATTCGATCGTGGAGGGCCGCATCGAGGAGATGTTCGTCAAGACCGGTTTCGACGTGGTGTCGCGCGAGGGGGTCGAGGACATTCGGCGGCGGGAAGAGGCCGATGCGCAGGAGGAGCGGAACGCAGCCAAGCTGGCCCGCCTGGCAAAGGACGCCGGCGCCCACATCCTGATCCGCGGGTCCGCCAACGCGGACCGGGCCGGGGTCGAGAACCTCTACGGCACGCGCGCTGCCTTCTACAACTGCGACGTACAAGCCAGGGTGTACTACACCGACACCGGGCAGTTGCTGGCGAGCGAGGCCGTGCCCGTTACCCGCCGCGGCGCCCGCTCGCACCGCGAGCTGAGCCCGCAGGCGGCCCGCGCGGCCCTGGTGGCGGCGACGTTCCCGCGCTCCGACGAACGCCGTGAGCCGGCCCTGGCGATCAAGCTGTTCGAGGCGGTGATGGAGCAGTGGTCCACGCAGATTTCGGCCGGCGGGGACATCGCGTTTGAGGTCGAGGGGCTGGACTTCAAGACTTTCGTCGAGCTGAGGCGGGCCCTGGCCGGCATCGAGCGCGTGCGGTCCGTCGAGGGCGACTTCACCAAGGGCACCGGCGTGCTCCGCATCAAGGCGCAGATGCAGGCCCAGACGCTGGCCGAACTGATGACGGAAGAACCTTTCTCGGCCTGGATCGAGGTCGTGGACCTGAAGCCCAACCGCATCCAGGCGAAGGCGGTGGGCAAGCCATAACTTCGGCTTTCGCACTTTTGGCGGGTCTGCCGCCAGAAGTTGGAACTCAGGTCGCGTCGGTTCTCCAGAAGGCCTGCCATTCGTCGCTGTAGAGCAGGCAGCAGAGGGTCGCCGCTTGCTCCACGCGCGGCACCAGCCAGCGGGCTCCGCCGTGCTTGCGACGGCGGCCCACGATCGTCCTCTACGCCCCCTCGATCAGCCCGCTCCCAATCGGCTGCCCCTGCGCCAAACGACCCCGATACCACAGCCCGTCCACGTTCGGTCGCAGGTACTGGGCCAACGCCTCCAACGCCAGCCACCGCTTCCGGCCCGGAATCGAACTCAAGTGCCCGCTCGTGCAAGACTTACCGAACGCCACAGGAGCCGCGAACCGCGCGGGAATTGTGCCGGGAGCGCTCCCACGCAACCAAGTCCGCCCCAATGCAACGACGTACGAGAGTCCCCCAACAGCGCTCCGAATGCTTCTTCGACGCCGTCCAGCGCCG
>JALHJL010000147.1 GCA_022839625.1 Phycisphaerales bacterium
CCAGTCCTTCTTTTCCCTGAGTTTTTCCCTGACTTCCACTATAACTTCCAGGAGGTCTCTGGTTTTATCATCAGCACAGATCCTCCTCTTAAAATCAATACCTATAACAGCCCCAAATTCCATTAAAAAGTTTTTAATTCCTATTAAAATGGATTTAGATATGTTAGCCTCATCTAATTCCCGGTTTACATCTCTTATGTAATTGAAAACAACAGATAGTGCTTTTGGTGTATTAAAATCGTTGTCCATAGCCCCTATGAATTGTTTTTTAATTTCAGTTAGTTTGTCGTTTAAATCAGCGTCGTTATCATTGGATTGAGGTATATCGGATTCTAATGCCTCATCGATGGTTTCTATCAGTTTATATATCCTTTCTAAGCTGTTTTTAGACTGTTCCAGTGCAGTTTCACTGAAGTCGATGGGGCTGCGATAGTGGGTGGATAGTACGAAGAAGCGGAAGGTTTCCGGGTCGTGTTTTTCGAGCATATCCTGGATGGTGATGAAGTTACCCAGTGATTTGGACATCTTCTCTCCCTGGACATTTAAAAAGCCGGTGTGCATCCAGTAGCGGACCATGGGTGCTTTTCCGGAAGCTGATTCCATCTGGGCGATTTCCGCCTCGTGGTGGGGGAAAATCAGGTCTAAGCCTCCGCCGTGGATATCGTATTGCTGTCCCAGATATTCCTCGGTGATGGCGGTGTCCTCTATGTGCCATCCTGGCCTACCATTTCCCCAGGGAGAATCCCAAAATGGTTCTTCATCCCTCTTTTTCCACAGGGCGAAATCTCCAGGATTCCTTTTTGTGTTGTCCGGGTTCACCCGGTGGATGTTTAAATCCTGGATGTTGCGGCGGGAAAGTTTCCCGAAATCTGGAAACTTCGATTCATCGAAGTAAACACCTGTATCCGTCTCATAGGCGAAACCCTTTTCTATTAAGGTTTCAATTTGAGCTATGATCTCGGGTATGTGTTCGGTGGCCCGGGCATGTAAATTCACGTGATCCACACCTAGAGCCCGCATATCTTCCAGGTATCTCT
>JALHJL010000093.1 GCA_022839625.1 Phycisphaerales bacterium
AGATCAAAGTCATCAAACGCATGGCTTACGGCTTCCGCGACGACGCGTACTTCTTCCTCAAAATCCGCGCGGCGTTCCCCGGAATTCGGAGATGAACCCCACGATTTACCGGTTTTCTGAGCGATTATTCTGTCCTCAAGCCGCACCCTACGATCCAGGATGCACTCGTTTACTGGAATCCGGACATTGATCCAAAGAAATATAAGGCCGTGCTTATTGATCCCGTTGAGGTTCGTTGCATAAATGGAAATGGGGACAACCGTGCCGCACCGGAGGACATTGCTGCGTTTCGCGGGTTTGTCAATGACGAGGTGACCGCCGCAATCGGCAAGCACACGGCGATCGTGACAGAACCGGGGCCGCATGTGCTTCGTTGTCGTCTTCAAGTTAATCTGCGGCTCACAGGATCAGTAGACACGCCCCCGCCTCCCTGGCCACCGCGAGAATATGCATTAGGCACGGCCAATATTGAAGCCGACGCCCACGACCCGATCTCCGGGGAGCTCGTCGCGGCCTATGTAAGCCCACGGGACGGCGTAGAATGGTATACCACGTTCTTCTTGACTAGTCCTCCTGATCCCTGGGAAGCCGCGAGGACGGTCGCACGCAATCGTATCGCAACCATTGGCGATCTATATAGCGACCGCGCCATTAACCGAGGTAGTTTCGATGTTGCGAATCACAGCGAATGACAGCCCGCGGGTCCTCACCTTACGGCTCGAAGGGAGATTGGAAGGGTCGTGGGTCCACGAACTGGAGCAGTGCTGGCGCAGCCTGCTGCGCGGCACGAGACAATCTGCCGTTTACGTCGCGCTCACCGGTGTGACGCACGTCGACGCAGCGGGCAAGGCTCGGTTAACGGAGATGCATTAGCAAGGTGCCCAGTTCATCGCCGGCGATTGCCTGACGAAGGCCATCGTGGCCGAGATCGTCGGAGATGAGTAACGGTCGGTTCAGTTGCGAAAGGAGATTCAACATGACGCTGCGACACGGCAATCGGATTGGACAGGGTGGCGGGGAGCAGGCGGTTCGTGAGTTGCAGGACCTCGCAGCAGCTGGGATGGCCAGCGGCGGGCCCACCGAGGACGAAATTCGGCAACGCGCCCACGAGATCTACCTGAGTCGCGGTGGCGCGCCGGGAAATGCCGAGGTGGACTGGCTACAGGCGGAGATCGAGCTGCGTACCCGCAAGGCCAAGGCGCGTCCCAACTGAGTCGTCGATCGCGATGAGTGGCTGTTCAGCCAGGAAGGCAGTCACGTGGAAAAGGCAAACGAGTGCACCAGGAGTCGAATCATGAATATCCAAGTTGTGGCGCGAGTGCCGTTATTGAGCGTGGTGCAAGAGTTGGTGGAGCTGCGGCTCGGGCGTGTCCTGGGCCGCTTGGGGCAGCGCGTCGAGCAGGCGGCAGTGACCTTCGAAGACCAGAGCGGACCGCGCGGCGGCGCGGACATCCTGTGCCGGATTTGGCTGCGGCTCCACCCCCGCGGCGAGATCAATGTCTCGGCTGTCGCCGCTTCGCCTGGAGCAGCGCTCAACGAGGCGGCACAGCGCGCCGGCCGATGCGCCGAGACCTCGGTACGACGGTCATGGACTGAGCGCAGGCGGTCCGCGTGAGGGAGAGCAGGTCATGGCTACCCAGGTGCTGAAGAACGTGAGGGGACACGTGGTCGGGCAGACACCGACGCAAAACCGATCCGTCTCGAAGTCGGAACGAGCGATGCTGACCCGCGACCGCGTTGTGCATGGCGAAGCTCAAAGTGATGGGCACATGCTCACCCGCCTGACCGATCGCGTCCTGGAGCTGCATGAGGAGCTGCGCAAAGCTCGCAACCAGCTCGCCAGCTATAGCGAGACGCTCGTCGCGATTCAGCGCTCGATTCTGCCGCAACAATTGCCCGCCGTTCCAGGTCTTGACCTGGCCGTGCACTTCGCCGACGCCGAGGGCGTGGGCGGCGATTTTTATGACGTGCATCCCATCGGACCGGACCGCTGGGCGATTCTCATCGCGGACGTGGCTGGCCACGGTCTTGCCGCCGCGGCGATCCTCGCCCTGGTTCATGCACTCGGCAGCGCCGTGCAGGACCACGTAGCCGCGAGTTCACCCGGCACGGCCCTGGCGTTGGTCAACCAGCAGTTGGCGACCCGTTACCTGGCCAATACGGGGCGATTCGTAACGGTGTTCGCAGGCCTCTACTCCGCGCGGGCTCAAACGCTGACCTATGCCGCGGCAGGACATCCTCCGCCGCGCTTGGTGCGCGGTAACGAGGTCCGGCGGCTCAGCGACGTCTCCGGATTGCCGCTGGGAATCGGCAAGGCAAGCGTATATCCCGAGCAGACCGTGCAGCTACTGCCCGGTGACCGCCTGGTCCTGTTCACCGACGGCATCACGGAGAGCAGGAATGCTGCTCACGAGGATTTCGGCGACGAGCGCCTCGATGTGGTCGTTCGGGCCCCGGCGAGTACGGCCGCGGCATTGCGGGACCACGTTGTCGGTTCAGCGCGGATGTTTCGAGGGGGGCAGCCGGCGGGCGATGATGAAACATGCCTCGTCGCGGCTGTGAATCCTGTTCAACAGAGCACTGAAGCGTGGCAAGAGTTAAATGAGTTGGTCGGGTGAAGCCATGAAGAACCGAGGCGTTGAAAACTCCATTGCCGATGTCGAGGTCACCGCCGGCCAGGACGCCCGGGTCATCCTGAGTGGCCGCCTCGACGCGGCCAGCGTTGCGGCGAACTGGGCACGCGTGGTCGAACCGCTTCGGCAGGGGCGCGCTGCCGCAACGGACATCGATGCATCCGGCGTCGAGTATTGCGATGGAGCCGGGGTGGGTCTGCTGATCGAACTGCGCCGGATTGCGGCCCGCAACGGCGGCCAAGCGACCATTCACGGGCTTCCGGCCAAGCTCGCGCCGCTGGTCGAGATGGCTTCCCTGGATGATCCGACGGTCTGTGCCCTGGATCCTCCGCCTCCCGCGCCCGTTCTGGTGCGGGTCGGCAGGTCCGCGAGCGAACTTCTGCGCGACGCCCTGCAAATGATCACCTTTACCGGCGAAGTGATCGCTGCACTCTGCTGGGCCATCCGCCATCCCCGGCAGGTCCGCTGGCGGGATGTGCGCATGGTGGCCGAAAAGGCCGGCGTCAACGCGCTGCCCGTGGCCAGCCTCCTCGGAGCCCTCGTCGGCGCCATTGTCGCCTACCAGACGGCGGCTCCGCTGCGGAACTTTGGGGCGGACGCCGACGTATACGTCGCCGACATCATCGCCGTCGCCGTTCTCCGCGAGCTGGGCCCCTTGATTACGGCGATTCTCGCGGCCGGGCGCACGGGCTCGGCCTTTGCGGCCGAAGTCGGCACGATGAAAGTCACAGAGGAACTCGACGCGCTCTCGACCATGGGGCTCTCGCCGGTGCGTTTTCTCATTGTGCCGCGCGTGCTGGCGACGGTTCTGGTCCTGCCGTTCTTGTGCGTGTTCGTGAATCTGATCAGCATCGCCGGTGGTTACGCTGTATTTGCCTCTCTTGGGTACCCGTGGGCGACTTTCTGGCGGCGCACGCTGGAGGTCGTGAACTACGTTGATCTGCTGGGGGGGCTCTTCAAGATGCTGGTCTTCGCCTTGCTGGTTGCCGCCATCGGCTGTCAACGCGGACTAGTCACCAAGCAGGGCCCGGGGGCCGTCGGCGATTCGACCACCCGGGCGGTGGTAACGGGGATTGTCCTGATCATCGCGGCCGACTGGCTGCTGGGCGCCGCGTACTTTCGCCTGGGGATCTGATGAACGAGCGTGCTGCCAATCCGGCCGGGGAACCGCTCATCCGGGTCGACGACTTCGTCGCCGAGTACGACGGCCGTCTCGTGCTGGACCATGTCTCGCTGGAGATCAAGCGGGGCGAGGTGTTTGTGATCGCCGGCGGTTCGGGCTGCGGCAAGACCACCCTGCTCAAGCACATGATCGGTCTGTGCAAACCGGCGGGCGGCCGAATCCTCATCGACGGCTGCGATATCGGGCAGGCTGCGGGGGCGGAGCTCGCCTGCCTGCTGCGGCGAATCGGCGTGGCCTACCAGGGCGGCGCGCTGTTTGGCTCGCTCACCGTGCTCGAGAATGTGCGCCTGCCTCTGGAAGAGCACACGGACCTTCCGCCCGACGCGATCGACATGATCGCGGTTTCCAAGCTGAAGCTGGTCGGCCTCGAGGACGCGCTGCACAAGCTGCCGGCGGAACTCAGCGGCGGGATGACCAAGCGCGCCGCGCTCGCCCGGGCCATCGCGCTCGATCCGCAGATCGTCTTTCTCGACGAGCCTTCCGCCGGATTGGACCCGATCACGTCCGCGGAGTTGGACGCCCTGATTCTGCGCCTGGCCGGGCTGCTGCACACGACGTTTGTCATCGTGTCGCACGAGTTGCCGAGTATCTTCGCCATCGCCGACCGCGTGGTCATTCTGGATGCGGCCACAAAGACCGTGGTGGCGCTGGGGCCGCCGGCTGAATTACGTGATCACTGCCCCAACGAATCGGTGCGCGCCTTCCTCACGCGTCGGCCTCCAACCACAACCCACCTTGCGCCTCCGCGAAATGAATGCAGGGGTTTGCAGGCTACCGGAGACTACCCATGAGCACCAAGAGTGGTTACTTCAAGTTGGGGCTCTTCGTCATTCTCGGAAGCCTCGCGCTCGTTGCGTCCGTGGTCTACCTGGGCGGCGGCAACTACTTCGTGGATCGCATTGAGGTGGAAACCTATTTCAAGGAGCCTGTCCAGGGCCTGGACGTCGGCGCGCCCGTGAAGTATCGCGGTGTGCCCGTCGGTGTGGTCCAGCGAATCACGTTCGTTGCGGCCGAGTACGGCGCGCCCGTCAGTGCATCGGTCGACGAGCGCATGTACGTGCGCGTGCTGTTCGGCATCGATCTCAGGGCCTTCCCCGGCATGACGCGCGAACAAATCACCGGCCACCTTGAAGAAGTGGTCGGGCAGGGGTTGCGCATGCGGTTGGCTGCCGCCGGTCTGACCGGAACGGCCTTCCTCACCGCCGAACTCCTCGACCCGCGGGTTTTTCCCGCCATCGAGGTTCCGTGGACACCGCACAATCTCTATGTGCCGTCCGCGCCCAGTTCCTTCGGAGCGATGGTCGCTTCTCTGGAGAAGTCCATGCGCGAGCTGGGTCAGGTCGACGTCGCGCAACTCGGCGAGGATCTGGGCGCCTTTCTGGACAACGCCAACAAGACGATCCAGCAGGTTCATATCGATGAGGTGCAGCAGCGCGTGATCGCGCTGCTGGACGAATTGCGCGACAGCAATGCGAAGCTCAATCATCTGCTTGCCAAGCCGGCGCTGGAGAAAGCTATTGACGACACCGGTGCCACCCTGGCGGGACTGCGCGAGGTCGTGGACCATTCAAAAGACGACACGCAAATCGCCATCAAGAGCCTGCGCAGTGCCGCGGGCCGAGTGGATGATCTGCTGAACGACCAGCGTGTGGAGACGATCCTTACCCAAGTCGCTGGCACCGCCGATCAGCTTCCAGCGACCATGGCCCGTCTTCGCGGTGCGCTCAAGACCATTGACGACACTTTGCGAGAGGAGCAGCCGAACATACGCGTCATCATCGAGAATCTGCGAGTCGTTTCGGATGACCTCACTCGGCTGACTGGCGAAGCCAAGGACTACCCGTCGCGCATCATTTTTGGTGATGCGCCGCCGCACATCGAACTGAAACGAGGAAAATAACCATGCGTCTTTCAAAACGGCGAGTTGTTCTCAGCGCCTCGACCGGCCTCTTCGCCCTGCTCGCGGGGTGTACCGCCCTGAATCGTCCATACCCGGCCAAGCGGTGCTTCGCGCTGGAAACCCCGCAGCGCCCCGAGCGAGTCAACCCGCCGGCGAGCGCGACAATGCGCGTGCGCCAATTCCGCGTGTCGCCGCCGTATCACCAGCCGCAGTTCGTTTACCGGCTCGGCGAAGCTGAGTTCAAGCGCGACTACTACGTCGAATTCATCGCTCCGCCATCCGAGCTGGTGACCGATCAGGCCATTGCGTGGTTGTGCGACAGCGGTGCTTTCCGCACGACCTGTGCCGGGAGCAGCGCGGCCGACCACGACCTGGTGCTGGAAGCCGTCGTGACCAGCCTTTACGGTGACTACACAGACGCTACTGCGCCACAGGCCGTGCTGTCCATCCACTTCTTTCTGCTAGCCGAGGGAGGCACGCGCACTAACGTCGTATTCGATCGAACCTACTCCGAGCACGTTTCGGTGGGCGGCGAGGAACCGGACAAGCTGGTCCGCGGCTGGAGCCAGGGTCTACAACGCATTCTCACAACGCTCGAAGCGGACCTTCGCGGAGCCTCACTCGTGAGCGTCGCCCGCGCGCAGAACGAGCGCAACCGGTAGCCCGTACGGGTCGAGCAGGTGCTCGCCTTTCGAACACAATCTCGCCCCGTTGGCCTGGACGGGCCGTTCTCGGACAGACACCTGCGGCGAGGCCAGGCCGGCGGGTTGGTTGGTCCACGCGCTCGCGCATGACCGGTGTTCCGGGTCGGCCCCCGTCCGGCAAGTTTTTGGTTCATCTCCGAATTCCGGGGCGTAGATGAGCCAACGGCAGTCCCGTTCTATCTTGTTGTTCTGCAAGGACATCAAGAGAACAGGAGCTGCCGATG
>JALHJL010000148.1 GCA_022839625.1 Phycisphaerales bacterium
TTTAAGTCCAATAGCAAAAAAACCTCCAAGAAGTACTAAAATAATAAAAACTAAATCCAAAATTATGTATTTAACCAAATCAGTATTGATATTAATTATCAAGCCGATAACTATACCAATAACAACACTTACCTTTAAAGTGCCTTTATATTCCGTATTGCGTATTAAATGATATACAAATCCCAGCAATACCGTAAAAATCAAATAAAAAATTGGTGAGATAGAAATGGCTTGATTAACTGTAATGAATGTATCCATATTTTTATCTCCATATAATTTTACTATTTGAATCAAGGATAAAATCCCATTGTTAAGTATTGAATGTTTTCGGCATCAGTTAGTTGTTTAGTACTATATAATAGTTTCTATATGGGAAATTATTAAATCATAACAATAAAAAAGAACTAATAGAAAAAGTAAAAAAAGTAAATTATAAGCAAAATTTAACTTATTAAAAGAGGTGTTTTTCATGGTTTCAAGTGATGAAATAAATAAAAGGTTAAAGGCTAGAAGGAGAGGAGTTGACTACCAAGGGCCGAGAGGAAGACCCACAACCCGCACGGCAGGTACCAGGGAATGCCCAAATTGTCACACTACCAATCCAACAACAGCTAAGTTTTGTATAGACTGTGGGGAGAAACTGGAAACTCCAGCAGAAACTGTTACCGGTACCACAACCGGCAGTACCAATACCAAGGAATGTCCTAACTGCCACGCAGCAAATCCGGCTACATCCAAGTTCTGTGTGAAATGCGGCCAGAAACTGGAAACACCAGCAGAAACTGGATTTACACCAGAAATTAAAGGCCCAGAATCAGATTCTGGAACCACTACCACTTCTACAGTTACCCAGCCACCAGACGCTGGTTTCGGAGGATCCGGTGGACAGCAGATTCAACCAAACACTGGAACAGAGAAAAAACTGGAGCCTATAGTACCTCCAACAGCCGAACCAACACCAGTAACACCAGATTCCACCCCAACATCCCAACCACATGCAGAAGAAACACCAGTAACACCAAAAACCGAT
>JALHJL010000149.1 GCA_022839625.1 Phycisphaerales bacterium
CGAATTGTGCGAAGGACAGCAGGATGTTCAGCGTGAGCCGGCCCATCGAATGCGTGGTGTTGAACTGCTGCGTCACCGAGACGAACGAGACCTTGTGCCTCTCGAAGACCTCCATCAATTTCGCGAAGTCGAGCAGCGATCGGCTGAGGCGATCCACCTTGTAGACGACCACGCAGTCGACCTTGCCAGCCTCGATGTCCGCCATCATGCGCTGGACCGCCGGCCGATCCATGTTGCCGCCGGTGAAGCCGCCGTCGTCGTAGCGGTCTGGCAGGCACACCCAGCCCTCGGCCTTCTGGCTGGCGATGTAGGCCTCGGCGCTCTCGCGCTGTGCGTCCAGCGAGTTAAAGTCCTGCTCGAGCCCCTCCTCGGTGCTCTTGCGCGTGTAAATCGCGCACCGGACCGGCTTCGCGGCGTCCCGCGATTGGCCATTCGCCTTGCCATTTCCGTTGCGGTTCACGTCTATCGGCCCTCGTTACGCGACCGGGTGGGCGTCGCCTCGGCGAAGAAATGCCAGCCATTCCAGTGTGAGCCGGTGATGGCATGCGCGACCGCGGTAAGCGACCGATACGCCCGCCCGTCATACTCGAATCCGTTCGTTAGCACCTTCACCTCGTACACGTGTCCTTTGTACGGGCGATTGAGCGTTTGGCCCGGCATCGGCAGGCGGTCGTCGCGCGACAATGCGATCTGCCCGGTCACCGTCTTCAGGTCGCCCGGTGCCGGCGGCATCGCCAGCTCGTGCGGCGGCCGGCGGCGCAGATCCGCGTCTCGGGCGAGTTCCTGGGCCCGGCGGCGCGCACGCTCGGTCAGGTCGCCTTCGGCCAAGGCCTGCATCCGCCACGCGATCCGCCGGAACAGGTACTGGCGGTTGCCCGCCCGGGTTTCCTCGCCAAACAGCTCAACGTGCCGGCGGCGGAGCTCCTTCACCGTCATCCGCCGCAGGGCGTCGATCTCGTTCGCCAGGTCGGCGGCATCGTTCTTCGCGGCCATGCGTCTCTCCATCTCTCGGGCCGTTAACCAGCTG
>JALHJL010000030.1 GCA_022839625.1 Phycisphaerales bacterium
AGTTGGCCGGCCACGGCCAGGTCGGGTTGTTCGGGTCGCCCGGGTTGTTCGGGTCGTGCTGCCACTCCTCCCAGATCGCGGCCGCCATCTTCTCGTCGGCCCCGTACGCCAGGAACAGGTCCTTCACAATGCTCGGACCCGGCGTGGCCGGCTCGTCCTGGACCGTGATATGCGCCACGTGACCCGTGCTCCGATACGTGTAGTATACCGTCCGCTCCAGCGGGCGGTCCTGTGCCGCCGGGCCATATTCGCGATACTCCGCCAGCCGGTTGTTGCGGGTCCGGAAGTCCGCGCCGGCGATCCAGGGCGCGAACTCCGAGCGCCAGTCGTTGGGATCGTTGGGGTCCTGGTCGGTGTCGTAGGCGTAGTACGTGACCCGGTCCGCGACGAGATCGTGCTTCATCGTCCGGTTCCCGAGCGGATCGTACTCATAAGCGTAGTGGTACACCGTCACCGGCGGATCGTCGTCCAGGGTCGCCTCTTCCTCGATCAGCCGGCGGCGGTTGTCGTAGGTGTGCGCGACGGTTATGGTCCGCTCGGGCGACACGGTGCCGTCGTACTCGACCCGGCTGGCGACCGTGTTATCCGGGTTCCACGTGTAGCCGACCGATAGGCGGACCGTGCAGGCGCTGTCGTAGTGCTCGATGAGCACGAGGCGTCCGGCGGCGTCATACGTGCGGTTGTCCCAGGCCCCCGTGAAGTTCACGCCGTCGGTGTATTGCACGGACACCAGCCGGCCCGCGGCGTCGTAGAAGTACACCGCGCCGGTGTTCCCGCGCGCGACGGAGGAGAGGCGCCCGACGGCGTCGTACGTGTAGCCTGTCGTCTCACTGTCGGGGCCGATGACAGTCGCGATGCGACCGTTCGGATCATAGGTGTACGTGAATTGGCGCACCAGACCCTGGTTGTCAATCGCCTCGTCCGTCGTGAGCTTGTCAGAGGCCACGCGCCCCAGGGCATCGTACTCGAACACATGATCACGGCAGCGCGTGTTGGAGGGCCCATCATCCAGACTCGGAGTGAAGCGGCTTCGTAGTGTGGTCGGACGCCCGGCGGAATCATAAGCGTTAGTGCTGTCGTTCCCCTGGTACGCCAGGTTGATCCAAAGGGGGGCCGGTCCCAACTGCCGCGAGGCTCTGCCGGCAGGGTTCGCCGGGCAGCGCTCGCAGGGGATGCGCTCGTCGCTCGGGCCGTCGCAGCAGTGTGACGCCTGCACGTTGTTGTTGCCGTCCTGGTCGAACACGGCGCACTTCTCGCTGCCGTTCATAGCGGAGGTGCGGCCCACGAGATCGCTGATGATCGGACCGATGAAGAAGAGCGCGACGTCATCGCGTTGGTCGCCGCCGTTCTCTATAAGCCCCTCTGTGTAAAGGGAGAGATACCCAAGCTCGTCGTACTCGTACTTGTGGCCAACGCCGTTGGCGTCCCTCACCAGCTTCAGTTGGCCGGTGGCGTGCGCCTCGGCGGGATCGTTCCCGTAGTATTCCAGGGTGGTCACGGAGTTCCCATATGCGTCGCCGGTCAGCGCCTGCTGCTCGACGACCGCCGTGACGAGCGTGGCGTCGACGGGATCCTCGTACTCATACTGCACCCAGTGTTCGAGGGGGTCGGTGACCTGGATGACGCGCCAGAAGTTCGGCGCGTCGCTCGGATCGGGCTGCTCCCAGGTCAGCGTCCAGGTTTGTGCGTCGTCGCCGCCGAGCGGGCTGCTTACCGTCGCCACGTTTCCGACGTAGCCGTAAGTGTAGGTCCACGTGTTGCTTAGCTCGTCGGTGGCGGTCAGCATGTTGTGGGCACTGTCGTAGGACCACGTCCGATAATACATCTGTGGATTGATTAACCTGCGCAGATTGCCGGACGCGTCGAGCCGGTATCGCCAGTCGTAGTTCCGGCGATCGGTGTAAATCGTGTCGTACCATTGCACCCAGACCCCGCCGATCCACTGCATGAGTGCCAGATACTCAAACTCCTGCTTATAGCGCTGCATCTCGTACCACGGGTCAGTTACCACGCTGAGGCGGCCGCCGGTGTACTCGAATTCCCACCAGATCGCGTCGCGCGAGCGAAACCGCCAGATCCGGTCTGATGAAGGGTTGGACTCGTAGATGACCTTGATGTGCGTGTCGCTGACCCATTGGTCGGTGGGCCAGTGGATCTCCCAGAGCCGATACGGCTGGCTGGTCTCGTACACAAACGTCCACTCCCGGCCAATCGGATCGACGAGCGACGTGAGCTGCTCGGTCTGGGCGTCGTAGCTCAACGTCAGCTCGACCGGCCCCGATGGATCATTCGGGTCGTTCGGGTCGCCGGGGTCGTAGGCCGCGCTCGTGATCGTCGTGATACGATAGCGTTCTTCAGAATCGCGGCCGACGGTCACGGCCAGACCGGCGCTGTCGTAGACGAACGACAGCCCCCACACGTCGTCATCGCACGGGGCGGCGAAGACCAGGCGCGTCTGGTCGAGCCGCGTGAGCGTCCACTCCTCTTCCTGGGCATCCCAGGTAAGGCGGTCGTAATACCCCGGCGGCGGGGTGTAATTGGCGCCGGAGCGAGTGTACACCTTCTCGCGCCCGTCCGCCTCGACCACCGTCACACTTGGGTCGTTGGGGTCGCCGACGATGTGCTCGCTGTAACTGGTGCTCCAGCCGGGACCTAGGTCGAAGCCCTGGGCCCGTGCGGCTGCGCCGGCACTGGCGGCCTGACTGTTGTGATAGACGGTGAATTGCACCGCCGGGCCAACCGGGTCGAAGCCCACGAGCGGAATCTCGGTGAGCAGGCTGCCGGTGAAGAGGTTGACCGTGGAGTAGGGCGTGACCGAGAGCCCGGCACCCCAGGGCTCCGGCGCCCCGGGCTCGAGCGGCGCTACGCCGTACGAGTCCAGAAGCCCCTCGCGTTCCTCGTTGTCCTGCGGCGCGTCCTCGGACTCGCCCCGCGCGGGCGTCAGCGAGCCGACGATCAGGACCACTGCGGCCACCGCCGCGAGCGCTGCGGCTGACAAGACCCAATACGCCAAGGCTTTACGAACCGACCCGTGCTGCGAGATGTTCCCTACCTCCGCCCCGCGAGACGTTGAGAAGCCGACCCGGCACCGGCTGGGTAACGACCGCTCCCGCCCGCGGGCGCACCGTGCAAACCACCGCCGGGTGAAGCATAACACATGCGCAGCCGGCGTGCTGCAAAAAGCGGGTAAACGCTACGTGAAGCGCGGGAAAATACGCTCGGCCGATTGCTCTGGAGCGCATGCACATAGGGTGCGGGACACTTCCGCCGGGGCGCACGGACGCCATCCGGGGCTGAGGAAGGGCCCCGGCGAATCTGTCACGGAAGCTCCTGGCGCCGACCGGTTGGAGCGGCATAGCAGCGCTGGCCGGCGGGCGGTAGAATCAATGGGTTGGACCTGGGAGCGTGACATGACCGACGAGGCCGCCGGCGACAAGACCGAAAGCCCGTTCAGCCCGATCGACGAGATCCTCGCCGAGCTGCGCCAGGGTCGCCTTATCGTCCTGGTCGACGACGAGGAACGCGAGAACGAGGGCGACCTGGTCTGCGCCGCGCAGGCGGTCACGCCGGAGAAAGTCAACTTCATGTTGCGGCACGGGCGCGGGACGCTGTGTGTCGCGCTGACCCAGAGCCGCTGCAAGCGCCTGCATCTTGCGCCGCAGGTCTCCGACAACACCACGCGGTTCGGAACGAATTTCACCGTTACGGTCGACGCGGGCCCGCACCTGGGGATCACCACGGGCGTTTCGACGTTCGACCGGGCCACGACGATCCGTCACCTGGTCGCGGAGGAGGCGGTGCCGGAGGATTTCATCCGGCCGGGGCACGTGAATCCGCTGATGGCGCGGGACGGGGGCGTGTTGGTTCGCGGGGGGCAGACGGAGGGGTCGGTGGACCTGTGCCGGCTGGCGGGGCTGCTGCCAGGGGCGGGTCTGATCGAAGTGCTGAACGACGACGGCACGATGGCGCGGGTGCCGCAGCTCATCGAGTTCTGCCGGCGGCACAACCTCAAGATGTGCACGATTGCCGCCCTGATCGAATATCGCATGCAGCGTGAGCGACTGGTGGAGCGCGTGGAGACCGTGCCGCTCAAGAACGAGTTCGGCGACTGGCTGCTGATCGCCTACCGGGCCCGCACGGACCCGGGTACGCACGTCGCGCTGTGCCGCGGCGGCGTCGGCGAGCTGGACGCGCAGGGGGAGGTGCGGCCGATCGACGAGCCGGTGTTGGTGCGCGTGCACTCCGAGTGTCTCACGGGCGACGTGTTCGGCTCGGCACGGTGCGAGTGCGGGCAGCAGCTCCGGGCGGCGATGGAGATGATCGCGCGCGAGGGGCGTGGGGCGCTGATATATCTGCGGCAGGAAGGCCGCGGCATCGGTTTGGAAAACAAGCTGCACGCGTACCGCCTCCAGGACTCCGGGCTGGACACGGTGCAGGCCAACCAGGTGCTGGGGTTTCGAGACGATCATCGCGACTATGGCATCGGTGCCCAGATTCTCCGTGACATCGGACTGCACAAGATCCGCATCCTGACCAACAACCCGAAGAAGGTGAGCCGTCTGGAGGTCTACGGCCTGGCGATCGTCGAGCAGTTCGCGCTTGAAATGGAAGCTACCGAGCACAACCGCCGGTACCTCGAAACCAAGAAGTACAAGCTCGGTCATCGTCTGCGCAACGTGTAGCGCGTCGAGCGGCGGGGGTGGTGCAGGACGGGACGGGGGTCAGCGCTCTGAGGCGGTTGGTCTTCTCGGTCCGTTGGGGAGGGATACCGGCACTGCGGGCGAAACATGCAGCGCTACCGCGAGAGCCCGCCGGCGCGGAGTCAGTCTTCTTCTTCAAGGGACACTTATGGTCGCGAGGACGGCGCGAAACTCGGTTCGGGCACTGGTTCGCGCGCCGGCCGCATGACCGGGGCGTGGTGGGCGTGACGCCGCCCGCGGAACAGGTTCCGCACCCTCTCCATGTACACGTAGAACACCGGCGTCACGAACAGCGTGAGAAACTGCGAGAAGAGCAGCCCGCCGACCACCGCCAGGCCGAGCGGACGCCGCGACTCGCCGCCGGCCCCGTACCCCAGCGCGATCGGCAGCGTGCCCATCAGGGCCGACATGGTGGTCATCATGATCGGCCGGAAGCGGACCAGGCATGCGTCGTAAATGGCATCCACGGGTGGTTTGTCCTCGCCGCGTTGTGCCTCAAGCGCGAAGTCGACCATCATGATGCCGTTCTTCTTGACGAGCCCGATCAGCATGATGATCCCGACGAAGGCGTAGATGCTCACCTCGACGTTGAAGAGCAGCAGCGTGACCAGGGCCCCGAAGCCCGCGAACGGCAGCGCCGAGAGGATCGTCAGCGGGTGGATGAAGCTCTCATAGAGGATTCCCAGCACGATGTAGATCACGAGGATCGCCACGACGAGCAGCAGGATCAGGTTCCGCAACGATGCCTGAAACGCCTGCGCCGTTCCCTGGAAGCTCGTGCTGAAGTCCGCCGGCAACACCTGGCGGGCCAGGTCGTCCACCGCCGCGACCGCATCGCCCAGCGCGTATCCGGGCTGGAGATTGAAGGACACGGTCACCGCCGGCAACTGGCCCGCGTGATTGACCGAGAGCGGACCGACGCCCGGCACCAGCCGGGCCAGGGCCTCCAGGGGCACCAACTCTCCCGTGGTCGAGCGGACATACAACAGCGCGAGGGCGGCGGCACTGTCCTGGTACTCGCCCGCCAGCTCCAGAATCACCTGGTACTGGTTGTTCGGTGCGTAGATCGTGGAGACCTGCTGGGCAGCATAGGCGTTCGCCAGCGCGGACTCGATTTGCGCGGCCGACACGCCCAGCGTGGACGCCTTGTCCCGGTCGATCTCCACGGTGATCTGCGGGTTCTTCAGTTGCAGGTCGGTGGTGACGTCCTGAAAGCCCGGGAGCGAGCGCATCCTGTCCGCCAGCAACGGCGCATAGCGGAAGAGCCGGTCGGTGTCCGGGCTTTGAAGCGTGTACTGGTACTGGCTCTTGGTAAGCTGGCCGCCGATCTGGATCGAGGGGACGTTCTGCATGAACACGCGGATTCCGGGCACCTCCGCGAGCTTCGGGCGCAACTGTTGAATGACCTCATCCACGGAGAGCGCGCGCTCCCGGCGCGGCTTGAGCTTGATGAACATGAAGCCGGCGTTGGTGCCGGCGGCACGCGGGCCGCCGCCGACGGCGGACATGAACGCCTCCACGTTCGGGTCGGCCTGGACGACCGCCGCCGCCGCCTGCTGATGGCGCACCATGGCCTCAAACGAGGTTCCCTCGGCGGCCTCGGTCTGCGCGAAGATGCGGCCCGCGTCCTCGCTGGGGAAGAAGCCCTTGGGGACGCGCTGGAACAGGTAGACCGTCAGCACCAGGATCACCGCCGAGAACACCATCGTGCTGCGGCGGTGGCGCAGCACGCCGCGCAACCCCCAGGCGTACCCGTGGAGCAGGCCCTCGAAGAAGCGTTCGGACACGGCGTACAGGTGGCCGTGGCGGATCGTGCTCGGCGGCCGCAGGAAGCGGCTGCACATCATCGGCGTCAGGCTCAGCGAGACGGCCCCGGAGATCAGGATCGCCACGCCGATCGTCACCGCGAACTCCTCGAACAACCGGCCGACGATCCCGCCCATGAACAGCACCGGGATGAACACGGCGACCAGCGACAGCGTCATGGAGACGATGGTGAAGCCGATCTCGCGGGCCCCGTTGAGCGCCGCCTCGAACACGCCCTCGCCCAGCTCCAGGTGGCGCACGATGTTTTCGAGCATGACAATCGCGTCGTCCACCACGAAGCCCACCGACAGGGTGAGCGCCATCAGCGACAGGTTGTCGAGGCTGTACCCCAGCAGGTACATGACGGCGAACGTCCCCACGATGGACATGGGCATCGCGATGCTCGGTATCGTCGTGGCCGTCACGTTCCGCAGGAACAGGAAGATGACCATGACGACCAGCGAGAGCGTCAGCCACAGCGTGAACTTGACGTCCGCCACCGACTCGCGGATGGACTCCGAGCGGTCGTACAGCTCGTGGATCGTGACCGACGCCGGCAGGTGGGCCTGGAAGGACGACAGCAGGGCCTTGACCGCATCGACCACGGCGACCGTGTTCGTGCCGGGTTGTCGCTGGATCGCCAACACCATCGCCCGCTGATCGACGTACCAGGCCGCGGTCTTGTCGTTCTCCACGCTGTCTATCACGCGGCCCAGCTCGTCCAGGCGCACCGGGCTCCCATTGCGATAGGCCACGATCAGCGGACGGTAGGCGGCGGCGTCGAGCAGTTGCCCCGTGGACTCGATCGTCAGGGCCTGCTCCGGCCCGTAGAGCGTTCCCGTCGGGAGGTTCACGTTGGCGTTGCGGATGGCCGCCGCGACCTCGTCGATGCCGATCTGCCGCGCGGCCAGCTTGTGGGGGTCGAGCTGCGCCCGCACGGCGTACTTCTGCGCCCCGTACACATTCACCTGGGCCACGCCCGCCACCATTGAGATCCGCTGGGCCATCAGCGTGTCCGCGTACTCGTTTAGCGTGTACAGCGGCAGCGACGGCGAGGTCAGCGCCAGGTAGAGCACCGGCTGGTCCGCCGGGTTCACCTTGCGGTACGACGGCGGCGTGGGCATGTCCGGCGGCAACCGCCCGCCGGCGCGGGAAATTGCGGCCTGCACGTCCTGCGCGGCAGCGTCGATGTTCCGGTCCAGGTTGAATTGCAGCGTGATCTGGGTGTTGCCCAGGGTGCTGGAGGAAGTCATCGAGTCGATCCCCGCGATCGTCGAGAACTCGCGCTCCAGCGGCGTCGCCACGGAGGAGGCCATCGTCTCCGGGCTGGCACCCGGCAGCGTGGCGGACACCTGAATCGTCGGGAAGTCCACGTTGGGCAGATCGCTCACCGGCAGAAGGCGATAGCCCATCGCGCCGAAGACGACCACGCTCAGCATGAGGAGCGTCGTGGTGACGGGCCGGCGAATGAAGAATGCGGCAATGCTCATGCGCCGCTCACCTCACCGCCCGGTTGTCCTGCTGTCTCAGCGCCTTGTTGCGCTGTTGCCCCGCTGCCCGGACGCTGCTCCCGGATACTGACCTTCGACCCTCCGACCAACCGGAGTTGCCCGTCGATCACCACCGTCTCGTCCGCGCTCAGCCCCTGATCGACAACCGTGTCCCCGCCGACGGCCATGCCCGCGACCACCGGCCGCATCTCGACCGTCTGGTCGTCGCGGACCACGAAGACGAATTGCCCGGCCTGCCCGGTTTGCAGCGCCGCGGTCGGAACCACCACGGCGTCCGGCAGCATCCGCAGCGTCAAGACCGCAGTGACGAACTGCCCAGGCCACAGCCGCCGCGGTTCGTTTTCGAATGTCCCTTTCAACGTGATGGTTCCCGTGGACCGATCGACCTGGTTGTCGATGAAGGTCAGCGTGCCCCGGGCCGGAGGGGCATCTTCGTTCGGGATGAACGCCTCCACCAGCAGTGGCCCGCCAGCCTGCTCCTGCTTCACGGCCGAAAGGTGTTGCTCCGGAACCGCGAACGCCACGTAGATCGGGTGTATCTGGTTGATGTCCACAAGGGCCGTCTTGTTGGCCTCGACGATATTCCCGGCATGCACGAGCAAGCTGCCCGTGCGTCCTGCCAGCGGCGAGCGGATGGTGCAATACGCCAGATCGAGCTCGGCGCGTTCGACGGCCGCCAAGTCCGCATCCACCGTGGCGCGCAGGGATTCCGCGTGCGCCCGGCTGCTGTCGTACTCGCGTTGCGCGGCGGCGTTCTGGCGCATCAGGTCCGCCTTCCAGGCCGCTTCTTCTTCTGCATCCTTAGCGAGCGCGGTGTCGCGCGCCAGGTTCGCCTGGGCCTGACGCAGGGCCGCCTCATACGGCCGGGAATCGATGCTGAAGAGCAGGTCGTCCGCCTTCACTTCCTGGCCTTCCGAGAAGTGCACCCCGACGACCTGTCCGCCGACCTGCGGCCGAACCGTGACCGTCGCGTACGCCTCCACGCGCGCGATCGCGCGGATCTGCACCGGCACGTCCCGCTTCTCCGCACTGGCGACAACCACCGGGGTCACAGGCGTTTCCCGCACCGCCTGCCCGGCGGCAGCACCCGGCTTCGAGCAGCCGAAGCCGGACAGGGCCAACACCAGCGTTCCGGCTACCGCCAGCGCGGTTCGCACAGCGTTTGTCATCACCCAGTTGTCCTCCGGGACCCCGACAAGCGGTCGATGCCCCCTAGCGAGAACTCCACGATGTATTCGGCCAAGCGTTCCACGTCGGCGGTGCCGGCAGGCGCTTGGCGCTGAAGCTTCGGCAACACGTGGCGCGCGTGGTGATAGTGCATGCACTGGCCAATGACGCTATTCGCACACATCCACACGAGGTCATCGGCTGTTCCGGGACCCAGGAGATCGCGCACGATTCCCAGCAGTAGATCGTAGCGCGGGCGGATCGATTCCTCGATCAACGCGTCCAGCGCCTTGGTCGGCTCGACCATCTCGCGGGCCATCAGCAGGCCGTGCCACGCCGGCCGGCCGGGATCGAACAGACGCAGCAGAAAGCTGCGGACAAACGCACGCAGCCGCTCCAGCGGCGTCGGATTGGCTCCCAGGCCGAGCGTGACCGGGTACTTCTCATGCGCCGTACGATGCGCGTCACCCAGGACGGCCGCGTAGAGCCCCTCTTTGTCGCGAAAGTGGTAGTTGACGGCAGCGATATTCGCCTGCGCCCTCCGGCAGATCTCACGCACCGTCGCGCGGCGGAAGCCGCACTCGGCAAACACCTCACCGGCGGCGTCCAGCAGGCGACGGCATGTGTGGGACTGACGGTCTGGCGGGCTCATTCGGCGCCGTCCATGAGAAGTAGTAGTTTCAAACGATTATTTTAAGCGTGCGCTTGCAGCCGTCAAGTGCGACCGGCGGCGAATATACAGGGATACGAAAGTGGTTGAATGACTATATTGCGCTCAATGGTTCTGCTGGCGTAGCCCGCAGTGCCCGGTGACGCTTGCCGCCGGTCATTGGGCTGGCGGCGAATCTGGTTCCGCAGACGGGCGCCTCGGCACGAGGCACGACGCCAGGATCGCGACGCTGAGGATGGCGGCCACGATGCACAGCGAAAGGGCCGGCGACATCTTCGCGTGCAGGATCGGCTCGGCCACCATCTTGCACCCGATGAACACCAGCAGCACGGCCAGGCCGTACGACAGGTAGCGGAAGAGCCGGAGAATGGCCGCGAGGACGAAGTACAGGGCGCGCAGGCCGAGGATCGCGAACACGTTGGACGTGTAGATGACGAACGGGTCGTGCGTGATCCCGATGATCGCGGGAATCGAGTCCAGCGCGAAGATGACGTCCGTGATTTCGATGAAAACCAGCACCAGCAGCAGCGGCGTCGCCATCCATCGGCCGGCGAAGCGCGTCAGGAAGTGCCCGGCGACGTAGTGCGGCGTGATCGGCAGGACCGCGCGTATCATGCGGATGACCGGGTTCTTCTCCGGGTGAATCTCCTTGTCCTTAGTCAAGCCGAGCTTGATTCCGGTGAAGATCAGGAACGCCCCGAAGACGTAGATCATCCAGTGGAATTGCTCGATCAGCCACAGGCCGCCGAAGATGAAGATCGCGCGAAAGACGAGCGCCCCCAGGATGCCGTAGAAGAGCACGCGGTGGTGGTAGGAGGCCGGCACCGCAAAATACGTGAAAATGACGGCGAAGACGAACAGGTTGTCAACGCTGAGCGACTTCTCCACCAGGTAGCCCGTCAGGAAGGTCGTTGCAACGTGCAGGCGCTCGTCGGGCGGGTACGACGCGATCCAGCCGCGCCAAAGGCCCAGGTTGAAGAGCAGCGCGACCAGGATCCACACCGCGCTCCACAGCAGGGCCTCTTTGAGCTTGATCTCGTGCGACCGGCGGTGAAACACGCCCAGGTCGATGCCCAGCATCGCCAGGACGAAGACGTTGAAGCCGATCCACCACGCCCAGCCTTGCTCCATCGCCGGCGTCCTTCGCCTACATCAAATACTTGATTGCCAGGAAGCCGCCGATCAGCAGCACGGTGAACGCCACGCACAGCCAGTCGAAGTGCCGGTCGATGAAACGCCGCATCGGCGGGCCGAACACGTACAGCAGCCCGGCCACGAGGAAGAACCGCGCTCCGCGCCCGACGGCCGACACCAGTCCGAAGCCCACGATGTTCATGTCGAACGCGCCGGACGCGATCGTGAACACCTTGTAGGGGATCGGCGTGAACGCCGCGCCGAACACGATCCAGTAATCATAACGCGCGTACAGATCGGTGACCTGGGCCCAGTAGTCCTCCGCGTGGTAGAAATGGATGATCCGCCAGCCGACGGCCTCCATGAGCCCGTAGCCGATCCCGTACCCCGCGAGTCCGCCTGCGGCGCTGCCGATCGTGCACAAACCCGCCAGCCGCCACCAACGCCGCCGCGCCCCGAGTACCAAGGCGATCAGCAGCACGTCCGGCGGAATCGGGAAGAAGCTCGATTCGGCGAAGGCCAGGGCGAACAGTGCCACGGCCCCGTACGGCGTCTCGGCCCAGTGGAGGACCCAGTTGTACATGCGACGATGCAAGTGCCACTTGGCGGGCACGGGGGACGGGGGTGCGTCAGCGGCGGTGTCGAGCTCACCTGGGGATTGATGGGTCACGAAGTAGTCCAAACGGTACGCGTTGGGCACAGGTCCGGCCAATTCATCCCCGCTGAGGTCCGCCGTGTCAAGCGCGCGGTGGGGGGGCGGTCAATCCGCTGCGTGTGGTCCGCGGCGTCCAACCGGGGAGGCCCGGTTTACTCGTGTCGACCGACGATCCGATAACGACCTCCGGGCTTGGCGATCGGCGGGTTGCCGCCCTCCGCGTGTGAGCCGACGGCTCCGGCCCGCTTGCCAGGCGCCCACATTGGCGAGGTACTCTCCATGGCAATCCCGACGCGCTCCACTCGGCTCCTGATCTCCCTCGCGATAGCGGCGGGCTTCAGCCTGATTGGCGGCTGCCCCACGGACACGACGGGCGATCCGAACCAGGCCGCCGACGCCAACGACCCCGGCAACGGCGGCGCTGACACCAACACGCCGATCGAACTCTTCAACAATGGCAACATCTACGCGGTGAACAACGGGCCCACGCAGCCAACCGTGTTTACGCTCGCCAAGGCCCACCGAATCACGCTGGTTGAGAACTACCACTGGAACAACGGCTTGGGCACGGCCAACGCCGGTACGATCGCCCTGCGCGCCGCCGGGGGTACTGTCTATGGGCCGTGGGCCACGACGGGCGTGGCCGGTCAAGGCGGCGTCGTCAATGCCTACTGGCGCGCCACACCCGATGCCCTGCTTCCAGCGGGCACCTACACGGTCGTTGATTCCGAGCCGGCCACCTGGTCCTGCAATGCGGAGAGCGAGAACCGGGGAATGACGCGCGTGGAGGGCATCCCGCAAAATGGAACGGACACGACCGCGGCGCAGCAGGCCGCCCAAGCCTTGAACGACTTCAATATCGCCGCCGCCGACTTTGGACAAAAGCACATCGAGTTCGTGTCGTTGACTCAGGAGTGGGAAGGCAAGGCGATCACGGAAGGGAACCTCGACGACGTGCTCGATCTGTGGAATCGCTACGTCGCATCGACGAACGCCTGGGTGGCGGCCGGCGAGCAGGTCAATGCGTACGCCGACCAGGTCGACGCGGCCGCGCAGAAGCGCCGCGATGATGCGCAGGGTATGTCGGTACCGGGGGCGCCCGTGGGGCCGCCGCTTGGGCTGATCCACGGGGTCGGAAAAGACGTGGGTGACGCCCACCGCGAGGTGCAGGGGGCCATGCAGCGCCATCCCAATTATCAAACCGACGGCGCCCAGGCCCAGGCGTTGCAGGCCGAGCTGAATGACATCCGGACGCGCTATTCCACCAGCTCGTTCCGGCGCGCGATCTCCGCCATCAGCGGGGTCGCCGGCGGCGCCGTGGCCGGCGGCACGGCTTACGTGCTGGTCACCACCGGCGTAGTCGTGGTGAGCGCGCCGGTGTCGATTGTAGTCGGCGGCGCGGCCCTGATCGGCGGCGGCATCGCGTCCGCCGTCACCTGGTGGTGGTCGGCCCCTTCGTCTTCCTGCGGCTCCGGCAACCAGAAGGACTTCCACCGCGAGGACGGCAGCGTGTGTTCGTTTGCCGCCGGGCAAACGAAGGTCGGCCAGGCGTTCGCGGGGGTCATGCCTGAGCCCGGAGGGACGTTCACGATCTCGATACCGGGCTATCTGCCCGTCACGATCACGAACTTCCAGCCGCCCGCCGCGGGCAACCAGCTCACGATCGACTTCCCGGCCGTGCCTGTCACGGCGGAGACCGTCGGACAGACGATCACGGTCGATTTCAGCGAGGTCGCGGCGACCGGGACATCCGTGGAAGACGTGGTTTCGATCCACGCCGTGCCGAGCCCGCTCGATCCGGCGCCGAACGAGGGGGTGACGGTGACGGTCACGGTCTTTCCGGCCGTCAGCGGTGCGCCGGTGATCTACAGCGTCTCCGGGACGGACGGGTACTACGACAGCGGCATGGCCGACACGGACGCGGCGGGTCAGATCACGTTCGGCGTGCCCGGCGGCGAGGCCGGCGTCTATGATGCGATCACGGTGGAGGTCGGCGAGTTGTCGTACTCTGTGACCTACACGTTCTGAGAGCTGCGGGCCATCGGGACGCGCCGGCCGGTTATCCGGCATGGCGACGTGCCCGCGCTGAACCGGGAGCGCCTGCGCGGCGCGACCTACTCGCGGTAGGTGCTATCCACGGGCAACGAGTTGAAGTCGCAGTCGAGATACGGCCACCAGTACTGGCCGTCCATCCACACGTGTTGCCCGCACCAGTAGTGTTGGAACCGTGAGGTGAAACGGGGACACACCCAGTCGAGCGCCGCCTGGGCGCTGGCGAAGCCGCCCTGGAGCTCGACCTTGATCGCCTGGATGCTGTGGTCCACGCCGCCGCCGGAGTACGAAGCCGTGGAGCGCCAGGTATCGAAGTCGCTCCGCGTGGTGATGCCGAGGGTCGGCGCGTCCCAGCAGCGGACATTATCGACGTAGTAGACCAGCCACTCGGCGGACGGCGGCGCCGCCGCGCGCACGGTAACGGTCACGCCCAACTCCTTCCCGAGGGAACTGGCGTCGGTCACGCTCACACGCAACGTGTAGCTGCCCGGCTCGGGGAACGAATGCGAGAACGCAAGCCCCGTGGCCAGGGTCTGGCCGAGCAGGAGCCAGGACACGGTGTACGGCGGAGTTCCGCCGCTGATCACCGCCTGGAGGGAGACCTCCTCGCCCACGACGTACTCGCGCTCGCCCTGAATCTCGACCGTCAGGCAGGCGCCGTCGTCGACCCCGAACCGATCGGAGACTTCACCGAGGTCCACGCCCTCGAAGCGCCCGGCGCCGAACGTGAACCCCTGGAACACAACGTCGGCCAGGTCCTGGCCGGTGTCTCGGCCCGCGAGATCGACGGCGTATTCCTCCGGCTTTGTGAGGCAATCGCCCGACACGAGGCATTCCTCGAGATAGATCGTGGCGCGCACCAGCTCCTCGTCCACGTCGAAGATCGGTACCTCAAGCCCGCGGTAGAAGTCGGAGCTGATCCCGCCGTAGAGCCGCATGACGAAGGCGAAAGACGCCATGCCGAAGTAGTGGTAACGGTGGCCGACCTCGTCGTCGCCGAACGTCTGTTTGAGTCGACTGTGCAGCGCGTCGCCCCGGATCGTCCCATAGCGGTTCAGTCCATCGAAGCCGCGCAGGACGTTGTGCGTCAGCAGGAGGGCCTGGAACACGTCGCCTTCGGTGTGCCGGTACGCCTGCCCGAACAGTTGGGCCAGCGTCACGCTGTCCTGCGGCTGCGCGAGCAGCCAGTCTTCGAGCGGCACCTCCTGCCCGGTGACGACGCGACGGCCCTGGTAGTATTGCCGGTCGATGGCGTTCTGCTCCGGGTCGAGCTCGGCCGGGGTCGCGTCCATCGGCGAGGACAGGTAGTACAGGAAGTACACCGGGTCGGGGAGACGGTTCGCCTTCACGTGCGGCCGAAACCCCGAGCAGACCAGCTCCTGGACCATCTCGTTCGTCAGGCTGCCCACCTCGGGCAGACCGAGGAACGGCCGGGCGATCAACCCCGCAATGCGATGCCCGATGGGCGAGAGGATGCGCTTCACGGCCTGCCAGGTACTCAGGTGAGTCACCCGCGCGATGACTATACCCGCCTCGTAGTCAACGCGAATGTCGGTGGCCCGTGCGCCCGAGAAATCGTCGTCGCCGAGCCGCCCGGAGTAGATCGTCAGCAGCTTCGCTTCGTCGGTATCGACGCGGTCCTTGTCGAACGGGATGTGAATCTCGAGCGGCTCCTGAAACTCGACGTCCTCCGGACCGAACTCGAGCACCGGGCCGAGCCCCGTCGGCGTGGAGGCCGCGTCGATCAGGGCCGCGTAGAGCGGGTGCAGGATCACGCCGTCGCGCGGCGCGTCATACTGCGCGGCCGCCCGCACCGCGTCGGTCTGGTCAAACACGATCTTCGACGCGGCGTACCGCCGCACGACGCGCACGTAGAAGTCCGCCGATTGCCCGGCGGGAACCGCGCCCGGCGGTACCACGAGCTTCACGCCCGGTGCGTCTTGATGGTCCTCCGGCACAGCCAGCTCTCCTCCGGCGGCGTCGATTCGCTTGGCAGCGGCGGCATCCGTGGGAACGTTCAATGCCTGATGAGCGCCGCCATTCCCCGTCGGCGCGCCGCCACTCGGGCAGCCGGCGGGCAGCGTGCAGATGACGAACAAGACCAGAACTGTCCCAGACGCTGTGCGAAGGGAGGACATGTGCTACCTCGCTGGCCGGCTGGCGACTCGGCTCGACGGTGCACCCGCCCCGGAGTCGCCGGGGGCGCATCCCCCGACGTTACCCGCTTGACCTCGCCCGGCTACGCTGCCGAGTGGTACTCGGGCATTATACCAGCCCCCGTGCACCTGGTGGGCTGATCGCGCTCCTTTTGGGCGCGTTTTCGGCTCTGCCGACTCGCCATCGTGCCGAAACGTATCGAGCCACTGCGGCGACCCTCTGTTGGGCGGCGCAGGACGCCAGCGCGGCCGGGAAGCGCCGCCGCCGGGCCGGCGATTCGACCCTCCCTCTGCCCCCTGCTTAACAGTCCGCGGCAGAAGTGTAGCGCCGGACCCGAGCTTGCCCGCCGTGGCGGGAGTCCGGTGAGGATCTCACTCGGCTCGAAAAACGTCGGACACCCGCCGCGGCGGGTTGGCTCAGGTCCGACGCTACAGGCGTGTGGTCCACGGAGACTTCTGCGGCGGACTGTTAAGAGAAAGGGGGGTATGGTCAGGTGCTCTGGCAGTCTGTTGAAAAAAGGTGCCGGCACCGCGCGAGACCGCGCAGCGCTACCGCGAAAGCCCACTGGCGCGGAGCCAGTCCCGTTTCTCAAGCGACGCCTAGCGCCAGAGCGTCTGCTCCGGCTCGATCGCCTGCGCTTGCAGCGGTGCCGCCGCGGAGACCGACGGAATCTCAAACGCCCGCGAGTACTCCGTCTCCTCGAAGCGCTGCCGCAGCTCGATCCTGGCCCAGTCGTACGGCGGGATCATCACGTGCCAATACACGTGCATCTCCCACTCGTCGGACAGGAAGAGGTAGTGCGTGACGACGAGAATGTGGGGCGAGACGATGGTTGCGGTCCACTGCGTTTCGGCGGTGATCCCCAACGCCGGTTGGTTCTCGGCCAGCCAGGGGATGAAGAGGTCGCGCATCTCGGCCGCGGCCGGTCCGACCAGGTCCTCTTCCTCCGATGTCACCGTGATCAGCACCGTCGCGGTCTCCGTAACGCCGCAGCGCGTCCCCGTGATCGTGACGGTGACGGTTCGGCCCGCATCGTCACCACCTTCGCCGATTCCGCCGCCGGCCTGCACGTCGGCGTTCTTCAAGGGTTGGGGGATGACGGTGACTTCGGCGACGCCGCCCGAGCGCAGCGTTGGGTTCTCGACGAGCACGGTCGCGCCCGGGGCCGTGGCGTTGATCTGCACGGGGGTGACGATGCCGGCCGCTTCGCCGCGCTCCTGCACAGTGACCAGCAAAACGCAACGCTGATTGGGGATTGCATCCACGATCTCCGCCGGAACGACCTGGAGCTGAAACGACGCCGGCCTGAGCAAGCACTGAAGCTGGTCGCAACCCGCGGACAGGGCGATCGCCACGACGGCCCAGGAATAGCGAAGCATGTGCTACCTCCGAACGAACGCTTGATGACCTCTGTAGCCGTTTGTATTGTGAAGCATGCCGTCAAGTCCGCAGGACCGCGGTAGCCTGCCTGTCCCGGCCCGCGTGCCGGCGTTTGCCCAACGTGGCTGCGTCGGCAAGACTAACGCGCGTCGGGAAGACGAGGCCCCGCCCGGCCTGCGGGTACCAGGGCGCCGATGAGTGACATCACCCAAATTCTGAACCAGGTCAGCCAGGGCGACCGTCAGGCGGCGGAGCGGCTGCTCAGCGCGGTTTATGATGAGCTGCGTCACCTTGCCGCCAGCAAGCTCGCCCGCGAGAAGCCCGGCCAGACGTTGCAGCCGACCGCGCTGGTCCACGAGACTTACCTGCGGCTGCTCGGCGACCGGCCGGTCCGCTGGGACAACCGCGGCCACTTCTTCGCCGCGGCCGCGGAAGCGATGCGGCGCATCCTGGTCGAGGCGGCCCGCCGGAAGGCCCGCCTGCGGCATGGCGGCGGCCGGAAGCGCTGCACGTTGGGCGAGGGGGACGCGATCGTCGCCCCGGATTCCGTCGATCTGGTGGCGCTGGACGAGGCGCTGGAGAAGCTGGCGAATGACGACCCGACCAAGGCGCAGCTCGTCAAGCTGCGTTACTTCGGCGGCCTGACGGTGGAACAGGCCGGGGAGGTGCTGGGCATTTCGCGCGCGACGGCCGATCGGTATTGGCGCTTCGCCCGGGCCTGGCTGTACAACGAAATCCGCAAGGGCGAGTAGCGGCGCCGGCGTTTGGCCCGGGGGACGCCGCCGGTCGCGGACTGAGGCGCTGTGCGGCAGGTCGGCGCATGACGCCGTGTGTGTCTGTCCCTCGTTTAAGCCCCCTCCGCCTTCGAGGGGGAGGGGGCCTGATTGGGGACACCTTGCGCCTTTCCCTGCCCCCGCCGGATGAGGGTGGGGGTATAGTTGTGTGGCTCATGCACGCAGGAGAACCACGGCGTGTCCAACGCGCGACACGACAGGCTGGAGGAGATCTTCAGCGCGGCGCTGCAATGCGAGACGGCGGCCGAGCGCGCAGCCTTCCTTGACGGCGTGTGCGGTGCCGACGTCGAGCTGCGCGGCCAGGTTGATGCCTTGCTAGCGGCCCATGACAGGGCCGGCGAGTTTCTTGACTCGCCGATCTTCGATGCGGACGCGACGGTGGTCCGCTCCCTGCCCGGGCCGGAAGGGCCGGGGACGCGCATCGGGCGCTACAAGATCCTACAGTCGATCGGTGAGGGCGGGTTTGGCTCGGTCCACATGGCCGAACAGGAGGAACCGGTCCGCCGCAAGGTGGCGCTCAAGATCATCAAGCTGGGGATGGATACGAAGCAGGTGATCGCCCGCTTTGAGGCCGAGCGCCAGGCGCTGGCCCTGATGGACCACCCGAACATCGCGCGCGTCTTCGATGCCGGCGCGACCGAGACCGGCCGCCCGTACTTCGTGATGGAACTGGTGCGGGGCATCAAGATCACGGAGTACTGCGACCAAAACCGCCTGAGCACGCGCGCACGGCTGGAGCTGTTCATTCAGGTCTGCCGGGCGGTGCAACACGCCCACCAGAAGGGCATCATTCACCGCGACCTGAAGCCGGGCAACGTGCTGGTCACGCTGCACGACGGCGTGCCGGTGCCGAAGGTGATCGACTTCGGCATCGCCAAGGCCACCAGCCAGCGGCTCACCGACAAGACGCTGTTCACGGAGTTTCGGCAGTTCATCGGAACGCCCGAGTACATGAGCCCCGACCAGGCCGCGATCAGCGGTCTCGACGTGGATACGCGCACCGACATCTACTCGCTTGGCGTGCTGCTCTACGAGCTGCTGACCGGCACCACGCCCTTTGATGCGCAGACGTTGCGTCGGGCCCCCGACGATGAGATCCGGCGCATCATCCGGGAGGTCGAGCCGCCCAAGCCTTCGACGCGCGCCCATACGCTCTCCCAAAGCCGGCCAGGGACCGCCATGGCCGGTCTGCGCCAGGCAGAGGCGGCAGCGCTCAGCCGGTCGATCCGCGGCGAGCTCGACTGGATCGTCATGAAGGCGATGGAGAAGGATCGCACGCGCCGCTACGACACCGCCAGCGACCTGGCGAATGACGTCCAGCGCTACTTGAACAATGAGCCGGTGCTTGCCGGCCCGCCGAGCACGTGCTATCGCGTCCGCAAGTTCGTGTGCCGCAACCGCGCGCCGGTGCTGGCGAGCGCCCTCGTCGTGGCCGCCCTCGTGGGCGGATTGGCGATGGCGACCACATTCTATCTGCGGGCCAGCGCCGAGCGCGACGCAGCCCAACTGGCCAAAGCGCGTGCCGACCAGGAAGCGGCCCGGTCGCAGCGCATCGCCGATTTCCTCCAAGAGCTGTTGGTGTCCACCGATCCCGATCAGGCGATCGCGCACAACCTCGACGTGGCCCGTATCGAGGCGACCGCGCGCGAGGTGTTCGGGGAGGACCACGCGACCGTCGCCGCTACGCTCGGCAGCCGGGCCCTTCAGCTCCAGTCGGCGGGCGCGCTTGAGCTGGCGGAGCGGCTGTACCGCGAGTCGTTGCGTATCTGGCGCGAGCGCGGCGGCGACAACAACATCAACGTGGCCGCCACCTTGCGCGCGCTGGGCATACTCCAGCTCAGCAAAGGCGACGACCGGGCTGCGGAGCAGACCTTCCGCGAGTCGATCCGCATCACCCGCGCCCTGCCGAACCCGGAGAGCATCACGCTGGCCGAGACGCTCGCGCTGCTGGCTGGCGTGCTGGGAAACCGGGGCGCGTACGCCGAGGCCGTGGACTTGCTGCGCGAGTCGATTCGCATGCGGCGGACGGCGGCCCCACAGCAGCGGCTCCAAGTTGCGATTACCAGCAGCTCGCTGGCCAACATGCTGATGCTGGGCGGCCGCGAGACCGAGTTCGCCGAGCTGATTCCCGAGCTGCTGGAGACGTGGCGGCAAGCGCTGCCCGCGGGCAGTCCCGCCCTGGGGCGGGTGCTGACTGAACTGGCCCGGTTTCACCTGAACCGGAATGACCTCGCGGGTGCTGAGCCCTTGCTGCGCGAAGCCCTGGAGATCTTCATGGCGGCACCCGATCCGTCGGTGACGCACGCCTGCGCTGCCCTGCGCGGCCTGGCGGTCGTGTTGGAGCGCCGCGATGACCCGGCGGGGGTGATCCCCCTGGCCATCCAGGCCCTGGAAGTCGCGCGGCGCGGCGAAAATGAGCCGCTGGCGCGCGATGTCGCCAAGGTGCTCGCCAACTTCTGCTGGAACGTCGCCAAGTTGCCTCGGCGGCCGGAGGCGGAATACCAGACCGCGCTGCGCGGGATCGAGACCTGCCGGACGCAGGAGCCGGAAGACTACGCGCAACTCAACACGCTGGGCGTCTTGCAGTATCGGCTCGGGCAGTACGCGGACGCACTGTCCACTCTGCGACGTTGTGACGAGTTCAATTCGCAGCAGAACGAACACGGTCATCCGACGGACATGGCGTTCATCGCCATGACCTATCAGCGGCTCGGTCTGGGTGACGAGGCCCGCGCCGCTTTGGTCCGGCTGCGGCAGGCCATGCAGAACGAGCAGTTCGCGGTGGACGAGGACTGCCGGCGCGTCGCCGGCGAGGCCGAAGCGCTGCTGGGAACGGAAGGCGCACGCAGCGAGGGCGGTCCTGAGGGACGGGAGGTCGGGGCGGCGATGATGTCGTCGCCGTCGGGTGCCCTGTTTCTGCCGCGGGAACGCGGCGCGCGGACGCCGGCGCAGTGGCGCTCGCCTGCGCGTCGCGTTCTGAGGGCTGGCGCCGCGACGTGCGGGGCGCTGTGATTCGGGATGCCGGACCCGCCACGGCACCGTTGCACGCCTTGCGGCTTGGGGTACATTACGCGCCATGAAAGCCAGAAGACTTGCATCAGCGGCGGCGCGCAGCATGGCGCGGGGACTGGCGGGGTGGATGTTGGCTTGGGGCCTCGTAAGCGGATCGGCGGCGGCCCAGGAGCAGTGGCCTCCGGCGCCGCCGTTGGCCAAGCCGACGGCTGCGGAGGACGCCAGTGCGTTGCCGCCGTCCGTGACGGCGGAGCCCCTGGCGGAAGCTGACCACTGGCGCTGCACGTTCCGATTTCGGCCGGCACCCGATGCCCGGCAGGTGTGTGTCGTGGGCTCGTTCAATAGCTGGGACCGCACGGGGACGATGCTCCAGGGGCCTGATCCGGACGGCGAGTGGCGGGGCAGCGCGGAGGTCGGGACGGGCGTTCACGAGTACAAGTTCCTGGTCGACGACGAGCAGTGGTTCCCCGATCCGATGAACGTGGACCGCGTCCCAGACGGATTCGGCGGGTTCAACTCCGTGCTGCGACTCGGGCGGCTGGCGCGGATGACGGGGTCGGCGGCCCAGGTGGGGGACGGGCAGATCGACGCGGCGGGACTGGCGCATCAGCCCCCAGTGCCGCTGTACGTGCAGCCGGACGGCCCCGAACACGTTTCGATCCGCTACCGCACGCTGGCGCATGACGTGCGGTCCGTGGAGCTGGCGACGCGGACGGGCGGGCGGCACGCCATGCGTCCGGTGTGCGAGGGTCCGCTGTTCACCTATTGGGAAGTGCGGTTGCCGGTGCCCGCGCGCGCGAACGCGCGCTCCCCCAAGGTCCGCAGCGTCGAATACACCTTCGTGCTCGACGACGGTGCCGGCCCGGTGGTCGATCCGTACGTCACGTACCACTACAGCTTCACGGCGAGCAGCCTGTTCGCCACTCCGGCCTGGGCGCAGCACGCGGTGTGGTACCAGGTGATGCTGGACCGGTTTCGCAACGGAAACCCCGACAACGACCCCGTGCCCGTGCGGCCGTGGACCAGCGAATGGTGGACTCCGTCGCCCTGGGAGGGGCAGGACGGGCAGACCTTCTACAAGAACTACGTGTTCGAGCGGTTCTACGGCGGGGACCTCGACGGGCTGGAAGCGCAGCTCGGGTACCTGAAGGACCTGGGCGTCAACACGGTGTACCTGATGCCCGTCTTCAAGGCCCCCTCCAACCATAAGTACGACGTGCAGAACTACCTGCACATCGACGACCATTTCGGCACCAAGGGCGACTACGAGGCCGTCGCCGCGCGCGAAGACCTGCTCGATCCCGCGACCTGGCAATGGACGGACTCCGACCGCCGCTTCCTGGATTTCGTTCGTAACGCCCACGCGGCCGGTTTCAGGGTGGTGCTGGACGGCGTGTTCAACCACGTCGGCGACCAGCACCCCGCGTTCGTGGATGTCCGGAAGAATGGCCGGAACTCGCGCTACGCCGACTGGTTCGACGTCACGTCCTGGGAACCCTTCGACTACAAGGGCTGGGCCGGCTTCGCGCACATGCCCGTGTTTCGCAAGAGCCAGCACGGGTTCGCCGGCGAGACGCTGAAGCGGCACATCTTCGACGTGACGAAGCGCTGGATGGACCCCGACGGCGATGGCGACCCCAGCGACGGGATCGACGGCTGGCGCCTGGACGTGCCCAACGACATCCCGCGCCCGCATTGGGAAGAGTGGCGCCGCTTCGTCAAGCAGATCAACCCCGACGCCATCATCACCGGCGAGATCTGGCACCGGGCGGACCAATGGCTCGACGGCGAGCATTTCGACGCCGTCATGAACTACGAGTTCGCCAAGATCGCGGTGGCGTGGGTGTTCAACCAGAAGGAGAAGATCGGCGCGAGCGAGGCGGCGGGCCGGCTCGCGGAGCTACGGCTCGCGTACCCGGCCGTGGCCACGTACGCCTTGCAGAACCTCGTCGACGGGCACGACACCGACCGCCTTGCCTCGATGGCCCAGAACCCCGACCGGCAGTACGACCGGCAGAATCGCGTGCAGGACAACAATCCCGAGTACGACAACTCCAAGCCCTCCCCGGAGTCCTACGCCCGGGCCCGCCTGGTGGCGCTGCTGCAAATGACGTACGTCGGCGCGCCGATGATCTTCTACGGCGACGAGGCCGGGATGTGGGGTGCGGATGACCCGAGCAACCGCAAGCCGATGCTCTGGAAAGACCTCGAGCCCTACGAGAAGCCCGAAGAAAACTTCGTGATGACCGACCACCTCGAGTTCTACCGGCGGGCCATCGCCCTGCGCAACAGCCATCCGGCCCTGCGCAGCGGGTCGTTCCAAACCCTGCTTGCCGACGATGCGGCGGACGTCTGGGCTTTCCTGCGCAGCGGCGCGGGCGAGCACGTGCTGGTCGTCCTCAACGCTTCCAGCGAGCCGCACGAGTTGCGCATCCCGCTGCCGGCCGACGCGCCGACTGCCTGGGCGCCGGTGTTCGGCGAAGTTCAGAACGTCGTGGTGTCGGGGAACGCGCTGACGGTCACGGTCCCCGCGATTGGCGGGATCGCGCTGCACGCGGCCGCGCCGGAGATCACGCCGGTGGCTAACGCCGCGCGGGCGTGGGCAAATGACGTGCCCTGACGGTCCATGGAAAAAGGGGATTGGCTCCGCGCCGGCGGGCTTTCGCGGTAGCGCTGCGCGGGTCTGTCGCGGTGCCTGTACCCTTCTTCAGCGGACAGCTAATCGTCTCCAAAACGGCGCTGGAATAGCGCAAAGTCAACGAGGTCCACGTCGCCATCGAAGTGTAAGTCGAAACACACGCAGTCTCCGGCGACGGCGCTCTCGGGGCCGGCGAGGCAGAGCGTCAGGTTGAGGAAGTCGCTCAGGCCGACCACCCCATCACCATTGCAATCACCTGCAATGCCCGCGACGGTGAGGGACGCCGGCGGACTGGTTGCGGTACCGCAGGCGTTGGTCACATCGACGGTGTACGTGCCGGCGTTGTGCGGCGCGACGAGTTCGATGCGGAGCGTTGGTGTCAGTGCGCCTGAAATCACTGACCCACCGGGGCCCGGGCCGTCGACCAGCGCGACATCATCGTGGCGCCATTGGTACGCCAGCACACCGGCGCCGTTTGCGACGACCTGCAGTTCCACGGTGCCGCCGGCGGGTACGTCGGCGTCCTGGGCGGCGCGGTCGAACATCACCTGGTCGCTATAGCGGTACTCCCACGTCTGAACCGGTACGTCCTGGAATTGCTCAGCGTAGTCGTTGCCGATCACTACCATGGCCCGGCGGTGCGTGTCGAAGACCATTGCCGTCGGCGGGAACGGCCCACCGGGCAGCTCCTCGTGGAACTCAGGCAACACTTGCGACCACTGTGCCCCGTTGAAAGCGTACGTATCGCTGTGCCACGCACTCGGCTGGCCTGTGTTGCGACCGCTACCGAAGAGCGTCGCGCGGCGCCGCACAGCGTCGTAGGCCATTGCGGGCCAGTTTCGCTCCGGCGTACCCGCGTTGGGGGCCGTGCTCCAGCTCGTGCCCGCGTAGGTCCAGGTATACGCGTTGTATTGTGGAATCGAGTAGTACTGCCCCACGGCGCAACCGCGGCTGAGATCGAAAGCGACGGGCGAGATCGCGCTGCTGGGGCCGACGCCGGTATAAGCAAGCTGCCAGGTCGCAGTCGTGCTGTCGAATTCCCACGTGTTGTTGGTTGGGGGATCAGGGTGGGAGCCATCGGCGTAGACGACGATCATCGTGCCGCGCACGGGATCAAACGCCGCGTCGCCCTGGAGCGAGTAATTGGCTGGCGGACCGTCAGGCGAATCGGTGACCAGCGTCCAGTCGTCACCGTCGTACGCCCACACCTCGCGACTGCTGAGCACGGGCGGCGGCGACCATCCGCCGAACAGGAGCACTGCGCTTCGCACGTTGTCGAAGACGAGCTCGTGCTCGATGCGCTGGCCGGGGTTGTGCGTCGGGAACCGCGGCGTCCATTCGACGCCGTCCCACTCCCACGTGTCACCCAGGTAGAGGCTGTCCTTTTGTCCGCCGTAGAGCACGCTGACGCCGCGCGCTGCGTCGAACGCCATGTCGGATTTAAGCTGGTGGCGGCGCGACGGCCCGCTGGACGTCACATGGACCCAGGAGGGGGTCGGCAGCGTGATGGTCACGGGCACAGTGGTGCGCGTCTCGCACTGGTCGCTGACCGCGCACCAGTAGATACCTTCATCGTCGTAGCGTACGCCATCGAACGTCAGCGACGGCGCGTGCGCCCCACTGATGTGCCCGGCGTCGTCCAGCGCGCCTGCTGAACCAAACCACTGATAGGTGAGCGTGCCGACGCCTTGGGCGATGACGTTGAGGATGACGGCATCGCAGGGCGCGGGCGTCTGGTCAAGGGGCTGGCTGTCGAACGTCACGCCGACCTGCACGTGCACGGTGTTGCTCTCCGCGAGGCCGCAGCCGTTGCTGACGACGAGCTGGTACTCGCCGGTCATGAAGTTCTGCGCAGCGCTGACGTGGTGCGTAGAGTCATCCGCACCGGGGATCGGCGTGCCGTTGCGATACCACTGAAAATGCCGCGGCGATCCGCCGGCTGCGGTGGCGGACAGGGTGAACGGCGTCCCCGGACAGACCGCGACGCCGACGGGCTGCGTGACGATGGTCGGCAGGCCTGTGGCGACTTCGAACGGTCCGGCGTTGACGCTGTGGAACAAGCTGCCAGTCGCGGCGCGCACCATGATCCGCGCCTCGGTGGTGGGGACGAACGGGAGCGGGACGAGGGCCGCGCCGGCGTTCGGGAAGTCCGCGGCCAGCGCCCAGGGGAAGTTCTGGCCGTTGTCGGTCGACAGAAGGATGTCGACGGTTTCGGCGCTGATCGGCGCTTCGTTGGTGCCGGCGATGTCCCACGTCACGCCGATAACCTGTCCGCCGCAATAGGCTTCGCCACCGACGGGCGCGGTGACGCGGAAGCCGGTGTAGAAGTTCTCGGGCGGCACTGGCACGAACTCCACCTGGATCTCGCCGATGCCCCACCCGCCGGCGCCGGCGACGTTGTCGCGGATCACGCCCTTGAACGTGGATGAGCGGCCGTAGCGCGGGAGGTTCTCGCCGAGCGTGGCGACGCCGTTAAGCACATCGTCATAGGGCGGGAACCAACGTTCGCCACTCTCGATCGGAGCCCGCACGCGGAGCAGCGGTTCGTGAATGCCGGTGTCGGGGCCCAGCGCCGTCCGTGGGCCAAGGTCCGCCTGCTCGATGGAATAGGTCAGCGCCTCGCCGGGCTCGTAGAACTCCGCGTCAGGCGCAAGCAGCCGGAATGGCGTCGCGGTGGGGAGGTAGTACGGCCCCTGCACGTCTGGCGTTTCACCCGGATGCGTGTTGCCGGTGTGCACCTGCGTGACGCACTCCGCACCGACGACAACCGGCGCGATCTGGAGCATGCTGATGAACGAATACATCGGGTCGGCCGCGCCGGCGGTCGGGTCATTAGGGTCGCGGAACACGATATTGTCGGCGCCGCAATTCCCGGCGTAGGACATGATCGTGCTGCCGGATCCCGGCTCGTAGGCTGACGACGAGGACCATTGATTCGGGTTGCCGCAGTTACCGTACCAGCCGTTGAACGTGTGCGTGGCGCCGAGTTGATGCCCGATTTCGTGAGCGACGTAGTCGACGTGGAAGTAATCGCCGGCCGGGGCAGGACTCGTGGTGGCACCGCGGCCGCGGCTGTCCGTGCAGACGCTCGCAAGGGCGGCCTTTCCGCCGAGGTTGGCCACGTGAAACACATGGCCCAGTCCGTAGCCGTCCGCACCGAGGACGCTGTCGAGATTGGCCTGGTTCTGGTCGAGCAGATCGTCAATCGGGCCGTTATTGGGGTCCACGTTGTAGGGATCGGTGGCCGGGTTGGTGTAGATGACCTGGTCTTCCTGGCCGACCAGCTTGAGCCGAACCGGGCCGTCGCGCTCCAGGATCAGGTTCACGCGGTTAAGCGCAGTGACGATCGCACTTAGCCCGAGCGCGACCGAGGGTTGCTGGGGCATGCTCACCCAGGTCGTGTACTCGCCGGTCGCCGCGATGGCGACCCAGAACTCGTTGCGGATGACGTCGATGCCGCGCTGACCGAACTGGGACTCGAGCCGCGCGAGGTCAAGTTCGTCGGCGGCCTCCTCCGTTCCGCAGGACCACCGCCCGGCGCCGCGGATTGCGCCGTGCCAGTACGAGGCGACCTGCGAGGGATCGGTACGCGTCACCGGGTCGATGTACCAAGCCGATCGGCGGGCCGTACCGCCGGCGTCGGACCCGAGCACCATCGCGTGAAAGCCGAGCGGGCCGACGTCGAACCGCGCGGTAGCGGCCGGGTTGCTGAGGCCTTGCGCCAAGTACGTCCTGATCTCGGGGTACCTCTGCTGCAATTCCGGAGCCATGTTCGACGACTCGACGAACGCGAACTGCTCGAGTTGCCCGTCGGGGCGTGGGAGCGCGATGACGGCCGGCGACAGTCGGACGGGAGTCGCGCTCTCCGGCGGCGCCGTCGCGAGCACCTGCGCGAGCGCGGCGTAGTCGAGCGCTAAGCCCTGACCGGCCGCGGGCCGGGCCCAGGTTTCGGTGAGCGACAAGTCCGTGGGAAGCCCAGGCAGCATCGTCCAGACGCCGGCGGAGTCCGCCGCGAGAACGGCTGCCGCGCGGGCGGGCGACGCGGCGCTGCGCGGCGCGTCGGAAGCGTGAGGCGCAGACGCGTCTCCGTCCGGCAGAAGCCCACCGAGCAATAGCGCCAGCAACGAAGCGGACGTGACGACCATCGTTGTCATCGAGGGGATGCTCCTGTCGTGCAGGTCGTGTGGCGGCCCGCGGGCCCGAACCAATCGCAGCGCCACCAACGGATCGCGACGCGCACCCGACCGTGCGAGCGACAGAGACCAAGCAAGGTGCGCGAGCCCGAACGAACAAAGTGATGCTACGTGGAGCGCAGCTTCGGGTCAAGAGAATTCAGCGTGCGGAGCACGCCACAAAATCGGCCCGAGGGGCTGCTATCCGCTGGGGCCGCACCGAATTATGCTCCGCGAATCGTCCCGGCGGCTGGCCCCGACCGGCCGGGTTTTCGTCAGCCGAGCCAGAGGGTGGAGATGAGCGATATCAAGCTCTTCAGGATCGAGGACGACTGCCTCACCGAACTCGAGGTGCAGTCATTGAACACCCAGGAATCGCTCCAGTCGCTCATCGAGAAGTGCCTCGATGACTTCCTTGGCGGGACCTTCCTCGCCGCGGAGTACTCGACGGGGCAAACACGTGCCGGCCGACGCGCCGACTGCCTGGGCGCCGGTGTTCGGCGAAGTTCAGAACGTCGTGGTGTCGGGGAACGCGCTGACGGTCACGGTCCCCGCGATCGGTGGGATCGCGCTGCACGCGGCCGCGCCGTAATCGCGCCGCGGCCATTGTCCTCACCGTCTTGTTGGAGGTTTCCTGTGATCCGTGTGTGTTGGGCTGCGGCGCTGTGCTGCGCCGTGTGTGGGCTCCGCGCGGCTGAAGCCGGCGCTGTAGGCTATTACCGCTATCCGGCGATTCACGGCGAGCGCGTCGTGTTCGCGGCGGAGGGAGACCTGTGGGAAGTCTCCGTCGCCGGCGGCTCGGCCCGGCGGTTGACAACCCACGAGGGCGGCGAGGGCTTCCCCAAGTTCAGCCCGGACGGGCAATGGCTGGCCTTCAGCGGCGAATACCAGGGCAACGTGGACGTGTTCGTCATGCCGGCGGGGGGCGGCGAGCCGCAGCGGCTCACGTTCCACCCGTCCGCCGAGGAGGTCGTCGCCTGGCGGCCCGACAGCCAACGCATCGTGTTCCGTTCCCGCCGCGCCTCTCCCAACGGGGACTACAACCTGTTCGAGGTCCCGCGCACGGGGGGACACCCCCGGCCCGTCGCGGTCGGGATCGCCTCCCTGGCCTCGTTTTCGCCCGACGGCCGCTACGTGGCCTTCAACCAATTCTCGAGCGAGTTCCGCACCTGGAAGCGCTACCTGGGCGGCACGGCCGCGGACGTCTGGGTCGGTGACCTTGAAGGCGGTACATTCCAGAAGATCACGGATTGGGCGGGGGCCGACACGTTCCCCATGTGGCACGCCGGCCGCGTCTGCTTCGCGTCCGACCGCACCGGCCGCATGAACCTGTACTCGGCCAACCCGGAGGGGGGCGACGTCCAGCAGCTTACGAGCCATGACGACTACGATGTGCGGTGGCCCGACATGGATGCCGGTCGCGTCGTGTACATGCACGGCGGGGACCTGTGGCTGCTCGATGTCGCGGCGGGCGCGAACCGTAGAATCGACATAACGCTGCCGAGCGACCGGGTCATGCGCCGCCCGCGCGTCGAAGACGCGAGCAAGACGCTGGAAGGGTACGACCTCGACAAGGAGGGCAAGCGGCTGTGCCTCGCCTCGCGCGGCGAACTGTGGGTCCGGCCGACCAAGCCCGGCCGGACGATCGAGCTGACGCGCACGTCCGGTGTGCGCGAGCGCGCGGGCGTGTTCTCGCGCGACGGCCAACACGTCGCCGCCATCACCGATGAGACCGGCGAACAGGAGCTGGCGATCTTTGACGCAACCGGCAAAGAGAAGCACCGCATCGTCACCCAGCGCAAGCAGGGCTGGATCTTCACGCCGGTCTGGTCTCCCGACGGCACCAAACTCGCCTACGGCGACTTGACCCAGGCGCTGTTCATCGTCGAGGTGGCCACCGGCGAGACGAGACAGGTCGATACCAGCCCGGTGTGGGAAATCACGGAGTACGCGTTTTCGCCGGACAGCAAGTGGCTGGCGTACAGCCGACCGGAGCCCAACAACTGCCGGTCGATTCACCTGTACAACGTGGCGTCGGGAACGACGCACGCGGTGACGGCGGGCTACACGGTCGACTCGGCGCCGACCTGGGACCCCCAAGGCAAGTACCTCTACTTCCTCTCGGAGCGGGCGGTGAACCCGGTGATGGACTCTTTTGATGTGCAGCACGTCACGGTGCGCGCGACGCGGCCCTGCATCCTGATTCTGGCCCGGGACGGCAAGTCCCCGCTGCTGCCCGAGGAGTTGCTCGAAGAGCCGAAGCCCGCGAAGAAGGGCAAGGGGTCCCAGGGGAAGAAGGAGCCGGCGGAGGAGGATGAGGACGAGGAGGGGGAAGAGGACGAGGACGACAAGCCGCCCGTGGTGGTCGTCGACCTGGATGGCATTCAGCAGCGCGTCGTCGAGCTGCCGGTCGAACCGGACAATTACGGCGAACTGCGTGCCGCACCCGGCAAGCTCCTGTACCTGAGCATGCCGGTGGAGGGGCTGCTGGACGACCCCTGGCCCGAAACGGACGAGAAGCCCAAGAACACGCTGCACGCTTACGATTTCAAGGAGCGCAAGTCCGAGGTCCTGCTGGACGGGTTGCGCGACTTCGACCTCAGCGACGACGGCCGGCGCATCGCCTATCGGGTTGAGAACGAGATCATCGTCAAAGACCTCGACGATTTCAAAGGCGACGACGGCGCTGCCGACGACGAGAAGCTGAAGGAGAAGATAGACCCGGCCGAGCTGCCGCTGCTCGTCAGGCCGGTCGAGGAATGGAACCAGATCTTCGCGGAGGCCTGGCGCTTGCAGCGCGACTTCTACTGGGCTGAGAACATGGCCCACGTCGACTGGCCCGCCATGCGCGAGAAGTACGCCGTCCTGCTTCCGCGGCTTGGCACACGACAAGAGTTGAACGATGTCGTTGGTCAGCTCATCGGCGAGCTGGGCACGTCGCACACGTATGTCTGGGGCGGCGACGTACGCCGTGCGAAGGACGTCGCCATCGGCTCGCTCGGCGCCGACCTCGCCTGGGACGAGCAGGCCGGAGCCCTGAAGTTCACGCGCATCCTGCGTCCGGAAAGCTGGGGCACGGACACGCCGGCCCCGTTGACGATGAGTCATGCCCGCGTGGAGGAAGGCGACTACCTCCTGGCCATCAACCACGTGCCGCTGCGCGCCGAAGACAGTGTCGATGAGCGCCTCACGAACCTCGCCGGCCAGCAGATACTGCTGACCGTCTGTCGCCGGCCCGACCGCAGCGACGCGCGCGATATTCAGATCGAGGCTCTGGCCGGCGACGAGAAGCTGCGCTACCGCGACTGGTGCCGCCGGAATCGCGAATACGTGGCCGAGAGAAGCGGCGGCCGCATCGGATACCTGCACCTGCCCGACATGGGCGGCGACGGTCTGGCGGCGTTCATCCGGGGCTTCTATCCGCAGATCGAGACCGACGGACTCGTGATCGACGTGCGTTACAACGGCGGCGGCTTCGTCTCGCAGATGATCATCGAGCGCCTGGCCCGCAAGGTCATCGCCTACGACCGGCCCCGCCGCGGCAAGGTCGATACGTACCCCGGCCGCGTCCACGTCGGCCACAAGGTTGTCCTCATCAATCAGGAAGCCGGCTCCGACGGCGACATCTTCCCGGCCGTGTTTCAGATGCTGGGCCTGGGGCCGGTCATCGGCACGCGTACCTGGGGCGGCGTGGTCGGTATCCGCGGGGACAAGCTCTTTATCGACGGCGGCTTGAGTACGCAGCCCGAGTTCGCGTGGTGGGACCCGCTGCGCGGCTGGGACCTGGAGAACCGCGGCGTGGAACCCGACATCTGGGTGGACATTCGCCCCGAGGACTGGGTCGCCGGCACCGATCCGCAACTCGAGCGGGGCATCGCCGAGCTTGAGAGGATGCTGAAGGACAGCCCCGTCGAGCGCCCGCAGCCCCCGCCGTTTCCGGACAAGTCGCGGCTTCCGTCGAGGTAGATGGGCTGCGATTCGAGAAACGCGACTGACAGCGCGCGGCTGGTGCAACCGGGCCTGCGCAATCGCGGGACTCGGGACCAGCGCGGCCCTGTAAACGAGGTCGGTAATGGCCCCATCGCACCAGACCGTTGCGATCAGCGGCGCCGGGGGCCTGATCGGCCGCGCGCTCGCCGCGGCGCTCCTCGCCGACGGATGGCGGGTTGTGCGGCTGGTCCGCAGGCCCGCGGCCGCCGGCGATGAGGTCGAATGGGACGCGGTGCGGGGCGTCCCGGACCCCGCGCGCCTGGCCGGCATCGAGGCGGTCGTGCATCTCGCGGGCGAGAACATCGCGGCCGGACGGTGGACTCGCCGCAGGATGCGGGCCATCCGCGACAGCCGCGTCGAGGCCACGCGCGCCCTCGTCGCGTCCCTGGCACGCCTGCCGGTCGCACCCAAGGCGTTCCTGTGCGCATCTGCAATCGGGATTTACGGCGATCGCGGCGACGAAGTCCTGACCGAGGACAGTCCGCCCGGCGTTGGGTTCTTCCCTGACCTCTGCCGGGCCTGGGAGGACGCGGCAGCGACGGTCGCGCAGCACGGCATGCGCTGGGTGAGCCTGCGCTTCGGCGTCGTTCTGGCCGCGGACGGGGGGATCGTGGGGCGCATGCGCACGCCGTTCTGGCTTGGGCTTGGCGGCCCGCTCGGCAGCGGTCGCCAGTACATGAGCTGGGTGTCGCGGGACGATGCGGCGGCCATCGTGCAACGGGCGATCGCCGACGAGCAGCTCTGCGGTCCGCTGAACGTCGTGGCCGCCGAGCCGGTGACGAACAGGGAGTTCACGCGCAGCTTCGCCCGGCTGCTGCGCCGGCCCGCGTTCCTCCCGGTACCCGCCGGGCTGCTGCGATTGATCTTCGGGCGATTGGCGGACGAGGCGCTCCTGGCGAGTGCGCGCGTCATTCCAGCCGTTCTGTTGCGAACGGGCTATGAGTTTCGCCGCCCGCGTCTCGACGACGCTTTGCGCGCGGTGCTGGGGCGGTCCGCATGAGAGCACTGATCTGGTTTCGCGCGGACTTGCGAACGGAGGACAACCCGGCCCTTCACCATGCCTCCAAAGTGGCCACGCGCGGCGCGCTGGCCGTGTTCGCCGTCTGCGCCGAGCAGTGGCGGCAGCACGATTGGGCGGACGTCCGCGTGGAGTTCCTGCTGCGCAACCTGGCGTGCCTTTCCGAGCGGTTGAAGCGGCTGAACATCGCGCTGCGGATCGTGGAGGTCCCGCACTTCGCGCAGGTCCCGCGGGCACTGGTCGAACTGGCCCAACGGCACGAGTGCGATGCCTTGTACTTCAACCGGGAGTACGAGGTGAACGAGCTGCGGCGCGACGAAGCCGTCGCCCGGCTGTGCACGCGGAACGGGTTGGCAGTCCACTGCTCCGATGACCAGATGATCCTGCCGCCGGACCGCCTCCGGACACGGGAAGGCCGCTGCTATACTGTGTTCACGCCGTTCCAGCGCGCCTGGCGCGCGTGTATCGAGCAGGGTGAGCCCGTCGCTCCGCTGGGCAGCGCCCGGCCGCAACCGGAGTTGCTGTGCTCTCCCGATCCAGTCCCCGAGCATGTGCCCGGCTTCGACCTCGATCGCTGCCACCCGGACCTCTGGCCCGCCGGCGAGAAACCGGCCCTGCGCCGGCTGGCGAATTTCATCGCGCGGCATGTTGGCGCATACCGAAAGCTGCGCGATTTCCCGGCGGCGGATGGGACGAGCCGGCTCTCACCGTACCTGGCAGTCGGTGCCGTGTCCGCGCGGCAATGTCTCGCCGCGGCGCGCGAAGCCGATGACGAAGGGGCAAAAAGCGGCGGGGCGGGCGTCAGCACGTGGATCACCGAGCTGATCTGGCGGGACTTCTACCGCTATGTCGTGGTCGCCTTCCCGCGCGTCAGCAGGGGCCGGGCGTTCAAGCCCGCGACCGAACGGCTGCGGTGGCGCAACGACCCAGCGGAGTTCGCGACCTGGTGCGCGGGACAGACCGGCTTCCCGATCGTCGATGCCGGTCTGCGCCAGCTCGCGTCCACCGGCTGGATGCACAACCGGCTGCGCATGATCGCCGCCATGTTCCTGACCAAAGACCTGCTCGTTGACTGGCGCTGGGGCGAGCGCCACTTCATGCGCCATCTGGTGGATGGCGACCTTGCGAGCAACAACGGCGGCTGGCAGTGGTCCGCGTCCACCGGGACCGACGCCGTCCCATACTTCCGTATCTTCAATCCCGCCACACAGTCGCGCAGGTTCGATCCCGCCGGCGAGTTCATCCGGCGGTGGGTGCCGGAGCTGGGCGATCTGGATCGCCGCAGTGTCCACAACCCGCCGGTTGATGTCCGCGCCCGGCTCGGATACCCCGCGCCGCTCTGCGATCACGCGGCCGCGCGCCGGCGTGCGATTGCCGCGTTCCAGCGCCTCTCCGCGGGCCGCCAGGCGTGACCGATCCCCCGCGATAGACACGCGCGAGTGCCGGCGACCGGTCGCGCGCCGTGGGGGTGTATGCGTACCGGCCTGCCTGTGCAGCGGCAGACCGGGCCACGATGGCACCGGCAGGGTCGTTGGGATCGTGGGCCCAGTCGATGAGCTGGCCGAAGTTGCCGTTGGCGTCGCAGAGGTACAGGTAGTTCAGGTTGTCATTGGAGTCGTTCGGGTCGCCGGGGGCGTCCATCGCGAGCAGGCCGCCGATGCCGCCGTCTTCCAGCAGCGCGACAAACGGGTTGAGGTCATCATTGTTCGTTGTGCCGTCGCCGTTGATGTCGCCGTTGAGGATGTTGCAGTTCGGGTAGGCGGCCTGGTACTGGGCGGGGCTGCTGAGCGCCAGAATGAAGGGGTTGATATCGCTGAGGTTCGCGGTGCCGTCGCAGTTCATGTCGGCGGCGACGAAGTACCGGGTGCACCCGGCCCGCGTCGTGCGGGGAAACGGGGCGGGCTGACGGCCCGGCGCGCGGGGGATATGATGTCGGGCCGCGGTTGCTCAGCGGATGCGTTCCGCCGCAACGCGCCCGGCTGAGAGGCCCCTGTTGCCCGCGAGGTGCGGCGATGCGCATCGTGATAACGAACGACGACGGGATTCTGGCACCGGGGCTGGCGGCCCTGCGCGAGGCCGTCGCCGACCTGGGGCAGGTCGACGTGGTCGCGCCCCACGATTCCCAGTCGGGCGTGGGGCACGCGGTGTCGGTCCTGACCCCGCTGCTCGTGCGGCGCGTGCACGTCAACCACGCCTTCTGGGGGTGGAGCGTGGTGGGGCGGCCGGCGGATTGCGTCAAGCTGGCGATGATCGAGCTGTTGCCCGAGCGGCCGGACCTGCTGCTGAGCGGCATCAACGCGGGGGCCAACGCCGGCGTGAATGTGCTGTACAGCGGGACGATCGCCGGTGCGGTCGAAGGGGCGCTGTTCGGCGTGCCGTCCGTCGCGTTCTCGTTGCAGCTTTCAGACGAGTTGGACTTTCGCCGGGCGGGGTGCGTGGCACGGCGGATTCTGGAACAGGTGATCGCAGCGAAGCCGCCGCCGGGCACCTGCCTCAGCGTGAACATACCCGCGCTGGACGCGGGCTGGCCGCGGGGCGTGCGGGTCTGCCCGCAGGCGCCCATCAACTGGGAAGAGCACTACGAAAAGAAGACCGAGAGCGATGCCCGCACCATCTACTGGCTGACCGGAGCCCTGCCGGACCACGAGCATTGCCCGGACAGCGACCTTGCGGCGATCCGCAGTGGGTACGTCGCGATCACGCCGTTGCGGGCCGACCTGACGGACCGCGAGCAACTCGCGCGCGTGAGCCGGTGGCCCTGGCCGGCGACGTTTGCGTAGACTTCGTGACCCACCCGCGGCACAGGCATCCGGCCCGTGTCAGTTAGCAGTCCGCCGCAGAAGTGTAGCGCCGGACCTCCGAGTCCGGCGAGGATCTCATGCGGCTCGAGAGACGTCGGACACTGAGGTCCGACGCTACAGGCGCGTGGCCCACGGAGACTTCTGCGGCGGCCCGTCAGGGGCCAGATGCCGGTGCCACACTGCCAGACCAAACTCCGCCGAACCGGCCGCATCCGCTTGCGGCTCGGGAGCCGGCAGGGACTGGCGTTACGCGCGGGCTCGGCGGCCAGCTACGCGCCGGGCGTGCCCGCCGGAGCATCGCTGGTCGCGCGAGCCGGCGAGGCTGGGCCGCCGGGCAGGATTCGTTCCGCCAGCGAGAGCGCGCTGTAGGGCGTTTCCGCGGGGCTCTCGACGAACGTCCGGGCCGGGGCGAGCACTTCGGGCACTTCGGCGTAGGCGATCTGGAGGTCCTGGTGGTCTTTGAAGCCCGTGCCGGCGGGGATCAGGCGGCCGAGAATCACGTTTTCCTTGAGGCCGACGAGCTTGTCCTCCTGTGACGCGAGCGCGGCCTGGGTCAGGACCTTGGTCGTCTCCTGGAAGGAGGCGGCCGAGATGAACGACTCGCTTTGCAGGCTGGCCTTGGTGATGCCCAGCAGCAGCGTCTTGGCACTGGCGGGCTTTGGCCTGCGGCCCTTGGCGGGCGTACCGCCGTCGCCCTCGACGGCCTCGTTCTTGGCGGCGAACTCATCGCGCGGGACGATCTGCCCGACCTGGAAGCCGGTGTCGCCGGGTTCGAGCACCTTGACACACTTGGCCAGGCGCAGGTTCTCGTCGCGGAAGCGGAACTTGTCGGTCACTTCGTTGGGCAGGAAGCAGGAATCGCCCTCGTTGTCGATCTTCACCTTGTGGATCATCTGCCCCAGGATGATCTCCACGTGTTTGTCGTTGATGGTGACGTTCTGCTGGCGGTAGACGGTCTGCACTTCCTTCAGCAGGTAGCGCTGCAAGTCCTCCTCGCCGTTAATGCGCAGGATGTCGTGCGGAATGAGGGGGCCCTCGATGAGCGGCGCGCCCGCCTCGACCTTGTCGCCGGCGTGCACCAGGAGCTGCTTGTCCTGCGGCACATGGTGCTCGCGCTCCATGCCGGACTCGGACTTGACGATGATGGTCATCTTGCCGCGGCGGCGGTCCGCTTGCAGCGAGACTTCGCCGGAAATCTCGGCCATGACCGCGGGCTCGCGCGGCTTGCGGGCCTCGAAGATCTCAGTCACGCGGGGCAAGCCGCCGGTGATGTCCTGCGTGCCGGCGATTTCCCGCGGCTGGCGGGCGATGAGCGTGCCGGGCTCGACGGGATCGCCTTCCCTGACCTCGATGCGGGCCTTGGCGGGCAGGTGGTGGAAGTCGAGGATCTCGCCCTCCTTGTCCTCGATGATGATTCGCGGGTGCTTGTCCCCCTTGTGTTCGACGACGATGTACTTGCTGCCTTCGCGGCCTTCCTTCTCGCTGCGCACCGTCTCGCCGTCGAGGATGTCCTGGAAACGGACGAAGCCGGCCTTCTCGGAGAGCATGGGCGTGAAGTGCGGGTCCCACTGAACCACCACGGTGCGCGGTGCAACCTTGGCGCCCTCCGGGAACAGCACCGCCGCGCCGTAGGGGACCTTGTAGCGTTCCAACTCGCGGCCCTTGTCGTCATTGATGGCGATCTCGCCGTTGCGCTTGAGCACGCGGTAGATGGTGCGCCCGGATTCGGACTCTTTCATCTCGACCGCGTTGAGCGAGTGGTAGACCACGGTGCCGGGTTGCAGGACGATGATCTCATTCTCCACCACGGCCCGGCTGGCGACGCCGCCGGTGTGGAACGTCCGCATGGTAAGCTGGGTGCCGGGCTCGCCGATGGACTGGGCGGCGATGATGCCCACCGCCAGCCCTTCTTCGACCAGCAGGCCGGTGGACAGGTCGGCGCCGTAGCAACGTGCGCAGATGCCCTGCCGGCTTTCGCAGGTGAGCGAGCTGCGGACGCGGATGCTGTCGAGGCCGAGACCGCCGTCCTCCGGCTTGGCCTCGAGGCGGCGGGCGATGTCGGCGGTGATCAGTTCGTTCTCGCGGACGATGATCTCGTCGGTGCGCGGGTCGCGGATGGTGTCGCGGGCGACGCGCCCGATGATGAGCTCCGAGAGCTTCACGTCGACGTCTTCGCCGCGGTAGATCGTGCTCTTGGTGATGCCCTCGATCGTGCCGCAGTCGCACTCGTTGATGATGACGTTCTGGGCCACGTCCGCGAGCTTCCGGGTGAGATATCCGGAGTCCGCGGTCTTGAGCGCGGTGTCGGCCAGGCCCTTGCGGGCCCCGTGCGTGGAGCTGAAGTACTCCAGCACGGTGAGGCCCTCGCGGAAATTGGCCTTGATCGGGGCTTCAATGATCTCGCCGGAGGGCTTGGCCATCAGGGCCCGCATGCCGGCCAACTGGCGGATCTGATCGACGGAGCCGCGCGCCCCGGAGTCGGTCATCAGGTAGATCGGGTTCAGATAGGGCTTGGCCTTGGGATCGCCGGGCTTGGCCTCGGCACCCTCGGCGTCCCGCCAGTCGTTCTTGAGCGTGTTCATCATTTCCTGGGTGATCTGCTCGCGGGCGTGCACCCAGATGTCGATGAGCTGATTGTGCCGCTCCATCGGCGTGATGACGCCGTTCTGGTAGTTGCGCTCGACGCGGTCGACGACCTTCTGCGCCGCGTCGAGGATTTTCTGCTTCTTCTCGGGGATGCGCAGGTCGGTGAGGGCGAAGGACAGGCCGGCCAGCGTGCTGTAGCGGAACCCGAGCATCTTGATGCGGTCGAGCAGCTCGATCGTCGCGGCCCGTCCGAGCCGGGCATGGCAGTCCGCGATCACGCGCGAGATGCCCCGGCCGAGCGGGTAGTTGTAAAACGGCATGGCCGGATCCAGCATGTCGTTGAAGATGCAGCGGCCGACGGTCGTGGTGACCAGGGCGCCGCGCGACATGGGCTCCGGCAGTGCGTCGCGGCCGGCGACGATTTCCTGCTTCGGAATCCGGACGCGGATGGGCGTGTGCATCCCGATCTGCCGCATCGAGTGGGCGAGGATGGCCTCCTCGAGCGAGGTGAACGCCCGCTCCTGCCCCTTGGGCCGCTCGCCCTGTTCGCCGGCGTGCTCGCAGGTCAGGTAGTAAATGCCCATCACCATGTCCTGCGAGGCGGACATGATGGGCGAGCCGTTGGCCGGGCTGAAGATGTTGTTCGTGCTCATCATCAGCACGTGGGCCTCGGCCTGGGCCTCGATGGACAGCGGCAGGTGCACGGCCATCTGGTCGCCGTCGAAGTCGGCGTTGAAGCCCTTGCAGACGAGCGGGTGAATCCGGATGGCGTTGCCTTCCACGAGGACGGGCTCGAAAGCCTGGATGCCCATGCGGTGCAACGTCGGCGCGCGATTCAGCAGCACGGGGTGCTGGTAGATCACTTCCTCCAGGATGTCCCAGATCGGCTGATCGCGGCGCTCCAGCATCTTCTTGGCGCTCTTGATCGTGTCGGCCAGGCCGCGCTCCCGCAGCTTGCGGATGATGAACGGCTGATACAGCTCCAGCGCGATCTTCTTCGGCAGGCCGCACTGGTGCAGGTTGAGCTCGGGGCCGACCACCACCACGCTGCGGGCCGAGTAGTCCACCCGCTTGCCCAGCAGGTTCTCGCGGAAGCGTCCCTGCTTGCCCTTGATCATGTCGGTCAGCGACTTGAGCGGCCGATTGCTCGAGCCCAAGACCGGCCGGCGGCAGCGCCCGTTGTCAAACAGCGCGTCGACCGCCTGCTGCAACATCCGCTTCTCGTTGCGGATGATGACTTCCGGCGCGTTCAGATCGATCAGCTTCTTGAGCCGGTTGTTGCGGTTGATGATGCGGCGGTACAAATCGTTCAGGTCGCTGCTGGCGAAGTTCCCGCTGTCCAGCAGCACGAGAGGCCGGAGGTCCGGCGGGATCACCGGGATGACCTCCAGCACCATCCACTGCGGCTCGTTGCTGCTCTTGCGAATGGCCTCCACCAGCTTGAGCCGCTGCGAGAATTCCTTGATCTTCTGCTTGCTGTTGGTCTTCCGCAGCGCGTCGAGCAGCTCGGCCGAAAGCTGGTTCAGGTCGAGCTGCATCAACAGCTCGCGCACCGCCTCGGCGCCCATCAGCGCCCGGAAGCCCGTGTCGCCGTACTCTTCCATCGCCCGGCGGTACTCCTCTTCCGTCAGGAGCTGCTTCCGCTCCAGCTTGGAGGCGCCGGGGTCGACCACGACGTAGTCCTGGAAATAGACGATCTTCTCCAGGTCGGAGGTCTTCATGTCGAGCAGGGTGCCGAGCCGGCTGGGCATGGCCTTGAAGAACCAGATATGTACGACCGGGGCGGCCAGGTTGATGTGCCCCATGCGCTTGCGGCGCACGCGGCTGTGAGTCACCTTGACGCCGCAGCGGTCGCAGATCATGCCCTTGTGCTTCGTGCCTTTGTACTTGCCGCAGAAGCACTCCCAATCCCGTTCGGGCCCGAAGATGCGCTCACAGAAGAGCCCGTCCTTCTCGGCCCGGTAGGTGCGGTAATTGATTGTCTCCGGCTTCTTCACCTCGCCGAAGGACCAGGCCCGGATGTCGTTGGGCGAGGCCAGGGAGATGCGAACCGCCGTGAAATCGTTAATCCGATCGTAGACAGTTTCGGCCATTGGCTGTCATACCTCGTGTCTACTTGCCTTGCGTCTCGCCTTCCGGCCGCGCGGGTGCCGGTCCGCGCGGGGTGCTGCCCGGTTACGCCGGGGGAGGCTGCTGGTGGGCGCTGCTGGTGACCCAGTCTTCCGCCCGCATCGTCATGCCCACCAGGCCGCGGGCCTGGCGGAAGCCCAATTCCTCACAGAAGTCCACTTCGGTGCCATACGCCACCAGATCGACGCGCTGCACGCCCGCGGCGTACATGGCATCCAGGATGCGGCGCGCCATCTCCGTTGCGATGCCGTGGGTATCGTGCTCGATCCGGCCGTCGGTGCGGGTGACCGCCGCCGGACCCTGGTAGGCCGGGTCCAGCTTGCACTCGGTCAGGTAGCCGCGCAACCCGTCGCACACGCCGCGCGCAATGCCAATCAGGCGGTCGTCCGCGCGGGCGGTGACGAAGGCGGCGCTGTTGGCCATCATGCTGCGAATCTGCTCCGGCCGTGCGGCGATGTCGTGGTTGAGCCGACGATAGAACTCCGCCAATTCCTCGGGCGTCAAGTCCTGGCCGGCTCCGTACACAACTTGCGACACGGCAACACTCCACCCACACGGGCACGCGGCTAGATCAGCCGCCGCTTCTCGAGCTGGATGTTCAGCCCCAGCCCGCGAATCTCGTTGCAGAGCACGTCGAACGATACCGGTGTGCCGGCATCGAGCGTGTGCGTGCCCTTGACCATGCTCTCGTAGATCTTGGTGCGGCCTTCCACGTCGTCGCTCTTGACCGTGAGCAGCTCCTGCAACACGTACGCGGCGCCGTAGGCCTCCAACCCCCAGACCTCCATCTCTCCGAAACGCTGTCCGCCCGTCCGGGCCTTGCCGCCCAGCGGCTGTTGCGTGATCAGGCTGTAGGGACCCGTCGAGCGGGCGTGAATCTTGTCGTCCACCAGGTGGTGCAGCTTCAGCATGTAGATAAAGCCGACCGTCACCGGCTGATCGAACGGCTCGCCCGTGCGGCCGTCGTAGAGCGTCACCTTTCCGGTCATCGGCATCTCGGTCAGCAGCTCGCCCGTGTGGCCGGCGCTCTGGATGACCGCCGGGTCTTCGCGCCGCTTGCGCACGTGCTCGTTCGCCTCCGCCAGACACGCCCGAATCTGGGCTTCGGTCGCCCCGTCGAAGACCGGCGAGATCACCTGGAAGTCGAGCACCGCGGCCGCCCACCCCAGGTGCGTCTCCAGGATCTGTCCGACGTTCATGCGGCTCGGGACGCCCAGCGGGTTGAGCACGATATCGACCGGCGTGCCGTCCTCGAGGAAGGGCATATCCTCCTCGGGCATGATCTTCGCGATGACGCCCTTGTTTCCGTGCCGCCCGGCCATCTTGTCGCCCACCGACAGCGTGCGCTTCGTGACCACGTAGACTTTCACCATCTCGAGGACGCCCGACGGCAGCTCGTCGCCGCGCTTAATGTGTCCCAGGCGTCGTTCGCATTCGGCGGCGATCTCGCCGATGCGCGGCCAGTAGCGGTTGTAGATTCCCTCGGCCTCGTCGCGCTTAGCGGCGGGTTTGATCCACTTGAGCGAGAACGTCTCGATCTGTTCCAGGATGACGTCGGGGTTCTCGCTCTTGCCGACTTTCTGGCGTGTATTGGGGTCGATCAGGACCTGGTCGGTGAGCTTCTCGATCTCGTCGATCATCTGGCGGAAGAGCTTGATCCGCTGCGCGTCACACTCGGCCTGGAACGCCTTCATCTGACGTTCCACGTCCTTCTTCTGGTCGTCGGCCAGGTGCGTGCGACGGCTGAAGTGCTTGGCGCCGATCACGGTGCCTTCCTGCCCGGCGGGCAGTTCCAGCGAGTCGTTCTTCACGTCCTCGCCGGCGCGGCCGAAGATCGCGTGCAGCAGTTTCTCCTCGGGGCTCAGCTCGGTTTTGCTCTTGGGGGACACCTTGCCCACCAGGATGTCGCCGGGGCCGACGCGCGTCCCGACACGGACGATTCCGCGCTCGTCGAGGTTGGCCAGGGCGCGCTCGGAGACGTTGGGGATGTCGCGCGTGAACTCCTCGCGGCCGAGCTTGGTTTCTCGAATCTCGATGTCGTGCGACTCGATGTGGATGCTGGTGAAGGCGTCGGACTTCACCAGGCGCTCCGAGATCAGGATGGCGTCCTCGAAGTTGTAGCCGTCAAACGTCATGAATGCGACGAGCACATTGCGTCCCAGCGCGAGCTCGCCCGCATGCGTCCCGGCGCCGTCGGCAATGATCTGGCCCTTCTTGACGCGCTGGCCCGGCCGCACCACCGGCCGTTGGTTGAGGCAGGTGCGCTCGTTCAGCCCGACGAACTTGCGCAGGACGTACTCGTCGGTGTTGTCGAGCACGATGCGACCCGCGTCGACATACGTGACCCGCCCGCCCTTGCGGGCCCGCACGACCATGCCGCTGTTCTCCGCGACGGCCCGTTCCATGCCCGTGGCGATGATCGGCGGCTCCGTCCGAATGAGCGGCACGGCCTGGCGCTGCATGTTGGAGCCCATCAGCGCCCGGTTGGCGTCGTCGTGCTCCAGAAACGGGATGAGCGAGGCCGACACGCCGACCGTCTGCTTGGGCGAGATGTCCACGTAGTCGATGCCTTCGCCCGTCACCTGCTTCAGGTCGCCCTGCACGCGCGCCAACAAGGTGCCTTCCTTGAGCGGCGTGGGCTTGTGCCGGCTGTTGTCCTGACGGCGTGCCAGATACTCCTCGCTCGATTCGATGGGCGGCAGCCGCTTGCCGTCGGTTTGCGCCTGCACGACGTCGGGCGGCCCCAGCGTGGCCCGCATCTCCTCGTCTGCCCGCAAGTACGTTACCTCGCCGTCCACCTTGCCGCGGACCACCTTGCGGTACGGTGTGGTCAGGAAACCGTACTCGTCCACCGAGCTGTAAATGCCCAGCGAGGCGATGAGGCCGATGTTGACGCCCTCGGGCGTCTCGATCGGGCAGATGCGGCCGTAGTGGCTGATGTGCACGTCGCGGACCTCGAACCCGGCCCGCTTCCGGTTCAGGCCGCCCGGTCCCAGGGCCGATAGCCGCCGCTCGTGCGTGAGCTGCGCCAGGGGATTGGTCTGATCCACGACCTGCGACAGCTCGCTGCGGCCGAAGAAGAAATCGATGCTGCTGGAGATGCTCTTCGTGTTCACCAGCTCGGCGATCTTGCCGATGGTCTCCGGGTCCTTGAGGCTCATGCGCTCCTGGACCGTGCGGCGCAGCTTGAGAAAGCCCTTGCGCAGCTCGTCGGACGCGAGCTCGTCGATGGTGCGCAGACGGCGATTGCCCAGGTGATCGATGTCGTCCACCTGGCCTTCGCCGGACCGCAGCGCGAGGATGTAGCGGAGGGACTCGACGAAGTCCTCGGGCCGCAGGACCATCTCGCTCTCGGAGATGCCTTTCTCGAACTTGCGGTTCAGGCGGAAACGCCCCACCTTGCCCAGGCGGTAGCGGTTCTCGTCGTAGAACTTTTCCTGGAAGAGCTTGCGGGCCTTGTCGAGCTGGACCGGGTTGCCGGGCCGCAGCCGCGCGTAGATCTTCATCAGGGCTTCTTCGTGCGCCTGGGCGCCATCCTCGGCCAGCGTGTTCAGCATGATCGCGTCCGTCACCTTGGCGATCACGTCGACCTGCTTGATGGACGACTCGCGGATCTTGTTCAGCGCTTCGCCGATCTGGCGCCCGGCCCCGACCAGCTCTTCGCCGGTGTCCGGATCGACGACCGGCGCCACGGTCCACATGTCGGGCTTGAGGCCGGCGATCCGCATGGTCTTGACCGGGAAGAACGCGCGGATGATTGCCTCGGTCGCGCCGTACTTCTCATCCATGGCCCGCAGAAAAGTCGTGGCAGGAATCTTGCTGCTCTGGTCGATGCGGACGGCCAGCACGTCCTTGCGGGTGACGTTGATCTCGATCCACGAGCCGCGCTCGGGGATGATGCGGCACGCGTGCAACGCCCGGTCGCCCTCCGCCGACTCCTTCACGAAGTCCACGCCCGGGGAGCGGTGCAATTGCGATACAATCACGCGCTCCGACCCGTTCACGATGAACTCCCCGCCGCCGATCATGATCGGGATTTCCCCGAGATAGATCGCCTCCTCCTGCACCTCCTCCACGTCCTTGCGGTGCAGTCGGACCTTGATCCGGAAGGGCATGCCGTACGTCAGCCCCAGCTCGCGACACTCGTCGGGCGTGTAGCGCGGCGGGTCGAGGGCGTAGTCCACGTACTCCAGGCGCATGTTCCCGTCGTAACTCTCGATCGGGAACACCTCGCGCAGCAGACCTTGCAGGCCGATCGGCTTGCGCTCCGCCGGGGGGACGTCCGCCTGGAGGAAGCGGGCGTAGGACGTGGTCTGAATGTCCATCAGGTCCGGCGTTTGAATTGCGTCGCCGTAGCGGCTGAAATCGCGTACCTTAGTCACTTGCATGCGGGAGACCCTCGCGAACTCTCGAGCGACCGACGATGAACAGCCCCCCAACCAGACGGACGCCGGCAGGGTATACGGACCAACATCCCCGCAGCGCAAACAACCCACGCCTACGGGCGTACTCCCAGCCGCTAGCTGCCTTCGCGATCAGCAAAACCTGGCGGTCCGTCGCGCGCCACCACAAAATCGTGCAAGCCACGTATTGTGATCTTATCCGCGTCCGAATGCAAGCACCATTCGACACCTTTTCTGCGAACGTGGTCCACTTTGTGAAACCGGCCCCAGGCCGGCCCGAAGCCGACCCGGCGCCCAAGGGGGTCTCGCGGCCGCTCGGGAGGCCAGCCGTCGCCAACCGCGTGCGCCGGGGCGTGCGTCGTCCAGCCCAGCCGGCCAGCAGGGGCCGGGCGCCACGAACGATGATTTCCTTTTTACGAAATCAATTATAGGTTATTATGGGACGTATAGTAGGGATTGATTACGGCGTACGACGCATCGGCCTCGCTGTCTCCGACCTGCGTGGGCGCATCGCCAGCCCAGCCGGGGCGCTGGCGGCCTCCGGGAGCGCGCCCAAGGACGCCGAGCTCGTCCTGAGTTGGGCGACCGAGCAGGGCGCCGAGATGCTCGTCCTGGGGCTTCCGCTCAACATGGACGGCACCGACAGCGCCCAAACCAGGTTGACCCGCAAGGTGGCAGATGAGCTGCATCGACTGGGTGCGTCGGCCGTAGTGCTGTGGGATGAACGCCTGAGCAGCTTTCAGGCGGATGCTCACCTCGACTCTGCGCAGGTGCGGGGGGCACGAAGACGGAAGCTCCGGGACGCCTTGGCCGCGCAGGTGGTGCTCCAGTCATACCTCGATGCCCATCCGTAGCAGTCGGCCGCAGAACTCCTCGTGGACCGCTCAACCGTAGCGTTGGACCTGAGCCTGCCCGCCGTGGCGGGTGTCCGACGTTTTTCGAGCCGAATGGAATCCTCGCCGGACACGGAGGTCCGGCGCTATCCATGAAAGGCATCTTCGTGTCAAGGGTGGCGTCCGTCTGCACAGTCTCCGCGTACGGTCGCAGCGCTCTTCGCGTCCGCTG
>JALHJL010000150.1 GCA_022839625.1 Phycisphaerales bacterium
CGAAAATCTCAGCCGGTTCATCCCCACGCATGTGGGGAACACTGAATAGAGTCATCCATGCGTAAGAAAAAATCCGGTTCATCCCCACGCATGTGGGGAGCACTTCAGCTGATGGGCCATTGTCCGAAACATCCCCGGTTCATCCCCACGCATGTGGGGAACACGGCCACCACGTCTATAGGGCTGTACTGATTGCCGGTTCATCCCCACGCATGTGGGGAACACGCGAAATATAGTTCGTGCTAAACGCAGGCTGTCGGTTCATCCCCACGCATGTGGGGAACACCGCAGATGAGCCGACACCAGAACCAAAGGGGACGGTTCATCCCCACGCATGTGGGGAACACTCAAGGGCGGCAGGGTGCATGTGCGATTGGGGCGGTTCATCCCCACGCATGTGGGGAACACTCGTTGGCAGTCTTGTATGTAGGCACGTGATACGGTTCATCCCCACGCATGTGGGGAACACCACTCTGAGCGGAGGGGTATTCCTCCTAATGCCGGTTCATCCCCACGCATGTGGGGAACACGGGGAAGGGACTGGAAGTATGGGTGCTCCCTTCGGTTCATCCCCACGCATGTGGGGAACACATGACTTCTTTGAGAAAATAAGCGACAAAGATCGGTTCATCCCCACGCATGTGGGGAACACCCTTTCGGATTTGCTTTCGTCGGTAGATGGCACGGTTCATCCCCACGCATGTGGGGAACACGACGTCGTGGAAGTTTTCCGTCCGTTCGAAGGCGGTTCATCCCCACGCATGTGGGGAACACCGCTCAAACCAGGTACATCCGCTAATCCATCCCGGTTCATCCCCACGCATGTGGGGAACACCAGCTATAATGAATATCATTACCAGATTGCGGCGGTTCATCCCCACGCATGTGGGGAACACTATTGCGTGATCTGCGACGACTACGGCCGGTCCGGTTCATCCCCACGCATGTGGGGAACACAGCAGATCATTGATTGCACGTAGTCTTAATTCCGGTTCATCCCCACGCATGTGGGGAACACTGGAACACAACCCCCGGACCGGGCAGGTGGTCGCCTACCACGGTTCATCCCCACGCATGTGGGGAACACTGCGCATAATGGCCACGGCCGGCGAGTGGGTCCGGTTCATCCCCACGCATGTGGGGAACACAGGGCGAGCGCACCCGGCAAGGTCATCGAGGCCGGTTCATCCCCACGCATGTGGGGAACACCTGAACATGACCTGGCCGCTCGAAAAGCCGACCGGTTCATCCCCACGCATGTGGGGAACACGCACGCCTTGTAGGTCGTTCGATGCAGGAGTGAGGTTCATCCCCACGCATGTGGGGAACACATATCCGCCGCCCGGGAGACGAGCTCGATGTACGGTTCATCCCCACGCATGTGGGGAACACGTCCGACTGGGCGGTTCATCCCCACGCATGTGGGGAACACGGGTTCTGCGTCGGAAAGCCAGGATCCTGGTGCGGTTCATCCCCACGCATGTGGGGAACACAGATCACGGTATTCGCGGCTCAGCCCAGCCACCGGTTCATCCCCACGCATGTGGGGAACACGTTGCGCAGCTATTGGGCATCCCCGAGCGTACCGGTTCATCCCCACGCATGTGGGGAACACGTGACGATGGCTTTTTGAAGGTCCAGGAGGAGCGGTTCATCCCCACGCATGTGGGGAACACCAATGCCCTCAAGGCCCGGTTCATCCCCACGCATGTGGGGAACACCCGGGCACCCAGCCGTTTGGTCAGGTTCCCGGCGGTTCATCCCCACGCATGTGGGGAACACCAGCACCTCGGCCGCATTTTTTGTTAATGAGACGGTTCATCCCCACGCATGTGGGGAACACGTATTGCGGGTCCGGGACCTCGGATTCCAGCACGGTTCATCCCCACGCATGTGGGGAACACAATGTCATCTCTGGATTGATCATACCTGACGTCGGTTCATCCCCACGCATGTGGGGAACACACCTTTGTTGCATCGAAAAACTCGACCTCGACCGGTTCATCCCCACGCATGTGGGGAACACGGTTACTCCTTCGACGCGAGAACCCCATAAATCGGTTCATCCCCACGCATGTGGGGAACACACCAATCCTATCCAATTGAAATTTCGTTTAAATTAGAGAGCTCAAAATTCCACCGCTTATTTGCATCG
>JALHJL010000094.1 GCA_022839625.1 Phycisphaerales bacterium
ACCGGAGGTTCGCGCAGAGTCGGCTCTAATCGCCCGTCAGCACTGCCGGGGTAGACCCCGCTAACGGAATAGATGACCTGATGAATAAGGGATTGAGACTCCTCTGGGCTCATCTTGCTTACTGCCGAAACGGCAGTACAACGGAATAGATGACCTGATGAATAAGGGATTGAGACACTTGTGATTCTCATTGAGAACTACCATCGCCTTCTTCATAACGGAATAGATGACCTGATGAATAAGGGATTGAGACAGGGGCAAAATGGCTGACGCAAAATACATCAACGCCCCCAACGGAATAGATGACCTGATGAATAAGGGATTGAGACTTCCGGACGGCCTTCGCCCATCTAGTGAATTTTTGAAACGGAATAGATGACCTGATGAATAAGGGATTGAGACTCCGATCAACACCGAGCCGGTCGCCGCGTCCAGATAGACAACGGAATAGATGACCTGATGAATAAGGGATTGAGACTGTTCAGGGAACAACTTGTGATTCTCGTTGAGAACTACCAAACGGAATAGATGACCTGATGAATAAGGGATTGAGACTAAGAAAAGTCCTGCCTCTGATTAGCATAGTTGGCCTCAACGGAATAGATGACCTGATGAATAAGGGATTGAGACTTTCTCCTCATTTGAAATATTTTAGGTTAGCTGGAATAAAAACGGAATAGATGACCTGATGAATAAGGGATTGAGACTAGACTCTTGCATTGTCTGTAACTATTGCATTGCCATAGAAACGGAATAGATGACCTGATGAATAAGGGATTGAGACAATGCCCACAGCATGGGCCGCTCCTCGTCCCTGGCGTTGGCAACGGAATAGATGACCTGATGAATAAGGGATTGAGACCTTGACCATCAGCGCTGGGATCGGTGATGCAAAAACTATAAACGGAATAGATGACCTGATGAATAAGGGATTGAGACACGTATCCTTGAATGTTTAAGCCCTTTCGTACTTTACAAAACGGAATAGATGACCTGATGAATAAGGGATTGAGACCGCTGGGATCGGTGATGCAAAAACTATATGGCAGCATCCAACGGAATAGATGACCTGATGAATAAGGGATTGAGACCCCCAAAGCTTTCGCACGCTCTTTGAGCTCGAGGATAAAAACGGAATAGATGACCTGATGAATAAGGGATTGAGACTGCTCATCATAAAGAATGGATTGGCACGTATTACATCGAACGGAATAGATGACCTGATGAATAAGGGATTGAGACCTTCCCATTCATTCCCTGATCATCCTGCAGCCGCATAAACGGAATAGATGACCTGATGAATAAGGGATTGAGACGACGACGACATCGCCGTACTTTTTTATTGCTTCCGCAAAACGGAATAGATGACCTGATGAATAAGGGATTGAGACAGACAGACCATTAGCCCGGAGGTAACCTAAAGCTGAGCTAACGGAATAGATGACCTGATGAATAAGGGATTGAGACTCGGCTTCCTCCTGATCAATTCTCTTTCCCTGGGCATAACGGAATAGATGACCTGATGAATAAGGGATTGAGACTCTCTGGGCATCGAGCCCAGAGCCAGGGAGTTGAGATTCAAAACGGAATAGATGACCTGATGAATAAGGGATTGAGACTCATCCTGCAGCTTCATTGCAGCTGCAAGAGCCAGAACGGAATAGATGACCTGATGAATAAGGGATTGAGACTTCCCGCGCCAGGCCGTGTGATCCCCCAGAGGTTATGCCTTAACGGAATAGATGACCTGATGAATAAGGGATTGAGACGGATGATCTCCGCCCGATAGTTCCGGGCGGTGATCCCCAACGGAATAGATGACCTGATGAATAAGGGATTGAGACCCGCCCGAATCTCCCCACTGTCAAAAAAAGGCTGAAGAAACGGAATAGATGACCTGATGAATAAGGGATTGAGACCTTGGCCACGAGCAGTCGTTTATTGTTTTTGTATTCCTTTAACGGAATAGATGACCTGATGAATAAGGGATTGAGACCCATAAGCCTGTAACATGAAATCAATATACTGGTTAAACGGAATAGATGACCTGATGAATAAGGGATTGAGACCCGCCCGATCCGGGGGGCAAATCCTCAAGCAGAAGGATAACGGAATAGATGACCTGATGAATAAGGGATTGAGACGAGAAGGCCTATTTCTTAGGCCTCCTCCTGATCAATAACGGAATAGATGACCTGATGAATAAGGGATTGAGACTTCTTCATCAGTTCTTTGCTTGCTATAGGTGTTGCGCTCATGAACGGAATAGATGACCTGATGAATAAGGGATTGAGACGGCAGAATCGCCTCAGGTTGAAATTCTCGTCTATCAACGGAATAGATGACCTGATGAATAAGGGATTGAGACGTTAAGAAGCGGGCTTCCTCAATAGCCCGCTTGCCGTCAACGGAATAGATGACCTGATGAATAAGGGATTGAGACTTCGGCCTTCTCCCCCTGATCAGGAGCTTAGGCCTTTTTAACGGAATAGATGACCTGATGAATAAGGGATTGAGACTTCGGGGGGAGATCCTCTAGAAGCATAATCTCCGCCCGAAACGGAATAGATGACCTGATGAATAAGGGATTGAGACGGGAGAATCTTTGCCCGCCGCAAAGCGGGCAGCGATCCTCCCAACGGAATAGATGACCTGATGAATAAGGGATTGAGACCTGAGAGCCCATGGTTAGGGCTCCCGGTTATAAGGGTAAAAAACGGAATAGATGACCTGATGAATAAGGGATTGAGACAGGGGGAGAAGTCTTCGGCCTTCTCCCCCTGATCAAGAACGGAATAGATGACCTGATGAATAAGGGATTGAGACTAAGGTTCAGGAGATGGGTAATTTTCCCATCTCCGGTAAAACGGAATAGATGACCTGATGAATAAGGGATTGAGACTTCTCGTCTATCGGATGGAGGGTGTAGCCCTCATCCGTAACGGAATAGATGACCTGATGAATAAGGGATTGAGACGCCCAGAGCCGGCCGGGATTTCCATCCCAGCCAAGGAACGGAATAGATGACCTGATGAATAAGGGATTGAGACTCCGCTTCCCGGCTTGATGATCCGGAAAGCAGATTTAACGGAATAGATGACCTGATGAATAAGGGATTGAGACCCGCTTCCCGGCTTGATGATCCGGAAAGCAGATTTAATGAAACGGAATAGATGACCTGATGAATAAGGGATTGAGACCTTAGGCCTTCTTAGGCCTCCTCCTGATCATCTCCTTATCAACGGAATAGATGACCTGATGAATAAGGGATTGAGACGCAGAAAGCGCCGGCCGTAAGTGGCCCGAGCGCTTTCCGAACGGAATAGATGACCTGATGAATAAGGGATTGAGACAGAGGATCTCGGCTCGGTTGTTCCGAGCCGTGATCCCTCGAAACGGAATAGATGACCTGATGAATAAGGGATTGAGACATCTCTAGTCGCAGTGCCTGCAAAATTTCTGCAGCCAGAACGGAATAGATGACCTGATGAATAAGGGATTGAGACGGGTGTTGCGCTCATCTCGTATCCTTTCTTCCCGGGAAGGAACGGAATAGATGACCTGATGAATAAGGGATTGAGACCGGCGCGCCCTTCTTCATCAGGGCCTTCGATAGTTCTGGCAACGGAATAGATGACCTGATGAATAAGGGATTGAGACCCAGCCATGATCATCTTGCAGCCGCATAGCGGCCGCAAGAGAACGGAATAGATGACCTGATGAATAAGGGATTGAGACCGCAGAAAGCGCCGGCCGTAAGTGGCCCGCGCGCTTAACGGAATAGATGACCTGATGAATAAGGGATTGAGACTTTTGATCCGCATAAAAGGTCCTTTCTGGGAGCCCATGGTAACGGAATAGATGACCTGATGAATAAGGGATTGAGACCCAAGGAATTTAAATTCAGGAGATGCGTTAATTTCGCATCTAACGGAATAGATGACCTGATGAATAAGGGATTGAGACGCTTTCCGCGGTCGGTTTAAATCGTTTTTTGATCCGCATAACGGAATAGATGACCTGATGAATAAGGGATTGAGACTTTGATAAATCCGCCGCCCGATCCGGGCGGCAGATCTCACAACGGAATAGATGACCTGATGAATAAGGGATTGAGACCCGTGATCCCTCGAAGGGTAGCTCCCTTGGGAGCTCCCTTAACGGAATAGATGACCTGATGAATAAGGGATTGAGACCAATAGCTCCAGTCCCGCTGCCAGGCTTAGTAAGCCAACGGAATAGATGACCTGATGAATAAGGGATTGAGACCCCTGATCAGGAGCTTAGGCCTTTTTCGGCCTTCTCCTAACGGAATAGATGACCTGATGAATAAGGGATTGAGACCATAAAAATTTTCCTCCTTAGAAGTTAAGGTTGGGGTTAACGGAATAGATGACCTGATGAATAAGGGATTGAGACTCCGATTGAAAAATCGGGGAGAATCGCTGTTCCCCGCAGAGAACGGAATAGATGACCTGATGAATAAGGGATTGAGACTGGGAGCTCCCTTTCGCATTAGTTCTCTGCTTTCTGCGGGCAACGGAATAGATGACCTGATGAATAAGGGATTGAGACGCAAGAGGATCTCCGCCCGATCGTTCCGGGCGGTGATCCCCAACGGAATAGATGACCTGATGAATAAGGGATTGAGACTTGAAAGAGCCCAGCGCGGGAGCGGGATCGTCGGGATAACGGAATAGATGACCTGATGAATAAGGGATTGAGACTGCAGCTTCATTGCAGCTGCAAGAGCAAAAGAGCCCAATCCGAACGGAATAGATGACCTGATGAATAAGGGATTGAGACTCGAAGGGTAGCTCCCTTGGGAGCTCCCTGTCGCATCAGTTAACGGAATAGATGACCTGATGAATAAGGGATTGAGACCAGGCAGAAATTCCCATCAATCGGATGAAGGGTCTCCCAACGGAATAGATGACCTGATGAATAAGGGATTGAGACCCCCCGAAGGGTAGCGCCTTTCGGCGCTCCCTGTCGCATAACGGAATAGATGACCTGATGAATAAGGGATTGAGACCTTGCTCGATCCGCCGTGAATCGAGCTTGATTCCAGTAACGGAATAGATGACCTGATGAATAAGGGATTGAGACTCGTCTATCGGATAGAGGGTGTCGCCCTCATCCGATAACGGAATAGATGACCTGATGAATAAGGGATTGAGACGGGTGTTGCGCTCATGCCTATTCCTTTCTTCCCGGGAAAACGGAATAGATGACCTGATGAATAAGGGATTGAGACTTAGGCCTCCTCCGGGTCATCTCCTTGGCCCTGGGCATAACGGAATAGATGACCTGATGAATAAGGGATTGAGACCCTTCTCTTGATCATCTCCTTATCCCTGGGCATATCGAACGGAATAGATGACCTGATGAATAAGGGATTGAGACATGATCATCTTGCAGCCGCATAGCGGCCGCAAGAGCAATAACGGAATAGATGACCTGATGAATAAGGGATTGAGACTGCGGCTGCAAGAGCCAAGGATCCATGTCCGCTTCCCGAACGGAATAGATGACCTGATGAATAAGGGATTGAGACCCGTAAGTGGCCCGCGCGCTTTCTGCGGTCGCTTTGTAGAACGGAATAGATGACCTGATGAATAAGGGATTGAGACTTTCTTCCCGGGAAGGCTGTAGTCGGTTCCGGCCGGGTCAACGGAATAGATGACCTGATGAATAAGGGATTGAGACGCGCGCTTTCCGTTCAAGCCTTTGTCATCTTGCAGCCGCATAACGGAATAGATGACCTGATGAATAAGGGATTGAGACGGCCGGCGCTTTCTGCGGACCGCGCAGAGCCTTGGCTGGGAACGGAATAGATGACCTGATGAATAAGGGATTGAGACCCTCATCAGTTCTCTGCTTTCTGCGGGCGTAGCACTCAAACGGAATAGATGACCTGATGAATAAGGGATTGAGACTCCATGTCCGCTTCCCGGATGAATAATCCGGAAAGCAGAAACGGAATAGATGACCTGATGAATAAGGGATTGAGACTTCTGGCGTAACACTCATCTCGTATCCTTTCTTCCCGGGAACGGAATAGATGACCTGATGAATAAGGGATTGAGACGCAGAAAGCGCCGGCCGTAAGTGGCCCGCGCGCTTAACGGAATAGATGACCTGATGAATAAGGGATTGAGACCTGCCAGGCTTAGTAAGCCTGAAGCGGGGTTTGATAAACGGAATAGATGACCTGATGAATAAGGGATTGAGACTTCCGAGCCGTGATCCCGATCAGGGTAGCGCCTTTCGGAACGGAATAGATGACCTGATGAATAAGGGATTGAGACTCCAGATCCAAAGCATTCATAGCCAATTGTACTGCGTCGGAACGGAATAGATGACCTGATGAATAAGGGATTGAGACCCCGGCCGATCCTCCTGATCTCGTGGCGGCGCATGAGAACGGAATAGATGACCTGATGAATA
>JALHJL010000031.1 GCA_022839625.1 Phycisphaerales bacterium
TTTGCCGGCGCAGTAGGGCAGACCTCTGGTTTGCCGGCGCAGTAGGGCAGACCTCTGGTTTGCCGGCGCAGTAGGGCAGACCTCTGGTTTGCCGGCGCAAAGCGGAGCTTTGCACTACTGTGCGTGCGCTGATTGACAACGGCGGTCGGCGTGCCGGGCAGGGCGAGCTGCCTCGCGCAGCGCACCGCCGGAGGAGCACGAATGTCCATTCAATGCTATGCGGCGTTTGAGGCAAAGGCGGAACTGAGGCCGCACACGTACGAGCCCGGCCCGCTCGGCCCCTACGAGGTCGAGCTCGCGATCACGCACTGCGGGATCTGCCACAGCGACATCCACCTGGTGGATAACGACTGGGGGATCAGTACCTACCCGCTCGTGCCGGGACACGAAATCGTGGGGACCGTCCGCCAGTGCGGCGAGCAGGTGCGGCACCTCAGCCTCGGGCAGCGCGTCGGCGTCGGCTGGCAGTCCGGCAGTTGCCTTCAGTGCGAATGGTGCGTGCGCGGCGACGAGACGTGCTGCGCGCAAAAAGAGGCCACCTGCGTCGGCCGGGCGGGCGGGTTCGCCAGCGCGGTGCACGTCGACAGCCGTTTCGCCCATCCGATCCCGGACGGGCTCGCTTCGGAACATGCCGCCCCGCTGCTCTGTGCGGGCATCACCGTCTACACGCCGCTGAAAGCCGGCGTCCAGCCGATGAGCCGCGTCGGTGTCATCGGCGTGGGCGGGCTCGGACACCTGGCGATCAGGTTCGCGGCGGCGTTCGGCTGCGAGGTGACGGCGTTTTCCACGACGGCAGACAAGCAGGAGGAGGCCCATCGGCTCGGGGCGCGGCACTTCGTCGCGAGCCGCGACGCGCGGCCGCCGGAGAAGTTGGCGGGGTCGCTGGACTTCCTCCTGTCGACGGTCACGGTGCCGCTGGACTGGGCGGCGTGGCTCAACGTGCTGCGGCCCCGCGGCACGCTGTGGTTCGTCGGGGCGTCGCCGGGGAAGATCGACATCCCCCCCATGGCCCTGATCGTCGGCAACAAGTCGGTTCGGGGCAGCGGCATCGGCCCCCGCGCCACGATGCAGGAGATGCTCGAATTTGCCGCGCGGCACAACATCGCCGCGCAGGGTGAAGTGCTGCCGCTGGCCGAGGTGAACGCGGCCATACGGAAGGTGCGTGAGAACCGGGCGCGGTACCGGATCGTACTTGCCACGTGACGCGCAAACGCGGACCGGCGCGCTGCATCCCCTCGGAAATCCGATTTTTCGCTCGGTATTTGCCGATGTTATGTGTATACTACTGAGGAAGGGCTAAACGGATCAGCCCCTGCATTGTGCGACAAGGAAGAACTCGTTTGCGAGAACCGTTGCGCTGAACCCTGGGAGGCTTCGGACCGCTTACCCCCGGCGGGAGCGCCTTAGAGCGTTGGGTCGGGGCAGCACGGGCCACCCACCTTGACGAAGGGTTCCAGCAAACCTCTTCCACCGGCAATTGCGGAGGTTGGCCCCGACAGAGCGACGGACGTTTCGGCCGACCGGCTGAACGTACCGTCGCTTTTTTCGCGCGCCCGCGCAGGCAGCTCGGAGTAGCGGGCTTCGGCCCACACGGCATGAACTGCGCAGCTTGGGCACCCGGAGCAGTTTTCGGGTTCTCGTAGCGGCCGACCTTGCGGTCCGGCGTCCTGGTAGCGGCCGACCTCCCGGTCGGCCGTCGGCCGGGCAGAAGCTTGGCCGCTACACGCGGATGCGAAGTGCTCTACCGCCCCTGTTACGGCCGGTTGAAACTCGTCATTATGGCGCGCATGGCCAATCGCGCCCCACAGCCGACTGCGTGGGATGCCGCCGCGCTGGGCGACCCCCATGCCCAGCACGACAAAGCGGCGCGCGTCCAGGCCATGTTCGACGCCATCGCCCCGGCGTACGAGCGGTTTAACACGGTCGCGACGTTCGGCCGCGACGCGGCGTGGCGCCGGGCTGCCGTGGCCGCGGCGGACGTACGGCGGGGCGACACTGTGCTCGATCTCTGTTGCGGGACCGGCGATATGCTGCGGGCCTTCGCGCAGCATACCCAGGCGGCCCTGCTCATCGGCGTCGATTTCGCCGCGAACATGCTGGTACATGCCCACTTCCGAAAGGGGGACCGACTTGCACTTCCGCGACAGGCGGCTCCGGGGACGACGCGCGTTCCCCTGATGTCCGCTGAAAGCGGGTGTAGGACCCGCGAGAACACCATGCCGCGCTGCCGCGAAGGCGCGCCAGCGCGGAGCCAGTCCCCTCTTTCACCGGACTGTCAGGCTGCCCACCCGCACAAGCCGGCGCGTACGTTCCACTTGATCCGAGCGGACGCGCTGCGGCTCCCGCTGGCCGACGCGTCGGTGGACGTCATCAGTTGTACGTTCGGCGTGCGGAACTTCCAGGATCTCGGCCTGGGACTGTCCGAGATGTTCCGCGTCGCACGGCCGGGAGCCCGCGTGGTGATCCTGGAGTTCGCGACGCCGGAGCACTGCATCCTACGTTGGGTCTATCGGCTCTACTGCGACGCCGTGCTGCCGTGCGTCGGCGCCCTGCTCAGCCGGGACCGGACGGGCGCTTACCGGTACTTGCCGCGGTCGATCGACACCTTTGCGCCAGCCTCCGCCTTGTCTGCCAGCCTCAAAGCCGCTGGGTTCCGCGCAGTCACACGACGGACACTCAACTTCGGCGGCGTCGTCCTCCACCGCGGAACCAAGCCCGAAACCGGGGGAACGTGACGCGCGGATCGTGAACGGCCGCCGCACGGAATAGCGCCTGCGGCGCAGCCCGCGAGTCGGACGACGGTCCGCGTCGCGGATGTTGTGCGTCACTGCGAGTCTGCGAACACCCGGCCCAGGCCCAACTCATGCAACAGCTCGTCCTCGCGGGCGTGCATGCGCCGGAAGTCGGCCCGCCGGTGGTCGCGGTAGCCCGCCAGGTGCAGTACGCCGTGTGCGAGATAGAGTGCCAGCTCGGCGCGGGCCGCCTGGAGCGTGCCGCCCCGGCGCGCGGCTTGCCGCCGGGCTACGTCGGCACACAGGATGATCTCGCCGTCGAGCCAGCCGCGCGCGCGGTCACATCCCAGATCAAATGCCAGAACGTCGGTAACGGCGTCGACACCCAGGTACTGGTGATGGAGGTTGGCCATCGCCCGCGCCCCCACCACTGCCACGGAGAGCCGGCCGCGACCAAAGCCCTCCGCGGCGGCAACGTGTCGCGCGACGCGCCGCAGGAGCGCGAGCGCACGCCATTCCCGGCGCAGGCACCAGGCGAGTTCGATCCGCAGTTGGCTTCCTGCGCCGGACCCGCGGCGACGGGTGGCAGCGGGTCTGGCAGTCCGTCGAAAAGGGGGACTGGCTCCGCCTCGCACCGCGTTCGCGGCAGCGCCAGTGGGCTTTCCAGCCGTGCCGGTCCCCTTTTTCGATGGACTGCTAGGATGCCTGGCGGGGTTCAGCTTCGCTCTCCGAGCTCGGATAGGTGATGCGGGAGTGGTAGATGCTGCACAGGTTCTTGACGAGGCTGCGGCGGATGATCTCCAGTTCGCGGAACGTGAGGTCGCACTCGTCGAACTGGCCGTCCATCATGCGTCTCTCGACGATCCTGGCGACCGTGTCCTCGATGCGGTTGGGAGTGGGCTCCGCCATGGCCCGCACGGCGCCCTCGATCCCGTCGCACATCATCACGATCGCCGTCTCGCGCGACTGTGGCTTGGGCCCAGGGTAGCGGAATTGCTCATCCGAAATCTCGGGATCGCCCGGCCGGCGTGCCCGCGTCGCCGCGTGGTAGAAGTACTCGACGACGCACGTGCCGTGATGCTCCGGGATGAACGGATGGAGGCTGGCCGGCAGGCCGTATTCCTTGGCCATCTCGATGCCATCCTTGACGTGCGCGATGATGATCAGGTGGCTCATCGCCGGCGAGAGGCGCTCGTGCACGTTTTGCATGCCCAGCGACTGATTCTCGACGAAGTACTCCGGCTTGTTGATCTTGCCAATGTCGTGATAGTAGGTCCCGGCACGCGCCAGCAGCCCGTTGGCCCCGATCGCCTCGGCCGCCGCGTCTGCCAGCGTGCCCACCAGCAGGCTGTGGTTGTACGTGCCGGGCGATTCCGCGGCGAGCATGCGCAGGAGTGGCTTGTTCGGGTCGCACCATTCCAGCAACGTCATGTTGGTGGTCACGCCGAAGAGGCGCTCAATCGCGGGGAGGATGCCTTCCACGATGAACGCCGCGACCAGCGTGGATAGCGCCGCCCACAGGGCCTGATTCCAGAAGATGAACCGCAGGTCCTGATGATTGACCAGCCCGACCAGGCCGCTCAGCAGCCCCGCCGCCAGCCCGGCCACCAGCCCCACCGCGATGATCCGCCCGCGGTGCCGCACGTTGCGGAGCCCGAGAAAGAAGACCATCGACACCGCCACGAGAATGACGAGGAAGCCCACACCCTGCCGCGTCGCGATCGTTACCATCAGGGCCAACAGGCCGCCGGCGGCATACGTCGACGCACGCGCCGAGGTGATCGCCAGCAGGGCGATGGCGAAGGCGTGCGCTCCGACCGCCAGGTACGCCGAGGGCGACTTCACAAAAGCGGCGCGGGCCAGCACGAGCACGAGCAGCAGCGCCAGCGCGGTAGCCAGGCGCCGCTGCGTGCCGCCGGGCAGTTCGCCGTAGTACAGCAGCACCGACCCGCCGAAGCCCAGCACGATCAGCAGCGCGATCAGCCCCCGCGCCCAGCGTTCGCGCAGCGCCTGCCGGGGCGCGGCTTCCAGGTACTCCAGCGTCTGGGTGTCCTGCATGGCCAGGTCGGGGGCCCGATGGGCGGCGTCTTCGGCCTTGAGGAGCTCCAGCTCGGCCGCGGTCAACGTCCCCTTGGCTGCCAGTCGCGTACCCGCGGTGAACACGTTGTACTGGGTCTCGACCCGCCGCTCGGCTTCCTGTGCGGCCTGCGTCGAGCGCCGCGTGTCGTATCGATACAGCGGCTTGAAGGTGCCGGCGGGTTCGTCGCGCAGCATGTGGATCAGCGAGGTTCGGATGCTGTCGCGAAGCGGGAATGGGAAATCGGCGGCCGCCACGACCGACTCGACGGCCTTCGCCACGTGCTCAGAGTTGCTGGCAAACAGCAGCGCGTGGCCGGGGACGGGCCGTTCCGTCGCCTGTTCCGAATCGACGAGGATGGCGTTGATGCCCGTCCGCCGGTGGGCGAGCTCGCTGGCCTCGACCACCGGTTCGTTGCGCAAGCGGCGCAGGGCCCGCTCCACGGCCTGCTGAAACACCCCGGCGTCCGGCAGGCTGGCGAGCCGCACCAGCTCCTCCAGGCCCGCCTCATCGAGCACCAACTCGATCTCGGCCGCCCGCTCGCGGAGCTTCTGCGGGTCCGCGGCGTGCTCGCGCGCGATGCCGAGGGCATTCGACAGGCGGCCGCGAACGTCCAGCAGCAACGAAGTGTCGAGCTCGTAGTAGTCCTCGGAGTTGTCGCGGGCCTGGGCGCGCAGCCGGTCGGTGAGACGCTCGTCCGCGATGCGAAACGTAACGCGGGCCGTCACGCCGCGGGGGATGTTTTGCCCGACCCGCAGGTCCAACACGTCCTGGCCCAGGTTCACGATCAGGCCGGTCAACACGCCGCAGAACAGCAGGAAAACCAGCGGCCCGAACTGCAACTGCTCGTTCAGACGGTGATACCAGGTGAGCCGCCGCTCGGCCTTCGACCGGCGGATTTCCTTCTGGCGGGCCGTGCGTTTTCCGAACAGTCGCATGGTACTAACGGTCGTCGCGCAGCGCGTCGGCCTGAAGGTCCGCCGCAGCGGGCGCCGGCCCGCCGCGGTCGGCACTCGGGACAACCCCCGCATTCTCGGACTCGCGCGGCTCTGGCCGGCGGGACGAAGACAGGCTCGCGTACCGAGCCACCACGGCCTGCACCAGCCGGTGGCGGACGATGTCCACTTCGGTCAGCCGGATCACGTCCACACCGGGGCAGCCGCGCAGGCGATGGACGGCATCGATCAGCCCGGACGGCTGTCCGGGCTCGAGATCGACCTGGCTGTCGTCGCCCGTGACGATCATCTTGCTGTTGTGTCCCAAACGTGTCAGAAACATCAGCATTTGGGCGGGCGTCGTGTTCTGGGCCTCGTCCAGGATGATGATGGCGCCGTTCAACGTCCGGCCGCGCATGTACGCCAGCGGGACGACCTCGATCACGTCGTTGATCATGAACCGCTTGAGCTGGTCGAAGGTCATCATGTCGTGCATCGCGTCGAACAGCGGCCGCAGGTAAGGGTTGACCTTCTGCTGCAAGTCACCAGGCAGGAAGCCGAGCTTCTCCCCGGCCTCCACGGCCGGCCGCACGAGCACGATGCGCCGCGCCTCGCCGCTCTTGAGCTGGTGGACCGCCACGGCGACGGCCAGGTAGGTCTTGCCCGTCCCGGCGGGCCCCAGGCAGATCACCAGATCGTGCGCGAGCATCGACTGGACGTACTGCCGCTGTCCGTCGGTCTTCGGGCTGATGACGGCGTCGCGCGCAAACACCCCGATGACGTCCGTTCGGTCCGCGCCTTCCCCCTCATCCACTTCCGCCAGGGCCGCCCGCACCGAGTCCTCGTCCAGGTCGTCGCGGCGTCGCAGCATCTCCTGGAGTCGCTCCATCACCGCGGCAGCGCGGGCCACGTCCGGCGGGTTGCCCAGAATCCGAACGGTCGTGTTGCGGGCCTGGACCTGGACCTTCAGCGCATCGCGGATCTGCCGCAGATTTCGGTCGCCCGGACCGAACAGCTCGGCCCGCCGGTGCGGCTGACGCAGCGTTACCGTCAACTCCATACCTCATAGGGTACGCCCCGCGGCCGCTGCTTGGCAACCGCACCGGCGGCGGACTGCGCCGCGCGCGTCGTTTCGGGCGTATCGTCCGCCGCCGGGAACTCAGCAACGCGGACGATCTTTCTCGCACAAGAGAGGATAAGCCTTCGCCGGGCGGCCCTTGCCGCAGCGCCGAGTTGTGCCGATCATGCCGGCCTATGAACTCACCCGCTCGCTGGCCCGGATTGCTGCTCGGCACGGAGGGGGGACCGCCATTGGTGATCCTCGCGACGCTGCTGGCCGGGTGCGCCGAATACGGCTATCGACAGGTTCAGCTTGGTCAGGAGCAGCAGCTCTACCGGGCCACGTTCCCGGAAGACCAGACGCGCCGCACGGCCGTGGGCGTCTGCTACCTGGAGACGGACCCCTTCGGACGCACCGAGGCGGCCGTCCTGCTATTGACGGCGGACCGGCGGGTGGCGGGCAAGCTGCACGCCAAGCACGTGGAACGTCGGTGGGGCTCCGTGATCGAGACCTCCTACCAGCTTCGCGGCGAGCTGGACCCGGAGTTGCTGAAGCTGGGCGGGACGGGGCCGATCGACACGCTACGGGCCATCGCCGACGAATTGACCGCGGGCGACGGCGACAGCTTCGTGCGCGAGGTCCATGGCTGGGTTGCGGCCGGGCTGGTCCGTCTCGTACAACACTGGCCCCACGCGGGCGACGAGGGGCCGGCGCTGCCCAGGCTGAGCGGTGTGCTGGAGCGCGTCGCCGCCGGCGGCCAGGCCCGGATCACGGTCGATCCGCGCGGAGTGTTCGTGGTCGAATACACGCAGACGGCGGCGCGGCGGTAAGGCCGGCGCCAAGCCGTGGAGCAGGGGCAGGGCGAAGCTCTGTTGCGCATCAGGTATACTGCCCTGTCAGAAGCAGAACCTGGCCCCGCTCCCGGGCCGGAATTCGAGAGGCGTTGCGCAATGCAGAAGTCGTGCATTCCAGGCCCTTGGCTACGCCGCTGGCCGCACGAGTCCAACGGGGGACACGACTGGCGGGCCGCGCGCTTCCCGCACCTGATGCCCCGCCGCATCCAAAATGTGCTGCTGGTGTGCAGCCCGTACGACTCCTTCATCCTGGAGGAAGACGGACTCTCGACCGAGATCATCGCGAGCGAATATACGGACCTCGGCTTGACGCACGCGCCCGACCTCGTCCGGGTCTCGACCGGCGAGGAGGCCCTGGCTGCCATCCGCGCCCGGCCCTTTGACCTCGTCATCACGTTGCTGCGGCTGGGGGACATGGACGTTCCGAAGTTCACGCAGGCCGTGCGCGGACTGCGGCCCGAGCTGCCCGTGGTCCTGCTGGTCGCCAACGACTGGGAGCTGGCCCGCCTCACCCAGCAGCACGCCCGGCCTGCGGTGGACGGGATCTACGTCTGGTACGGCGATGCCAAGATCATCCTCGCGATCATCAAGGTGCTCGAGGACCGCATCAACGCCGAGCACGACACGCGGACGGGCGACGTCGGCGTGATCATCCTGGTGGAGGACTCGGTCCGCTTCCGCTCGTCGCTGTTGCCGATCATGTACACCGAGCTGGTGCGGCAGACGCGGGCCGTCATGGCCGACGGCCTGAATCACATGGACAAGCTGCTGCGTATGGCGGCCCGGCCGAAAATCCTAATCGCCGAGACCTTCGAACAGGGTCGCGAGCTGTTCGATCGCTATCGCAAGCACCTGTTCGGTGTGATCTCGGACGTGTCGTACCTGCGCGACGGGCATCCCGACCCGCAGGCGGGCGTCGCCTTCATCCGGGAGGTGCGCGCCCAATTGCCCGACGTGCCGGCGCTCTTGCAGTCGTCCGACGCGAGCCACTGCCAGACGGCCGAACAACTGGGCGTCAGCTTCCTGCACAAGAACTCGCCGACCCTGCTCGAAGACGTGCGCAGCTTCATGCTGGCCAACTTCGGCTTCGGCGATTTCGCGTTTCGACTGCCCGACGGGCGGGAGGTCGCCCGGGCGGGCGACCTCCGGTCCATGGTCCGCGTACTGGGCGACGTGCCCGCCGAGTCCATCGAGTACCACGCCCTACACAACCACTTCTCCAACTGGTTTCGGGCCCGCACGGAGTTCGCCCTGGCCCGCCGGATGCGCCCGCGGCGGGTGTCGGAGTTCCGCGACCTGGAGTCCATCCGCCGGTACCTGATCCGCGGCCTCAACGAGGCCCTGCGGCAGGAACGGCGCGGCGTCGTGGAGGACTTCTCGCGCGAGCGGTTCGATGCGGGGTGCACGTTCGCGCGGATCGGCGGCGGGTCGCTGGGGGGCAAGGCCCGCGGGCTGGCGTTTGTGAATGCGCTGCTGGCCGGCGCGAGCCTGGAAACCGAGTTCCCGCAGGCGCGCGTGCACGTGCCGCGCTCCGTGGTGATCGGCACGGACGTGTTCGACGAGTTCCTGGACGCGAACCGGCTCCGCCGCAGCGCGCTGCTGGCCGACGACGACGAGCGAGTGCGCCAGTCGTTCCTCGCCGCACCGCTGCCCGACAACGTCCTCAGCCACCTGCGGGCCTTCCTCGCCAGCGTGACCGGTCCGCTCGCAGTGCGCTCCTCCAGCCTCCTGGAGAATTCTCAGTACCACCCGTTCGCCGGCGTCTACGACACCCACATGCTGCCGAACAACCATCCCGACCCGCGGGTGCGGCTGCGGCAGTTGGAGAGCGCCGTCAAGCTGGTCTACGCCTCGACGTACTTCAGCGCCACCCGCCGCTATCTGCAGGCTACGCCGCACCGTATCGACGAAGAGAAGATGGCCGTGATCCTCCAGCCGGTCGTCGGCGCGCGGCACGGGGACTACTACTACCCGGACTTCTCGGGCGTCGCGCGCTCGTACAACTACTACCCCTTCGGCGCGATGCGGCCGGAGGACGGCGTCGCGGGCGTGGCGCTCGGATTGGGCAAGACCGTCGTGGAGGGCGGGCAGGCGCTGCGCTTCTGCCCCGCGTTCCCGCACGTGCTGCCGCAGCTCGGCGACAGCGAGGAGTTCCTCAACCAGTCGCAGCGGACCTTCTATGCCATCGACCTGCGCGGCGAGCACGACGCCCACACCATCGCGCGCGACGCCTGCGTGGTGCGGCTGGATCTGGAGGACGCGGAGCGGCACGGCACGTTGCACCTGCTGGGCTCGGTCTGGTCGCCGGACGACCAAGCCTTCTACGACGGGATTCGGCGTGGCGGCACGCGCGTGGTGACCTTCGCCCACGTGCTCAAGTCACACGCGTTCCCCCTGGCGGAGTTGCTGTGCCGCCTGCTGGCGCTCGGGCGGGCCGGAATGAACAACCCGATCGAGATCGAGTTTGCCGTCAACCTCGACGCCGCCCCGCCGGAGTTCGCCGTGCTGCAAATTCGGCCGTGCAGCGACGGAGGGGGAAACGAGCGCGTCGAGCTGGACGGTCTGCCGCGCGACCAGTTGCTCTGCTTCAGCGCGCACGCGTTGGGCAACGGTCTGATCCACGGGCTCGGCGATGTGGTGTATGTGAAGCCCGGGCCGTTCGACCCGGCGCACACGCCCACGATGGCGGAGGAGATCGGCCGGCTGAACGACAACCTGATGGCCGCCAACCGGCCGTACCTGCTGATCGGTCCCGGTCGGTGGGGCACGACCCACAGCCGGCTCGGCGTTCCCGTACACTGGTCGCAGATCAGCGCCGCGCGCATTATCGTCGAGACGACGCTGGAAGATTTCGTCGTCGAGCCCTCGCAGGGCAGTCATTTCTTCCAGAATCTCACGGCGTTCGGGATCGCGTACCTGACCGTCAATCCGCACTCCGACGACAGCTTCATCGACTGGCCCTGGCTCGAGGCCCAACCCGCCGAGCACGAGTCGCAGTACATACGTCACGTGCGGCTGGCCCATCCGCTGGAGGCGCGCGTGAGCGGCGAAGTCTCTCACGCCGCGGTGCTCAAGCGCTCGCGCCGCCCCGAGGACCACTAGAGCGCTCTGCCTCAGCGCGCAGCGGCCGACCAGCACGTAGCGACCTAAATCACCGTGCGCGATTCGGCGGCGCGCGTCGGGAGGGCGAGCCTCCTGGCGAGCCGCGGCTCGGCGGGAGCCTCGCCCTCCCGCGCCGCGTGATTGCGCACGGTGATTTAGCTTCGGCTCGGCCGACGACCGACCAGCACGTAGCGGCCGAGCTTCTGCTCGGCCGACGGGCCGACCCGCGCGTGGGCCGCCGCCGAGAGCAGCACGCGGAAATGGTCGGCCAGGAAGGCGTGGCAACTGGTGCGGCCGGCGGGATCGCTTGCGGGCGCCGACGCAGCGACCTTTCCCGCGCTCCGGTCGCCGGCTATGATGTGTCTACGCGTGCGGGGCGTAGCTCAGTCTGGCTAGAGCGCGTGGTTTGGGTCCACGAGGTCGCAGGTTCAAATCCTGTCGCCCCGAGTTTCGTCGAGAATCATCCGGTCGGCCCGTGTCGCAGGGCTTTCACTTTGCGCAGGGCGGACTTAGGAGTAGCCGGGCGTCTCAAAGCAAGATGCGAAAAGCGTCCGTCTTCCGGGAGGACGCAACTGGATTTGAAACCGATTGCCGACCATGAAGACGCCTTGCTTGTGCGCGTCACCATGGCGAGAATCGCCTCGCGCGCTTCGTGGTGCGTACGATGAGTTCCTATGTGTTGGGGGTGTCAGTATGGCGAAAAGCAATGGCAACGCGACGAAGGGCGGGAAAAGCACCCGCCACGCAAAGATCACCGGCGACTTTGCCGAGGGCCTGGTCCTTTACTGGCTGTCGTGTTACGGCTACGAGTGCGCCCGCGTCGACCACACGGGCATCGACCTGATCGCCCGCGATCCGAGCACCTCGGAGAGGATGGGCATCTCGGTAAAGTCCCGGTCGCGCTACGAGGGAACCGAAAAGGGTTCGGTGAACCTTCCCATGGACGGCTTCCAGAAGGCCAAGGACGCGTGTGACGCATTCGGGTGCGTGCCATATTACGCGATCGTCGTTGATGGTGGCCGGGTAATCCGCTGCCATCTCGTGTCGCTCGAACACTTGGGGGAGGTAGCTGGCAAGTCGCAGGTGCGTCCAATGTGGTACTGGGGAATGAGCGACCGTCATCTCGCGAAATATCGCGAGGATCGGGCGGTGCGGCGCTTCGAGCTTCAGGTCGACACGTGCAATTGGGGGCCGCGGTTAAGCTCGCCGCGCAGCAGCTCGCAACAGAGGGCCAGAAAGCCCGACTAGGCTCTCGTATATGGGCCGCCCGCCGTCGATTACTGCTCCAGGACCTTCGCCCGGAACAGCACGCCGCCGACAATCCCGGCCACGCTCGGCACCACCAGGAACAGCCACACCTGTTGCAGGGCCGTTCCGCCGACCAGCAGGGCCGGCCCGAAGCTGCGGGCCGGGTTGACGGACACGCCGGTGACATTGATCCCCACGATGTGGATGACAACCAGCGTGATGCCGATCGCCAGGCCGGCCAACTGCGTCGGCGCCGCCTTGCCGGTCGACCCCAGAATCACGATCAGGAAGATGAGGGTCGCGACGAACTCGAAGATCGCGGCCGAGCCGACCGCATACTCGCCGAGGTAGCCCGGCCCCCAGCCGTTCTGGCCGAGCCCGTTGGCCGCCAGGGTGTAACCCGCCGCACCCCGCGCCATCGCCCACAATACGGCGGCCCCGGCGATACCCCCGAGAAGCTGACTGACGATGTACCCGACCAGGTCCTTCGGGCCCATCCGCCCCGCGGTGAACACCCCGAGACTGACCGCCGGGTTGATGTGGCAGCCCGAGATCGGGCCGATGCCATAGGCCATGGCGATCAGGGCGAAACCGAATGCGAAGGCAATGCCCAGGATGCCGATGCCCGCCGGTTGGCCGATCTTGCCCGCGATGACCGCGGCCCCGCAGCCGAAGAACACGAGCGTGAACGTGCCGATGAACTCCGCGACGTACTTTCTCATGAACTGTTCCTCCTTGGCCGGGCGGCGTGGACCACCGCGCACCGCCGCCGCGTGCTGTTTGATTGACCTGGACTTCCGTTATGGACCGTCGACTCTCAACGCGTGAAGGGCCGCCGCAAACCGCGCCGCTCGAGAAAGGCCGCAGATGATCGGCTGCATTCTACCACCCGGCACCGGTGCCGCCAGCGGCCCTCACAAAAGGCGCGGCGTGGGGGATGTGATTACTGTCCGAAGTTACCGACTCGCCGCCCCTCGACGATCGACGCGCCCGCGCCCGGATGCGCGACCAGTACCCGGGCCGGCCCGTAGCCTTCGGCGTCGTACTGCCGGCGGACCGCCTCCTCGACCGCGGGCACGCTGCCGCGGGGCACCAACGCCACGATACAGCCGCCGAACCCCGCTCCCGTCAGGCGCACTCCCAGCACGCCGGGCACGTTGCCGACGATCTCGACCAGGCGGTCCAGCTCGACACAGGAGACCTCGAAGTCGTCGCGCAGCGACGCGTGCGATGCCGAAATCAGGCGGCCGAACGTCTCCAGGTCGTTTCGGCGCAGCGCTTCGGCCGCCGCTATCGTGCGCGCGTTCTCCGAGGTCACGTGCCGCGCCCGGGCGGCGCAGACGGTCCCGAGGCGCCCCGCGTGTCGTTCGACGGTCGCTGCGTCCACGTCGCGCAGCCCAGCGACTCCCGGTTGCAGGCTACGCAAGAGGTCCGCGGCCTGACGGCACTCCCGCTGGCGCTGCGCGTAGACTCCGGCCGCGAGGTCGTGCCGCACCCCGCTATTGACCACAAGTATGACGTACTCGCCCAGTTTCAAGGGGATGTGTTCCCACGCGCGCGCCCGGCAATCGATCAGCAGCGCGCAGTCCGCGCGCGCCAGCACGCTCGCGTATTGGTCCATGATGCCGCAGGGCACGCCGACGAACTCGTGCTCGGCAGCGCGGCAAAGATCGGCCAGCTCCAGCGGCGCCAGTGTGGCACCCGCCACGCAGGACAACGCCAGGGCTGTTGCGACCTCCAGCGCCGCCGAACTGGACAGGCCGCCGCCGACGGGAACGTCGCTGACGACGGCCAGGTCGCACCCGGCGAGCGGCACCCCGCGCCGCCGCAACAACGTCGCCACGCCGGCGATGTAGCCGGTCCACGGGGCCGGCCGATCCGCGGCCCAATCGTCCAGCGGCCAAGTCTGCTCGATTTCGCAGGACTGCGACCAGGCGCGCATCCGTCCGTCGGAGCGTGGACCCGCGGCTACCCAGGTCGATTGTCCCAGCGCGATGGGCAGCACGAAGCCGTCGTTGTAGTCCGTGTGTTCGCCGATGAGGTTTACGCGCCCCGGTGCGCGCGCCACCACAGCGCAGGGTCGGCCGAACCGCTGCGCGAACAGCTCACGAACCGGCGGGCGGCTGGCTGGCGGCGACATGGTCGGGTGGTTGTCCGGCCCGTTGGCGCAGAACGGGAAGCAGCTTGGAGATTTCTTGCGCGTAGCCGCTGTTGGGGAACTCGCGAATCAAGCGTTCGCCGGCCTCGATCGCACTGGGAAACTGCTTGTACGAGACGGCGATCGTGAAGCGGGCCTTGAGCTGTTCCAGGCGCGCCCGAAACACGCCGCGGGCCGATTCCTTCAGCGCCTCGGCCTCCTTCGGATCGAGGTACTGGTCCAGCTCGAACAGCAGCCGGTGGGCGTGGTCGACGTCCTCGCCGCGGACCGCCTGGTCATAGTCCTTCAGCAGTTGTTGCTTGACCTCCTGGCGACGGCGCTCGATCTCGCGCGGCAGCGCGGCGATCGCCGATTGACCGGGGAAGATGGCGCTCAGCCGGGTGCATTCGGTGCGGGCCTGTAGCCACTTGCGCTGCTGGCACAGGGACTCGACGCGCGCGGTCGCGGCGGCGATGCGCTCCTCGGTGGTGGCCCGGCGGGCCTGCCCCAGCTTCTCGCGCAGGTGGGCTGCTTCGTCGTGATACCCGAACTCGCTTTCGAGGGCATGGATGAGGTGCTCGGCGGATTCCCAATCCTGGCGGACGATGGCGCCCTGGATGGTATCGCGCAGGAACTCGTAGTCCTTCTCCCGGTAAGCCACGCGTTTGGCCCAGTCCGACAGGTTGCTGTTCTCGGCGATCACCCGCCCATGCTCCTCCTGCCGGCGAAGCAGCTCGGAGGCCTCCAGCAACGCGTCGTACGCGCGATACGCGTAGTTCACGAACTTGTGGACCAGCACGACCTGGCAGTACAGCAGCACGCTCACCAGCAGCCCCGCCAGACCCGCCCCCACAAACCCCAACCCAAGCGGCCGGTCACCTTGCACGCTGAGCACGATTCCGTATACGCCTGCCGCCAGAGAGGCCACGGTGGCGGCGGTCAACGCGATGGCGGCGAGGCGGCGAATGCTGTCATGTTGCGCGGGTGGACCGAGCATGCTACACCTGGACAAGTGACCGCGCGTACCGCGCGCGGTAAGCACACCGAGCACACATCCGTGTCAGCAGCTCCAGCGATGCGTCATGCCAGGCCGGCGACGCCGGCCGAGGACGTGTTAGATGCTGGACCCGCCGTCCCCATCATCTTCATCCGGTGGGGAAAGGTCCTCGATTCCGCCGTTCGTCGTGTTGCTGCCGTCCGTGTTTGAGTTCGTGTCGGTCTGACTCTGCGGCAGCACGAGTGGGCGCAAGCTGTCTTTCAACAACTCGATGAACGCGGTGGACTGAAACCCCAGGGCGACGGCGCTGAAGAACGTCTGCGCCATGGCGTTTGCCCAACGCGTCTTGAAGCTCGTGGTTTCGGTCGTCGTGGTACTGGTCTGGTACCGCTCTTCGGGCTTGGGCAGCCGCGCGATGGCACCGCCGTACGTTCGGCCGTAGCGCGTCTGCGTCGTCGCGCCGACCTTGGTCGTGGCCCCGCCGCCGGCCTCGGAAGTCGCGTCCGCCGTGATGGACTTGCTGGTGGCGCCGACCGACTGCCCGAGGGCGATCAAGTCCGCCAGCGTGTAGTTCGTGCCGCCGGTAGTATCGGTGCCGCCGGTAGTGCCACCGGTCAAACCGCCGACCAAGTTACCGAGTTCTCCCAGCCCGCCGACCTGGTTCAGCAGGTCCAGCAAGCCGCCGAGACCGTCGGTAGTAGACGTGGTTCCCGTGCCAGTGCCGAATCGAAGATCCGCTTCCTCGGTGTTCGGCTGGCCGAAGCGCGGGCCCGTCAGCCGCAATCCTTTCAGGCCGGTGTGGCGCGCGATGGCGCCCCGCACCCACGTGCCGGGCGCCCGCTGATTGACGGCGCTGCTCGACGCGTTCTCCTGCGGCGTCGCACTCGCAAGGTCGGATGCCGTTTGACCCTGCGCCGGCACAATGAAAACAACCAAAGCCGCCGCGATCGAAACCCCGACCAGAATCCGAAGCATGACAACACCTCTCGCCGCGCACGGCGCTTCTATCAACCCCGCACATTATGCCCTATTATACCCAATCGGCAACCGAGAATCGCGACTCAGCTTGCGGGAACGGCGAAAGGCCGGGCACTATGCGGAACGACGCTGCTTGGCGCGGCAGAGCGTTGCTCGGCGCGGCCCTCTGCGCTTCGTATCTCCTTTTGTACTGGCCACTTACGGCGTGCAAACGCCCTCCCACCGAAGCACGCGAGCCACCCCGCGCCCTCCGCGACGCGCTCGTTGTCGTGATCGGTCCGGCCGAGAATCACCCGCAGTGGCCGGGCATCCGCGGCGGCGCGGAGCGATTTTTCGCGGCCGTGCCGTCGCTGCGCAGTCACTGCACTGCACCGACCGCCGCGGACGCAGAGAGTCTGCTCGCAGCCGTCACGCGCGTTCTCGAGTGGCACCCGGCGGTGGTATGCCTGTACGTGACCGACCCCGCAGCCACGCTTCCCTGCATCGATCTCATTGCTCGCCGCGACATCCTGATCGTAACCCTGGGGACGCCGTTCGGGGACCCGCGCATTACCGGGCACATCGGCGTGGACCTTGCCGCAGCCTGCGAGTTGCTCGGGGCAAACCTGTCGCGCGTGGCGGCCGGCCGGCGAAGCTACCTGCTCTTGCACGAGCAGGGCCGCACGGAGTCGGACACGAATTGCTGCCTCCGTTTCCGTGCGGCGGCGCAGCGCCAACACGACATCACGCTCTTGCAGGAGGCCAACGCCGCAGACGGCGCGGCTTCCGGCGCGCAGCTCGCCGAAGACATGCTCGGCCTGTTCCCCAACGCGGGCTTGTTCGTGATGCTGAACCCAGAGGTCTGGTGGAACGCACCGCCGGGCTGGCACCGGCGGCTGCGTGAGCTCAATCAGGGATTCCGGTTCACGACGCTGTCGGCGGCCCCCGCGCTCTGGCCATACCTGGGCACGCCCGAGTCGCCCGGAGAGGCAGCGGCGCTCGTCGGCCCGCTGGACGGCGAAATCGGGTACGCGGCGGCGCAACTGGCGACGCAGCTTCTCATCAGCACGGAGCGCCTCCGGTCCAGAATCACGGTCCCTTGTGAGGTGGTTACACCGGAGAACCTCGCTGACTTCGCCCGGCGGTACTCGGAGTCGGCCAACGGATTAGACGTCTCCGGCTTCCTGCCGGCCGCTGCGCGATAACGGCCGATACTGACGGCGACCGTTTGCGGCCGGCCCGGCGGCGCTGCCCACCGTGGTTGCCGGCAGTATAATCCGCGCGAACTCAGGTCCCCCAGCCCCGGAGACACGCCATGGCCGAACAGCTAATCGGGAAGGTAACCCACTATTTCAGCAAGGCGCAGGTGGCCGCCATCGAGATCACGGACGGGGAGCTGCACGTCGGCGACACCGTCCGCATCGTGGGACACACTTCGAACTTCACTCAGAGCATCGAATCCATGCAGATCGAGCACACGGCCGTGCCAGTGGCCAAGGTCGGCGACCAGATCGGCGTACGGGTCGTCGAGCACGCCCGCGAGCACGACCAGGTCTACCGCGTGCTACCGGATTGACCGCCGGCCTCGACCCATCCGAGCCCCGAGCGCCAGCGAGTGGGCCCCGGAGGCTTGGTCGGCCGGTCCCATCCGAGCCCCGGCGCTACAGAAGAAGGCGCGCGAATCACGAGCTCATGCGGCATTTGTTCGGGTTTGGAGTCGGGCGTGGTAGATGATGAGTTTGGCGGTGACCCAGCGTTGGACGCGGGGCAGTCGGCGGACCCAGGCGGGTAGCGGTCCCAGTCCGCCGCCGAAGCAGGTCAGTTGTCCGAAGTAACGTTCCACTTCGCGCCGCAGGTGATACAGCGGCGGTTGGCCATCGACGCACAGACGCAGCGACAGCCGTCGCGCCGGCGATCTGGCGGCGGCCGAGGCGATGTGGTTGGAACGGGCGGAGGACGCATAGCACGTAGGCGAGCCGTGGCAGGTTGCATCCGCCGCGGCGGATTCCACCTGCCCTACCGCTTGGGCAAGAATCCCTTCCCGCGTCCAGGCTGGCCCGTCGCTTGCGCTCCGGGCTCCGACCGGGCTCCGATCGGCCGGCGACCTATTGCCACAAAGCGATTCGCAGCAAATCATGGGGGCATGGCGTCCCCGATGCCGAGTATGTCGCCGCCGGACGCCCCGCTCGGCCTGATCGCCGGCGAGGGCGAGCTGCCCAAGCTCGTGGCACGCGGGGCGCGTGCGGCGGGCCGGAGCGTCGCGGTCGTGGCCCTGCGCGGCTGCGCCGACCCCGCCCTGCGCGAGCTGGCGGATATCTTCCGCTGGCGGGGCATCGTGCAACTGGGGCGCTGGATTCGCGTCTTCAAGCGGGCCGGCTGCCGCGAGGTCGTCATGGCCGGCCGCGTCCGCAAGGCTCGGATGTTCGCCGGGCCGCGCTGGCTCCAGTGGTTGCAATACCTGCCCGACCTGACGAGCATACGGGTGTGGTATTTCCACGCCCGCGACAAGCGTAACGACACCCTGCTCGGGGCCGTCGCGGACGAATTGCAGCGGCGAGGCCTGACCTTGGTCGATTCCACACAGTACTGTCCGGAGGCGCTCGTGGAGGCCGGCGTGCTGACGCCGGTGGAACCGTCGCGTACGGTTCGCGACGCTGCCGATTTTGCCTGGCCGCTGGCCCGGCAGATCGCCGCGCTGGATATCGGGCAGGCGGTCGCGGTCAAGGAGCGCGAGATCATCGCGGTCGAGGCGATCGAAGGGACGGACAAGCTGATCGAGCGGGCGGGTGAGCTATGCCCGGCGGGCGGCTGGACGCTGGTCAAGGTGGCCAAGCCGAACCAGGACATGCGGTTCGACGTGCCCACGATCGGCCCGCAGACGATCGAGAGCCTGCACCGCGCCCGCGCGGCCGGGCTGGTCGTGGAGGCCGGCAAGACCATCCTCGTGGAACGCGACCGGACGCTGGAGCTGGCCCGGAAGTACCGCATCGCCGTCATCGGCCGCGGGGCCGAATGACGCCCGGCTGGACGCGCAAGGCGGGTGCGCAGGTGTCCGTTGAGAAAGGGGGCTGGCTCCGCGCCGGCGGGGCTTCGCGGCGGTGCGGCGTGGTTTCCCCGCGGTGCCTGTCCCCCTGATACCCTCCCCGACGTTATCCGCCGGCGGGCGCGCTGCCGTCCAGGCTCAGAGGTACTCTAACGTCCGCAAGCGTGCTCCAGAACAGCCGGGCCACTTCACGCAACGAGGTCTCGCCCGCGGCCACCTTCTCCAGTGCCCGGGTGGCGGCGGACTTGATTCCCATTGCACCCAGCCGCTTGCGAATCTCAGGCTGCGGCTGCCCGTCCGCGAGCCACAAGCCGAATTCGTCGTCGAGCAGCGCAATCTCGAATACGCCGGTTCGTCCCCGGTACCCATAGCCATTGCAGCTCGAGCAGCTCCGCGCTTCGAACACCTTCTCCGGCGGATTCACGCCCGCCTGTCCGAAGAGCCGACTTTCCGCCGCCGAGACCGCGCGCGGCTGGGCGCACGCACGGCACAGTCGGCGTACCAGGTTCTGCGCGATCACCATGCGCAACGCGCCACCGAGGATGTAGTAGGGTACGGCGAAGTAGTGCATGGCGTGGATCGCCGCAGCGGCGTCGCGCCCGTGAATGGTGGCGAGCACCTGGCGCCCGGTCAGTGCGGCCTGTGCGGCGACGGAGGCGGAATGCGGATCGCGGATTTCGCCGACGATCAGCACGTCCGGATCCACGCGCAACAGCAGCCGCAGCCCTTCCTGCATGGTGATGCCGCGCTTGGGATTGACCTCCAACTGGCGCACGTGCGGCAGGTTGAACTCGGCGGGCTCCTCGATCGAAACCGCCACGCGATGAACCAGGTCCTCGAGGCCGGTCAGCGCGTACAGGGTCGTCGTCTTGCCCGAGCCGGTGGGGCCGGCGATGAGCGCCAGCCCGTGCGTTTCGTTCAACACGTTCTGGATCGCCTGTCGCTCGTCGGCCAGCAGTCCGAGGTGTTCCGCGTCGCGCCAATCCTGGGGCGTGGTCAGGAGGCGGAGATGGGTTGCCTCGTTGCGCGGGGCCGTGGGCAGGATCGTCGCACGGATGTCGCGCGTGACTTCCCCCTTCGACCAGCGGAACTGCCCTTCCGCCGGCTTGATCGTCGCTTCAACGTCCAGTTCTGCCGCCACACGAACCTGGTTGATGATTCGCCGCGCCTGCGCCGCGGGCAAATGGTGCCTCTCGTGCAGCATCCCGTCGACGCGGAAGCGCACCATCGCCACGTCCCCCCAGGTGTCCACGTGCACGTCGGTAGCCCCTTCCGTCACCGCTTCCTGCATGACGGTCGCCAGCAGCTCGCTCGGCGGTGCATCCAGCCCGGCGCTTGACGGCGTACGTTCCTTGCCCGCGGAATCGCTCATGGCATAGTCCCTCGTGAGTCGGCGTCGCAGAGGCGGGCGACGGTTGCGGCAGCCCTCCCAAAGTGCTTTGTGCGTCCGCGCGGCGTGCTTCCCGTGTCCGTCACGCGCCCATTTGCAGACCGGCCAACCCGCTCGGCACGTCGTCCGCGAAGTCGAAGATCCGGTCCAGGCCGGTCACCAGGAACACGCCCCACACCTGCGTGTTGACGCCGGCCAGCTTGAGCCGCCGGTGGTTCGTGATGGTGACCAGCTTGCGCAGCTTCAGGAGCTGGGCGATGTTGGACGAGTTGAGGTAGTTCAGGGTGCCCAGGTTCAGGAGCACGTCCTGCCGCGGGTCGCGGGTGCATTGCTCGATGATGGCGCTCAGGTCGTCCGTGAACTGCGGATCGTCGCCCAACTCCCCCAACAGGACCGTCTCAGACCATTGTTGGACAGACATGCGCACCGTCCCTGTTGGCACAACCGCGAAACACAGGCTACCCGATGGCCCGGAACGATACGCCCGCGCGGCCGGGGCGTCAACCCGCCTACCTCAACTCCACGTTCCAGTACGCGAAGTCCAGGAACTGCTTCCAGCTCGCATACTTGGAGTCCGAGAGCTTGATCGTGAGCACCGGCGACCGCCGCGGCTTGCTCGGCGGCGCGACCAGCCTCATGTGCGCCTGCTGCGGGGTGCGGCCGCCCTTCTTCGCGTTGCAATGGATGCACGCGCACACGATGTTCTGCCACGAGTTGTCGCCGCCCTGCGAACGGGGGATCACGTGGTCCAGACTCAGCTCGCTCGTCGGATAACGCCGGCCGCAGTACTGGCAGCGGTTTTGATCGCGCGCGAACAGGTTCCGCCGGTTCAGCTTGACGCCCGCGCTGGGCAGCTTGTCGTAGCCCAGCAGCCGGATGATCTTGGGCACGGCGATCTGAAACCGCACGGTGCGGACCCAGTCGTACTGCTCCGGCTGGAAGCGGTGCTTGGCCTGGCTGACCTCGACCCAGTCGTCGAAATCGTAGGCCAGGTATTCCCCGTCCGTGACCGAAACGACTTCGGCCAGGTCACGGTACAGGAGCGTCAGTGCGCGGCGCGCGGTCACCACCCGCACCGCCATGTACAGGCGGTTGAGCAGCAGGACACTGGCGGAAAGTGGCGACTCGACGGCAACCATGGCCGGCCTCAAGCTCCTACCGGTTGAGGTTCGCATTGTACCGTGCGCCGATTGTAGGGGTTCTAGAGCCGCGCAGCAAGACGGTTTATCGATGCTCAGGTCCGCAATGGCCCCTGCGCCGCGGGCTCCGGCCGGCCGCACGCCCCGTCGCACCGTCCACCGAGCCTGTCAGCCCGTTGAAGAGGATTACAGGCACCGCGACAGAACCATGCCGCGCCACCGCGAACGCACGCCGGCGCGGAGGCCGGTTCCCCTCTTCAGCGGACGCCCATCCCCGGGCGTGCGGGTCGCCCCCGCCGCCGCGCCGGCAGCGACTCCCGGGCGCGGCCCAGCGCCCGCCGCCCCCGTCGCCGCTGAACCAGCGAACTGACCGTCGGGCCGCCGGTCCCCGGCTGGCGGCAGAGCCGAATCGGCGCCGCGGGGCTGTGATTGGACCCGCCCCACAAGCCGAACGAGCCCAAGCAACAGGGTCCGGCGCAGCTATCGGACCAGCGCGGCGGGTTTAAGCTGTCGGGTGGACGGGACTTACAAAGATTTTGCGCAACATTGGCGTTGAAAGTCCTGGCGGTGGCAGTATACTTAGGGTGCATGCGGGACAACGACGTCCGCGTCGCGCGTCTCCGCCGCGTAGGTTCTTTGAAATTCTGAACTTGCTTCCACTCGCTGCGGCACCCTCAGACCGCGCCAATACCCACAGGGTGCCGCACGCCTTATAGTGGGACAATTCTCAGATCCTAACGCAAACCTATCAGAGCCCGCCCCTGCCGCGCGTGACTGCAATTGCGCGCCGCAGGTACTCGCGCCCGCCAGGCGGCTGCGCTATAATGCCCGCCGTGTTACGCCCAAGGACCGCCGACCCCTCACGGCCCCCGCCGCATCACTGGCTGTACGCCCTCCCGGGCGGCCGGCTGCCGGCCGCCGTGGTATGCGCACACCATCGCTACGAACTGGTGGAGACGTTCAAGCACGACTTCTTCGCCGCCACGGGGCTCTACCGCGGTCCGACGGACCTGGCGGTGCTCAAGGTGAACCGTACCAACGAGTTCTTCGGCATGCCGCTGGTAGGAATCGGGCGCTGGCTGGCGCAGCGCGAGATCAGGCTGTATCGGGCGGCCCAGGACCTGCCCGGGGTGCCGCGTTTGATCGGGCCGGTCGGCCAAACCGGCTTCATGCACGCATTTGTGCCCGGCCACGCGCTGGGCCGGCGCGAGCAGGTCAGCGACACCTTCTTCGACGAGCTGCAGACGCTCATCGCGGCATTGCACGCCCGTCACATTGCCTACGTGGACTTCAACAAGCGGGAGAATATCCTGGTGGGCGACGATGGCCGGCCGTACCTGATCGACTTTCAGATCTCGCTGCTGCTGCCGCCGATCGGCTGGCGGCGCTGGCGGCCGATACGCTGGTTGCTGGCGCGCTTCCAACAAGGCGACGATTACCACTGTCTGAAACACAAGCGGCGTCTGCGTCGCGACCTGCTGACCGACGCGGAAGCTCGCCGGGTCAGCCGGCTGAGCCCCTGGATCCGGCTGCACCGCTGGATCGCCCGGCCGTTGACGTACCTGCGCCGGGGGCTGCTGCGGCGCGTGCAGGGCGACGGCGGGAGTTCCGTCGCGGGCGCGTCGGCGAAGTAGCGGGCGCGACGGGCTGGCTTGAGGGAACGCCGGGGGGTACACTGGGCCGCCGTTGTGGACCGCACGAACTGGCGCGGCTGGATACCTGGCAACCACAGGCTTGGAAGCGAGGACATGACATGATGCGAGCAATTGCGTTGAGTGTGATGGCGGCCGGGCTGGTGCTTGGCACCACGGGTTGCGCGCCCAATGCCACCGTGGGAACTGGCATGGTGATGTCCCAGCAGTGGTTCGGGGACACGGGCTTCGTCGGGCACAGCAACAATATCACCGTCCTGCCCGGATCCAGAATTAACAAGCTGTCCATCCAGGGCGACAACAACACGGTCACGGTGATGGACGACGTGACGATCTGGAAGGTGGAGTTCTGGGGCAAGGGAAACACGATCAGTATCCCCGAGTATCTCTCGATCCGGACCAACGCCGTCGGCGCCAACCAGATCATCCGCCGGCCGCGGATGGTCACGCCCATGCCGCGGTATGAACCGCTTCCTCCTGTGTACACCCCGCGGCCGGCCGAGGAGCCAACTCCGCCGGCCGACACCGGGCTCCCGCCGGAGGCCGACATCGCGGACTACGAGCCGCCGCTGGAAGACAGGTGACGGCCGCACTAGAGCACGACGGATGGGTCTCGCAGAATGGTACTATGCGGAGCAGGGGCAGGCGGTCGGGCCGCTGACCCGCGAGGATCTGCTTGCCAAGCTCCCGCGCTTGCAGGGCGGAGACACGCTCGTCTACGGCCCGGGGATGAGTTCCTGGACCGCTGCCCGGCACATTCCGGCCTTGCGCACGGACATTCGTGACACCATCGCCGCCCGGCCGCCGACTCCCAGCGTGCGACGCAGCGACGAGATCGACTACCAGATCACCGGCGACGATATGCAGTTCGTCGAGATCGCGCTCGATCCGGGCGAGATGGTGATCGCCGACGCCGGCGCCATGATGTACATGACGCCCGGCATCCGCATGGAGACGGTGTTCGGCGACCCGAGCGCCCAGGACCAGGGCTTGCTCGGTAAGGTGTTCGCCGCCGGCAAGCGCGTGCTGACCGGCGCGTCGCTCTTCATGACGACCTTCACGAGCCAGGGGCCGGGCAAGCAGCAAGTGGCCTTCGCCGCTCCATACCCCGGCAAGATCGTCGCGATGGACCTGCCGCAGCTCGGCGGGGAGCTGCTGTGCCAGAAGACCTCGTTCCTCTGCGCGGCGCGCGGCGTGAGTATCGGCGTCGCGTTCACCCGGCGCATTGGGGCCGGATTCTTCGGCGGCGAGGGGTTCATCCTTCAACGTCTGACCGGCGACGGACTGGCGTTTGTGCATGCCGGCGGCACGTTCTTTCAGCGCCGGCTGGAGCCCGGGGAGACGCTGCGGGTAGACACCGGCTGCATCGTCGCCTTCCAGCCCTCGGTCGAATACGACATCAAGTTCGTCGGCGGCCTGAAGAACACGCTCTTCGGCGGCGAGGGGCTGTTCTTTGCCACGCTGACCGGGCCGGGGAACGTCTGGCTCCAGTCCCTGCCGTTCGTGCGGCTGGCCGACCGGATTCATGCCACCGGCGGGCCGCGCGGCAAGCAGACGGGCGAGGGCAGCGTGCTGGGCGGCCTGGGCAAGCGCATCGGCGGCCGGTAGCGTCAGCGCAAGTGCAGAAAGGTGGACCGTAAGTCGGCGGGGCCCGCGCTCGTGGTGTGCCAATGGCAGACGCTCCCGGCTTGAAACCACTGATCCTCGACGGCAGGTCGCTGTCGATCGAGGATCTCGTGCGCCTCGCGCGTGACCCGCGTATCGAGGTCTGCTGCGACCCGTCTGCCCTGGCGACGGTGGCGCGCGGCTGGGCCGAGATTCAAGCGATCGTGCGGGAGTACCAGGAGGCCCTGGCGGCCGGGCGGACGCTGCCGCGCGTGTACGGCGTCACCACGGGCTTCGGCGAATTCAAGAGCCAGCGCATCGACCCCGCCCACTTCGAGCAGATGCAGCGCAATATCCTGCTCAGCCACTCGGTCGGCGTCGGCGAAAACCCCGACCCCAACGACCCGATCAACTACTTCCCGGTCGAGGTAGTTCGGGCCACGTTGGCCTTGAGGCTCAACGCGTTCCTGAAGGGGCATTCCGGCGTGCGGCCCGAACTGGTCGAGTGCATCGTGCGCATGCTCAATCGCGGCATCATCCCGCTCGTGCCGATTCGCGGCTCCCTCGGCGCCAGCGGCGACCTGTGCCCGCTGGCGCACCTGTTCGTCGTCTTGCTCGGCGAAGGCCGCTATTTCGTCGTGCAAGGCCCCGAAGACCTGGAATACAAGACGTACGCCGGCGTCGAGCTGCGCGAGGCGCGCACCCAGCTCGCGGCCGACCTCGGCTACGACCGACTGCCTGCGCCGAGCTTCAAAGAGGGCCTCGCGCTGACCAACGGTGCCACGTTCTCGGCCGCGATGCTCGCGCTGGCCGTGTACGACGCCGAGCGGCTGGCCAACACGGCGGACATTGCGGCCGCCTTGACGCTGGAGGCGATCTGCGGGCGCTCGCGGGCCCTGGATCCGAAGGTCCACGCGGCCCGGGGGCTCGACGGTCAGTGCGACAGCGCCGCCAACCTGCGGGCCCTCATCGCCGGCAGCCGGCTGATCGACGTGGCCGACGACGTGCAGGATGCCTACTCCGTCCGCTGTACGCCGCAGGTGCACGGCGCGACGCGCGACGCGATTGCGTACGCCCGTATGGTGGTCGAGCGCGAGTGCAACGCGGCGACCGACAACCCCCTCTTCTTTCCCGACGCCGGGCCGCCCTGGGACCAGGAGACGTTCTACGCGAACCGGCCCGAGAGCTTCGCCGACCGGCACGCCTACTCGGCCGGCAATTTTCACGGACAGCCGCTCGCGCTGGCGGCGGATTTCCTGACCATTGCCGTCGCCGAGCTGGCCGACATCGGCGAACGCCGGACGCAGATGCTGCTGGACGCCCGGCACAACCGGAACCTGCCGTCGAACCTGATCGCGCAGGGCGGGCTCAACACGGGCTACATGATCGCCCAGTACACGGCGGCCAGCGTGGTGTCGGAAAACAAGGTGCTGGCCCACCCGGCCGCGGTGGACTCGATTCCCTCGTCCTCGAACACGGAAGATCACGTGTCGATGTCGTCCATCGCCGCCCGCAAGCTGCGCACCGTGTTGGGCAATACGCAGGCCGTGCTGGCCATCGAGCTGCTCGTCGCGGCGCAGGCGATCGACTGGCGCGTGGGGTTGAAGTGGGATCCGAACGCCCGCGGCGATGCGCGCGGGACCGAGCAGACTGACCCACACGTGTTTGCCGCCGCGACCGAAGCCGGGCAGCGGGCTCAGATCGTGCGGCAGCTCGGCCGCGGCACCGGGGCCGCCTACCTCGCCGTGCGCAGCGCGGCGGAGCCGATGGTGGCCGACCGCATGTTGGAGCCCGATATTCGGGCCGTGCGGCGGTTGATCGACGATGCGGCGTTGCCGGCCTGCGTAGACGCGGCGCTCGGGACGCCGCTCCGCCGGATTCCGCCGCTCCAGCGTGCGGGGGCTGCCGCACCCTGCGCCAGCTTCTAGCGGCCGACCTCCCGGTCGGCCGTTGAGAATCGCCGCACCCTCCACGGCCGACCAGGGGGTCGGCCGCTATGAGAACCTCAAGACTGCTGCGGCAATTGAGAGCGCTCGCCGGCCGGCGTCATCGTGAAGGGGCATGCGCACGTCGCTCGCCGTGTCAAACGTCGAAGGCATCCGCCCATCCAGGCCGAAGGCATCGAACCCGCCCCCTCGTTTTCGGCGTTGCCGACGAGCCGCAGGGGGCTACGTAGTGCGAAGTTCCACTTCGCACCGGCAGTACCGCTTTTCGATGACTCGCACACCGTGGGCTGTGCCCGGTTGCCCAGTCGCGGCGCTTGCGACAAGACAGGCTGCCCATGCCGACGCCAACAGTCGTCGGCATGGCATCCGGCCTCATCCCCCAGGACCCCCGGGGGGGCTCGCCGTCGAGTCTCCGGCCGACTTCGCGTGCGTCGGTCGTTGCGGAGCAACATCTGCCGCGACCTGCTCCGAAACTTCGAGCTGGTCCCGTGCGCTGACACACATTGCCCGCTGCAGCGGAAACAGGATCACGTCGCGGATGCTCGGCGAGCCCGTCAGGAGCATGACCAGCCGGTCGATGCCGATGCCCAGGCCGCCGGCGGGCGGCATACCGCATTCCAGGGCCTCGACGAAATCCTCGTCCATCACGGCCATCGTCTCGCCTTCTTCCCCGCGGAGGTGCTTGCTCAACGTAGCGCGTTGGACGTCCGGATCATTCAGCTCACTGTAGGCGTTGCCGATCTCCATGCCGTTGACGAACACCTCGAATCGCAGGGCGAGGCTCGGATCGTGCGGATGACGCTTCGTCAGCGGGCACAGCGCCGCCGGGTAGTCCAGCACGAACGTGGGGTTCACCAGGCGCGGCTCGACGTAGTGCTCGAACAGCGCGTTCACGACGACCTCGTCGTCCGCCTTACGCTCGTCGAAGCTCGTTTCCTTCCGCTCGAACAGCTCCCGGGCCCGCTGGCGCGCGGCGGCGATGTCCGCGAGCGAAAAACCGACGTGCTCCGCAAACAGGTCCGCATACTTCCACCGCGGCCACGGCGGCGTGTAGTCGATGAGCCGCTCGACCGGACTGGCGCTCTCTCCGGCAGCGCCGACGCCCCCCGCGGCCTGCGATTCGCCGACAGCCCCCTTCGTCGCTTCGTCGCTCCGTCGTTTCGTCGCTATCGCGTACGTCCCAATCACGTCGCCCGCGGCACCGGCGATAATCTCCTCGGTGATGTCCATCATGTCGTGGTAATCGCCGTACGCCTGGTACAGCTCCAGCATCGTGAATTCGGGGTTATGCCGCGGGCTGATGCCCTCGTTTCGAAAACAGCGCGCGAACTCGAACACCCGCTCCAGCCCGCCGACCAGGCAACGCTTCAGGTACAGCTCCGGCGAGATTCGCAGGTACAGGTCCCGGTCGAGCGTATTGTGGTGCGTCATGAACGGCCGGGCCGCGGCCCCGCCGTAGATCGGCTGCAAGACGGGCGTTTCGACCTCGACGAAGCCGCGCCTCCGCAGCACTTCGCGCACGAGATCGATGATCCGTGCGCGCAGCAGGAAGACCCGCTGCGATTCGGGGCTGCTGTACAGGTCGACGTGCCGCTGCCGATAGCGCGCCTCGATGTCAGTCAGGCCATGCCATTTGCTCGGCGGCGGGCGGAGGGCCTTGCTGAGCAGCGTGAGTTGGCCGGCCCACAGCGTCAGCTCGCCGGTCTTGGTCCGGCCGACCCGCCCGTCGACTCCGACGATGTCGCCGAGGTCGAGGAGCTTGGCGAGCTTCCACTGCGTCTGCCCGTCGAGGACGGGCAGCGCGGGCTCCGGGGTCCGAAGGTCCGAGGATCCAAGGCGCGACGATTCCTCGTTTCCCTCGGCGCCTCGGCCGCTTGGCCCCTCGGCCCCTTGACCCCTCGGCCCCTCGATCCCTTCCACCAACATCTTCTTGCTCAGGCCGAATTGCAGCTCGCCGGTCCAGTCGCGGACGGTCAGAAAGATCAGGCTGCCGATGTCGCGATAGAGCACGACACGGCCGGCGGCGCGGAACCGGCCCGCTTCGTCCTCGCACGTCTGACCGGCCTGGAGGTTCAGCTTCTCCGCGGCGGTGCGGATTTCGGCGTTCGGCGTCACGCCGGGGAACCGGCCACCGAACGGCTCGACGCCGAGTGCGCGGAGCTTTTCGAGCTTGGCTCTTCGATCGGAGATCTGGTCGCTCATAAGGCGACCCACTATATCGCGGGCAGGGCTGATGCCCAAGCCGCGGATGCGGATGCGTGTTTTCGGCCCGTGAGCCGGCGCCCGCCCGTAAGTTCGCGGGCTCCGCGGGAATCTGCGCTACCGCCGCCGGACGGCAAGCTGGTGCATCCGCCGGCCTTCCCGGAGATACTTGATCTCGTAGTTCGTCGCGAGGCGCGCGGCCTCGACGCCGAACTCGGGGTCGTCGAAGGGCGTCTGATACAGCTCGGGGTGTCCCAGCAGCAGCGCCCGGATGACGTCGAAGTATTCCGCGTGATCGGTTTGCACCGCCCAGTGGCCGCCGTGGCGCAGGCATTGCACGGCGGCCTCGACGAAGACGGGCTGAATCAGGCGGCGTTTCTGCTGCCGGCGTTTGGGCCAGGGGTCGGGATGGTAGATGTGCAGTGCCGCGAGTGACTCGCGCGGGCAAAGGACCCGCATGAAGTGGCCGCCGTCGATGCGTGCCATCCGCACGTTCGAGACCTTCCACCGCTCCATGCGATCGACCGCGAACCGGTAGTACTTGCTGGCCCACTCGATGCCGAAGAAGTTGTGATCCGGCCGGGCCCGCGCGCGGCGCAGAAGGAACGCGGCCTTTCCGGTACCGATCTCGAGCTCGACCGGCCGGTCATTTCCGAACATCTCCGGCCACGTGAACGCCTCAAGCTCGGCCGGGCCGACAGCCAAAGACGGCTTTCTCTCGGTCACGATCGGCCGTGCTCCACTGGACGCGCGCGTCGGTTACCTCTTCGGGCGTGCCGGCCCACGGCACCCACTGCGAGCCCGGTGCGCCGTGGCGATGCGCTACGACGGCGCCTCACAGCGCCCGGCCGCATACCTGGGCCAGGGGCTTGAGATCGGCCATCAGGCGGCGAAACTGCTCCAGGTCCAGCGTCTGCGGTCCGTCGCTCCAGGCCTGATCGGGCTCAGGATGCACTTCGATCAGCAGGCCGTCGGCGCCGCACGCCACGGCCGCCCGGCACATCGGCGGAACCAGATGGGCGCGCCCGGTCCCGTGCGACGGATCGACGATGATTGGCAACCGGCTCAACCGCTTGATCTCCGGCACGATGGCCAGCGCCAGGGTGTTGCGGACGTACTCTTCGTGCGCGCGGATTCCGCGCTCGCAAAGGAGTACGTGCGGATTTCCCGCCAGCAGCACGTACTCGGCCGCCAGCAGGAATTCCTCCAGCGTCGCCGACCAGCCCCGCTTGAGCAGCACCGGCTTCGGCTGCCGGCCCACCGCGGTGAGCAGCGGCGTGTTGTGCATGTTGCGCGAGCCGACTTGCAGCACGTCGGCATACGGCTGCACGCGCGACACATGCTCGGGACACATCACCTCCGTCACAATGGCCAGCCCGGTCTTCTCCCGTGCCTGCGCCAGCATCTCCAGCCCCCGTTCCTCGTGCCCCTGAAACGTGTAGGGCGAGCTGCGCGGCTTGAATGCTCCGCCGCGCAGAGCGACGGCCCCCGCCTCGGCGACCGCAGCGGCAATCTCCAGCAGCCGGCTTTCGCACTCGATGCTGCACGGGCCGGCGATCACGGCCAGGCCCTTTCCGCCGACCACGGCGCGCGGGCCAAGCGGAATCTCGTGCGTCTCCTGATCCGGCTGGCGGCCGACCGACAGGACCGGGGCCGGCCGCTCAAGAACCTGATCCACCATGGGCAGCGCCGTCAGCCGCGCGCGATCGAAACCCGGTCCCACCTCGAGCAGCTCGATCACGCTGCGCCCCGCCGCCTGAATCACCCGGCTGCTGGTCCGCATGTCGCGTAGGGCCTGCACGACCTGTTCGACCTGTGCGCTGGAGCTGTTGGGGCTCATCACCACAATCATGTTCCGCGCCTCTTGTGGCTCCGGGGATCCATCACGACCTCGTGGCACATCACTTCCGCCGGTCCTTCGGGACAATCGCAATCGCCTCGATCTCGACCAGCAGCTCCGGGCGGCAGAGGCGCGCCTCGATGCAGGTGCTGGCCGGCAACGGTTCCAGGTGCTCTTCCGCATAGAACGTGTTGCGGACCGCGTTGAAGTCATCGTAGTACCGGAAGTCCGCCAGGTAGCAGGTCGTGCGCACGATGTCGTGCCAGTCGGCGCCTTCGCTCTCCAGCAGGCCCTTGATGTTCAGGAACGTGCGGCGGGCCTGGGCAGCGACGTCGCCGGGGTGGACGGAGCAGCCCTGTTCGTTCACCGAGGCGGTGCCGGAAATGAAGAGCATGACGCAGTTGTCCAGCTCCACGCGCATGCCACGGGCGAACGCAACGCTCTTGGGGTACTCATACGCCTCGTTCAAGACCGCCTTGTTTTCGATGGGGGTCTTCGTGATGCGTGTTCGGTCGGCGGCACTCATCCCACGTTCCTTTGCCCGTCGCGCGCCAGCGGTCTGGTCGCACCCGCCGGCGAAACCGACCTCGCTCCTGGATTATAACGCCACAGCTCTCCCGCCTGTAGCGCCGGGGCTGAGCTCGCCGCAGCGAGTCGCCCGTAGCGACCTGCCCGCCGTGGCGGGTGAACTGCGCGACGAACCCATGAAGGGTAGCATGGGCTTCTGGCCCGTCATGCTTGTTCGCGGGCGGCGTGACGGGGGAAGAAGGCGTGGGAACGTGGGAAGGTGGGAACGTGGGAACGGGCACGCGGGGAATGGCGAATAGCGAATGGCGGGTGGCGAATGGCGAATGGCGAATGGCAGGTTGTTGGGCATTCGGTGCGCCGTGGCGGGGTTTGCGCGAGCTACGGGCGCTACGGGGCGGGCGGCGGGCTCCGCGGCTCTCCCAGCGGGGCGCAGGAGAACGCTGGAACCATCTACGAATTCCGCAGATCCACACCGAGTCCGTCGCTGGGGGGAGACGATGATTCGCGCGGGCCGAGCGATCCGCCCAGGCGGCCCTGACGGGCCAGCAGGGGACGGCTGGGCAGGCCCCAGGGGCCGCCGCCGGGCACGTGGGGGCGCGAAGCTCGGAATCGGCGAGTACTGCTGGAGGCCATTCGCCCGGCATCGGCGCGTCCCGCCGAAGCGACGGCGGGGTGGTGCTTTCGGTCACTTGACGGTGAACGGCCAACAGGACAGCATCGGTGATGAGCAATGGGGCGCGGCCCCGGATTTCGCATCGGCCAGGGCCTGGGATCGCGGAATGATCAAGGAAGAATTCACCTCAGTCGATGATCTTCTCCGCGAGCTGAGCCCGCTGAACCCACGCTGGGGCGGGGCGCCATTCTCGGAGTGGATCTTTCGGGGTCAGACCAACGCGCAATGGCTACTGCAGTGCAGTTCGTGGCGTGTGGGTGAGTTGCAGAACGTCGAAGCGATCATTGAACGTGGTGACTTGGGCGTGAAGATCGGCGGGTTCCTTGGACGGTGCAGAGATCACGCGCCCCTCTGGGAAAAAGAACCTGGCGATGCCGTGAAGTGTATCATTCGCGCCGCGGCCGAACACGAGATCGTGTGTCGCTTTGCGTACCTGTGCGACCAAGTCGGGTTGAGTGTGCCGTACGATCGTCCGCTGGGTGGGCGGGCCTTTCTCGAGGCCGCGATGCGAGCAGGGGAATCGGGGATTGTTCGTTTTGTGAGCTATACCCCTTCCCCGATCTTCCAACTGGCCCAACACCACGGAATTCCCACGAAGCTGCTCGACTGGACGTTGAATCCGCTCGTCGGTGCCTACTTCGCGACGCGGAGTGGCGAGGGGGCTGCTGACCACGCGGTCTTTGCCCTGCGTTCGTCGGCGCTCGTGCAACCCGTGGAAGCCCGATTCGTTCGCTACAGGCGCTCGCCGATTCCGAACATGCACGCGCAGGCAGGGGCATTCACCTACGTCCAGGCTCCATGGATCACCCACCGAGGGTGTCACCCGTCGCTTGACTCGATCCTCTCGTCTCGCGAAGAAACCGAGGACGCCGTCATCAAGTTCAAGTTGCCCGCGCAGCATGTCGAGGAGGTTCGCAAACGCCTCAGGGCGTCGGGTCTGACGCGTGCGCACCTCCATCTGAGCTACTCTTCCGTTTCGGAAGTCGTTCGTGGCGAGCTTACGAATGAGGCGTTCGCGCTCCTGAGGCAATGAGGTACTCCCAGCGGCGGCGAGTAGCCCTGGCACACTGGTCGGCAACACCTTCGGTTACGCGATCTCGGGCGGGATGGCGGAAAGGCCAAGCTCGTCGAGACCGAGAACCGTAGCGCGCGATCGGCGGGCGCGCTGGATACGCCGCAGCGCTTCTTGGTATGCGTCGTCTGGGGTCCGTTGTGTCTTGCCGCCCGCCAAGCAGGTCAGTCTAGCCGTCGCAGGCGGAGGGGGCCACGGCGGACGCATTGCAGGTTCTGGATTTTGGATTTTGGATTTTGGAACTGCGGGTGCGAGAACTGGTGGTGCGAGAAGCCCTTCGTGTGCTGGTGCGAGAAGCCCTTCTCGCGCCACGCCCTCTGCCTGCCGCGAGAACCCCGGCGGCCCCCTTGTCGCGCGGCCAATGCAGAATCGGTCGTCCCCGGTGTTGACCCTCGGCGGCGGACACGGTATCCAGACGGGCCGGAGCGCCCGCCGGAAGGCGCCATCACCGGCCGGTGCGGTGCTGGGACCTGGAGAACGAAGCGATGTCGAAACCGAAAGTCGGCGTGGTCGGCGGCGGCGTGGTCGGCGACGCGATGGTGAAGCTGTGCGGCCCGACAACGGTCGTCTACGATCCGTACAAGCCGGAGTTCGCCCGCAACAAGGACGCGATCAACACCTGTGACGCGGTCTTCATCTGCGTGCCCACGCCGATGGCCGACGACGGCAGTTGCGACACGCACATCGTCGAGGAGGCCGTCGCGTGGGTGCAGGCCCCGCTGATCATCATCCGTTCGACCGTCGCGCCGGGCACCACCCAGCGGCTGTGCGAAAAGTACAACAAGCAGATCGTCTTCCAGCCGGAGTACCTGGGCGAAACGACGGCGCACCTCTTCGGCAACATGGCCGAGCGCGAGTTTGTCGTCCTGGGCGGTACGCCCGAGGCGGTCTCCAAAGCGGCCGACTTCTACAAGCACTATTACAACTCAATGGTGCGGTTCTACTTCGGCGACGCGACCACGGCCGAAGTGTGCAAGTACATGGAGAACGCGTTCTACGCGGCCAAGGTCACGTTCGTGAACGAGTTCTACGAGGTCGCGCGGGCGCACGGCGTGGACTTCAACCAGCTTCGCGAGCTGTGGCTGGCCGATACGCGGATCAGCCGGGATCACACCTTCGTGTACCCGGACGCGCGCGGCTTTTCGGGCAAGTGCCTGCCCAAAGACTGCAATGCCATCCTGTACTCGTCCCGCCGGCACGGGTACGAGCCCAAGTTCCTGGCCGCGTGCCTGAAGATCAACGAGGAGTTTCTCGCGCTGAACAAGCGGCGCTAGGGTAACGGCCGCGTGTCCGGGGGCGGCCGTGGCCGCGAAGAGACCAATGCCGCACCGACCCGCGCGGCCGCTGCGGCCGAGAGGCTCCCGCAGCGCAATGCACGGGCTGTTCGGGATGGCCAACCGTATGCCAGTTCGCACGATCATGCTGCCGGGGCTGGGCGCCGACGCGCGCCTCTTCGACTCCCAGCGCCCCGTCCTCCCGCGCCTGGAAGTGCCGCCGTGGCTGCCGCACCGCGAGGACGAGACGTTGGCGGAGTACGGTCGCCGCATGGCGGCCACGATCGACCCGATGGAGCCGTTCTTCCTCGGCGGCGTGTCCTTCGGCGGGATGGTCGCCCAGGAGGTGGCGCGGCACCTTCGGCCGCGCGCGGTCCTGTTGATCGCCAGCGCGCGGTCCGGTCAGGCGATTGCCCCGCACCTGAAGTACTTCGTGCGTTTTGCGGGCCTGTTCCCGGAGCGAGATTTCGCGGGCGGCGGGGGCCTGTCGCGCGTGTTCGCGAGCAAGTTCGGGCAACTCGAACCGGACCACGAGCAACTGCTGGAGGAGATGTTCGCGGATACCTCGGCCCGCTTTGTGCGTTGGGGGATCGCGGCGATCACGGACTGGCCCGGCGTGCCCGAGCTGGGGGTCCCGGTTCACCACATTCATGGCACGGACGACGAGTGGATTCCCATTCAGTCCGTTCAGCCCAACCAGGTCATCGCGGGCGGCGGCCATCTCATCAACGTGACGCACGCGGACGTCGTCAACGCGTTCCTGGCGGAACGCCTGCGTTGAGCGTGTGCCGACCGGCGCGCCGGGGCCGTGCGACCTGCCGGCGGCGGGGGCGACTCCCCCGCTACACCTCGTCGCCTTCCTTGCGTTGGATCTCCGCGCCGACCGCGCGGAGCTTGTCGTCGAGCTGCTGATAGCCGCGCTCGAGGTGGTAGATGCGGTGCACGCGGGTCGTGCCGCGCGCGGCCAGGCCCGCGAGGACCAGGGCCGCCGAGGCCCGCAGGTCCGAAGCCATCACCGGCGCCGCGACCAGCCGCTTGACGCCCTGGACGATGACGGTCGGCCCCTCTTTGCGGAGACGGGCGCCCATGCGCGCCAGCTCGGCGACGTGCAGGAAGCGGTCGGGAAAGATCTTCTCGGTGATGACGCTGTTGCCGTCCGCCAGACACAGCAGGGCCATGATCTGGGCCTGCAAGTCCGTCGGAAAACCTGGGAACGGCTGCGTCGTCACGTCCACCGGCTCCAGCCGGCGCGCGGACGAAACCACGACCCCCTTGTCGTTCTTCTCGACGTTCACGCCGATCGCGGCCAGCCGGTCCACGAAGGCCATCAGGTGGTCCAGGCGCGCGTTTTCGAGCGTCAGCTCGCCGTTGGTGATCGCCGCGGCCACCATGAACGTTCCGGCCTCGATGCGGTCGGGGATGATCGTGTATTCGCAGCCGTGCAGCTCCTTGACGCCCTCGATGACGATCCGCGGGGTGCCTTGTCCGCTGATCGCGGCGCCGCACTGGTTCAGGAAGTTGGCCAGGTCGACGACCTCGGGCTCGCAGGCCGCCATCTCGATGACGGTCAGCCCGTCGGCGAGGACGGCGGCCATCATGGCGTTGGCGGTCCCCAGGACGGTCGAGCCGAACGGGCCGCCGAGGAACATCTCGGTGCCGCGCAGGCGCTTGCTCTTGGCCACGATGTCGCCGTTGATCAGCTCGATTTCGGCGCCCAGTTCGCGCATCGCGCGGAGGTGAAGATCGACCGGGCGATCGCCGATCGCGCAGCCGCCGGGCATCGACACTTGTGCGCGGTGTCGCTTCGCCAGCAGCGGGCCGAGCACGCAGATCGACGCCCGCATCTTGCGCACGATGTCGTATTCCGCCCGGCAGTTCATCTCGTCCCGGGCAATCAGCTTGAGCGACCCGTCCGCCCGCCACTCGACGTCCACGCCCAGCTTGGCCAGCAGCTCAGTCAGCGAGGCCACGTCGGCGACCCGCGGGACGTCGCGCAGCACGACCTCCCCTTCACACAGAATCGAGGCCGCCAGGATCGGCAACGCCGCGTTCTTGGCCCCGCTGAGGCGCACGCTGCCGCGCAAGCGCGGGCCGCCGATGATCTCGAAGTAGGGTAGACCCACGGGTTCTCCTTCATCTCGCGATCCGGCTACGCCCTCGTCCGGGCGGCCGGCATTCTGCCGTCTGCGGTGCCACCGGCAGTCAGGCGTCGGGCGCAGCGCGGCGGGCATGCACAACGCGCTCGTGCCCGCCGCCGTCGCGATAAACCACGATATCCTTCCAGCCGGCACGAGCCAAGAGGTCGCGCACGGCCCGGGACTGGTCGAAACCGATTTCCAGCAGCAGGTGCCCGCCCGACTTCAGCCCGTTCGGGGCCGCTGCCGACACCCGCCGAACGACACTCAGCCCGTCGGGGCCGGCGAACAACGCCACGTGCGGCTCAAAGTCACGCACGTTCCTGGCCACCGGGGCGCCGTTCGTCGCAATGTACGGCGGGTTGCACACAATCACATCGAACGGCTGTGGACGGTCGACCGCCGCATGTGCCGTCCACGGTTCCAACAGGTCTCCGCAGCGGAAGTCGATGCGGTCGGCGACGCCGTGTCGGGAGGCGTTGTGCCGGGCCACGCCGAGCGCCGCTTCTGAGATATCGCTCGCGAAAATCCGCGCCGCCGGCAGGTGGCGGGCAAGGGCGACCGCGATGCAGCCGCTGCCGGTCCCCAGATCGAGAATGCGGGCCGCCCCGTCGAGCGTCTTCCGGACCAGGTCGATGGTACGCTCCACCAGCACCTCCGTCTCCGGCCGCGGGATGAGCACGTCCGGCGAGACGTCGAAGGGAAGGGCGAAGAACTCCTTCGTCCCGGTGAGGTAGGCGATCGGGTGCCCCTGGGCGGCCTGCTTGACGAGTGCGCGAAACGGCGCGAGGACCGGCTCAGCGGGGACCTCTTCAAAACGCGTGTAGAGCTGGATGCGCTCGCACCGCATGACGTGCGCAAGCAGAATCTCTGCGCACAGGCGCGGCGATTCAACGCCGCTGCGCTGCAAGTGCTCGCGCGTCCAACTCAGCAGGCGCGCCACCGACCATGCCGATGAGTCGGCCTCGGCGATGCTCATGGTACGGACTATAGCACGGGGGCCGAACGCAAACGACCGGTGCGATATTGTGCGTCGGGTGCGGCGCGTTCTACCAGCGCCGGCCGCCGCTCTCGCCGCGTCCGCTGCCGCGGAATTCGCGACCGCCGCGGCTGCCGCCGCCGGTGCCGCCGCCCGTGCGGGGACGGGCCTCATTGACGGTAACAGCGCGGCCGTCGACCTGTGTGCCGTTGAGGCCGTCGATCGCGGCCGTGGCCTGAGCGTCGTCATTCATCTCGACAAAGCCGAAGCCCCGTGACTGCCCCGTTTCCCGGTCTCGCACGATCGAGACATTGTTGACTGTGCCAAAGGCTGCGAACGCCGACTCGAGCGATTCTTCGGTGGTCTGATACGAGAGATTGCCTACGTAAATCCTTTTCAACTTCTGCTCCTGAAACCGGTGCGTCGCGATGACGCACCCGGGGCCCATTGCCCCAAGACCGCGTTGTGACCACTTGTCGCCGACGGGAGATGTCGAAGCCGAGGCAGAGACGATTCCGATCGGGCAAGCACGAACCTCACTAGATTAGCAGGCGCCCCGCCGCAAATCAACCAGCGGTTTCGTTCTACAACGGCCAACAACAGCCGTGTGGCCGGGGCTGGATCAGCCTGGGGACGGCCCCGCCCGAAGCCTTGGGGGCTGGAATAACGGGGGAGGGGGGCCGTCGCCCGGGCCGCTCGGCGGCGCAGGTGGCGCGTGCCAGATCGCGACCGTCCTCGCTGTGCGCTTCTCTCTGACCGCCCGTGGCCGTACAATGAGGGCCTCGATACCGACTGACGCGCACGACCGGTTTCTCAGGAGTCTTGATGGAAGCTACGCTCGGCGAACTCCATGCCGCCCTCGAGCAGCTTGGGATGAAGCCCCGATTGAGGGGCAACCCCGACCGGCGCATCCGACGCGTCTCCACGCTCGAAGACGCAACCGAAGGGGACGTGTCGTTTCTCTCTAACCCTAAGTACGAGAAGCTTTTACAGACGACCCGGGCCTCGGCGGTCGTGCTTCGGCCGGATGTCGTCGCGCCCGAGCATCTGGACTTGATCCAGGCGGACGACCCCTACGCTGCCATCACCGCACTGATCGTCAAGATTCACGGGTATCGTCGGCACCGCCAGGTTCCCCCGAACCGCTCGGCGTGCACCATCCACCCCACGGCGCAAATCGGAGAAGGAGCCACGATCCATCCCGGCGCCACGATCGACGAGGAAGTGGTCATCGGGCGCGGAGCCGTCATTTACCCCGGCTGCTATATCGGACCTCGTTGCCGGCTGGGCGACGGCGTCCTGCTTTATCCCAACGTGGTCCTTTACGACGATACGCGGGTCGGCCATCGCGTGACGATCCACTCCAACACCGTGATCGGCGAAGACGGGCTCGGCTACGCGCCCATCGGCGGCAACTGGGTGAAGATTCCGCAGATCGGCCACGTCGAGATCGAGGATGACGTCGAGATCGGCGCGGGCTGCGCGATCGACCGGGCGACCCTTGGCCGCACGCGCATCGGCCGCGGCAGCAAGTTCAGCAACTTGATCGCCATCGGTCACGGCACGCAGATCGGCGAGGACTGCCTGCTGGTGGCGCAGGTCGGCGTCGCGGGCTCCGTCACCGTCGGGGACCACGTCACGATGGCGGGGCAGGCGGGCGTCGTCGGCCACATTCGCATCGGCGATCGGGCCACGATCGGCGCCAAGGCCGGCGTGACGCACAACGTCGCGGACGGCGAGACCGTCCTCGGCGCGCCGGCGATTCCGATCCACGCCATGCGGCGACAGGTCGCCTACGTGGCGCGCCTCCCCGAGCTCAACAAGCAGCTCAAGCGGTTGCAAGAGCGCATCGCCGAGCTGGAGAAGCAGTTCGAAAGGACCTGACGTCAGCTCTCCGCGCGCGGGGTACTGCTATCCGGCCCGCGGTCGCGGTTGGCGTAGCGCGGGGACACCGCCTGGTACGGCTTACCCAGTAGCCGCTTAACCAGGATGATCTCCCCCACGTCGTTTCCCTCTACCCGATGCCCGAGGTACTGAAGCAGGTAGCCGACCGCAAGCAGCACCGCCGGCCGCCACCACAAGTCCCACCGCCACTGCCAGAGCTGCACCAGGGCGACGACCACCGCCGCGATTGTCAGCGGAATGCCGACGTAGTGCAGCCACCGCGAGAGGCGGCTCTGGTGCCGTTCCCGCCAGTTCTGAAGCCAGCGCGGCGTTCGTGTGCTCACGCGGCGGATGATAGCGGCGCCGCCGCTCCGGCAACAATTGCCCCCGGCCTCACCTGCGGCGCGTTTAGCTCCGATAAGAAGGTCTTTGGGAGGCGCGGCATGATCGTGACGCTCGACGGCCGGCGGTTGCCGGACACCTTCGCCACCGAGGCCACCTTGCAGAACGTGATCGACCAGGTGCGTGACACGCACCTCAAGGACCGTCTGGTCATCTCGGTCGCCGTGGACGGTCGCGTGCTCGGCGACGATGAGCTCACCGCGAACATGGAGTGCCAGATGCCCGATGCGGCCCAGGTCGAGTTGCAGTCCAGCACCCCTTCCGAGCTGGCGACCGCGGCGCTGCGCGGCCTGGCGGCGGAGTTCGCCGATGCGGACGGCCGGCTGGCCGACATCGCCGAGCGGTTGAACTCGGCGGACGTGGCGACGGCGATTCGGGACGTCGGAGCGTTCGTCTCGCTATGGCAGACCTGCAACCGGGCGTTGTCGCAGTGCAGCGCACTGCTCAACACCGACCTGCTTGGGGCGGAATACGAGGGCCAGCCGGCGCGCGCGCGCTTGACGGAGCTGGTCGACAAGCTCACTGCGGTGCGGAACGCCCTGGAGGCCAGCGACGTAGTCCTGCTGGCCGACCTCGTGCGTTATGAGCTGCCGCCGCTCGCCCAGACCTGGCAGGCCATCCTGAACCGCCTCGCCGACCACGCCGCCGTCGTCGAAAGCTCGGCGTAGGCGCGTACTCATGGGCGCCGCGCCCGGCACCGCAGCGTGGCGATCCGCGCGAACCACCCCGCCGCCGGTACCGCTCCCAGATCGCAGTTCTCGGGAACTATTCCGCGGTCGGGGCGTCAGATATCCTATGAGCACGCAAGCGATGCGTGCGTTGAGTTCCGTGTGCGAGCCGCGGGCGCGGGTGCGCTGTGCATTCGTGCCGCCGGACGGCTGGGCCGTGGGATCGGGCCGCGCACGAAGTTGGGCCAGGTACCGGCACGAAACAGGAGGCCGACGATGAACCGCATTCTGCCAGGAGTCCTCACCATCATGGCTGCTACCACGCTCTCCGCCGGTGCGGCGGACAAGACCGAGCTCCCCGTGACACGCGTCGCCCTGTTCTCCAGCGGCGTCGGGTACTTCGAATGCGATGCCAGCGTCGCGGGCCAGGCCCGGGCCGAGCTGCGCTTCCGCACCGACCAGATCAACGACATCATCAAGTCGATGGTCGTGCAGGACTTTGGGGGCGGGAAGATCGGCGCGATCAGCTATGCCTCGCAGGACCCGATCGAGCGGACCCTGCGGAGCTTCGGCGTCGACCTGACCGGCAAGCCGACCCTGGGCGACCTGCTCACGCAACTGCGCGGCGAGCCGGTCGAGATCGCCGGCCCGCGAGCGATCACCGGGATCATCGTCGGCGTCGACAAGTCGCAGATTCTGGGAGTGGACGGCAAGACGCTGCAAGTCATCGAGCGCTTGAACCTGCTCACTGATTCCGGCCTCCAGACGCTCGAGCTGACACAGGTCCAGGGCGTCAGGCTCGCCAGCGATAAGGTGGACGCCGAACTGCGAAAAGCCCTGGCGACGCTCGCGACCGCGCACGACGCCGACAAGAAGACCGTGGTCGTCAATTTCGAGGGGCAGGGCGAGCGGAAGGTGCGGGCTGCGTACCTGCTCGAAGCTCCGATCTGGAAGACGAGCTACCGGCTCGTGTTGTCCGACGAGAAGGACCAGAAGCCGTTCATCCAGGGCTGGGCAACGGTCGAGAACGCGACCGAGGAGGACTGGAACAACGTGCGGCTGTCGCTGGTTTCGGGCCGGCCGATCTCGTTCCGCATGGACCTGTACACGCCGCTGTATGTTCCACGGCCGCTGGAGACGCTTCAGCTCTACGCTTCGCTGCGTCCGCCGGAGTATGAGGGCGGGTTTGCGGAGCAGCGGGAGGGCGGGGCCGGGGGCGGCATGTTCGGCCAGGGGCAGATGCAAGCGGGCAAGCGTATGGCGCGCATGATGGCGCCGGCCGCTGCGCCGCCGCCTGTGCCCGAAGCAGCCCTGGACGAGTACCGGCCAGCAACTATCGATCTCGCCGGCGCCGGGGTCGAGTCGGTCGCGACCGCCCAGGAAGCCGGCGAGCTGTTCGCCTACCACATCGACGCGCCGGTCTCCATCCCGCGGCAGCACTCGGCGATGCTGCCGATCGTCAACCAGGCGATCGACGGCGTGAAGGTCAGCATCTACAACCCGGCCACCCACCCGAAGCATCCGCTCAACGGCCTGGAGCTGAAGAACACGACCGGGCTGAACCTCATGCAAGGGCCGGTCACCGTGTTTGACGGCAACATCTACGCCGGCGATGCGAAGCTGCCGGACCTCAAGCCGGACGAGAAGCGGCTGGTCGCGTACGCGCTGGATCTCTCGACCGAGGTGCTCGTGAAGCAGAAGTCGCAACCGGAGGAGTTAGTCAGTCTGCGGATTGCCAAGGGTACGCTGTGGCGCCGGCACAAGTACGTCGACAGCCGCGAGTACCAAGTCAAGAACAAGGCCGACAAGGACCGGGCGCTGATCCTGGAGCAGGCGTACAGCGGGGATTGGACGCTCATCGAACCGAAGGAGCCGTACGAGCGGACGCAGAACCTGCTGCGTTTCAAGGTCCAGGTCCCGGCCCAGAAGACGGCCTCGCAGAATGTGGTGTTGGAGCGGATCGCGGACCAGGCGGTCATCCTGGGCAACGTGGGGCTGGACGACATCCGCATCTTCCTGAAGGCCCCGGTGATCAGCCCGAAGGTCAAGGAAGCCCTGGAGAAGGTCGTTGCGCTGCGGACCGAGCTTGATGACCTGGTTCGTCAGCGCGCCCGCTTCGAGAAGCAACACGAGGAGGCGGTCGCCGAACAGGGCCGCATCCGCGAGAACCTTCGGACGCTGGACAGAAGCACGGACGCCTACCAGCGGCAGCTCAAGGCGTTCGACGAGGTCGATGCACGCATCACGCAGCTTCGTGAGCAGGTTTCCGCGGCCCGCGACCAGGAAGAGCAGAAGCGCAAGGCGCTGGAGACCTACCTGGCCGGCCTCGACGTGGAGTAGCCGCCGGGCCGCGAGTATGATCGCCGTATGACGCTGTTCCGGCGAAAGGCGGAAACGGACCCCGACGACGCGCGCATGACCCTGGGTGAGCACCTCGAGGAGCTGCGCGGGGCCCTGGTCCGAAGCCTGTGTGCGTTGCTGCTGGCATGCCTGCTCTGCATCTGGCCGGCGAAATATCTGCTCGAGATCATCGCCCGGCCGATGGTGCTGGCCCTGCGCCGGCACGGGCAGCCGGACAGCTTCCTGGCGACGGCGCCGGTCGAGAGCCTCCTCGTTTACATCAAGGTAGTCCTGATCTTCGGGCTGGTCATCTCGGCGCCGTATATTCTGCACCAGCTTTGGGGTTTCATCGCCAAGGGTCTCTACCGGCATGAACGCCGTTGGGTGCGCCACCTCGTGCCGACCAGCGTGGGGCTGTTCCTGGCGGGCGTCGTGTTCATGTACCTGTTCGCCCTGCTCCTCAGCCTGAACTTCCTGGTCGGGTTCGGCGGGTGGCTGCCGCTGCCCAGCGCCCAGCCGACCGCCCTGGAGCGCGTGTTGTTGCACGCGCCGAAGATCGAGGTGCCGGCGACGCAGCTCGCGATCGAAGAAGCCCCCGTGGTGCCGCTCTACATGCAGGACCCCTGTGACCCGCCGCCCGGAGCCGTCTGGGTAAACATCCCGGACGCGAAGCTGAAGGTGCGGTGGCCCGGCGAGACGCACTCCGTCCAGCTCACGCGGGACGACCGGCGCGCGATGGTCACGACGCACTTCCGCATCGGCGAGTATCTCTCGTTCGTGCTGATCCTGACGATCGCGTTCGGCCTGGCGTTCCAGATGCCGCTGGTGGTCGTCTTTCTCGCCCGCACCGGGATCACGCCCGTGGCGACGCTGCGCAAGTATCGCAAGATCGTCATCCTCCTGGTCGTGTTTATCGCGGGGTTGCTCGCCCCTCCCGACCTGCTCAGTCACCTGATGCTTACGGCACCGATGCTGCTCCTGTTCGAGCTGGGGCTGTGGCTGGCGGCGCGCGGCGAGAAGAGCGACGCATCCGCAACCGAAACCCCCTCGTGACGCCCCTATGAAAGCTGTGACATCCTGTAGCGCTCCACGATGTTCCGTCGGCGGCCGAAGGCCCCTGCTGCGCGGCGTGGCCCTGCTCCTGGCGGGGTCGGCCGGACTGCTGGGCGGGTGTGCGCGGCTCGAGTACGAGAACACTGCACCGTTCATCACACGCGCCGTCCGCGCCAATGACGAATCCAACGAACTGATAGCGTTCAAGGCCTGGGCCCTGTATCCCGCGCGCGACATCCTCACGTTCGAATGGCTGGCCCGCTCGGTCTGCGGCGGCGAGGCCTGGAATGCAGACACCGACTTCGAGTCGGGGACTTCGTTCTACACGCCGCGAACCGCCGAACAGCTTACGCCGGAAGGCGCCGCACGCGGCCCGTGCATCGACCCGCCGGTCCCGCCCTTCACGATTCGGAAGGCGAAGACCGGCGGTTCGGGGATCGGCTTCGTCGGCACCGACGCTACCGGCCGCAAGTTCCTGTTCAAGTGCGATGACCCAGCGTACCCCGAGCTGGGCACGACTGCCGAGCTGGTCGGCAGCCGTATCCTCTGGGCGCTCGGCTACAACGTCCCGGCGGTCCACCTGGTCACGATCGCCGGCACCGGCGACCAGCGGTTCGATGGCCGCCGTGCGACCGCGGCCGAGTTCATCGACGCGCGCGGCCATTTCAGGTTCGATTGGTTCCGCTATCGCCGCGAAGTGCGGGCGCTGCGGGCGCCGTGTGCGTGGATCAACGACGTGGACCGCGGCGGGCGAAACAACCTCGTGGCCGTGGAGGATGGTCACGCCGTGTACTACCTGATCGACTTCAATTCGTGCCTGGGGTCGTGGCAGGGTCGGCCGAGGGAGCCTTGGCGGGGGTATCAAGCGGAGGGCGACCCGGCGTGGACGCTCCTGCGGCTCTCCTCGCTGGGAGTCTTGCGCCCGGAACCGAACCCGCCCGACCCGGTTGTCTCGCCCGCGGTTGGCCGGTTCCCGGCGGACCTCTCGCCGGCGGCATGGACACCCCAGGCACCAAACACCGCCTTTGACCGCATGACCCCGGCGGACCAGCGGTGGATCGCCGAACGCATCCGGCGTCTGGAGAGGCCGCACATCGAGGCCATCGTGGCCGCCGCCCAATTGTCCGACCCGGCGGATGCGGAGTATCTTGTGGAGACGCTTCTTGCGCGCCGCGCCGCGGTCCTTCGCTGGGCGGCCGGGCAAGACGAAGCGCCATAATCGCCGTACCGATACCGCAACCCAGGGGGTTAAGCGCTGGCGAAGTGGTTGAGGTTCGGGGGAGTTCGGCACTTTTTGCGGCCGGGGAGCACATTTGCATTCGCGCGGGCTTGGCAGAAGCCGTTTGGTCTGGCGCTGCACGTATATGTCAGTCCGCAAGCCCCGCCGCCGGACCCACATGAGCGTGCCGGAACGCCAAGCCCGGCCGGCGCTGGCCCGCCTTGTCACACAACGCGGCCTGCTCCGCGGCAACCTGCTCGAGCGCCG
>JALHJL010000032.1 GCA_022839625.1 Phycisphaerales bacterium
TGCTACGCTCTCGTTCATTCCCATAGCTGTCTCCTGTTTCGAAATTCCACACCGGGCAGCATAACCGCCCGGCAGGGGACAGCCTTTCATGGGATTACATTCTTGCGGCGGACTGTCACCCCGGGTGTCGCTGCCGAATTGCGGCTCGGACGGGCGGGCGATAATCTATAGGTCGCGCGTTGACCGCGTGCGTGCGCGGTCGCCAGCGTTGTACGAGGCGACCGGCATGGCCACGGGTGACGCGCGACCGGAGAGAAAGCGATGAGACGGGCAGCAAACAGGGTGGTGGGCGGGGTAGTGTCGCTGGCGATTGTGGGGCTGCTTCTCCTGCCGGCGCCGGCGCGCGCCGGAGACGATGACGTGGCCCTCAGACAAATGGAGGCCGCCAAGCGAACGCTCAAGTCGGCGGTGGACGTGGCCGAGACGGCGAGCAAGGGCAAGGCGGTCGCCGCCTACCCGAAGCTGGAGGACGGCACGGCTGCGATCCTCGTGTTCTGCGAGGTTCGCGGCAAGTGCGTGCAGGTTCCGGTGAACATCGAGACCGGTGAGGCCGGTGAGCAGACCCCGGTCTCGGACAGCGAGCGACGGGGCGATTACGTCGCCAAGGCGAAGGAGATCACCAAGCAGCTTGGGGAGCATAAGCTCACGCTGAGTAAGCTGATTGAGACGGCCGAGACGCACAGCCGCGGCACCGCGGTATCCATCCGGCCGAAATCCACGGCCGGGCGGCTCGAGTTCACCCTGCGCGTGAAAGCCGGCGGCCGGTGGCAGTTCGTGGTCGTGGATGGCGAGACCGGCAAGGTCAAGTCGGGCGACGACAAACCCAAGAGAAAGGTCGATCAGGCTCCCGCCGGAAAGAGCGGCAAGGGCGGGAAGGGCGGCTTGGGCGGGAAAGGCGGCAAGGGCGGCGGCCGGTAAGCCGCCGCAGGCGCTCTGTAAGACAAGGTCGATCCCCGACCGTGCTCGGCCCGCGGCGGTCGGACGCCGGGGCGGCCGGGCGGATGTCATCGGCGGGGTCGCTGCGGATATCGGGCGCGCCCGCTGGTCGTGGGCATGACCGGCGGCGGATTTCATCGAGCCTACACTTTACATAGTCACCGTGTGATACGGATGATGATCCGGCGCGGTGTCGCTGCAACCCCGGAGATGCGGTGTGTCGAAGCCGGACGGCTGGAAACAAAGTATGCCTGTAGCTCACCTTTCACGTTATCCCCTCTGGGGGCGGCTGTTGTCACTGGTGCTGTTCGTCGGCACGGCGGGTTGTCAGGCGGTGCCTTACGTGCTCCACCTGGCCGAAGGACAGCTTCGGATTCAGGGCCGCGCGGAGCCGATTGACGACGTGCTGGCTTCGGGGCGGCTGTCCGAGCAGGATGCCACGAAGCTGCGTTACCTCGTCAGGGTCCGGGACTACGCGGCGGAGGCCATGGGCCTGAATGTGGGCCGTTCCTACACCACGTATTACGATTCGTCGGGCGACCCGCTGGCGTGGAACCTGTCCGCCGCCCGGAAGGACGCGCTCGTACCCAAGACCTGGACCTTCGTCGGCGTCGGCGAAGTGCCGTACTTGTCTTTCTTCAACGAAGACTATCTGCGCCGGGTCCAACAGCAGCTCATCGATGAGGGATACGACACCCTGACCTACGAGCTTGACGCGTACAGCACGCTCGGCATATTTGACGATCCGGTGCGCTCCGCGATGCTCCAGCGGGACGTGCTGTCGTTGACCGAGACGGTCATTCATGAGCTGCTGCACAACACCATCTGGCGCCCGAGCCACACGACGTTCAACGAGTCGCTCGCCACGTTCGTGGGCCGGCAGGGGGCCGTGGAGTTCTTGCAGGCCAACTCCGGTAACGGGTCTAACGCGGTCGCGATCGCGACTGCGTTCTACGCCGACCAGGACGCCGTGAATGCGTTTCTGCTGGGGCTCTACGCGGACCTGGAGAACTACTACGCGCAGCCGGCGAGCATGGAAGACAAGATCGCCGGCCGCGAGGCGGTCTTTCAGGCCGCTCGTGATCGATTCCGCGCCGAAGTGCAGGGGACGCTCAACTACCCGGACGGGTTTGCCGGCTACGGAAGCCTGCCGACCAACAACGCGTGGGTGCTCGCGAACTACCGCTACAACCTCGACCTGGACGTGTTCGCCGACGTGTACGCCGCGACCGGACGGAACTGGCCGGCGGCGCTGGACGTGTTTCGGTCGGCGGCGGCGGCCGGCGAGGACCCGTTCGAGCACCTGCGCGGCTGGCTGGCACAGCAGGGGACGAATCCGCCGTAGCGGTCCGCGCACCGGTCCATCGCGCGTGTTACACTCCCCGGGGCAAAGCGCGAGGGTACGCATCATGGACTGGGTGATGTTGCTCGTGGCGGGGATCGGTGGACTCGCGGTTGGCGCAGTCCTGGTCTGGCTCTTCCTGCGGCCGGCCGCGCAGCGGGCGTACGAGCGCGGCCAGGGCGCGGCGGCAGCGGAGATCGCCCAACTGCGTGAGCGCATCGGGGGGCGGGAGGCCCAGCTTCAGGAAGCACGCCAGAGCGCGGAGCGCGCCGCTGAGCAGCTCGCGCAGGCCCAGGCGGAGATCTCGGCCTTGAAGGCGCAGCGGGCGGAGCTTGAGACGCGGCTTGGAGAGGAACGCAGGGCGGCCGAGGAGAAGCTGGCATTGCTGGAGGAGGCGCGGCAGAAGCTGTCGGATGCCTTCAAGGCCCTGTCAGCCGACGCGCTGCGCAGCAACAACCAGTCTTTCCTCGAGCTCGCCAAGGCGACGCTGGAGAAGTTCCAGGAAGGTGCGAAGGGCGACCTGGAGGGCCGGCAGAAGGCGATCGGCGAACTGGTCAAGCCGTTGAAGGAGTCGCTCGAAAAGGTCGACGCAAAGGTCGCCGAGCTGGAGAAGGCCCGTGCGGGGGCGTACGGGAAGATCGAGACGCTCATTCAGTCGATGTCCACCGACCAGCAGGACCTCCGCGTGCAGACCGCCAACCTGGTCAAGGCCCTGCGCAGCTCGGAGGTTCGCGGACGCTGGGGCGAGATGCAGCTAAAGAACGCCGTCCAGATGGCCGGCATGGTCGAGTACTGCGACTTCGCGGCGCAACAGTCGGCGGACACGGAGGCCGGGCGACTGCGGCCGGACATGGTCATCCGCCTGCCCAACGAGCGGCAGGTCGTGGTCGACGCGAAGACGCCGTTGCTGGCCTACCTGGAGGCCGTTCAGCTTGCCGACGAGACGCAGAAGGTCGCGAAGCTGCGGGAGCACGCGGCCCAGGTCCGGCGGCAGGTGACGCAGCTTGGCGCGAAGGCGTACTGGAGCCAGTGGCAGCCGGCGCCGGAGTTTGTCGTCCTGTTCCTGCCGGGCGAGGCCATCTACCGGGCGGCCCTGGAGTATGACCCGAGCCTGATTGAGGTCGGGGCGCAGGCGCGGGTCCTCATTGCCTCGCCGACGATTCTGATCGCACTGCTCTGGACGGTGGCCCACGTATGGCGCGAAGAGCGGATGGCCCGCAATGCGCAGGAGATCAGCGACCTGGGCAAGCAGCTTCATGACCGGCTGCGGACGTTCACCGAGCATCTGGCGGGCGTGGGGCGGGGTCTGGGGCAGGCGGTGGGGGCCTACAACGACGCCGTCGGGTCGTTCGAGGTTCGCGTTCTGGTCGGGGCGCGGAAGTTCAAGGAGTTGGGCGCGGCCGCCGGCGACGACATTAACGAGTTGCCGGAGGTCGACAAGTCGCCGCGGCAGCTTCATCTCCCGGAGACGTAGCCTCGGCGCCGAGCCGCCGAGGCGCCGGCCGCTACGCGCCGGACACCCGCCACGGCGGGCGAGCTTGGGGCCGGCGCTACTTGGCGGGCCACTCCAGCCGGCGGGGCCACTGGTCGTCGAAGTCGGGCACCTCGCGCTCGCCGGCCGGGCGGATGTGGGCGTAGAGCGATTCCTTGGACTTGTCGTACACGACGCGGCCATTGACGATCGTGTAGCGCACGAGCGTCATGTAGTGCAGGAGGTCGCCGTCGCAGACGACGAGGTCGGCGTCCTTGCCGACTTCCAGCGAGCCGACGCGGCTGTCCACGCCGAGCACGCGGGCGGCATCGATCGTGATCGTGCGCAGCGCGTCCTCGTTGCTCAGGCCGCCACGGACGGAAAACGCCGCCTCCAGGTTCAGTTGCAGCAGGTCGCGGCCGGCGAGGCCCCACAGCGTGACCGAGGGCGTCTCGGGCACGACGGCCAGCGTGACGCCGGCGTCCCGCAGGATGCGGGCGTTCTCGATGGATGAGCCGGTGGGCCGGTTGAAACGCTCGTCGGGGTAGCGGGTCTCGCGGGGCGTGATGACGGCGCGGACGCCGGTGCGGCCGAGTAGCGGAGCAACGGTCCAGCCTTCGTAGGCACTGCGCACCACCACGTCGAAGCCGAAGGTGCCGGCCAGTTCGGCGACGTCGCGCAGCTCCTGGGTCCGGTGCGCACCGATCAGGGCCACCGCCTCGCGCTGGAGCAGCTTGCGGTAGTTCTCGTACTTGTCCTTCAGCCACTCCTTGTCCGGGGGCTTGGCGTCCTTGTTGGCGTCCTTCTCGCGCTCGTGCTTCTGGAGGTCGCGCAGGTAATTCCGCACGCGCTCGAGATCGGCCCGCAACTGGGCGCGCTCGAGCGGGTTGCGGGTGGTGTAGTTCAGGCTGACGAACGCGTTGGGCTTGAGCAGCATCTCCTGGGTCGTACCGAAGGTCAGCTTGGCCACGTCGTTCCCGCTCAGCGCGGTTGTGATCCCGCCGGCCAGGGCGATCAGCATGTCCAACGAGTACACGTCGGTCGTGTCCTGCGGCGGGCTGCCGCCGTGGAGGCCGGAGGCGACGGCCGCAATCAGCCCGGGGTAGACTTGCAGCCCGGCGGCGTCGACGACCTCGCAGTCGGGCGGCAGCGGGATACCCGGGCCGATCGCCGTGATGACGCCGTTGCGGGACAGGACCGTCGCACGCTCCAACGTGGGGCCGGTGAGCGTATGGACGCGGCCGTTCACGACGGCCAGGAAGCGGTCCTTCTCCTTGGCGGGCTGGGTCGCGGTTGTGGTAGCCGCGGTCGTGGCAGCCGTCGCGGTGGCGGGGCCGCTGGCGGCCCGCGTCGTGGTCGGGGCGGTCGCAGGCTGAGACGCCGGCCGTGAGACAGGCTGGCTCTCGGGCTGTGTGGCGAGCTGAGCCAGCGCGGCCCCATTGGCGAGCGCGAGGGCGCACAACACGCGGAGGCACACGCCGAGCGCCGGCAGCCACCCATTTTGGATTTTGGATTTTGGATTTTGGATCAGCCCCGAGTGTAATCCGGTCGGATTCCTTCGGGGCAGCAAACGTACGAAAGTGCGAAGTGGATGGCTCATTGCGGGACCTCCACGCGGTGGACGATCTCGCCGAGGATCATCACCTCGCGCACGCGGGCGCGCGGATCGAGCGGGTCGGCGTCCAGGAAGATGAGGTCGGCCTCCTTGTCCCTCTCGATGCTGCCGAGCCGGGAGTCGAGGCCGAGCAGCCGCGCCGGGTGCAGCGTCACCGACTTGAGCGCTTCTTCGCGCGGCCAGCCCTCGCGGACCAGCGCGGCGATCCGTCCCAGGATTCGCCGGTGCTCGGAGGCCGAGTCGTCCACCGGCATCAACGACACTTCGCAGCCGGCGCGGGTGAACGTGCGGACCAGATGAATGCGCTCGACCGACGCGGGCACGTAGCTGATCGTCGGCGTCAGGATGATCCTGGCCTTCTGCTCCCCGAGCTTGGCGGCCACGTACTCCAGGTCCGACTGGCGGCCGATGCGGGCGAGGAAGCGATGGGCGAGGTCGAACTTCTTGAGTACCTCGCTCATGTGGATGTAGTCAGAGGCCCTGTGGAGCTCGATGAGAGCGAAGAGGTCGGGCTTCTTCTGGATCAAGTCGACGAGCACCTGGTGAGCGGGATCGATCGGCGGGGGCTGAAACGCGGGCTGCGTGGCCGGCTGTGCTACGGGTTGCGTGGCGGGCTGCGTGCCCGGCGGCGGCGCGGGCTTCTCCGCCTGGGCCTTCCTCTCCTGCTCCTGTTTCTTCTCGAACTCCTGCCGGGCTTTTTCGACCTTCTCGATCTCCTGCTGGGCACGCTCGAGGGCCCCGCGAAAGACGCGCTTGTCGGGCGTCACACGGAGATACGCGGGCGACAGGAGCACCCGCCGGTCGTCCGGCCCGGCCGTGCGGACGACCATCGCCCGGCCGGGAATCCCGGAGCCCGCGGGCACCAGCCCCAGCACGGTGTAGCCGGCCTCCAGAACGTCGTCGTACTGACCGGGCGAGGGGAAGTACTCATCGGCGACGCTCCAGTTGCCGTGGACCTCGCCGCGCTGATACTCGGGCAGGCCGAAGCGCGTGCTCGGATTGATCAGACCCGGCATCACCACGCGGTCGCGGGCGTCGATCACCTGCGCGTTGACGGGGTACTCGATGCCGGTCCCCACGTTGCGGATCTTGCCGCCCGACAGCACGATCACGCCGTCGCGAATCTCCTTGCCGGCGTTCGTGATGATCCGGCCCGCCTTGATGACGACAAACCGTTCGTCGGGCTGCGGCGGCTCGGCGGCAAGACAGGCGGAGGAAGGAGAGCTACGGAGCCACGAAGCCACAAAGCCACGGGGGGGAGGGGGCACCGCGGCGCCACTTGCCAAGCCCAGCGCAAGGAGGATCGCGACGCGCCGCGCGGTACGCGCGGACGATGGTTCGCCTGCTCCCTTCGTGGCTTCGTGGCTCCGTGGCTTCGTGCCTTTCCTCATGGTCTTCCCTAGAACCGCCGCGTTCCCTGCGTGCCGTCGTACACGATCTCCCCGTTAACGACCGTCATCAGGCAGGCGGAGCGCGGGTCGATCGGGTCGCCGGTCCAGACGCTCAGGTCCGCCTGCTTGCCCACTTCCACGCTGCCCACGCGGTCGTAAAGGCCGATCGACTTCGCCGTGATGTTCGTAATCGCCCGCAACGCCGGATACGGCAGCCAGCCGTACCAGCACGCCATGGCGGACTGGTAGGTCAGCTCCTCCTGCGGAACGACGGGAGCGTCGGTGTTGATGGCGAGCTCGTGGATGCCGTTCTTCCACCAGCCGTTGGCGTTGCCGATCATGCGGCGGGAAGTGCGGTCGAAGTGGTATTGGCGCGGACCCTGGATGATCCAAAGTGGGGCGTGCGGCGCACCCCGCTGCTGAAACTCGCGTACCACGGGGCCGACCTTCCACGCGTCGAAGCTGCTGTGCTCGGTGACCGTCCACAGGCCGAACTGGTCGGCGATCATCTCGACGGTCATCAGGAGCACCTGATACACCTGCGTGTGGACCGTGGCGGGGACCGCGCCCGTGAACACGCCGCGGAAGCCGTCCCAGATGGGATCGAACTCTGGCTGGGCCGGAGGCGGCTCACTCTCACGGCCGGCTTGGTGCCCAGCCGCTACGTTCTCCGTCGCTCCGCCGCTTTGTCGCTTCGTCGCCTGGTCGTACTCCTCCCACCTCTGGCAGTACGCGCGCGCCTTCTCGATCGTCTGCCGCAGGTTCCAGTTCATGAAGCTGCGGCCGTTGCCGCCGAAGTACCACTCGGGGTTGCCGGCCTGGGCGATCTTGAGGGAGCCGGGCGTGCGCATCGTGATCTCATCCGGGGTCTTGCCGCCCGTGCTCACGATCGTGCCGAACCCGGCGAGATTGGTGCCGCTGCCGGGGAGCAGAAGCACCGTTGTAACCCCGCCGGTGCGGGCGCGCTTGACCCAGGGGTTGTCGGGGCGCGGGACCGGCCGAATATCGAGCCCGGGGTTCGTCTGGTACACCATGTCGTTGAGGTCGCCCCAGCCCCCCGCCGCGCTGTGATTGTGCGCCTCCACGATGCCGGGCAGGAGCCAGTGCTCGGCGAAGTGCAGTACGCGATATCCATCGGGGATCACGACGTCGCCGGCCCGTCCCACGGCCTCGATGCGGTTGCCCTTCACGAGCACGACGGCGTCGTTGATGACGGTGTTCGCGTCGTCCATCGCGACCAGCTTGGCCGCCCGAAACGCGAGTCCCGGCGGCGAACTGCTCTGGTCAGTAATGTCAGCCGCATGAGCGAACAAGCCCCCCGCAAAGACCAGGGCGCAGAACCCCGCGTAGTACACATCCCCTCGTGGCTCCGTGGCTTTGTGGCCCCGTGGCCTATTCCTCATCGGGCACCTCCTGACCTCCGACGATCACGCGCTCCAGCCGGCTGCCGGCGTCAAACGGGTGCCCGTGGAAGATCAGCACGTCGCCGTCGCGGTTGGGCTGGAGCGAGCCAAGCCGGTCGTCCAGCTTGTACATCCGGGCCGCGTCGATCGTCAGCGCCTTGAGTGCCGCATCGCCGCCCAACCCCTCCCGGACGGCGAAGAGCGCCATGAAGGGCAGGTCGCGCGCGCCGTCTTCGCTGTCGCTCTGGAGGGCGATCGGAATGCCGCGGCGACTGAGGTCGGCCGCCGGGCAATAGGGGCGGCGCAGGCGCGTGCCCCGAATCTCGCGTGGGACAACGACGCCGACCGTCGCCTCAGGCGCCGGGGCCGAGGTCGGCGGCGGGGCGCCGGCTTCGGGCTTGCGGCCCACGAGCCGGTCGGCGACGTCGGCCGCGCCTTCGGCGCCGAGCAGCACCAGCGGCAGCTTCAACTCGTCAAGAAACAGTTTAGCCGCCACGCTAATCTGGGCGCCGGTCTCAACGTCCACGACGGCGGGGATCTTGCCGGCGAGCAGCGGACGAAACGGCTCCAGGTTGAAATCGAGCTTGGGCGGGACGGGCCGGCCGTCCTTGGTTCGCTTCTTGCGGCTGACCCTGAACTCCACCGCGCTCTTGTCGACCCGGGTTGCCTCGAAATCCAGGGCAAACCCGCCGACCGTGACCGTCCCGACGGCGTGGTCTTCGCGGTCAATGGTGGCACGAATCGTCGGCCGGCCGACGGGCGTGTCGACTTCAATCTCCAGCATGATCTCGTTGCCGTCCAGCGTGCCGCTCACCCGCAGTTCCTCGCCGTCCGTGGGGTCGCTCATGCGGCCTTCGATACTGGTCCCCGTCAGTTTCAGCACGACGGTGCCGGACACCGGCTCGGACAGCGGGCCGCCGCGGACGTCGTATTCCCACTTGCCGGTTACCGGATCGGGCCGGCCCTGCTCGACGCTCTCGCGCGCTTCGGCCGGTTTGGTGATGGGCTGGCCGCCGCTCGCCTTCCACGCCGCCAGCTCCGCTTCGTACTTCTTCCAGTCCTCGTCGTACTTCCTGGCCGTCTGAAACACCTTGCGCAGCGCCTCGACGGCGGTGAGCGGGTCCTGACCGCGCATCGTGAATTTCAGCCCCGCCACTTCGCGCGCGACAAGCTCGCTGCGATCCCTCCCGTAGGTCTTGATGGCGGCCATCTGTCCGCCGTTAGCGGCCGTGCGATAGGGCGCCTGCAAAACCGTCGTGACGCCGGCCCGCGCCACCCTCAGGAACTCGCGGCCGGCGACACCGACGCTGCGATGGACGGGCAAGTCGGGCGCGGCCACGGTCTGGTCGCCGCTGAGCCCCAAGTGACCGTGCGCATCGATGAAGCCCGGGACCACAAATCCGTCGGGCCGGGCGTCGATAATGCGGGCGAAAGGCGGGTGCGGCACGCGCTGCCCGACCGCCTGAATCTTGCCGTCCTCGATCAGCAGCGACCCGTCACGGATCACAGTGCCGTCGCCGACCCAGATCGTGCCGGCGCGGATGACGAGCGGCGGAGGCGGCTCCGCGGTGGGTCGGGCGGCCCCGCGGCGTGAATCCCGCGGCTGCGGGGCCGTGAACACGAGCTGTCCGCCGACATACGCCGCACGCACAAAGCTGTTGATGTCGAGCGGGGGACCCGTCAGAACGAGAAAGTCGGCGTCCTTGCCGGGCGCGAGGCTGCCCACGCGGTCATCCATGTGCAGAATCTCGGCCGGCACGCGGGTGATTGCAGCCAGGGCTCGCTCGGGCGACAGCCCGCCCCGAGTGGCGAGAATGGCCGCCGCGCGAAGGTCTTCCTGCCGGTCGCCGGCCTCGCCGGCCAGCGCGACACGGGCTTCGGGCATAAGCCGCGCCAGTTGCGCCGCCGTCGTGAGCCCCGGCTCCAAGGCGCCTGGGTCGCCGCCGATGTTCTCGCCCGGGGCGCGGTATCCGCGCTCCACGCGGATGACGAACGGGACGTCGACGTGTGGCGTCGGACCGGAGCTTGCCCGCCGCGGCGGGTGTCCGACGATCGCGTCCAGCGCTTCGGCGACGCGCTCGATCTCCGTCAATCCGACGAGGTACGCGGGCCGCGTCGCTGCGCCACCGGCTTCCAGCCGGCGAAGGAACTGCAAGGCGGCTTCAATATCTGCGGCGTGCCGCACCTGGATGCGCAGCGGCAGGCCGGCGAGCCAGGCTTCGTTGAAGGCGTGCAAGTGGATATCGAATTTGGCGGGCGGGACGCCCACCCCACCCGGCGGGACGCCCACTCCACCCGGCGAGCCATCTTCCCTGCCCGACGAGAGACCCGTCTCCCGCGCTGCGGCGGAGATTCGCTCGTGGAGTTCAAGAATCTGGCCCAGCCGCGAGTCCGGACGCTGCCGGCGGGCCGGCTCGATCGGCACATCCGACGAGGCGTAAAACGGCGGCTCGAAGAGCGGCGGCGGGCCGAACACGCCGAGCGTGACGGTCAGGTCCGCCGCGGAGCGCATCACGCGCTGTTCGGGCGGCCCCGCCAGTTTGGCTACCGCTCCGACGCCGGAGACAAGACGGTGCTCGCCCGGGCCCAGGTGGACCGTCGTCGTTCCGCGGGCAAGCATCTCCGCGTAATCGTCGTATGTGTCGAACGCGTCGGCGGCCCGGTACGCGCCGCTGACGGACTCCGGACCCGTGTGCGGTTCGGCCAGCACGCCGCCAGCCGATACGAAACCCGGACACACCACCTCGTCGCGCAGCTCGATTACCGGCAGGTCAGGCGGAAGTGGCAGGTCGCGCCCCACCGCGGCGATCCGGCCGTCCCGCACGACGATCATCCCGCGTTCGATGGGAAGAGGCTGCTCCGGCGTAACCGGGTAGACCGCCTTGGCACGCAGTACAAACGAGCGGCCCGGGTCGGCAGACCGCTGCGTCGAACCAGCCGACCGGTCCCCCTCGAGCTGCCCGGTTGCGTGGGCGGCGGCACCGACCACGGCGAACCCAAACGCCACGCGCACCAGGCCGGTTGCCAGGCTGGCGACCAGCTTCCTCGCGGATCGGCCGACCGGAAGGTCGGCCGCTACAGCGGCTGCGCGGGCGCGTGGCTTCGTGGCGTGCGTCATTGCTGCTCGATTACTCCGGTTTCGCGGTGGAGTCGCTGGTCCCCGGCGACAGCAGCCGTTGCAGTCGCACATCCTTGGCCCGGTCGTACGCCGGGATCCCGTCGATGAACACCTGCTCGACCACGCTGCTGAAATCCAGAGGATCGCCGCTGAAGACCACCAGGTGGGCGTCTTTGCCGGGCTCGATCGAGCCGAGCCGCCCGTCGAGGCCGAGCATCTTCGCCGGGTTGAGCGTGATCGCCCGCAGGGCCTCGTCGCGCGGGACGCCGTACCGCACACACTGGGCCGCTTGGTAGTTCAACATGCGCTCCGCATAAGAATCGTCGGGGCCAGGCACCAGGGCGAACAGGAGACCCGCGTCAAAAATCTTCTTGGGCACGAACGTCTCGTGCACCTCGCCGGTGAGCGGGTCGGTCGCGCGATAGGTGAGGTCGCCGGGCAGCACGACGGGCCGCGCGGCCTGCTTCAGTTCGGCCACTGCCTTGTGGCACTCGCCGCCGAGCACGAGCACCGTCCGATCGAAGAACGCGTGATCTTTGGCGAGCCGGACGGCCAGGGCGATGTCCATCGCGTTCCCGCAGTACACGAACGCGCCGAGCGGCTGGAAGAGCTTCGGCCCGGGTCCGCCGGCGACGCGCACCTGCCCGCCGCACAGGCGGAGCAGGTTGCGGTGCTGGTCGTCCACGTCTTCGGCGCGGACCAGGTCGCGGCCGCGTTTGCGGGCCTCGTCCGGGCCGACGTCGATCTGCTTGTCTTCCTCCTTCAGCTTGTCCTCGTAGCGCTTCTCCGCCACTCTGGCGAGGTAGTCGTCCAGCTCGAGGAACGTCTCGCGCAGCGTGGCCATCTGGAGCATCCGGTCGAAGCCGCGGCGCGGCGTAATGGCGATCTTGAGGAACTCGCCCTCGGCGATCGTCATCTCGCCGACCGTGAGCCCGATGGGCCGCACGACCCGACCGAGGCCGCCGATGACGGTGTTGTTCGCGGGGATCACGTGCACGGCGGTGATGCCGAGACGCAGACAGTCCTCGAAGAAGAGCTGGGACGGATCGAGCGCGTCGGCGACATCGAGGTGCGGGGTCACCGGGCGGGACTCGTTCGGGATGTCGAGTCCGCGCGCGGTGTGCACGTCGATCATGCCGGGCATGACGAACTTCCCGCTGACGTCGAACACGCGGGCGTCGTAGGGAATCTCCACCTCCGGTCCGACCGCGGCGATCTTGCCGCGCTCGACCAGCACCGTGCCGCTTGCGATCGGTGCTCCGACAACCGGGATGATCCGCGCGCCAGTGAGCGCGACCCGCTCGGGCGGAACGGCGGGCGGCTGCGCCACGGCCCCTGCGGTTACGAAGCCGCAGAGCCACGTAACCACGAAGCCGCGAAGCCACGCAGGCACGAAGGCAGAGTAACGCGGTTTGCCGTGCATCAGTTGGCTTCCTCCAGTACGACGCGGCCGTTGATCAGCACCAGGAGCGGCCGGCTCGTCGCGGCGAGCGGTTCCGCGCTCCAGACCACCAGGTCGGCCGCTGCCCCGGGCGATACGACCCCCACCTCATCTGCCAGCCCCAGAAGTCCCGCGGGCGTCGCCGTGATGGCCCGCAAGGCCTGTTCCGGCGTCAGCCCGTTCTGCACGGCGAACATGGCCTGGCGCACCAGGCCCTCCTCGTCGCGCAGCTCCTGGGCGGTGAGGGCGAACTCGATACCGGCGTCCGCCAGTTGCCTGGGCGTGTTGAGCCGCGGCTGGCGCACTTCATCGGTCCGGCCGCGAAAGCCCTTGGCGTCCATGTACAAGGGTCCGAAGATGACCGGCACTCCGGCGGCCTTGAGCTGTGGCAGGCAGCGGTAGGCCTCGGTCGCCTCTTCCAGCGCGAAGGACAGGTTGAACTCGGCGGCCAGCCGCAGGGCGGTGAAAATGTCGTGCTGCATCCTGGCCTGGATGCGCAGCGGCACGTCGCCGTCCAGGACTTGTTGGAGGACGGGCAGCGCCTGCGGCGGCGGCATGTCCGCGCCGTAGATCTTCAGCCCTTTCCGGGCCCGCAGCGTGTCGTAGAACGCCTTGCGGAAGACCCACTCCACGCCCATGCGCGTCGTCGGTCGCCGCGTCAGGAAAGTAGGCGGCGGACCGTAATAGGGCGGCAGGAAATTGGGCAGGCCGCGCCGGCTCGGGTCCCCCCCGATCGTGGCCTTCACCGCGTCCGCCCGGCGCACCGTGCGTTCGCGGAGCGGGCCGCCGGTCTTCAGGATCGTGCCGCGCCCGCCGATGACGTTCGCCGAGTCCGCCGACACGTAGACCGTCGTCACGCCGCCCCTCAGCAGGCGCCTGAAATCGTTCGACAGCAGGTTCACGGAGTCGATGACCAGGCGGTGCGGCGTTACTTCCGACGACTGCTCGCCCCACGTCAGTTCCGACATGGTTGCGGCCGCGAGCGCCAGTGGCCCGGCATCGTGGGGCAAGCCGCACGCCGATCCGCACACGTGGTCCGGGTCGTCGGCGTCGTGCGCCGCCTGCCGCGCCATCCATTGCCAGAACGAAGGCCGCCAGTTCTCGAACGGCCAGCCCGAGGCCTGCTGCGGAATCTCGGGATCGACCGTGCAGCAGGCGTCGATCAGGCCCGGCGTCACCACCGCGGTCGGCCGCGCGATGACGCGGGCGCCGGCGGGAATGCTGAGGTCCCGGCCGACCGCCTCGATCCGACCGTCCCGGATGATGACCGCTCCACCGTCGATCGCCTCGCCCGTGAGAGTATGAACACGGCCCGCCTGGATCACGAGGACGACGCTCTCGGCGTGCTCGTCTGCGGTCGCAAACGGCAGCGCGGCAAGCAGTCCGACGATGGCCGACCTGGCGATCCGGCCGCGGGTCATGGCACGTCTCCCGATTGCGGCCCGCCGTCGGCTACGAAGACGCGTCGCCCCGCGACATAGACCGCGAGCACCCGGGCGCGCAGATCGAGCGGATCGGCCGAGAACACGACCACGTCCGCCTGATACCCCGCCCGCAGCACGCCGATCCGGTCCCCGACGCCCAGCAACTCGGCGGCCGCGGCGGTGATCGCCCGGCGTGCCGCCGCGGGCGCCAGTCCGCTGCGGGCCGCGAGGGCGGCGCCGATTCGCAGGCTGTCGGCCGGCGCCGCGGGCAGCCCGCCCGCAATCGCCACCGGCGTTCCGTGCCGGGCGAAAAGGGCGGCGGCCTCGGTTGCCCGCTGCCCCGCCGAGAAATCCAGCGGCCCGACCACCACGCCGGCGATCTGTCCGGAGGCCAGTTCGGACACCCGGCGCGCGTCGCGCGTGTGAATCGGCACCAGCCGCACGCCGTACTCCTGGCCGAGTTGCAGACAAGCGAGCACATCGGCCCCGCTGGGCGCGGCGATGAAGCCGGGCAGCGCGCCGGCCGCGAAGGCCGTCAGTGGGTCGTCTTGAGGGACGCCGGCGCGGGCCGTCTCGATGGCCTCGCGCAACATCCCCAGCGCCCCGCTCCGTGAGGTCGGCTCGCGTTCCGGGCGGTAGACGTCAACGGAAAGCGACAACTTCAGCGGGCCGGCGTCGCTCAGGACGCGCGGCCATCCGTCCGGACCGGCCGTCTGACAGATGGCGATGCGTCCGCCGACGAGGTTACGATCGTCGGGAGCGAGCGCGAACGTCGTGACGCCGGCCACCAGGGCGAGCCGAAGCTGGTGGGAGTAGCGGTCGAAGGCGTCGCGTGCGTTAACGTGGGGTTGAAGCGCGTGCTCGCGTTCGCTCAGGTCGCCGGCCGCTGCGAGGGCGGAATGGCAGTCGATCAGTCCGGGCGAGAGGACCGCGCCGGGGTACACGTCCACGGGGACATCGCCCGCTTCCGATGCCTCGCGGTCCCCGCCAATTTGCGCGATGCTCTCCCCCTCGATCAGCAGCAGGCCGCCCGCGACCATCTGCCCCTGCTCGTTAACGTAGGCGGCCGCCTGAATTGCCCGACCCGCGGACGACCGCGCCTGTCCTCGGGCCGCCGGGACGTCCCACGCGGCCACGCCGAACGTGCCGAGCATCAGCACCGCACACGCGAGCGCTCCGCGGCGGCTCGCGCTGCTCGTGTGTCCCGCGCTCACTCGTCGCCCTCCGGCCACGCGCCCTCCGCGTGATAGACCTCGCGCCCGGCAATGAACACCCGCTCCACGCACGCGCCCGGCGCCAGCGGATGGCCGCTCCATACCACCAGGTCGGCCTGCAGCCCGGGCTCGAGCCGGCCGATCTGCCGCTCGACGCCCAGCAGACGCGCGGCGCTGCCCGTCATCGCCGCCAGGGCGGTGTCCGCGTCGAAGCCCGCGCCGGCCGCACGCGCGGCGCGGAGCGCGAGCCGCGGCGCGGCGGCGGAGTCGCCAGATACGGACTCGGCAGGCGGCGGCGCCCCGCCGGTCAGCCGTCCCGAGCCGAAGAAAACCTGCACGCCGGCGCGCCGCAATTCGGCGGCGTCCCCCGCAACCGCATAGCGCTCCGGCCCTGGGCCGTAGGCGAGCGGCGTGGGCGCGGCGGTCAGTACGACCGGCACGCGCAGGCCGGCCAAGCGGTCGGCCAGCAGATGCGCCCCCGTGGCACCCTCGATAACCAGCGCGACGTTCAACTCCTCGGCCAGGTCCAGCAGGGCGGCCACCTCGGCGGGGTCATGGGCCTCCACCCACAACCGCAGCTCCCCATCCAGCACGCGGAGCAACATCTCGGCGGCGCGGTCCTGGGCCGGCTCGGCGGGCTTTTTCAGCTCGTCCTTCTTCTCGTTCTTGCCCGCCGCTTTCTCATCCTTCTGTTCCGCGGTCCCTCGGCCCGGCCCGACACCGCCGGCGCCGGGCTTGCCCTGACCAGAGTTCGCCTGCTTCGCGCGCTCGGCCAGCTTTTCCTCATATTCCTTGAGGCTGTCCGCGTAATCCTCCTGCGCCTCGCGGTACTCCCTGGCGGCGTGGAAGCGGCGGCGCAGGTCCTCGGCTTGCCGGGCCCGCGACAACGGCCCCGGCCAGCCGCTCAGCCCAAGTCCGGCGCATAGCGCCACCTCCCGCTTCAATACCACTTCGTCCACTTGTCCCCGTGGGAGCAGCCGGATTACCGCGCCGACTCCGCCGACGCCGCTCCCCGTGCGGGCCGGGATGCACACAGTGGTCACGCCGTCGCGCCACGCGGCCCGAATCTCATCCTCCGCATAACGGTCGAACCCGTCGGCGGCGTTGGCGGTCGCCGCATTGCCGCCAAACTGAAAACGGAGTGCCACCGAGCCGCCCACATCGATCAGGCCAGGCGTCACGAAGCGGCCCTGGCCGACGATTTTGCGGGCCAGGAATGAGGCTTGGACGTTCTCGCCGACGCCCGTGATCTTGCCGTCGGAGAACAGGACGCCACCGCGCTCCATGGTCCGCCCGTCGCCGATCAGAAGCGTGGCGTCCAGGATCGCCACCGGGCGCATTTGTGCAAGCAGGGCGGCCGGCCCCCAGAGGCCGCACGCGAGCGCAATCGCGGCCAGGCATGGCCGACCGCCGGCGTGCAGCCCTCCTGTTTGGCGGGGCGGGGAGGGCGGGTGCGGTGGGCACATGGTCATCGCGTCTGCCGGGTCGGGTGGCTGCGTGCCGAATCCACAACTCGGGCCCGCCGCCTCGAACGTAATTTAGGGCCGCGGGCAGAAATGTCAATTTGCGGACCCGCCTTGATGGTCCGCGAAGCAGCGGCCCTGGGGCGTAGGCGGGCGGCTCGATATGGGACTCCGGCAGCCGCGCTGGTACATGGAAGCGGCGGCGCGGTTTATGATTGATTCGCACACGGGGCGCGTTTAGGATTACATGCGTTGAGATGTCTACCTCACGCGAGAGAGAAGTTGTCTACTAGCGACCCATGTCCGGGACCGGTTCCGGAGAGCTGCGATACAGGAGTTGCTCATGCGCTCTGAGAGAAAGAGCCGTTCGGCGGTCTGTTTCAGGCAAAGCAGAGCTTTGCACTACTTAGCCGGTATCGGGGTACTGATGGCCGGTTTGGCGGTCGCGGTGTACGCCGGCGAGGGCCAGCAACGCACGTTCGTGGTCATGCTCAGCGTGCCCGTGAAGTCCATGGACGGCTGGCCGGACGTGATCCTGCCGAACCCGCAGGAAGCCTGGGTGCAGTTCTTCGACCGCACGGACCCGGCCGTGAACTCCTTCGCGGAGTACTGGGACGAGATCTCGTACGGCAGCGTGCAGGTGACCGGCGATGCGGTCGGCTGGGCGGAGGTGCCGTGGCCGGTCTTGCCGCAGTACGAGGGCTTTGTGAATCCCGGCGACTACGCGGGCATGAGCGGTCGCGTGCTGCCCTTCACCAACTTGAACCCCCGCGCGAACAACAGCATCGACCGGTCCACCAACACCGCGTTCAACCCCTACGCCGGCGAGGTGTTCGAAGAAGAACCCATGTTCCTGGTCGACTGGAACGGTGACCTGCTGGGGCTTGGCATCGGCGATTACGACGCCCAGGCGCTCGTGGACGCGGTCTGGACGCCGGGCGAGCGGTTCGCCGATCTCGACGGCGACGGCACGTACGACGCGCTCTTGGAGGTGGCGATCGACGGATGGGACGACAACGTCACGCAAGACCCCGATTGCCCCGGCCAGTCGTGGGACCCGGCGGACCCGTCATGTCCAACGGTGACATGTGCGGATGTCGACGGTGTCATCGACAACAAGGAGATCTGCGACGTCGACGGCGACGGGCAGTGGGATTTCCCCGAGCCGTTCGAGGATTTCCTGCGGGTGTACATCCCGAGCGTCCTACCGCCCGCCGGCCCGTGGGTCCGACTCGATCCCAGCCCCAACAATACGTACACCGGCAGCGTGACCGCGGTCGGCTCGCGCTTGTGGGCGATCGCGTACATCAAGCGAAACTACCCGGGCGACACGGCGGGGCTGATCGCGCGCTGTGGGAACGGGAGGTATGACCCGCCCGAGTTCTGGTACGAAGCCGACACGTCGAAGCTGGCCCCGGGTGCGGTGGTGACGGGTGCCAGGACGCCGCGGCCCAACGAGACCAACACAGGCGTATTGCCCGCCGCCTACCAGCTCCTGTCGGGCTGGGATTACGACTTCTGGTGGTCGTTCTACTGGATGGATGTGCACCTGCGGGCCAGCCAGATGTATCCGGTCCCCATCCCCTGGGCGCCGACCTGGCCAGGCTACGGTACGGCCGACACCACCAGCGTCTCCAGCCTCGGCAACAACATCCCTGCGTTGCGGCCCGTGGACCTGAACGACCTGAACGACCCCACGTTGGACAAGCCGTGGGTGCCGCGCTTGCCGACCTTCGATCCGGCGTCCACGGACCCTGGCTGGCTGGGCGGAACAAACGCCCGCAAGGCGTGGGCGCCGACGGGGGTGGGCGAGCCGAATTGCCTGCCCGACGGCAACGCCCCGAAGTGCCGTCCTCCCGCGGTAGCGGACAATCCTGGCAACGGTTTTGTGGATCCCGACCGCTGGCCAACGACGGCGGTGATCCGTCCCGACTTCATCCTTCTGGACGGTGCGAACGTGCGCGCTCATTACGACGGGTGCGCCGAGTTCGACGACTTGCCCTCGTCCGTCTACCACAACGGCTCCGGCTCGATCTCAGGGCTGGCGGTGCCGGACTGGGGACAGTTGCACCCGTACAGCACGACCGGGGAATCCGGCGGCGACGGGCGACTGGGCGAGGTAACGTCGCCATACGGGACCGCCCCCTGGGGCACCGATATGGGCTCGGGCAACCCGTGGTCCGGCAGCACCGGGGACGGGATCATCCCCGCGGGGGGGCCGCTCGCGCAACGCGTTCACGGCACGCACGGGTACGACGGCGGCAACGTGCTGATCCTCGAGTACCTGACGTGGCTGAAGGACTCCCATCCGATCGATCCGGACAATCCGTTCGACCCGAACGACCCCACGACCCCGGCCCCCGCCGCGGCCGGCGTCCTGAAGCGTGACTTCAACCTCGACGGGCTGCTCGACATGGGCGAGGTCCGCGCGGCGGCCACGGAGAACTACAGCATCGACCTGAATCCGTTCACGGACAACAACGGCGGCAGCGGGAGCGAATACCCCTTCAGCCGCGCCCGGCTGGTCGAGGACACCGTAGCCGATCTCGACGACACGGTGGACTGGGATGAGCTGGTCATGTTCGGCGACGGATTGTGCGCCGGCCTTCCGTTCCTGCACTCGGTGGTCATGATCCCGCGGGAAGCGCTGCCTGCGGGCTTGGCGGCCGGCGAGCGCGACCTGTTCCAGTTGCCGGCGCCGGGCATGGACCTCCCGATCTATGTCGGCGAGGACCCCCTCACCCCGCCCATCGGCCCCATTTACTTCTCCGACTGGGCCACGCCGCTGAACGGCAGCTCAGAGTCCGGCGGCGAGGGCGGCTTCTGGCTCGTCGGCACCACTGCCCACGAGTGGCTCCACGTTTGGGAAGGCTACCCCGATCTCTACGACTACGACGTCTATTACGGCGGGTACGTCAACTGGCCGATGGGTGCCTGGGACATCATGTCCAACGGTTTCGGCCATCCCTCGCCATTCCTGAAAGAGTCTTTCCTGGGCAACACCTGCCTGGGCACCGCGCACGAGCCCTGGATCGAGAGCCGCGACCTCACCGCCTTCCTGAACGTCGCCGAGGACACCAATATCGAGTTCCCCGACTACGCCTTCCATCCAACAAAGTCGGTCTACTACTACATCAATGAGAACAACCCGGGCGAGGCCTTCACCTTCCACCGCGTCACCGACTTCCTCTACCCCGACCCGCTCATCAACTTCTCCCGCAATCTCCCCGGGCAGGGACTCCTCATCACCCACCTCGACCTCGGCGCCAACTTCCCCGAGGGCTTCGCGCTCTCCCAACGCTTCGGCACCCGCTCCCAATACCTCATCGTCCAGGCCGACGGGCTCGAACAGCTCGAGCACGGCACCAACCTCGGCGATCCCGCCGACCCCTATCCCGGCGCCCTGAACGTCACCACCTGGAACGACACCACCACCCCCCGCTCCCGCTGGTACGACGAGATCCCCAGCGGGATCGAGATTCGCAACGTCGTCGAGCTCCCCGACCGGTCCATCGTCACCTTCCACTGGGACCCCAAGATCGTCCCCACCCTCGCCGTCCACCGGCCGCCCGGCAACGACGTCATCTACGGCAACTTCGTCCTCCACTACGACGCCTTCGACTTCTGGGGCGGCACCACCATCCAGTTCTTCTTCGACCGCGACCACACCGGACACGACGGCACCGCCATCCCCTCGGCCTTCGTCAAGACCGTCCCCGGCCAGGTCCAACAGACCTTCCTCGTACCCGTCAGCCTGCTCCCCGGCGACGGCGCCTACTACTTCTACGCCCAGCTTACCCCCGGACCGGGCCTCGACGGCCAACAGGAACCCCCGGCCAGCTCGCCCCGTCCCAACCAACGCAACCGCGGACGCGGCGCCGTCCTCAAAAACCCGCCCGATCCCAACGAGCCCGAGGGCGTCGTCGTCCACCTCGCCAACGCCCGACTCGAACGCTGGACCCTCACCTGCATCGACCATGCCACCGCGGGCAGCGAGGTCTTCGAGGTCAAGGGCGCCGTCTCCGGCGTGCACGCCAACGCGGTCACCGGCGTACCCTACGACAACGGACTGGTCGCCTTCACGCTCCAGTACGCCGCCAGCGCCATCACCGGCTCGCCCGCCGCCAGCGTCTCCAACACCGGCGGCCTCTTCCAACTGACCGACCCGGGCGTCACGTTCGTCGCGGCCGATTTCAAGGCCCACGACCGCGTCCGCCTCGTCAGCGGCGACCCCGACGTGCGAACCGGCTTCTTCGAGATCGCCGCCGTCCCCGACGAGCATACCCTCACCCTCGTCTCCGATCCGGGCAGCGGGGCCGTCACCTACCGCCTGCATCCGCTGTCCGCCGGCGGCACCCTGCCCGACGGTACCCCACAGCCCGACCGGTTTCATTTCATGACCACCGGCCTGACCGCCTACAGCCTGCCCGTGTACTTCCTGCACGGCGAGGTCGAGCCACGCATCACCCCCGTCGTCGATGTGTCCTACCCCGACCAGGCCCTCAACCCCGACCACGGACTGCCCCTGCGCGTCCGCTTCAACGCCGCCGCGACCCTCGACGAGTTCGGCCAGCTCAACGGCGACCTCCTGTTCGACTGGATCCTCGACGTCGCCAACCCCAACAGCCCCACCGCCTCCGGCGCGATCGTCGAGTTCGTCTACGAGGAGCCGCCGGCCGGCAACGTCGTCAGCGTCACCGCCTGGAACCCCGCCACCGGTCGCGCGGGAACCGCGTTCGCCACGTTCGACTACACCACGCCCGATACCGACGGCGACGGTATTCAAGACTGGCTCGACAACTGCCCGCAACACTACAACCCCGGCCAACAGGACACCGACTTCGACGGATTCGGCAACGCCTGCGACAACTGCCCCGTCCACTACAACCCCGAACAGGAAGATGCCGACTTCGACGGCGCCGGCGACCCGTGCGACAACTGCCCCGTGCGACCCAACCCCGACCAATACGATTCCGATGCCGACGGCGTCGGCGACCCGTGCGATAACTGCCGCTTCGTCCCCAATCCCACACAGGCCGATGCCGACGGCGACGGCGCCGGAGACGCGTGCGACAACTGCCCGGACGTGCCCAATGTCAACCAACGCGACCGCGACGGCGACGGCACCGGCGACCTGTGCGACAACTGCCCGTTCATCGCCAACCCCGACCAGCAGGATACCGACGGCGACGGACTCGGCGACGCCTGCGACCCGTGCCCGAACTCCGATACCGGCGACACCGACCACGACGGCGTGTGCGACGACGTCGATAACTGCGTCAACCTGTACAACCCGACCCAGAGCGACGCCGACGCGGACGGCGTCGGGGATGCGTGCGACAACTGCGTGAACGTGGCGAATGCGAGCCAGGCCGATGCCGACGGCGACGGGCTCGGGAATGCGTGCGACAACTGCCCCACCGTGCCCAACCCCGACCAACGCGACGCCGACCTCGACGGACTCGGCGACGCCTGCGACCCCTGCCCGTATGACCCGTCCAACGACCCCGACGACGACGGCGTCTGCAACAACGTCGATAACTGCCCGAACGTACCCAACCCCGACCAGAAGGATACAGACACCGACGGGCGCGGCAACGCCTGCGACAACTGCCCGAACGTGCCGAACCCGGGCCAGGAAGATGCCGACGGCGACGGCGTCGGGGATGCGTGCGACAACTGCGCGGACGTGGCGAATGCAAATCAGGCCGATGCCGACGGCGACGGCGTCGGGAATGCCTGCGACAACTGCCGCTTCGTCTCCAACCCCACGCAGGCGGATGCCGATGGGGACGGGGTCGGGGATGCGTGCGATAACTGCCCGGGCGTGGCCAATCCGGACCAGGCCGATCTGGACAAGGATGGGATCGGCGACGTGTGTGACCCGGACATTGACGGCGACGGTATCCCCAACGCGACGGACAACTGCCCGCTCGCCGCGAACTCCAGCCAGGCCGACGCGGACGGCGACGGCATCGGCGACGTGTGTGACGCGTGCCCGTTCGACAAGGATAACGACAAGGACGGCGACGGCGTCTGCGGCGACGTCGACAATTGCCCGAGCGCGGCCAACGCGGACCAGGCCGACGCGGACGGCGACGGCATCGGCGACGCGTGTGACGCATGCCCCTATGACCCGCTGAACGACGCGGACGGCGACAGCGTCTGCGGCGACGTGGACAACTGCCCGAACGTCGCCAACCCGAGCCAGGCCGACGTGGACCGCGACGGTATCGGCGACACGTGCGACGTCTGCCCGAACGACCCGCTGAACGACGCGGACGGCGACGGCATCTGCGACAGCGTGGACAACTGCCGCGGCGTGGCCAATCCGAGCCAGGCGGACCGCGACGGCGACGGGATTGGCGACGCCTGCGACGAGTGTCCTGACGATCCCGACAACGACATCGACGGCGACGGAATCTGCGGCAACGTGGACAACTGCCCCGATGTGGCCAACCCGGACCAGACGGACTCCGACAACGACGGACGCGGCGACGCATGCTCACCCGGAGTCCCGAGCCCGGCCAACGGCGCCACCGGCGTTGCCATCGATGCCGATCTCTCGTGGAACGGCGTGCCTGGCGCCAGCCTCTACGATGTCTACTTCGGGATCGGCGCGGCCCTGGAGTTCGTCGGCACGACGTCCGACACCGCCTGGGTCCTCGACCGGCTGGCGTATGGAACGCTGTACCGCTGGAGAATCGACGCGCACAGCGGGGCCCGGACCTTCGTCGGGCCGCTCTGGGTGTTCACGACGCGCGCCGAACCGCCGGTCGCCCCGGCCGAGCCGACGGCACCGTTCCCGATCAGTGCGGCCGCCGACGTACCGCTCGACGTTCAGCTCGACTGGGCGGATTCGGCGGGCGCGGTCAGCTACGACGTGTTCCTCGGGACGGGGCCGGCGCTGGCCCAGATGGCGCTCCAGGGCAACACGACGGCCAGCGAGTGGCTGCCGACCAGCCTGGCGGCCGGCACCACGTACTACTGGCGCGTGGTGGCCAAGAACGCCGCCGGCGCCACTACGCCCGGACCCGTGTGGTCATTCACCACGTCGGACACCGCCGCCGATCAGTGCCCCGATGACCCGGACAAGACCGCGCCCGGTGTCTGCGGATGCGGCACCCCGGACATCGATACCGATGGCGACGGCGTAATGGACTGCGTGGATGCGTGCCCCGAAGACCCGGACAAGAGCGCGCCCGGCGAGTGTGGGTGCGGTGTGCCGGATGACGACGCGGACGCCGACGGCGTCGCGGATTGCATCGACAACTGCCGCGACGTGCCCAACCCGGACCAGGCCGACGCGGACGGCGACGGCATCGGCGATGCGTGCGATGACGATTCCGGGCGGCCCGCACCCGGGCTGTGTCCGTTAACCGGCGCGGGTCTCGTCGGGCTGACGCTGGTCGGGCTGTGGACCACGCGGCGCAAAGGAACTGCGGGGTCCCAGCCGTCGCGCCGGTAGCGCGTGGCCGCCGGCCGCGGAGCGTGGCGCCGGACCTGAACTCGCCGCAGCGAGTCGCCTGTAGCGCCGGACCTCCGTGTCCGGCGTTCCGCTCCGCGACGTAGCGGCCGGCGCCTCGCCGGCCGACCCACGCCTGTAGCGGCCAACCTCCCGGCCGGCCGACCCACTTGCCCATTGAGTCGGAGGGGGGCGAGGCGGTACGATGCGCTGCGCAGGAGATCGTTCTCGGAACATGGGGGCCATCGACATGGGGCCCCCGCCGGGGTGCCGCTGACGCGGCCGTACGGTTTCATCTGCACGCGTACAAAGGAACTGGACATGGTGATGCACATGACTCGTGGCCGGCGGGCTCTGGGCGCGTACGTGCTTGTGGTGTGCCTGCTGGGGTCCGGCGCCATGGCCTGGGCCCAGCTTACGGACGCGGACATCGCCGCGCTGCGCGAGCGCGGCGAGCGCGAGGGGTGGACGTTTACCGTCGGCCACAATGAGGCCACGCAGCGGCCGATCGCGCAGTTGTGCGGGACGTTGCCGTCGCCGGACGGGCAGCGCGGGGCGCGGTTCGATCCCTGCCTCCCCGAACGGGCGCTGCCGAGCACTTGGGACTGGCGCACGGTCTTGAGCCTGCCGGCGGTTCGGAACCAGGGCAATTGCGGGAGCTGCTGGGCGTTTGGGGCGATCGGGGCGATGGAATGTGCCCTGGTGCGCGAAGCATCCATCAGCGTCAACCTCTCCGAGCAATGGCTGGTCAGTTGCACGTCGGCGGGGAGTTGCGACGGCGGCTGGACCGAGAGTGCGCTGGAGCACCTGACCTGCGGCGGCGACCAGGACCCGTGTGGCGGTAACGGGGCCGTGCTGGAGTCGAGCTTCCCCTACGTGGCCTGGGATGCGCCCTGCGGGTGTCCCTACGAGCATCCGTACTGTCTGGACTCATGGTTTCTGGTCGGGTCGCAATGGAACGATCCCTCCGTCGAGCAGATCAAGCAGGCGATTTACGACCACGGCCCCGTCGTCGTGGGCGTGCGCGCGGGTACCTGGGCTTTCGCTGCTTACAGCGGCGGCATCTTCAACGCGTGCGAATCCGGCATGACCGATCACGCTGTTCTTCTGGTCGGTTGGGACGACAACCAGGCCGGCGGCGTCTGGTTCCTGCGCAACTCGTGGGGGCCGGGCTGGGGCGAGGGCGGGTACATGCGGATCAAGTACGGCTGCAACCGGGTCGGAAGGTTGGCCGCCTACGTCAACTACCTCCCCCCGGACTGCAACCAGAACGGCAGCCCGGACCGCCAGGACATCGCGGACGGCACCAGCGTGGACTGCAACGGCAACGCGGTCCCCGACGAGTGTGAGCCGAACGGCACGGCGGACTGCAACACGAACGGCGTGAGCGACCTGTGTGACTTGTTCACCGGGACGAGTGCCGACTGCAACGCCAACAGGCGGCCCGACGAATGCGACATCGCGGACGGCACGAGCGTGGACTGCAACGCGAACGGAATTCCCGACGAATGCGAGCTGGCGATGTCGTACCGGAAGGACGACGGCACCTGGGACGGGTACCTGTGGGGTGCCTACAGCGACCATTACATCTGGCTCAACCAGTTCAAGGTCGCGCCGGGCGGCGAGACCATCAACGCGGTCGAGATCGCCTGGGGCTGGGTGCCCTCGGGGCATCCGGCGACGATTGCCGTGTGGCGCGATCCCAACGGCGACGGCGATCCGCACGACGCGATCCTGCTGTGGACGTCGGCGCCGGTCGGCGTCGTCGGCCCCCTGACAGAGATCTTCCAGAGCGTTGATGTTCCGGACCTTCGGGTAGGCGCGGCGGGCGACACGTTCTTCGTCGGGGCGTACATGCGGCTCACCGACGATTGGGAGCGTTGGCCGGGCCTGTGGGACGGGTCCGTCGCCGTGGGCGGGAGCTGGGAGGCGGAGGGCGACAATCTTGACGACTTGTCCGCTAACAGCGCCCTGGCCTGTCTGGACGACTCCCTGGGCGGCGTGTTCATGATCCGCGCACGGTGCGCGCCGCCGGACTGCAACGCCAACGGCGTGCTCGATGAGTGCGACATCGAGGACGGGACCAGCAACGACATCAACGCGAACCGAGTACCGGACGAGTGCGAGCCGGACTGCAACGCCAATGGCGCGCCGGACGACTTCGACATTGCCCAGGGGCCGAGCGAAGACTGCAACACGAACGGCGTGCCGGACGAATGCGAGACCAACTTGGGCGTGTCGATCACGGCGCATCCGACCGCGGTCACCGCCTGCGAAGGCGACCCGGTGACCTTCACCGTCGGCGCGAGCGGCGCGGGCACGCTCAAGTACCAGTGGCGTAGGTACTTCGTCCCGGTGCCAGGGGCGACCGGCAGCACGTTTACGATCCCCGCGGCGAGTCTCGCGGACGCGGGGGTCTACGACGTGGAAGTCAGCAGCTCGTGCACTTCGGCGCTGTATCCGGCGCGAAAGAGCGTGCCGGTGAACCTCAGCGTCGAGCGTGTGGCGATCGTGGACCAGCCGGTGGACCAGACGGTCCTCGTCGGCGAAACGGCGACGTTCAGCGTCTCCGCGGCCGCCTTGCGGCAACTGACGTTTCAGTGGCACAAGGATGGGCAGCCGATCGCCGGCGCGGTGCTCCCCTCATTCACCGTCGCCCCGGCAACCGTTGAGGATGCCGGGGTTTACACGGTGGCCGTGGCCGGTTGCGGTGCAGCGCTCAGCGACGGCGCCAGGCTGACCGTCCTGCTGGCGCGGCCGGATTTGCCCACGCCGCCCAACGGGACCACCAATGTTCCGGCCGACGTCGTGCTGGGATGGAGCGTCGTCCCGGGAGCGGACGAATACGACGTGTTTCTCGGAGTGGACACGCCTCTCGCGCTGGCCGGGACGACGCCGGCCGCCAAGTTCACGCCCGGCACCCTCGCGTACGCGACGAAGTACTTCTGGAAGGTCGTGGCCCGCCGCGGTGACCTGACGACGGAAGGCGTCACCTGGTGGTTCGTCACCGAACCCGCGCCTGTGCCGCTGCCCGGGCAACCCTCGGAGCCATATCCGGCCGATGGCGCGGCGAACGTTCCGCGCGAGGTTGATTTGACCTGGGCACAGGTGGAAGGCGCGACGCTGTACAAGGTATTGGTCGGCGAGGATGCGGCCCTGACCGACGGCCGGCTTCAGGCGAGCAGCGGCTTGTGCAAGTGCCCGCTCACAAAGCTGAAGAGCAAGACCACGTACTACTGGCAGGTAATCGCCAAGAACGACGGGGGCCATGCGGCCGGCCCCATCTGGTCGTTCACGACCGAAGCTCCCGCCGCGCCAGCCGACAGCAACGGCGCGAACGGGGCGGTCTCGCCGGCCGAGCCGGATACGTCCGGCGATGGAACGTCGCCGGACGGCGATTCCCCCCCCGACAGCGGGCTTGACAGTCCGACGGGCGGGAGCGCGCTGTGTCCCGCGATGAGCAGCGCGCTGCTGCTCGCCACGTGTCTGGGGCTGCGTGGTTTGCGTGGCCAGGGGAGCGAAGCGCGCCGACGAAGGCGGTGCTGACCGGCGCGGGATTGCGCGCGGTCATTTGCGGCCGCTGGGAGCTGGGCCGGGTACTCGGGAGCCGTGAGCCAGCCAGCGCAGGTGAGCACCGCAGCGCCGTCGGCAGTCGGATGCACCGAACCCCGCAGCGACCACCCGGCCGCCCAATGCCTGGGTCTCGGCGCATTCGTCTGCAGGCCGGGGGGAGGCCAGCACGACGCGCTCCACGTGGACCTCCGGCCGGGCGAGCAAGTAATCGATGTGCCAGAAGCGGACCTGTTGCCTCCCTCCCCGGCGCAGATGCCGCAACACGCGGGCGCGCAGGCCGCGGGCGGCGCGGCCGGTGTAGACATACCGGCCCGCCGGGAAGCGGAACGTGCCCAGCCGGCCGACGCGAACGCGAACCGCGACTGACACCCGCAGCCGAAGCTGATACACTCCCTGGTCAGGCCAGTCCGCGAGCGGCGGGTCGCACACGGCGGAAACCGCCGCGGCCCGGCGTTTGGCGTTCCGGAAAGGCACTCGGCGATGCATATTCGCGAGTTTCAGCAGCTTATCGACCGGATGTACTCCGACAAGGACCGCGCCCGCGGGGCCGCCAAGACCTTCCTCTGGTTCGCCGAGGAAGTCGGCGAGCTGGCCAGTGCCGTGGCCAAGGGCGAGGACCGCGCTAACCTGACCAGCGAGTTCGCCGACGTGCTGGCGTGGCTGGTCACGCTGGCCAACGTGGAGGGCGTGGACCTGGAAGAAGCGATCAAGAAGTTCACGTCCGGCTGTCCCGGCTGCGGGCAGCTTGTATGCAAGTGCGACGCGAAGCTGACGTGAACACCGCCGAAACGGCGCGGAGCCTGCCCGTCGCGCGCTGAACGCCCGCTGTGGCCCGCACCGGCCATTACCGAGCGGGCAGCTTGTGCTTTTCGCGAACGTACGCGTCGATCGAAGCCGCCGCCCGCTTGCCGTCGCCCATCGCCAGAATCACCGTCGCCGAGCCGCGGACGATGTCGCCGCCCGCGAACACGCCGGGCATGCTCGTCGCCCCGGTCTCATCGACGACGATGTAGCCCCACTTGTTCAGCTTCAGTTCCGGCGTGGTGGCGGTCAGCAGCGGGTTGGCCCGTGTGCCAATCGCCGGGATCACCACGTCGCAGTTGATGATGAACTCGGAACCGGGGATCGGCACGGGCCGGCGGCGCCCCGAATCATCCGGCGCACCAAGCTCCATCTGAATGCACTCGATCCCCTTCACCCATCCGTCGGGCGTGCCGAGAATCCGCGTCGGGTTGCACAGCAGCTTGAAGACAATCCCCTCTTCCTCGGCGTGATGCACTTCCTCGATGCGGGCCGGCATCTCCGCCCGGCTGCGCCGATAGACCAGGGTGGCTTCCTTCGCGCCGAGCCGCTTCGCCGTCCGCACGGCGTCCATGGCGACGTTTCCGCCGCCGACCACGACCACGTGTTCGGCGCGGATGATCGGCGTATCGAATTCGGGGAAGTCGTACGCCCGCATGAGGTTCGAGCGCGTCAGGTACTCGTTGGCCGAGTACACGCCCTTGAGGTTCTCCCCCGGGATGTTCATGAAGACCGGCAGCCCGGCCCCGTTGGCGATGAACAGCGCGGAGAAACCCTCCTCGTTCAACAGCTCGTGGATCGTGAACGTGCGCCCGATGACGACGTCGCACACGATCTTGACGCCCATCTCGCGCAGCCGGTTGACTTCCGCCGCGATGATCTTCTTGGGCAGACGAAACTCGGGGATGCCGTACAGCAGCACGCCGCCCGGGTCGTGCAGGGCCTCGAACACGGTTACGTCATGGCCCTTCTTGGCCAGCTCGCCGGCCGCGGTCAGCCCCGCCGGCCCGGACCCGACAATCGCGATCTTGATGCCGGTGGGCTCGGCCAGCAGGGTCTTGAGGTCCAGGTTTTCACGGGCCCAGTCGGCGACGAAGCGTTCGAGGTGTCCGACCGCGACCGGCTTGCCGTCCTTGCCCTTGGCGCGGATGCACACCTGCTCGCACTGCTCCTCCTGCGGGCACACGCGTCCGGTAATGCCGGGCAGGGCGTTCGCGTCGAGCAGCAGCTTGGCGGCGCCGTGCAGGTCGCCGTTCACGATCCGATCGAGGAAGCCCGGAATGTCGATTCCCACCGGACAGCCCGCCACGCACTTGCGGTCTTTGCACTGGAGGCAGCGCGCCGCTTCCAGCCGGGCGATCTCCTCCTGGAATCCCAGGTTCACCTCGTTGAAATCCCCGTTGCGCACCTCCGGGGCGCGCTCCGGCATCCGCTGCCGCTCGATCGCCATCCGTTCCTTAAGGGTCAAAGCCATGGTCGCATTGCCTCGTCAAGTCGCCACGGAATCATACGCGCGGGAAGGGCGGAGCGTGGGAACGGACCACGCGCCATCACGTTCCCGCGTGCCCAGGTTCTCATGTTCCCACGTCGCGCACCTTGCACTCGTGCTCCAATCGCTCCAAGGCCGCGGACTCCTGCCGGCGGTAGGCCGTCAGGCGGTCGGCCAGTTCGGCGTAATCGACCTGGTGGCCGTCGAACTCTGGGCCGTCCACGCAGGCGAACTGCGTCTTGCCGCCCACCGTCACGCGACAGCCGCCGCACATCCCCGTCCCATCCACCATGATCGGGTTCAGCGAGACGATCGTTTTGATGCCGGCCGGCCGCGTCAGATCGGAGATCACCCGCATCATGATTACCGGACCTGCCGCGTAAACCACGTCGATCGGCCGTGACTGGTCGGCCATCAGCTCGCGGAGCTTGTCCGCGACCGTGCCCTTGAAGCCGTAGCTGCCGTCATCCGTCGTCGCGTACACGACGTGGGACACCTCGCGCAGCTCGTCTTCCAGCACGACCAGCTCCTTCGTCCTTCCGCCGGTGATCGAGGTCACGTAGGCGCCCATGTCCTTGAGGGCCTTCGCGAGCGGGTAGATGACGGCCGTTCCCACGCCGCCGCCGACCAGCACCGCGTGGCCGACCTTCTCGATTTCGGTGGGCTTGCCCAGCGGGCCCATCACGTCCCGAATGGTGTCGCCGGTGTTCTTGGCAAACAGGAGCCTGGTCGTCTTGCCGACGGCCTTGACGATCAGCTCGATCGTGCCTGCCTTGGCGTCCGCCGCGGCCATCGTCAGCGGGATGCGCTCGCCGTGCTCATCCAGGCGGAGGATCACGAACTGCCCCGGCTGGCGGTGCTTGGCCACGAGCGGGGCGGCAATCTTGAGCCACTTGACGTCGGAGGCCAGTTGTTTCGAGTCGAGAATGCGGAACATCAGGTTCTTCCCTCTGATGCTTTGTCCGGACCGCGCCTGCGAGGTCCAACTCAGGCAGACACCCGTTAAGGATGACGGCGTCCAGTACGAGAATCCCTCATTATCGCGAAATCGGCCGGGGAAATCAAACCGTCGCCGCCACGCGACCGCAGCGGCGGTGTACCCCTGGGCTGGGGTGTTTGAGATTCCGCGGCTCACGCCGTGTTTCTGAACGGGCGGACGTCCTCCGTCGTCGAAGGATGCGTTTGAAGCTTGGAAGCCGCCGGCAGATCCGCATCCGTGCGGTCGGATTTCGCCAGCCCGTGCAGCGCCCGCCAGGCCGCCCGCCCGCGGCTGGAGGCCAAGTGCGGGTCCAGCCCGGACGGAGACGGCCTTTCATGGAATCACCCGAGCGGCCAGCCAGGAGATCGGCCGTAGGCCCGTCTCAGCCCCCCGCCGTCAACCTGCCCTGGCTCGCGCTTCCGGCGCATCAAGCCCCACGTGGCGAGGTATACTGTCCGTGCCCGGTGCGGCGGCCGAACCGGGCAAAGTCATCTCGGAAACGCCGAACGACGGACTCGAACGGTCGCGGCGAGTCACGTGGAGACCGGCGGTGCGCCGACGAATCGCCCTATCCTGGACGCTGCCCGGGCTGGTCCTGGGTCTGCTCGCATGCGCTGTCGGTTGCGAGTCGCCGGGTCGCGCCGCGGCGCCGGCGGAACCAGCCGCGCGGAAGCGTGCCGCACGACCTGAGAAGCCCTTCCTCGATTCCAAGACACCGAACCTCGAGTACTGGCGCAGGAAGCCGCTCCCGAGGGAACTGCTCTCGCACAGCCTCGACGTGAACCCCGGAGCACAGGGGCGCGAGGCAGCCGCGCGCATGCGAGCAGGCTGGTTCCGCCCCACCGAGCTCTTCGACGAGTTGCGGGTGGGGGTGCCGCCCCCCTGGGGTATGAACCCGCCGGGCAGCAACACGTGGGACCTCGCCCGGCATTCGCTGCGTTGGATCAAACCACTGGTCGAGGTCTGGCGCACCACGGGCGATACCGAGTGTCTTGCGCTGGCGCAGCGGATCGTCCGCGACTGGCGGGTGCACAACGCGCGCTTCCCGGGCAGCTCGGAGCAGGTGTGGGGATCGCATGCTCCGGCCAACCGCATGCGCGTGCTGTGCTGGTTCTGGGAGCTGTACCGGACCAGCGACGCGCTGGAGGAGCGCTTCGCCCGCGAGGTGCTCGAACTCATCCGCCTGCACGGGGACTTCCTCGCCCGCGGCATCACCTACCGCCCACGGTTAAACCACGGCATGGAGCAGAACCTGGCGCTGCTGGAAGCCGCGTTTGTCCTGCCGGAGTTGCCCGACGCGCAGCGTTGGCAGAAGGTCGGCCACCGCCGTCTCCGCAAGTACGTCTCCGACAACTTCAGCCCGGAGGGGTTCCTGTTGGAGCAGTCGCCCGGCTACCACTGGTTTGTCCTGGAGAAGCTGGGCGCGCTGGCCCGCTTTTTGCGGGTGAACGAGCTGCCCACGATCTCCGGCGTCGACGAGACCACCCGCCGGGCGGCCAGCGTGTGGCCATACCTGGTGAAACCCAACAACAGGCTCGTCAATATCGGCGACACGCACGTGGCGGCGGCACAGCCGCACCGGCGGCTTTGGGAGCGCTGGTGGGGCGCCGGCAACGAACCCGAAACCGCCGCGTCCACGCACCGCGGCCCACGACCCGGGCCGGGCGAGTTCGTGCTGAGCTTCAAGGCCGGCTATGCGATCTTCACGGCGTACCCCCGCGACGCAGCGCAGCCGGAGCCGGACACCTACGCGCTCTTCAAGTGCAACGCCTTCGAGTACGCGCATTATCATCGTGACGCGCTCTCCTTCGTGCTGTATGGATTGGGCCGCGACTGGCTGATCGACTCCGGGTCGTACAACTTCATGGAGGCGGCCCCCGAGCGGATCTACATGCGCAGCGCGCGGGCCCACAACCTGGTGCTGGTCGATGAGGCCGACTTCGAGCTGGGGCCGGTCAAGCTGTTGGACCATGGCCGGACCGCCGAAGGCGATTTCGTGCAGGCCCAGCACCGTTTGCCCAATGCGGTGCACACGCGTACGTTCCGTTTCCGCCCGCCCGCCGCGGTCGAAATCCGCGATCACCTGGTGGCCAGGGACCGTCGCCCGCACCGTTTCTCGCAGCTTCTGCACGTCGCACCGGGCGTCCGCGTGCAGATCATCTCGGAGCGCCGGGTACACCTCGTCGCCGCCGACGGACGGACGTGCGTGATCGAGCAAGGCGGGACGCCCGGAAGCTGGCGCGTGGTAACGGGCCAGAAACGGCCCTACTGGCAAGGCTGGTACTCGCCGGGCTTCGAGCGGATCGAAGCGGCGCCCGTGCTCTACTACACGAATCGCGAGCCCGCGCGGGAATGCGGCTTCGAGACCAGCATTCGGCTGAGCCCGACGGAACCGTAGCGAGAGGGCATTCCGCGCCGGCGGGCTTGCGCGGCAGCGCTGCGCGGTGCTCTCGCGGTGCCGGTACCCTTCTCCAACGGACGGCTACGCGTTCATGTCCGCCCAGCGCTTGGCCATCTGGCCGAACACCGCCAAAGCAATCGTTGCCAGCACGCCGATCACCGCGAACGGGATCCAGACCTTGTACTGCGGACGGTAGTTGTCCCACAGCAACGTCGTGGCGGCGATGCCCGCATTGCCGATCTCGATGGCCGCCTTGGCCCGAGCTTCGGGCACGCCCAGCCGCAGCAGCTCCCGCGCGTGCTCGGGATGCGCGGTCCAGTCCTTGGCCGCCAGCGCTTCCTGAATGAGCCACTGCTTCTCCGCCAGCCGCTCGACGAGCTCGGTCGGCGGCCGCCAGCCAAACAGACGCATCACGCCGGACCGGATCGCCTCGTCCACCGGCTGGTAGTCGATCCGCTGCTCGACGATCTGCCGCGCGGCCGGTGCGGTGTCGATCATCTCCCGTAAGAGGGGAACGTCCCGCGTCCAGTCCCGTCTCGCCACGGCCAGGAAGCGCACGTGCGCGCGCGAGGCAAGGTATACGTAAAGCCGGTCCTCACGCTCGGCGACGGCCGTCAGCTCGTCCAGCGCGGCGTCCACCTCCTCCGGACCGGCCCCCAGGGCCGTGCTGAGGGCCTCAAACGACTTGGTGCGGCCGATGCCGAACCGCGCCTCCAGGTCCGTGACCGGGTTCTTCAGCGGCGCCTCCCGGAGCCGGTGCTCCACCGCATCCCGCAACAGCGATGTCGCCTGCGCGAGATACTCCAGCGCTACGTTGTTGAGTACGTCGGGATCGTTGCCGTAGCGGTCCCAGAGCAGCGCGAGAACTTGCGATTCGGAAAGCCGTGCCTCGGCGCCGCGCCCTTCGTTGATCGCTTCACGGACCAGGTCCAGGACCTCGACGCGCTTGATGCCGGTCCAGCCGGGCAACTCGTGCAGACGCCGCGCGAGCGGCGTCCCATCGCCCGACCGCCTGGCAGCCACCGCCTGGGCCGCCGGCGCAGAGTCCTCGGCCAGGTACAGGTAGCCGAGGTTGGTGGTCTGGCCGCTGTCGTGCCGGTAGTGGCGCCGCAGGGTCTCGGCCGTCGCCGGCGCGTCCAGCCCGAGGTGCTGCTGTGCCCGGGCGAACGCCTCGTCCCGCTCGATTCCCATCAGCTCCGGCAGCCGGTGCAGCGTGTCGCTCCAGTCGATGGCCTGTGCCGCCCGCGCGACCAGCGCCGGCCGGGCGCCCAGCTCCTTCAGTGCCAGCGTCGCCTTCTCGCCGAAGTTGTCGTACACGACACCCGCGATCCACGAGCCCAGGCCGACGCCCACGCCCACCGGGATGTTCACGTAGCCCAGGTACAGTCCCTTCTTCCCCGGCGGGGCGATCAGCCCGAGGTACTCGTTCTTCTTCGGCCCGGTCCACATCTCGCCGAGCGAGAAGAAGACGATCCCCAGCAGCAGGATCCAGCCGCTCTGCGTCAGGCCGGCCACCAGGATGCCGATGGTCGCCACCGACATCCCGACGAGCATCGCACTGAGCGTGCGCATCTTGCGCGCCGCATACGAGATGGGCACAATCAACAGCACGATCAGGGCCGCGTTGAGGTTCAGCAGAATCTGCTGGGGAACCTGGATCAGCCCACGGTCGCCGTACTCGCGCCAGGCGCCGGGGGCGTGGGCGGCGACGGCCGAGCTATCGACCCAGTCCGTGATGAAGTTGGGGTGCAGGTCCCAGAGCTGGTACATCATCATCCAGAAGCAGGACATGATGAGCAGAAACGCCGGGAGGCGCAACTGCCATTGGAACCGCCCGTCGCGCAGCCACGTCGCCAGCAGGGCCCCCACGACGAACAGGCTGCCGCCGACCCCCGCGAGGTGCGCCTGGCTGGTCTGGAACGCGATGAACAGCGCCAGGCCGCCCGCGGCCAGCACCATGCCCAGCGGACCGCGCACCGCATGCAGCCGCCCGTCCACGAACCAGTACGGCCAGATGTTCTCGACCGTGCGGGCGAACACGCGCGCGAGCCCGAGGGTCTTGTCGGAGCCGGACGGCACGTCGCGGAACGTAAGCAGCACGAGGAGGTTGATCGCGGTGTACAGCGCCGACGCGATGAACAGGTTCCGCCAGCCCTCGGCCGAGTGCGGCTTGCCCAGGATCGCGGTCGCCAGGATCGGCGCCAGCACGGCGCCGACGTTCACCACCCAGTAGAAGATTCCCCATCCCATCGACGAGTTGGCCTTCGTCAGGTTCTGTGCGATTGAGCCCTGCAAGGCGGGTTTGAAGAACGCCGTCCCCGCGGCCAGCACCAGCACGCCCGCGAAGAACCCCGGGTAGCTGTGCAGGAACGCCATCATCAGGTAGCCGACGCAGTTCGCCGAGATGGCGAAGAACAACACGCGCTTGTAGCCGTAGCGGTCGGCGATGCCGCCCGTGAACATGGGGAGCCAGGACTGGAGGATGGCCCACCACATGTAAATGACCCCCTTGTCCACCGCGCTGAGGTGCAGCCCGCCCGGCTCGGTGGCCTGCATGATGTACAACGGCACTACCGCGCGGATGCCGAAGTACGCCAGCCGCTCGAACATCTCGATCGTGTTGAGCATCCAGAACGTGCGGCCGAACGCCGGCCGGGCCGGAGTCGGCGGGGCGACGACGGGAGCAGACCGGATGGACATGGGATCTCCTGCGCTGTGGTGGGCCGCGCGAGGCGCGCGGGGCGACCGGGTGCCCACCTCCCGTCCCGCCCGGCGTAGCCCGGAGCTCAGCGCGCGCGGCGGAAGCAACAGACTGTAGCGGCGACCGGGCCGCGCTCGCAACCGAACACGGATGAGACCGTTCCTAGATGACCCGGCCCGCCAGCCGGCTTAGCAGCGGGTTCGCCGCCAGCGACTCGAGCATGCCGATTGTGCCCGTTTCGGGCGGCGACCGGTCAACGCCGCGACGCCCTGCGCGGCGCGGCAAAGAAGCAAGCGGTCGGGCTGATGAAGCCGGCCACGCCGGCGGGCGCCGGCGCGGGCGCGCAGCGCGCTACGGACTGCTCAGCAGCGCGATGAAGGGGTTGATGTCGCCGAAGTTGCACACTCCGTCGCCGTTGATGTCGCGGTTCTCCAGCGGGCAGCCGGGGTACATGGCCGCGTATGTCGCCGGATTGCTCAACGCGAGAATGAACGGGTTGATGTCGCCGAAGTCCACCACGCCGTCGCAGTTCACGTCGCCGCGCGTCAGCGTGAGCTGCGCGATCCACGTGCGCCAGTTGCCGCTCTGGCCGTACTCGTGGTGCGCCCAGAACCAGTTCGGCGCCGCGGGGTCGGGGCACACGGCGGAGTAGTCGCCCCAGCGCCCGCTGGTATCCGGCGCGTTGCTCACCTTCTGCGTGACCGGCATTCGGAAGGTGTAGAGGGGGTCCGTCGAGTACCGGAACGCCGTGATCATCGAGATGTACTCGGTCGGCGAGCTGCGCGAACAGGTGATCGCGGCGTCGCCGGCGGCGTTCACGGTGATCGAGCTGAAGAACGTCCGGGCGCTGAGGCTCGGGCTGATGTCGCCCCACTGCACGAGTTGCGGGTTGGTGCCCGAGGTCGGCCAGCCGTTCATCGCGATCTGGTACCAGCGGGCACGGACGCGCGTGCCGTCCACGTGGTGCGTGGCCCACAGGCTGCCGTTGCGGTACGCCGCGCTCCAGAACCGGGCGTCGAACGTCTCCGGCCGCACGCTGGAGCCGTACTGCGGCGGGTCCTCCGGATGGCTGTAGGACGGCACGGTCAACGTGTAGTACGTGAAGTACGGCGACCCGAGCGGATCGCGCAAGGCGATCAACCGAACACCCGTCTTGTTGCTCCCCTCCTGGTGCTCGATCATGTAGTACGCGGGCGGATCGTCGAACGACACCGGCGGAATCCCCGCCGACTGCGTCGAGGTGGGCAACGTCAGCGATTTCTGAATCGCGGGCGGCAACCCGGCCAGCAACGACGCCTTGTCGAACGTGTACACCGGGTAGTTCGAGCTGACGCCGAAACCGTCGCCCGTGATGTAGACCACGTCGGCATCGACGCCGATGTTCGGCGAATCGAACAGGTTGCCCGCCAGCGCCGTCGTGTCGAAACGGTACTTGTACCACGTGCCGTTCGGGTCGGAATCGTCCGAGACGGCGACCAGCACATATGACCTGGACGAGCCCGGCGGTGCGTAGGCTTCCGCCGCCATCGCGAAAAACCGGCCGCTCAGCTCGTCATACAGCACCTCGGGGTCGAACACGAAACCGCTCGCCCCCACGCTGCCCCAGAATCCGTACGAATCCTCGATCTCGTCCTGAAACGTCTTGGTCCCGTCCTTGTCGAAGAACGCGATCGCGCCGTTCGTCATCACCACGATATTGTTCGGCCCCACCGCCACGTGCGGATCGGGCGGCGTCCAGCCGGTGCTCAAAATGGCGTCGAAGCCGAACCGGCTCGCGTCGCGCTCGATCGTGCGCTCCCCGTAGTCGATCATCCGCGGGTCGAACGTGGGCGGGATGTGCGGCGTGGGACCGTCCGCCCGGGCCACCACCACGCTCGCCGGGGTCATGTCGCCCGTGACGCCCTGCGTGCGGCCGGCCAAGTCGAGGGCTGCCGGCGCGAGCAGCGTCACGTTAACGCTCGTCTCGTCGCCCAGTTCCGCGTTGCCGTTCCACGCGCACAGCAGTTCGCCGCCCGGGCCGAACGCCAGGCGCTGCGTACCCGCGGCCGCCCGCAGGGCCTGACGGCCCTTGGTGTGGCGGGTGATGCGGTGCTCGACGCCCAGGCGCGTTCCGTCCGCGGCAAACAACTGCGCGAACACGCCGCTCTCGTCTCCGTCGCTGCTGTTCCAGGCCAGTGCGAAACGGCCGTCCCGCGCGACGGCGACAGCCGCGGCATTCTGCGGGCCTTCGCGCGTCGTGTTCACGAGGAACGGCTCGCCCAGCGGGCGGCCCTCCCGGTCCAGCCGCCGCGCCAACACGCCGTAGTCGTCGCCGTCGGTCTCCGCGTCCAGCCAGCCGACGATGTAGCCGTCCGGCCCCGCCGCGATGATCGGCTCAATCTGACTGGCCTTGTGCGCCCCGCTGACCACGACCTCGTCTCCCGCCCGGCGACCATCGGCAGTAAGCCGCTGAAGACAGATACCCGCGGGATTCATGTCTTTGTCGAACACGCTGAACACGACGGCAATGTGGCCGTCGGACGCGACCGCGACCGCCGGCACCGTCTCGAAGCGCGTCGGGTGCCGGCTGACTGCGAACTCCGGACCCTGCGGCGTCCCGTCGGCTCCGAACAGCCGGGCGCGCACCTGTGGGTGCGCCTGCCCCGCCTCTTGCGACGTCCACACGATCGCTACTCCACCGCGCGGGAGTGCCGCCAGGGCCGGCTGGGCCTGGTGACCGCTGGTTTGCTCGTTAACGGCAATCTCGGAGCCGCCATCGCCAGCCGGGTTGAATCGCCGAGCGATGATGCTGCCCGCATAGCCGTCCTGGCCGAACGACTCCCACACGACCCAGGTGCTCCCCAGCGGATCGACCGCAACCGCCGGGTTCGTCTGGTGGCATTGGGTCCACAGGCCCACGGCGGTCTCCGAGCCGCGCGCCACGCCCTCACGGTCAAACCACTGCGCATAGACGCCCGCGCGCCCGGACAGTTGCCGCCGGCTGGACCAGACGACGACCGACTGCCCGTCGGGGCAGACCGCCAGCGCGGCCTGGTGCTGTGCGCTCGCGGCGAACGTGCTGGCCCGCCACTCGTAGCGGTGAAAGTCCCGTGCCCCGATCGACACGACGTCCGCACAAACCGCGGCGGCCCCCAACCCGCCGGCCAGCAGAATCACGGTACCCAGGGTCATAGCCTTCATCATTAGTCCTCGTGGCGTTCGGGAAGGGCGCCGGCGGCGACGTGCCGGCGGCGTGAACCATGAGCAGGGAGCGCCATCAGGCATCGCCCTTATCATCTGAAGGTAGAACTTCACCGGGCCAATGTCAACGAAGATCGGACCCAGTTATCGGCCCTGCCCGGCCGGCCGCTTCGTCGGCGCGCGAAAGCCGCGGCCCCGAAGGGCCGCGGCCTCCCATTGCGCTACGCTGCTTCCGACTCACCGATCCTACGGATTCGTCAACAACGCGACGAACGGGTTGATGTCGGCGAAATCGACATTCCCATCGTCGTTGATGTCGCCCAGCGCGATATTGCAATCCGGAAACGCCGCTGCGTAGCCCGCCGGATTCGCCAGCGCCAGAACGAACGGGTTGATGTCGCCGAAGTCCACCACGCCGTCGCAGTTGAGATCGCCCACCGGGTTCGCCGGCGGATTGCAGTCCACGGTCTCGATGCGGAAGTCATCGACCGCGGCCTCCACGATCGAACCGGGCGCCAGGTCCTCCGCGATGAAGCGGAGCTTGATCTGGCTGGTCAGCGGAACGAAGTCGGTGACGTTGAACTCGTGATAGAACCAGCCGCCGGAGGTCTGCGGGCCGGACGGGCCGACTGTTTCGGCGTTCACCCACGTGCTTCCGCCATTGCTGGAGATGTCCACGCGGAAGGTGTCCGTGTTGGGCGACGCGCCCTGGTCGTTCGAATACCAGCGCCAGTAGCTGATCGTGACGGCCGCGTATTCCGACAGGTCGAAGAGCGGCGAATTGAGGGTCGTCTTCCCGTCGTCCACGTCGTACTGGCCGATGCTCGACCCGGCGCGGTAGTCGGTGACCCAGCACATCACGCCGGGGTCGGGCGTGTGGTCGGCCCCCGGCTGGGCCGGCGTCGCCTGCGGAATGTTGCGGGTCCAGATGCCGCTCGTCGCCGTGTCATCGGGAGCCCCCACGGTCCAGCCGCGGTGGATCTCCATGTCGTCCTCGAACGGCACAATCAGGCCGTAGCCGCTCTTGGTCTGGTAGGTGCTCGCCGGGGCACCCGTCGGGTTGTAGACCGTCTGCGAAGCCGTCGTCTGCGCGCTGAAGTAATAGCTGATCGCCGTTCCGCAGGGTGCCGCCGGAAAGACCGCGTCGTACACGTTCGGCGAGACCTGCGTCATTGCTACGCTGGTATAGCTCCCGCTGCCGCCCAACCGGTAGTAGAACATCCCGCTTCCGGGCTGCGGCTGGGCCGAAAGCGCATTCACGTGGACGCGGACCGCGGTTCCGCCGTCGGGACTCACCGCGCTGGGCCGCCCATCCGGGAAAGTGAACCCCAGCAGATTGAGCTCCGGGGCCGCCATGTTGTGGTTGCTGAAGCCGGCGTTGATCTCGAAGTAGTGAGGCGTGCCGTTGTAGATGTCCGCGTCGTCGTCATCCAGCGTCAGGTAGTCGATCGTGATCTGCGGCGTGATCTGGGTTCCGCTGTGGAGCGGGACGCTGTTGACCGCCAGGAAAGAAAGGATGGCGATCGCGTTGTCCGGGTCGGTGCCGGCCAGCTCCACGCGCGTGTCCCACACGCAGCCGGACAGAAGCTGCCCGCAGTAGTGGATCGCCTCGCTGCACGGATACTGAATATTGTTCAACGCGTCGCGCAGGCCGCTGTTGCAGTCGCCGAAGAAGCCCCAGGCCAGCACGTGGTCATCCAGGATCAGCACCGAGCAGACGTCGCTCATGCCTTCGCCGTACTGCCCCTGGCCGCTGCCGCCGCTGGCCACCAGGTGGTGTCCGTATTCGTGATGAATAATGCTCGAATAGGCCGTGTTCGGGTACGAGCCGCTCGCATTGCAGAAGTTGATCGAGCTGCCGTCGTACCAGGCGTTGCCCGGGCAGTAGCCGTCGGAGCGGTTCACGTACACCGGGAAGTTCGACTGCGTCGAGATCGTCGGGTAGTTGGGCGCGTAGGTGAGAATCCAGTCGCGCACGACGTTCGCCTGATGGTAGCCGTTGATCTGCGAGCGGACCTGCGCGTCCATGTTCAGGTTGTTGTGCACGAAGTTCGCGGGCCCCGGCGGAACCACATTCATCGACAGCGTCTCCTCGTTGCCCTGAACGTTGTCCACCATGAAGTAAAGGCCGGCCATGAACGACTGCACGGTTACCTGGCTCGTGCCGCCGTGCGGAATCGTGTAGTTCCCGTCCGCGTCGGTATACGCGGTGTTGCCCCCGCTAATCGACACCTTGGCCCACTTCATGGGCTCGGCCGCCTCGGGGTTGCACTCGGCCGACTTCGGGCCTTGCGTCGCCACACCGAGCACGTTGCCGACGACGTCCGTGAACAGAATCATGTCTTCCGCGTGCAGGACCGTGCCCGTCTCCGCGTCGCACACCATCCGCCACTTCTTCGGCTCGCCGGCCCTGGAAATGCCATCGCCGACAAACGCCACCGCCAGCTTGGGCGCGACGTGGTCGAAGTCCACCCCCGCCCAGATCACGAGCTCCGACTCCCCAAAGCGCGACAGGGCCGGCTCAAAGGCCGCCGCCGCCGCGTGCGCCGCACCTTCCGAAACCCGGGCCAACGCGTCCGGTGCCACGCGGAACTCGCCCATGTCTCGCAGACTGGAGCCCGCCCACACCAGCGGATAACCCGGCTCATTCCGGACCAACAGCCGCAAGTCGGCGTTGTACACGGGGACGCCGTCACGATACTGCCGGTAATACACCAGCGTGAACTTGTAGGTCCCCGTCTCCGCCTCATACCCCAGCGGCAACGTGTACAGGTCGTTAAACCAGTTGCCCGGCAGGAGCTCGCTGGCCGCCATGCCGAAAACGCCGCTGTGAGTCTGAATGAACTCGTGCGCGCTGCGCTCGGGCGACTCACCATACCCGAACGCCGTGCCCCATACACGCGTCAGGTGCCCTTCCTCCACGAACAACTGGACCTTGGGAAACGACTGCTGCAACCGGTCCGCGGCGTCCTGCACAAGCCCCCCGCCGAGCGCCGCCGCCGCGCAAAACAAAATCAGACCCACAGGGACCCAACGGTGCATGAAATGTCCTCCTAAAGCTGGCTCGCCGCTCAGAGAAGCATGAACGTTATGTCTTCTCTCCGACACCTGAGAATATCGGGCATGCGCGGCCCATACAAGAAATTATGGCGATTTTCGCAGCTCGGCGGCAGATTTTCTGGCCCCGTGTAGGAGAACCACTCTAGGTCGCGTCGCAGCGGGGCTCTCTCTCTTTCCAAACAGAATGCGAACCCGCGCGACAGGGACGTGGGCCATGGCGCGCCGCGCGAGCACGCGCGAAGACCTGATGGTCCGATAAGGTCCAGGCAGGAAAGCCGCACGAGCAGATCGGGAGCCTCGCCGGACACAGAGGCCCGGCGCTACACCGCCCCGGCGGCCCGCGAACCGTGCCCCGCCGCGTGCTTACGCAGCGTGGCCCGCCTGTTTCGGCGGGTGCGGCGCCCTGCCCGCCGCTGCCGCGCGCTCGGCTTCCGCACCGGTCAACAACGCCGCCGTGATCTGCTCAGCAACCTGCGACATGCCCTGCGGGCTGTAGGGCACCATCATCACGACGGACTTGCTGTGCGAGCCGACGGCGGTGACGGTGTCATAGTGCTGCGTGAGGAGGACCATCTTGGTTGCCTCTTCGGGCGAGATGCCGGCCTCGGCGCACGCCTGCACGGACTCCTTCAGGCCGTTGGCAATCGCCAGCCGCTGCCGCGCGATGCCGACCCCCTGGAGCTCTTTGGCCCGCGCCTCGGCCTCGGCCTGCGCGATGACGCGGATCTTCTGGGCCTCGGCCTCGTTCTTGGCGGCCTCCTTCAGCCGGGCGCTGGCGTTGACCTTGTTCATGGCTTCCTTGACCACCGGATCGGGCTGAATGTCATTCACCAGCGATTGCAGGATCGTGAAGCCGAACTGCTGCATCGTGTCCTGGAGCCGCTCCTTGACCGCGAAGGCGATCTTGTCCTTCTCCGCGAAGACGTGGTCCACCGGCATGTCCGGCACCAGCGCCCGCACGGTGTCGAACACGTACGAGCTGATCTGCTGGCGCGGATTGGTCAGCCGGTAGAAGGCCGCCTGAACGGCGCTATAGTCGTCGGAGACGTAGTATTGCACGGCGATCAGCACGTCCACGAACACGTCGTCCTTGGTCTTCGACTCGACCTTGATCTCCAGCTCCTGCACGCGGTGCGTCACGCGGCCCGCCACGTTGTCGAACACGGGCAGCTTGAAGCGCAGACCCGGAGCCGCGACCCGCTTGAACCGCCCGAACCGCTCCACAATGGCGTGCGTCTGCTGCTGCACCGTGAAGACGCCACTGCCCACAATGATCAGGAAGAGAATGAACAGGATGCCGAGTCCGACGCCGATGAGGGGTGTCATGGTTGTCTCCCTTCGCAGCGCTGCGACCTCTGTCACTCCGGTTGACCAAACTCCGCCGCAATCAGCACAACGTTCAGCGCATGTACCCGGTCGGGCAGCTCGTACGACGCGATCTCGAGCCGGACCTGGCCGCCCCGGCGCCACTCCTCGATCTCGCGCTCGATCTCGAACAGCGGCTGGCCCGCCCGGTCCGTACCGCACACGTGGAGCACGACCTGGGCCAGGTCGTACCCGCCATTGAACACGGTGAGCGCCAGCGGCTCGGTCCCCAGCAGGGGGGCGCCGCCGCCCGTCGCCTCCCAGTGAAAGAACATGTCCGCGGCCTGCCGAATCGGCTCGAACCCCGCCGGGCACGCCAGCGGATTCGCGTGCGGCGCCCTTCCCGCTCCCAAGATGCCCTCCGGCCCGACGACCAGGCCCAGCCCGCAATTGCGGCAGAACCGGGCCACGTCCGGGTTCCACACGCTGCAACGCGGGCATTCCATCGGCATCGTCACGGTCCTTCTGCGAGACTCACCAGCCGCCGCTACGCCACACGCACCACCGCCCTCCACTTATAGTCTAACCCGCGTCCGCGAGAGCGGCACTATATAAGCGACGCTGGTTTGTAATGCCGGCCGATCGGAGCCCGGAGCGCAAGCGACGGGCCAGTCGCGGCAGCGGTAGGGCAGGTGGAATCCGCCGCAGCGGATGCAACCTGCCGCGGCGGGCCTTGAGCGGTGCTCGCCGAGTCACCGGATGGACCGCGACGAGATGATCGCCGGC
>JALHJL010000033.1 GCA_022839625.1 Phycisphaerales bacterium
CACGGAATCGCTGTGCAAGAGCGTGCCGCGTCGGCTGACAGGCCCGGGCATGCGTTGGGACCCCGCCGGTGCCAACGCGATCCTCGCCCTGAGCGTCCTCCAGGAATCCAACGCCTGGGACAACTACTGGAAGCCGACGGTCCGACGGAATGAGTCACCCCCTTCGTTTCGGCAGAGCTCTTTATGGGTCGAGAGTTGTGTCGTGGGGGGCAAGTGTGGTAGAATACGCGCGAGCGTAGCGACTCGACAGCCTGTCGAGACCCTTGGTCGTGGGAGAGGAGCGAATCCGTAAGGCGCAGGCCGGCCGGCTTCCTATCCTGCGCGCCGGCGGCCCGCTGACCCGATGAGACCCTGGACACGCCGTTTCGTTCGCTTGGTGGCGAGAGTTAAAGAAAGGAGTCTGTCTACATGTCTTTTTTCACCCTCCGAGGCGTGGGGGCGATGGTTGTCTTGCAGCTCATTTCACTCAGTCAGGCCGCGACGTGGTACCTGGTCGATCCCGTGCTCGTGCACGACCAGGGAACCTGGCCGAGCGTCTGGTCGGGCGAGGTGGGCTACCTCCACAACGCGGGCGGGGCCGTGATGTATTTCGATGGCGCAGTATCCGAGTTGGTGTATCCCGCCGCCCTGAGCAACTACGAGCCGGCTTTCGCGAACGGCGTTCTGGCGTGGCGGAACTGCCAGGACAGCGCCCCGTCGAATGAGATTCTCCGCTGGAACGGGCAAACCGTGGTGAACATCTCCAACTCGCCGGGGATCGTTGATTCGGACGTCGCCGTGGGCAGCAATGGCGACGTCATGTGGAGTAAGAGCCACCAGTGGCTGATGTACTACAATGCTTCCACGGGGGCGACGGTCGATCTGGGCATCCGCGGGGTGGTGCCGTCGATGTACGTCAGGCCGGACGGCGTGGTCACGTACGTCTACCAGTGTCCCGACACGTTCGATGTGCGTTACTTTGACGGGACGACGACGCACACCATCGGGCCCGGTTTCGGGCAGGGAACCTCTTACAACGGACGCCCCAAGGTCTGGGACGGCGCGGTGGCCTGGATCGGGCGGGGAGAGGGCGACTCGTTCTCAGCCGGTGAAGTGTTCTTCTGGCGGGACGGCGTCACGACGCGGGTAACCGATGACGATGCCGCAGGCGGGAAAGCCGACGACTACCCGTCGCTGTGGAATGACGTGATCGTGTGGCAGCGCGCGGAGATCAGCGCCTTTCAAACCCGCATCTTCCTTTGGGATGGTACGCACATCACCCAGATCACGAATTCGCGCTCGCTGTTTCCCAGCTTCCAAGGCGGCTGGGTGGCCTGGGTGGACTACGCGGCCGGCCTGATGCTGGCCCGCGTCATCCCCGACCTGGACGGAGACTGCAATCAGGACGGGCTGGTAGACGGCGACGACTTCGCGCTCATCGCCGTGTGCTTCGTGGGTCCCGATTCCGGACCGCTCGGCGACGGTTGCCAGTGTGGCGATTTGGACGACGATGGAGACATCGACCTCGCTGACATAGCGGCCCTTCAGACGCTGCCGCAAGGATAGATGCTCCCGGCGGAGTGCTGCGTCGCAGACGTGGCACGCTGGCGCACAAGATGACGTTGGGGGGATGCGGGCAGGGGCCCCGCGGCGCGCGCGCCTCTATCCGCGCCTGCGTTTGCGCGTTTGCAAGGCGGCCTCTGCGGACCGGCGTGACGGGGGCTGCCGCGAACTGCTTCCAAAAAAACGCACGCCGCGGAAGCGGGAGCGGGCCCGCGTCAGCGGCGTGGCAGCGCACGCCCCAGCGTGCGCGACAGTGTGCCGGGTCTTGGCCTAGCGGCGGCGGACAAGCAGTCCCAACAGTCCGAGGGCCAGCACGCCGGCCGGTTCCGGCACAGGAGTAGGATAGAACAACACGCCGAAGAACGAAATGTGGTCCGGGTTGTCGGTGTAGACCGCGAACGTCGCGGTCTCGCCGGGCATCACAGGATCGGTGTAGAAGAACAAGTCGATCGTGGCACCGACCGTGACGTTGTCGATCAGCCAGCTCAGAGGCGATTGGCTGCTCGCGGGGTCGGGGCCCGGCGGGATCGTGGTGCTGTCGAGAAAATGGACGTTCGCGATGTTCTGGCCGCCGATGGGGTCGAAGATTCCAAAGTGGAAATCGCCCCAGGGCTCGTCGCCAGTGTTGGTCACCTGGAGGTTGACGAAGCCCTTGAACGGTTCCGCATCCGCGTGAACGAGTTCGACCGCGAACTCCGAGCCGAGACCGCCGATGTCTCCAACCCATTCTTCGTCATGAGCGGAGGCAGCGAACGTACACACCAGAGCAACCAGCCCGAATGCAGCGATGTACCTGATCATACCTCTCTCCTCATCGCGTGAAGGCGCCGGGAGCGCTTCGGCTGCCGGCACACATCTCTCCTGTCCATCCTCGGACGTTAATGTACCACAGGGACCCGCGTGCGCAAATGGGATTCACACCCAATCGGGTGTCAGTTAATCAGGAAACCGGATGTCAGAGGAGCGGCTACGACAGTAGGATGAACACGTACAGTGCCGGGTTCCCATCCACTGTCTTCCGCTGAGGCCTGTTACGCCGCCCAGCGACGACGCGCTGTCGGCCCCCGCCCTTCGGTGGTTACGCCCAGCCGCGGTCCTTGCACGCCTGTGCCACGCGTGCCACCGCGATCAGGTAAGCGGCGTCGCGCATGTAGAGCTTGCGCTTCTTAGCCATATCGCTTACGGCAATGAACGCGGCGGTCATCATGACGTCGAGCTTGCCGAGCACTTCATCCCGCTCCCAGAAGTAGTTCATGTTGCTCTGAACCTGTTCCAGGTAGCTGCACGTGACGCCGCCGGCGTTGGCGAGAAAGTCGGGGATCACGAAGATGCCGCGCTCGTGCAGGAAGTGATCGGCCTCGGGGGTGGTGGGGCCGTTGGCTCCCTCGGCGATCAGCTTGACCCGCTTGGAAATGCGGGCGACGTTGTCATCGGTGATCGAATGCTCGAGGGCGGCGGGGATGAGAATGTCCACATCCTGTTCGATCCACGCGTCGCCGGGAAGCTTCTCGTACCCGAGGTCCGCGGCCTTCTTCTGATCGAGGGTGCCGAAGCGGTCGGCGATCTTGCGCAGGGCGGCGAGATCGACGCCCTCCTTGTTGCGGTAGGTGTACGCCTGCTGGTCGCCCTCGTCCCAGCAGGCGACGCAGATGACCTTGCCGCCGATCTGCTGGTAGAGCTCGATCGCGTACTGTGCGACGTTGCCAAACCCCTGCACGGCGGCGGTCGTGTCGGCGGGGCGGATTCCGAGTTCCTTCAGGGCCTCGCGCAACGTGAAGACCACGCCATAGCCGGTGGCCTCGGTTCGGCCCCGTGATCCGCCCATGCCGACGGGCTTGCCGGTGATGAAGCCGGGGTACTTGCCGCCGTGGAGCGTCTCGAACTCGTCGAGCATCCAGAGCATGTGCTGGGCGTTGGTCATGACGTCGGGGGCGGGCACGTCGCGCACCGGGCCGACGTCGCGGGCGACGGCGCGGACCCAGGCGCGGCAGAGGGCCTCCTGCTCGCGCAGGCTGAGGCTGTGGGGCGAGCAGATGACGCCGCCTTTGCTGCCGCCGAGGGGTACGTCGACGACCGCGCACTTCCAGGTCATCCACATCGACAGGGCGCGGACCGTATCGACGGTTTCCTGCGGGTGAAAACGGATGCCGCCCTTGCCGGGTCCGCGGGCGTCATTGTGCTGAACGCGGAAGGCGCGGAACACCCGCATCGTGCCGTCGTCCATGCGGATGGGGAGGCTGAAGTGGTACTCGCGCATGGGCTGTCGCAGAAGGTCGCGCGTCGCCTGGTCGAGAGCGAGCAGGTCGGCCGCCTTGTCGAACTGGGCCTGGGCCATCGCGTACGCGTTGAACGGTTTGGAACTCATCCCGGGTGTCCTTTCGTGCCCCGCCGCCGCATGCCGCGCGCTGGCGGCGGCGTTGCGGCTGCGTGATTCGCCGGCACGTGGGGTGCCGGCTGCTGGCTATGACCAGAAGATAAGCGAGAGCGGGCAGAAACGTCAATTCGCAGCAAGAGGCAAGGGCCGCGCGGCGGTGCTGGCGACGCGCCGGGGGGTAAGCTAGAATCGCGCGCCGGCGCAAGATGCGGGTGCGACGACAAGTGGCACGCCGGCCGGTGCGGAATGGCAGAAGACGGGAACATGCCGGCGGCGGACGTCCGGGGAGGCTATCCGGCCTTTGACCGCAGGTTCCTCGAGTCGGACCAGAACTTCACGGTCATCGGCGGGGGGGCGCTCGGCGGGAAGGCGAAGGGCCTGGGGTTCGTGAAGCGGATCCTCGCCGACGGATGTCCGCCGGGCACATTTCCGGACGTGGAGGTCAGCATCCCGCGTCTGACGGTGCTGGCCACCGACGTGTTCGCCGAGTTCATGGAACGTAACGGGCTGTACGAGATCGCCCAATCCGACGCGCCGGACGACCGCATCGCGCACGCCTTTCAGAAGGCGGAACTGCCGCCGCTGATCGTCGGCGACCTGCGGTCTCTGATGGCAGAGGTCCAGGCACCCCTAGCCGTGCGGTCGTCGAGCCTGCTCGAGGACGCCCTCAGCCACCCGTTTGCCGGTACGTACGCGACCAAGATGATCCCGAACAACCAGCCGGGCGTGGCCACGCGGTTTCAACGGCTGGCCGAGGCGATCAAGTTCGTCTACGCATCGACGTTCTTCCGAGACGCCAGGAGCTACCGGCAGGTCATCGGTCAGCCGGACGTGCAGGAGCGCATGGCGGTCATCGTTCAGGAAGTCGTCGGCCGGCGGCACGGCGAGCGCTTCTATCCGACGATCTCCGGGGTGATTCGGACGTACAATTTCTATCCGACCGGACCAGGGCGCCCCGCGGATGGCGTCGTGAATTTGGCGCTGGGACTGGGCAAGACCATCGTGGACGGGGGGGTGACCTGGGCGTACTCGCCGGCGTTCCCGCGGCACAGCCCGCCGTACGGCTCGGTCCATGAGCTGCTTCACAACAGCCAGACGACATTCTGGGCGGTCAACATGGGACCGCCGCCGCCGTATGACCCGATCAATGAGGCGGAGTATCTGGTGCAGGGTGACCTGGGGGACGCGGAGTACGACGGCGTCCTGCGTTGGATCGCGTCCACTTACCTCGCCGAATCCGACCGGCTGACGATGGGGACTGGGGTGGCGGGGCCGCGCGTGCTGACTTTCGCACCGCTGCTTGACCTTGAGGAACTGCCGCTGAACCGGATCATCGAGCGGGTCGCAGCGGCGTGCAAGGAGGCGGTCGGGTCGGACGTGGAGATCGAGTTCGCGATGACATTGGGCGAGAGGGGGGCGAAGACCGACGGCGGCAGTGCCCCGCACCGCTTCGGGTTCCTGCAAGTGCGGCCGACGCGGGTGGCCGACGAATGGGTGGAAGTGGGGGAGGAAGAGCTGCGCGGGCCGGCGGTGCTGGTCGCGACCGAGAGGGTCCTGGGCAATGGGGCGCACGACGGCCTCTTCGACGTGGTATATGTCAAGCCGGAGGTGTTTGACGCCAAGCACACGCGGGCGATCGCGGCCGAGTTGGAGGCGATGAATCAGCAGTTGATTGGCGAGGGGCGCGCGTACGTGCTGATCGGCTTCGGCCGCTGGGGCAGCAGCGATCCGTGGCTGGGAATTCCGGTGACGTGGCCGCAGATTTCGGGCGCGCGGGTCATCGTCGAGGCGACGCTGCCCGAGATGAACGTGGAACCCAGCCAGGGCTCACACTTCTTCCACAACATGACGAGTTTCCGCGTCCAGTACCTGACGGTCGGACACAACGGCCCGTTCCCCATCGACTGGCAGTGGCTGGGGCGGCAACCGGCGGTCGCCGAAAGTGCGTTTGTCCGGCACGTGCGCGCGCCCCGCCCGTTGCGTGTGAAGGTGGACGGCCGCGCCGGGCGCGGCGTGATCCTGCGTGAGTAACTATGGCAGACGGTTTTGACACGATCGAGAGTATCGTTCGCGACCTGGCCGAACGGGCCAAGGAGTTGAACTGCCTGTACGCCGTGGAGGAGGTCACCAGCGCGAGTAAGCTCGCGCTGGAGGACGTGTTCCGCGGAGTGATCGACGCCATCCCGAGTGGCTGGCAATATCCGGGCGCCTGCCAGGCCCGGATCATTTATGACGGCAAGGTGTATGAGTCGTCGCCGACGCCCCGTTCGCCCTGGGTGCTGGAGGCGGACATCCGCGTGCTGGGTGAAGCGGTCGGTACGTTGGAGGTCTTCTACACGGAGCAGATGCCGTTGGCCGACGAGGGGCCGTTCGTGCAAGAGGAGCGGAAGCTCATCGATGCGATCGCCGAGCGGCTCGGCAGTTGCATTACGCACCGGCGGCTGTCGGACGCGGTGCAGGGTTGGCGTACGGCGCGGCAGGAGCTGTCGCACCACGCGGCGCGGGACTGGTCCGTGATCCTGGACCTGCTGCGCCGAACGGACCGGAACCTCCTGCTGCGCGTCGCCCGCAAGATGATCAATCACCTCTGCTGGGGCGGCGTGAAGGAGGCCAATCGGCTGTTACGGCATTTTCGCATCGGCCCGCAGGACTCGGAGGTGGAGGTCAATCAGCCGGGCCGCCGCGATGCGCTGCTGGTGAGCGATGCCTTGGTGGAAGAGGTGTTCGCGGTGGCCGCCGCACACCGCAGCGACGAGGAGATCGTGGCCTGCATCCACAAGTGGATTAAGCAGGACCGCGCCGGCTTCCTGGTCAACGTGCTCGAGAACGCGCACACGTCGCTGACGGAGGTGGCCAACGCGCTGCACCGGTATCAGCACGCGACGCACGGCGAGATTGAGCTATCGCCGGCGGCCTTGAAGGGCCTGCGTGTCGCGCTCGTGCACCGCTTCCTGACCGGCCAGCTCGAGTTCGTCAATGTGGCCAAGAACCACGTGGAGATTGCGGACTTCCATGAGCTGTTGCAGCGGATCATCCATCCCGCGGAGGGGCATGGCAAGATCGGCGGGAAGGGCGCCGGACTCTTCCTGGCCCAGAAGATCGTCGAGCGGCACGGGGCCGCCGCAGAGGTCGGCGAGGTGCGCGTGCCGCGGACGTGGTACGTCACATCGGACGGCGTATACGATTTCGTCCACAGCAACCACCTCGAGGACGTCCTGACGCACAAGTACAAGGACTTGGAGGAGATCCGGCAGGAGTACGCGGACATCGTCCAGGTGTTCAAGCACTCGCATTTTCCGCCGGACATCGTCAAGGGGTTGTCCGTGGCCTTGGACGAATTCGGCGAGCGCCCGCTGATCGTGCGCAGCTCCAGCTTGCTGGAGGACCGCTTTGGGGCGGCATTCGCCGGGAAGTACAAGAGTCTGTTTCTCACCAATCAGGGCAGCAAGCAGGCGCGTCTCGATGCGCTGACGGATGCTATCGCGGAGGTCTACGCGTCGGCCCTGAGCCCGGATGCCATTGAGTACCGGGCCGAGCGCAATCTGCTGGATTTCTCCGAGGGCATGGCGGTCTTGATTCAGGAAGTGGTGGGGACGAAGGTGGGCAAGTATTTCTTGCCGGCGTTCGCGGGGGTGGCCTTCAGCCAGAACGAGTTCCGCTGGTCGCCGCGCATCAAGCTCACGGATGGCCTGGTCCGGCTGGTACCGGGACTCGGGACGCGGGCCGTGGACCGGGTCGGGGACGACTTCCCCGTGCTCTGTGCGCCGGGGCAGCCGGGACTGCGCGTGAATGCCACCCCGGAGGAAGTTGTGCGATACGCGCCGCGCTACCTCGACGTGCTGAACCTGGCCACGGGCCGGTTCGAGACCGTGGAGGTCACGGCGTTGCTGCGCGAATGCGGCGCGGAACTGCCGGGGGTGGAGCAACTGGTGTCGGTCTACCAGGACGGCCACCTGCGCCAGCCGCTCCTGGGGCAGATCGACTTCGAGCGCGATGACCTGGTGGTGACGTTCGAAGGGCTGCTGACGCGGACTCCGTTCGTGAAGCAGGTTCGCGGGTTGCTCACCCTGCTGGAGGAGAAGCTGAGCACGCCGGTGGACATCGAGTTTGCCTCGGACGGGCGGGACCTGTACCTGCTGCAATGCCGGGCGCAGAACCCGGCCCGCCACTCCGCTCCGGCCCCCATTCCCCGCGATCTTCCGCGCGAGCGGCTGGTCTTCACGGCGAACCGCCACGTCTCGAACGGCCACGTGCCGAACCTGACGCACATCGTATACGTCGATCCGGGGAAGTACGGCCAGTTGGACAGCATGGACCAACTGGTGGCCGTGGGGCGGGCGGTCGGCCGGCTCAACAAGCTGCTGCCCAAGCGGCAGTTCGCCCTGATGGGGCCGGGCCGTTGGGGCAGCCGGGGCGATATCAAGCTCGGCGTCCGCGTTACGTACTCGGACATCAACAACTGCGCGCTGCTGGTGGAGATCGCCCGCAAGAAAGGCGACTACACGCCGGACCTGTCGTTCGGCACGCATTTTTTCCAGGACCTGGTGGAGGCTTCGATCCGCTACCTGCCGCTGTACCCGGACGAAGAGGGGATCGTGTTCAACGAGCCCTTCCTGACGCGCTCCAACAACATCCTGGCGGACCTGGTGCCTGAGTACGGCGCCCTGGCGGGGACGATCCACGTGATCGACGTACCGAGCGCCGCCGACGGCCAAGTGCTGCGGGTCTTGATGAACGCGGACCTGGATGAGGCCGTCGGCGTGCTCGTGCCGCCCGCCGCGGAGCTGCCGTCCAACGGCGAAGTCGAATCGTTGCACGAGCCGCAGCGCGGGCAGGACTGGCGCTGGCGGTACCGTATGGCGGAGCGGATCGCGGCCGAGATCGACCCGGCTCGGTTCGGCGTGGCGGCGGTCTATCTCATCGGGTCGGTCAAGAATGCCACCGCCGGCCCGGGCAGCGACATCGACCTGCTGGTCCATTTCCGCGGGACGCCGGAGCAGCGGGAGGCACTGGAGCTCTGGCTGCGAGGCTGGAGCCTGTGCTTGAGCGAGATGAACCACCTCCGTACGGGTTACAAGACCGACGGCTTGCTGGACGTTCATATCCTGACCGACGAGGACATCGCGAATCGCACCAGCTTCGCCGTGAAGATCAACGCCGTGACCGACGGCGCCCGGCGGCTGCCGTTGCGCCGGCCACCGGCGAGTGCGGCGACGGAAGCGCAGCGGTAGAGCAGTTTCTGGATTCCTGTGGCGGCCGACCTTCCGGTCGGCCGTTACACGCCGGGTGCCACTGGCAGCTTGCTGCCAGTGCCGCTTGAAGCACGGGCAGACAAGCTGCCCGTGGCACCCGACCGAAAGTGAACCCCCCCTAGAGCAAGGTGCGTGTGGCTTGCGCTGGGTCGGCCGGGTCGAAGCGCACCAGTGCCAGCTCGGGGTCGTTGTGCGCGGCAGACAGGCAGTGGGTGCGCCCGATCACTTCGCGCCACGCGCCCGTTAGCCGGGCGGACTCGTGAATGTGGCCGTGCAGCGTGAGGAGCGGCTGGCGATCCTCGATGAACCGTCGGATTGCGACGCTGCCGACGTGCACGTCCAGCGGAGCATGATCGACCATCATCCCGTCGAGCGCGGCCCGGTCGAGGCTAGTACGGTAGGGCGGGGCGTGGAAGAGGCACACGGCCCGCTCGAGATTCCGGTCCTGGAAGAGGGCCGCCAGGTCGTCGACGATCGTACCGTAGCGGATGTGGTTCTCGGCCACCGCGACGGTGCGAACCCCCTCCTCGGGCGATACGCACCCGGGATCGACGTGGCGCGACACGTCGTACCGTTCCCAGTCCTTCAGGCGGAAGGGCGTGGGCGGAACACAGGCGTAGCCGTAGACGTCATACTCGCCGACCGACAGCCGTCGCTGATGGACGTACTCCCAAACGCCGGCCGCGTCGCCTTCGAGGACGGCTTCCTCTTCCGCGCGGGGATCGTCATTCCCCAGGATGACGAAGATGCGCGGATAGGCCGAACCGAGGCCGGCACGCAAGGTGCGCAGGTTCGCGAGCAGGAAGTCGCGGACGAGATCGTGCGGCAGGCCGGTCTGCCCGTGCAGCGCGGCCGCGCCATGGGGCAGCAGGTCGCCGCCCAACAGCACGACCTCGGGCGTGTCGGCCGCGATGACCTGGAAGAGCTTCGTGTAACGCTCTGTCCGGCCGTGCAAGTCAGAGACGAAGAACCAGGAGCCCATGAGTCCATCTCGATGTCGCCGGGCACGTACCCGCGTTCATACTTCATGATAGTGTCGGGGCTCGGAAACCCACAGAGGCCGCACGATGCAGGGCGCGGGCCTGCCCTCCTGGCAGTCGGGGCGTGGCGGCCGTCGAGGCCCGGTCGGGAAGGTGATCGGGGTTGCGAGCGACGGTGCGCGCCCAGCTCAATCCGCGCGCGGCGGAGAGTCTGCGTCAGGTACCATCACAATGGAGGGTTCTGGCGCCGGAGTCTCAGCCGACTTGTCGCGCTTCGCCGCGGCCCGCTCGGCTTTCTCCGCCCGCCGCTGGCTCTTACGAAGCTCCCGCTCCCGCTTGTGGATCGAAGGTCGCGATTTCCTTGACACATGGTCTCCGTTCTTGGCTGTGCGCTGTGCACGGCGGGCCGGCTTTCAGGTCGCGGGATCGACGCGTATAGGCAACGCGATCACCGCAAGCCCGGGTGCGTCGCCCCGAGTGGCTCCCGCGCCACTCAAGGGTCCCCGCCTGCCAGGGCTCGTTACCCCGGGAGGAACGCGCGGCGACCGCACCCGCTCGCCGGCGGACGCCAACGGCAGCGCATGGCTGGCGGACCGATCGCCGATGCCACGCATGTGGAGCGCGGTGGTGGGGACGTCGGCGCGATGCCGGATGCGGCCACGCAACAGACACATCGCCCATCCGAAGGTGCGGCGGATCGTGTGCGTCAGTCCCCACATGCCGATGAGTTGTACGGTGGCATCGGCGAGATAGAGCTTGCTCTTGGGCCGGACGAGCGCGATCAGCAGCCGGACCGGGTTATAGAAGTACAGGTAGGCAAGCATGATGTTAAGCTGCTTGCGCCACGGTCGCGCGTGCTCCGACGCCACGACGTAATTGGCGTCGAGCATGTGAGGTTCGACCGGCCGGCCGGCGGCGCTGGCATACACCCGGCCGTCGCGAAACACGCCCTCGTAGAAGCGCGAGCCCGTGGCCGGCGTCATCATCAAGACTTGCAGGCTGATCGCACCGGCCTTGCGGAGCAGGCGGACCTGGTTCAGCAGTCCGTAGGCTCCGCGGCGCGTGAATAGCGGCTGCGTGTCGTGGTGCATCATCATGGGCATCGGAGAGATGCCGTGTCGCTGGAGCAGGTGAAACGCCTCCGTGGTCTTGCTCACGCTCTGGCCCTTGTTGACCAGCCTGGCGGTCATGTCCTCGACCCCCAGCCACAAGGCCCGCACGCCGGCCCTGCGGACCGTCGCCAAGTGGTCCCGCAGTTGGAGCGTGTCGTGGACGGTGACTTCGGTGCCCCAGCGCACTCTCTTGCGAAGCGGCGTGCCGTCGATTTCCGTCCGCGCCAGCGTCTCGACGATCTCCAGCGTGCGCTGCTTGTGGTTGAAGAAGTTGTCGTCCGCCCCGAAAAAATACCGCAGCCCGAATTCGCGGTGCAGCCGCACGAACTCGTCCGCCACGCGCGCCCCGCTCTTCACGCGGTGTTGCCGCTGGTTGTACGCAGGAATCGGACAGTACGGGCAGTTGAACTTGCAGCCGAACGTGAGGACGAGTGCGGCGATCGGGCTGTGGCGGCGGACTTGATCGGCCGTGAGGGCTTGAGATTGCAGCGTGGTCCGCCTGCTCGGCGGCTCGAGCAGCCGAAATCCCAGCGCGGGGTGCGGCAACTCGTCGAGATCGCCCACGAGCCGCTGGATGCCAGTATCCACCAGCTCCTCGCCCGTGCCGCCGGGACCGGTGCGAGCGTATACGAGTCCCGGAATATCGTCGAGCAGCCCGGCGTCGCGGGCCCGCAGAAAGGCAGCGCGGGGAGTCTCGTCCCGGCCGCGCTCGGCCAGCAGCCGCTCAAGCAGGCTGAGCAGGACGTACTCCTCTCCAGTTACCGCCACGTCGGCCCCCCAGGGGTCGCCGGGGTCCGCACTGAACACGTCCCACGGCTCGTAGACCGTCTTCGGTCCGCCGGCGATGATGAGCGGGCGGTGTGCGGGGTCGATCCGGCAGGCGTCGCGAATAAGTGCGTGGCACGCCGCCGTGTGGATCTGCATGCTCGAAACCAGGAACAGGTCGGGCACGCGGCCGTCGAGGCGCATGTCGCTGGGCCGGAAGTTCGGGTTCCACTGCTGCAGAACGATGCGTGTCTTCGCGAAGCCGGCGTCAACCAGGGCCGATCCGATCGCGCGCACGCCGGCCGGCGCCATGCGCGTGTCCGCGTAGATGAACGGCAACATCCGGGTGCGATGGTCAAATGCACCGGCGATGACCGTCACGAGCTCGTGATGGCGGGCGCGCGCGCGCAGCCGGTCGCGCAAGGCCGTCAGTTCGCCGGCCCGACACAACTCATCGCCACGGTCGCGGCGGGGAAGTTCCATCTCTCTCTTTCGCGCACGCTTGGCAATCTCGGGGTCGGCAGCGGTGCCCGAGGTTCGAACGAGGCACCTGTTCAGGGCGGGCGCGTGAACCTGATCAGCCTGCTTGCCTGGCCGAACATAATGGAATCGTACGCCCTCAAGCGGCGGACGTCGAGCAGGCCACGCGATTATTCCACTCGCGCGCCCGACCGGGGCCCGGTCGCGATGGCGTTCCCGCCTTACAACCCAAGCAAAAGCTTGGCGGTCGTGAAGTAGATCAGCAGCCCGGTGATATCCACGACGGTCGTCAGCGCGGGGCTGGCCACGACGGCCGGGTCCAGCTTCAGGCGCGCTGCCCCCAGCGGCAAGAGTGCCCCGATCAGCGTCGCCGAGACCACCTGGAGCGAGAGAGCCAGCGCGATGCAACCGCCAATGCCGACCAGCGAGTAGCCGACCGGCACCTCGCTGGCCCGTGACAGGAAGAGGACCTTTCCGAAGGACAAGAGTCCCAGGATGATGGCGAGCAGGAAGGCAATCTGGAATTCCTTGAACAAGACCCGCAGCGCGTGGCGCGGCGCGATCTCGCCGAGCGCCAGGGCGCGCACCACGACGGTGGCGGATTGGCTGCCGGTGTTGCCGCCGGTGTCCGCGACCATCGGCATGTACAGCGCCAGAATGAGCATCGCCGTCAGCGTGCTCTCGAAACCGTGGATGATGGTGCCGCTGACCAGCCCCAGGGCGGCCAGCCCGATCACCCAGTAGACGCGCTTGCGGAAATGGCCCCAGGCCGTGGTGCGGAGATACTCGCCGACCTGGTGCCGTCCGCCGATCGCCATGAACTTCTCGATGTCTTCCTGGCTCTCCTGGCGGAGCACGTCCAGCGCGTCGTCGTAGGTGATGATGCCGACGAGCTTGCGATCGCCGTCGACCACCGGCACGGCGAGGAAATCGTATTTCTCGATCCGCTGAGCGGCGACCTCCTGGTCCTCGTCGACCTCCACGCTCAGCACGTCCTCGTGCATGATGTCGAGCACGAGCTGCGACGGCCGGGCCAGGATGAGGTCCTTCAGGGAGACGAACCCGATCAACCGATGGGCCGAATCGACCACGTAAATGTAGTAGATGGTCTCACGCGTCGGGGCCAGGACCCGCACGTGTTCGAGCGCTTGCGCGACCGTCATGTCCGGCCGCACGGTCGCGTAATCGCTGCTCATCAAGGACCCGGCGGTGCGTTCGCGATAGCTGGCCAGCTTGCGAATGTCCTCGCGCTCGGCCTTCGCGACCAGCGGCAGAATCTGCTCGGCCACCTGCGGATCGAGCCGCTGGACCAGATCGGCACGGTCGTCGTGCGGCAGGGCTTCGAGCATCTGGGCCATCGCCTGCCGATTTGCGCCGGTCGCGAGTACGGCCTGGCGGTCCAGATCGAAGTGACAGAAGAGCTCGGCGGCTTGCGAACGGTCCAGCATTCCGAGCAGACGCCACGTGTCCGCATCATCCAACGCCGCGACGAACTCGGCCATCTGGGCGGGGTGGACGGACGCGACGACCTCGGCCAGAGCGGCGCGGTCGCCGGCGTTAAGCAGTTCCAGCAGTTCGGGGGTGAGGATCGGGTTGATCATGGCTGCGCTCCTCTCTGTCCGGGGACGGGGCCGCGGGTGCGGAGTGGACGGGCCGAGGAGGCGGCCAGCGAAGACGCCGGCGGATCAGGGCATCACGGCTCCGGCAACCTGTGCGGCGCCCGAAGTACTTCCACTCTTACGCGCGCGAGGGCCAGGCAGGGGCGTCCGCCCGGCTCCGCCAGTTCCTTACTGCCACACGCGTTCATGCTCCGGTTGACCTCCAGTCACCTGTTCGGAGCGCCCGCGCGACTGGGGCGGGCGCGAAGCGGCACCAATTAGCATGCCGCCGGCCGGTTCGTCAAGGCGTTCGGGCGCCGCGGTGCGCGCGGGGCCGGGCGGTCCCGCCCTAGCGCGCGGACACCCTCCGCCGATTTCGGCCGCCAACTTTCCGAGAGTTGCCTTGGCGGCCGCCGCGGCCCTCTCTACTATGTGCGCGGTCGTGAACGAGCGAGTTCTGGGGATCGGAGGATGCGAGATGTTCAGCATCATCCCGCGGGACAAGACCTTCTTCGAGCTCTTCGAGAAGGCCGGCGAAGTGATGGTGCGGGCCGCCGACGCGTACGCGCGCCTCGTGCTCGACTACGCGCAGCGCGAGGAGCACGTCGCGCGGATTCGGCAGGTGGAGCATGACGGCGACGAGATCGCCCACCGCACGTTCGACCGCCTGGACCAGACCTTCATCACGCCCTTCGACCGGGAAGACATCGAGACGCTGACGCTGCGGGTGGACGACGTGATCGACGAGATCGATGCGGCGGCCAAGCGGTTGACGCTCTATCGCATCCCGGAACCCAGCACCTGGCTGATCCGGCAGACCGAGGTGCTCCAGAAGTCGTGCCGGCTGGCCAACCAGGCCATCGGCTACCTGCGAAACCTGAAGAAGCCCGACGGGCTGCATAAGGTGCTCGTCGAGATCCACTACCTCGAGAACGTGGGGGACGACAACAACCACGCGGCGCTGGCCGAGCTCTTCGACCAGGGCGGGGACCCGCTGCTCGTCATGAAGTGGAAGGAGATTTACGAGCTGACGGAGCGGGCCATCGACCGCTGCGAAGACATCGCCAACGCGATCCGCGCCATTATGCTCAAGAACGCCTGACCCACCGGCGCATGGTTACCTACGTTATCATCATCATCATCGTTGCCTTGCTGTTCGACTTCAGCAACGGGCTGAACGACGCGGCGAATTCGATCGCGACCATCGTGGCCACGCGCGTCTTGTCGCCTCGTGCCGCCGTGCTCTGGGCGGCGTTCTTCAACTTCGTCGCGGCCTTCGGTTTCGAGACGCACGTGGCGCGGACCATCGGCACCGGGCTGATCGACTCCACCGTCGTCTCGCCCAACCTCGTCCTCGCCGCCCTGGCGGGCGCAATCATCTGGACCGTCGTATGCACCTGGCAGGGGCTGCCGATCAGCGTCTCGCACGCCCTGATCGGCGCAATGGCCGGCGCGGCCCTGGTTGCCGGGGGGGTCGCCGCACTGATCTGGAGCAAGATCGGCGTCGTGGCGCTCTTCATCGCGTTCTCGCCGCTCATCGGCCTGGGCCTCGGGGCACTCAACATGGTGGTGACGCTCTGGATCTGCCGCAATTGCACGCCGCGAGGGGTCGACGGCATCTTCCGCGCGCTGCAACTCGTCTCGGCGGCGGTCTACAGCCTGAGCCACGGCCTGAACGATGCCCAGAAGACGATGGGCATCATTTTCGCCCTGCTGATGAGCGTGCCCGCTCTCCAAAGCTGGGCGACGCACGACGGCAACCCTGGGTCGACGCACTTGGCCTGGTGGATCATCCTGAGCTGCCACGGCGCGATTGCGCTCGGCACGTACCTGGGCGGCTGGAAAGTCGTCCACACGCTCGGCGACCGCGTCACCAAGCTGCGGCCCGTCGACGGCTTCTGTGCCGAGACCGGCGGCGGCGTGACCATCCTTGCGCTCTCGCAGTTCGGCATCCCGGTCAGCACCACGCACACGATCACCGGGTCGATCTTTGGCGTCGGTGCAGTGCGCCGCATGTCCGCCGTTCGCTGGGGGCTCGGATATGAGATTGTGGGGGCCTGGGTGCTCACGCTGCCCGCTTCGGCGACCATCGCCGGCGCCCTGTACTGGCTGATCTCCCAGCTTGTTTGACAGTCCGCTGAAAAGCGGGGGACGGGCTCCGCGGCAGGCAATCCGGGGCGCTGGCTTATAGAATCTCCCGACGATGGCAAGAGACCTTCGAGGGTGCGTCCTGGTGGTGACCGGTGCCAGCTCGGGCATCGGGGCGGCTACGGCCGTGGCTTGTGCGCAGGCGGGGATGGATGTCGTTCTCAACGGCCGCCGGGCGGACCGGCTCGAAGCGGTCGCGGCGCAGATTCGCAGCCTGGGCCGCTGCACGGAGGCCGTCGCCGGTGACGTGACCGACGCGGGGATGAGCACGCGGCTGCTGGACGCCGCCGAGGGACGGTTCGGGCGCTTCGATGTCGTGTTTGCCAATGCCGGCTATGGGTTCAAGAAGCCGGAGCACGAATTGACCACGGCGGAGCTGCGGGCGATCTTCGAGGTCAACTTCTTCGCGTCTTTCGAACTGCTCCGCGGGGCGGCGCGGCGGTTGATTGCGCGGCAGCGACGGGGGCACTTGCTCATGTGCTCGAGTGCCCTGGCGAAGTTCACGATCCCGAATTTCGCCGCGTATTCGGCGACCAAGGCGGCGCAGAATCACTTCTGCCGGGCGATGCGGATGGAGCTGCGCCCGCAGGGCATCGAGGTCGCGTCCGTTCATCCGATCAACACAACGACCGAGTTCATCGACCGGGCGATCGCGTACCACGGGCAGGTGCCGACGGCCGAGACCAGGTCGCGGACCCTGCCGCGTTGGCTCGTGCAGCGGCCGGAGACCGTGGCGAACGCGGTAGTCCGCTGTCTGCGGCGGCCGCGGCCAGAGGTGTGGACGAGCAGCACCACGCGCTTCGCGCTGGGCTTGATGACGATGTTCCCCCGACTGATGGACTTCTTCGGGCGGCGGGCCTGACCCGACGGCGTGTTGCGGGAACTACCCGAGCTTGGCCGTCAGGAGCTGCGCGGCCCGCCGCGCATCCGCGTTCGACTCGAAGCGGATGTAGAGCGCGCCACGGTCGCCCAGGGCCGCGGCCCACAGGGCGGTGACGTTGATGCGGGCGTCGGCGAGGGCGCGGGCGATGCCCGCCAGCAGGCCCGGCCGGTCCGGCCCGACGACGCGCAGCGCGTGCATGCTCGCGTTCTTCTCGAGCCCGGCCTCGGTCGCCGCGTGGACCTGCGCCAGCCCAACCACCGGAGCTACGAAGAGCAGTCCAGTGCTCGACAGTACGTCCGCCGATGGCCGGAGGATGGCGAACTCGAGGTTCGCCCCGGCGCGTTGAAGCGCCTCCACCTTCTCGGCCAGCGTGCCCGGCCGGTCTTCCAGCTCGGCGGTCCAGACATCCACCATCGTGATTTCAAATGCCATGTTCGGCCCCTTCTGCCGGCGCACCTCACACGCCCACTGTACGTTAACCGCGTGCCGCGCGGCGCGTCAAGCGACGGCGTGCGCGCTGCGCTGGAACAGAGGCTCACTCTCGTGGAAGTGAAACGCCCGCCGCGGCCCTTACGTCCACGCGTTCGTCACGGCCGTGATGGCGTTAGGCTCCTTGGCGAACCGCCGGGCCGTGTCGAGCGAGATTTTGCGCGTGTTGACGAGCCGTTGGAGGTCCTCGTCGAGCGTGTACATGCCGTCGCGTTTGCCGGTCTGGACGACGGACTCGATGGTCTCGATCTTCCCGGAGCGGATCGCCACCTGCGCCTGCTGGTTGACGTGCAGCACCTCCAGGGCCAGCACGCGCTTGTCGCTGTCGCTGACCGCGGGCAGCAGGTGCTGGCAGACGACCGAGCGCAGGCTCATGGCGAGCTGGGTGCGGATGTCGTCCTGCGTTTCCTGCGGGAAGATGTCCACCAGCCGCGTCAGAGCGCCCTTGGCGTCCCGCGTGTGCAGCGTGGTCAGGATCAGGTGTCCGGTCTCCGCCGCACTCAGCGCCATCTGGGCCGTCTCGCGGTCGCGGATCTCGCCGACGAGGATCACGTCCGGGTCCTGCCGTAGGCCGTGCTTCAGGCCGTCGGCGAAGGATTCCACGTCGCGGCCGACCTCGCGCTGGGTCACCATCCCGCCGACGCCCGCTGGATGGAGATACTCGATCGGTTCCTCGACCGTCAGGACCCGCTTATTCGTGTTCTGCCGCAGCAGGTTGACCAGTGCCGCCAGCGTCGCGGTCTTGCCTGACCCGGTGACGCCGGTGACGACGACCAGTCCGTTGCCGTGGCTGATAAGCCGTTGCGCGAGGTCCTCTGGAAACCCGAGCCATTCGAGCGAGGGGATGTCGTTCGGGATGTGACGGAGGCAGGCACACCACTGGCCCTGGGCGAGGTAAACGCTCGCGCGAAAACGGGATTGCCCGCCGCGGTAGTGCAGCGCGACCGAGCAGTCCATGTTCTTGTTGAGTTCGATCAGCCCCCGCGAACGCTCCGGAACCAGCGAATCCACCATCTGCCGCGTCTGCTCCGCACTCAACGGCGTCTCCGCGGCGGCGCGGAGCTGGCCGTGGATGCGCAGCATCGGCGGGTAGTCGGGCACCAGATGGACGTCGGAGGCCTCGCGCTCGATGGCCATCTGCAACCACTGGATCAGTTCGGCCGAGGGCATATCGCACTCCGTGTCGCCGTTGCCGCGCAGACGCTCCAGGGTGTCATCAACCGCATCGGGACTCAGCGAAGTCAGATCGACATCGAGCATGGTACGAATTCCTCGGCGGACGGCGACAGCGGGCCGCGACCGCCCGGCTCGGCTCCGTCGTGCGCGCCGTACCTTGTACCAGGTGTCGGCCTCGAAGTTGCGGTTGTTCAGGGGAATGGCACGCCGAAGGGGCACAGGCGCCCTGGATACCCTCGCCGTAACCGATCCCAACGGCGAGTAAGCCGTCCATATCGGACACTGGTGGCGACCGCAGCCAGGTGGCAGGACTCGGCCCCGGCGGTCATTCGCGCGGAAGTTGGTCGATCTTGGCCGCGAGAATGAAGTCGCTCTCGGTCAGCCCATCGACCTTGTGCGTCCACAGCTCGATCGCGACCTTGCCCCACGACAGGCAAAGGTCCGGGTGATGACCTTCCGCCTCCGCGAGCTCGCCAATCCGGTTGACGAAGGCGAGCGCGGATTTGAAGTCGGGGAACGCGAAAGTCTTAGACAGGTGGTGATCGTCCACGACCTCCCAACCGTGAAGCTGCTGGAGCAGGGGGGTGAACGCAGTGCGCGACAGCGCCGGGACACCACCCTGACACGGAACACACTTCTTCATCGCCAACTCGCACATCGCCGGTCTCCCTCTTGCGTGCCGAGATTATAGGCGCTGCCGCAGAGTGGCGAACTGAAAGCTCAGAATAGTGGCCGAGGCCGCCGTGGCGCACCGGCTGCGCTCTGAGCGCGCTGTGCGTGCGACGCTGTGGGAACCAAGAGTGAGCAGTGCCCTACGGGCACGGTCCCTGGCCGCTGGTCATCAGCGCCACGAACGGGTTGATGTCGGCGAACCCAACGGTGCCGTCATCGTTGACATCGCCGTTTTCCCAGGGGCACCCCGGGTACGCCTGCTCCCAGGCGGTGAAGTTGCTCAGCATTAACACAAACGGGTTGATGTCGGCGAAACTAATGAACCCGTCGCAATTCACGTCACCGACGCAGATCGGCGGCGTGACGATCGCGCCGACCCAGAAACCGCCGGTCAGCGTGAAGTCGCCGCCGGTCATGACCGGGCCGGCGTCCGGCTGGCCGATGGTGCCGGACAGTTCATAGTCGCCGCCGGTGGTCCACATGTCGCCGCCGGCGTCGACGGTCCACCAGTCGATCTCAAAGCCGTCGCCCACGACGCTGAAGGCGCCGAAGGCTGCCACGCTTGCCGTGATGAGGGTGTAGAGTCGCTTGCTCATGAGTAGGTTCTCCTGCGCGCGTCAACGGGCGTTACCCGCGGCGCGCCGGGTGGCTTCTTCGCCGGCGGACTTCTTGGCGGCGTGAGCCGCTTCCTTGGCTTGCCGGATCGCCTCTTCCTCGAGCGGGTCGGGAATCGCAATGTACGGCCGCGCCTCATAGCCCGCGCGCCGGCCACAGGCCATCCAGTGGAAACGGATGTTCGCGTCGCCGGCCGCCGACGCCACAGTGAATCCCTCCGGGCTCGTGGACTCGATGTACAGCCCGCTCCAGCCGCCGATCGGCGTGACGGTCACCCGGATCTCCACGTTGGGCGACACGGCCTCTGTGAACAGCGGGTCGAACGCGACGAAGGCCGCGCCCGCGGAGAGCAACGCGCTGCCGGACGCGTAGATCTCCACCTCGGGGCTCTCGACGGAGAAGATGGCCTGTGGCCCCTGCGAGGTCTCGATCGCCGCGCTCTTGGTGCCGGTGGCGAGGGTATTGCCGTAGACGTACAGGCCTTCGGAATCGCTGGCCGGCGACGCGATATAGACGGCGTACGCGTTGTCATCGACGCTCTTGGTGAAGTAGCCGCAGTCGCCGTTCTTGGTGTAGGCGTAGAGCACCCATGTCGAGGTGCCCGCGGTGGCGGACGAACGCAGCGCCAGGCAGTCGCCATAGGTAGTACACGTGCTCTCAATATTAATGGCCGGGTAGTCTGAGGTGATGTCGATGTCGACCTCGCCGCTGGTGATATCCCAATCCCAGAACGTCGAGCCGATGGTCAGCGGATCGCTGAGGTCGCTGAAGGCTACCGAACCATCGACGATCTTGGCACTGTTCACCGCGTTGGACGCCAGGTCCGCCAGGGCCACGCCGCCATCGACGATCTTCGAGCTGTCCACGGAATTGGAGGCCAGATCCGCCAGCGCGACGCTGCCATCGACGATCTTCGAGCTGTCCACTGAGCTACCGGCCAGGTCGGCCAACGCCACGCTGGCATCGACTATCTTGGCGCTGTTGACCGAGTTGGAGGCCAGGTCAGCCAGGGCTACTCCACCGTCCACGATCTTGGCGCTGTCTACCGAGTTGGCGGCCAGATCGACCATCGCCACGCCGCCGTCAACGATCTTCGCGCTGTTGACGGAGTTGGAGGCCAGGTCGGCCAGGGCCACACTGCCATCGACGATCTTCGCGCTGTTGACTGCGTTGTTCGCAATCGTAGGGCTGGGGTAGGTGCCCGTGAGGTCGCCGCCGGCGGCCTGACCTTCGTTGACGTAGCGGCTGTCGGCATACGTCAGGTCCAGCGAGAACTGCGTGCCCGCGAGCGTCAACCCCGTGCCGGCGGTGTACGTGGTGTCATTGTCCGTCCCCGGGGCCCACCCGATTCCGTCCCACTCCAACACCTGGCCGGCGCCGGGTGCTGCGGAACTCACCGGACGGCCTTGGAGGGCCGTCGCCGACCCAGTCTGGGCAAAGAGAGCGTAGGGGGTTGGTGTCAGCTCATGCCGCGGGCTGAGGGTTGTGTAGCTGCCGCTGCCGGCCGGCGAGCGCACGGCGATCTCCAGCCAGCGGGCGTCGCCGGCGAATGCCGCAGCCCCGAAGTCTAGCCATACGGTAAACAGCCCGCCCTGGACACTGACGTTTGCTGCTGCCTGGGTTGCGCCAATCTGTGTGCCGGCGGCCGCGGCATCCCATAGGCTGAACTGAAAATCGGCCGTGTCGGTGAGCGGGGCCCCCGCTTTTTCAAGCTGCCCTTGATACGTGAACGCGGTTCCGGCGGGCGTCTGGCCTGGCGCTGGGGCAGCGCAAAGCAAGGCAAGAATCAGCCCAATTGTGCAATTCGCGGTCTGCATGGTGCTCCTCCTTCAAGAAGAAGTGCGTGTTCTGCACGCTGCCCGAGGGAACTCGACATGTGACGTTACGGCCCTGGTGATGGTGGGTGGGCCGGGCTGGCACGAACGAGATGAAGCGGCGCCGTCCGCAGCCGCTCCCCACTCAAGCGTAATATTAAGACAAATGCCTCCCCTGGTCAACCTCAATTGCAGCACAGTCTCCGTTGACCGCCCCCTCCTTTATCAGTCCGCCACAGAACTCCTCGTGGACCGCTCACCCACAGCGTCGGACCTGAGCTCGCCGCAGCGAGTCGCCTGTGGCGACCTGCCCGCCGTGGCGGGTGTCCGACGTCTTTCGAGCCGAATGGAATCCTCGCCGGACACGGAGGTCCGGCGCTACACTTTTGCGGCGGGCCGTTATCCCTGCGGTCCCGGCGCGGACCGCTTGGCCTCCGGCGCGCTAATTCATGCTGTTGGCATCGGGTCGCATCGCGCGCCAATAGTTGCGGGCGATGGCCCGCAACGTGCGAACCTGGTCCAGGAGCATGGTCGTCCGGGCGAAGGCGTCCGGCTCCGCGAGCAGACACTGGCGCAACTCGGCCTCAATCGGGACTCCGGCCCCGATGAGGTCGCTCAGGGCGTCCAGCTCGACGCCGGTGCGCACCAGACGCAGCCAGTGTCGGCGCAGGTCGGGGTCCAGACCCGGGTTGCCGCGGATCGCCGCCCAAAGCTCTTTGCGCAGCCGCTCATCCTGCCTCTCCGTGGTGCGACAGAAGGTCTCCACCGGCTCGACCTGGGCGACGCGGTACTCGCGGTCCCGCTGCTCCTCGACGATCGTGGCCCGTCCCACGCCGCGCAACAGCAGGTTGTAGTTGCCGTCCGGCAGCTTCTCCGACTCGATCACGCGGCCGACCCCGATCGTCGGATGGATCGGCGCCCGGCGTGTGTAATACAGGGGCTCGAAACCGGGCTTGAGCAGCGCGACCGCAATCGCCTGATCGCCGTCGAGAGCGTCGGCCAGCATCTTCCGGTAACGGGGCTCGAAGATGTGCAGCGGCAGGATGGTGCGCGGGAAGAGCACGACCTCCGGCAGCGGAAAGAGCGGCACGGACTGCGGAATGAAGAGCGCTTCGTCGTCCATCGTTCCTCTCGATCGGGACGCTACATCTGTAGTATTTTATCCGCCGTCCGGCCCGCGAGACAGCCGCGGTCGGCGCGGCATGTGCTCAGGCGGCCGAGTCGCCTTTGGCGAGCAACGCCGCGACCTGCGCCGCGGTCTTAAAGCGCCGCCCGGCGACGTGTGTCAGGTGATAGTCGAGCAGGTCGAACCAGGCGCGCGGGTCGCCGGTTTGTGGCCCGGTTTCGAGGAGGCCCGTCGGGAGCCGCCGTTTCTCGACGTGGTGGCGTTCGCAGTCGCGGCACAACAGGCCCCCGGCCCCCGAGCTGAAGTAGACCGCGCTCCCGCGCGGGGGCGGCCGCCGGCAATCGAGGCAGTGCTCCAGGTTGGGCGCGTACCCGATCGCCCGCAGCAGGTCACTCTGAAACTCGGGCAGGCTGGCCGCGGCCGGACCATCGCCGGCGAGGGCTCGCAGCGTACGCACCAGCGCGTCGAACAGATGCGGATGAGGGTCGCCCTCTTCGGTCAACGAGGCAACGAGTTCTCCCGCGTACAGCGCCCCGTACAAGCGCAGCAACTCCCGCCGCACGCCGCCGAAGGTCTCCTGCTGCAACCAATCGGTGAGCGTCCCGAGCTGGGCGTCGCCGCGCGGCGGAAGAAAGCTCAACTCGCCGAGCTCGAGCAGGTCGAGCCCGGTGGAGGCGCGTTTGCGGGTGGCACGGCGGGCGCCCTTGGCGATCAAGCGCAGCAGACCGTGTGCGGCGGCAAACACGGTGACTATCTGCGATGTCTCCGAGTAGTCGGTCAAGCGGAGGACAACGGCCTGGTCCGTTTGCGGGGTCATGCCTGTACCGGCTGCGGCCGGAATCGCTCCGGCGGCGTGAAGAGAGTAGAATACTGGGTTTGCGGCGGAAGGGAACGGAGCGGTGGCGGTGGTTGTGGCTGGGCGGCCGGAAATGGAAGAGCACGCGGCCAATTCGTTGGGGCAGTTTGTGGGGCGCTGCGTCGTCCTGGACACGCAGGGTCCGCTCGTCTACATCGGCCTCCTGGAGGCCTACGACGACCGCGGTTACTGGCTCACCCGGGCGGACGTGCACGACCGCAGCGAAGGCCACAGCACCAAGGAGAAGTACGTCAACGACGCCGGCGTGCTGGAGCGCGAGGGGGCGCGGACGGTCAACCGGCGGCGCGTCTTCGTCGAGCGCGCCGCGATTGTCAGCATCTCGGCGCTGGAGGACGTGCTGACTGACGGCGAGATGGACGATTTGAGCAGGAGCAGTGCATGAAGCTCACGTACCGGCGGCAGCGCGTGCACCCCAAACACCGCTTCGCGACGTCGCAATGGGCGGTCGATGAAAAGGTGACGCTGATCGTGCGGCTCGACCACGAGGGCGTGGTCGGTCTGGGCGAGGTCGTGCCCTCGACCCTCTACGGGCAGACGCTGGAGTCGTCGGAGGCTGCACTTACGTCGATCGCCGGCTTGCTGGGCGACGATCCCTTCGAGATCGAGCCCATCGTGCAGCGGCTGCTCGCGGCCCACAATGACCAGCGGGCCGCCATCGACGGCGTGGACGCCGCGCTGCACGACTGGTGCGGCAAGAAGCTGGGTGTGCCGGTCTGGCGGATGCTGGGCCTGGGCCGCCCGCGGAAACGGACGACCTTCACCATCGGCGTGGCGGAGCCGGAGCTGATCCGCGTCAAGGTGGACGAGGCCCTCGCCGCCGGTTTCGACGCGCTGAAGATCAAGGTCGGCACGGCGGATGACGAGCAGACGCTGACGTACATCCGCGAGCGTTTTGACGGTCCGCTGTTTCTGGATGCCAATCAGGCCTGGACGCCTGCGGACGCGGCCGACCACGTCCTCGCCCTGGCGCGATTCCGGCCGACGCTCATCGAGCAGCCGTTGCGCGCGGGGGACTGGCGGCACATGGCGGAGCTGCGGCGACTTGGCGTGGCCCCCATCTTCGCGGACGAGAGCTGCGAGCGGCCGGCGGATGTCCTGCGGCTGCACGGCTGCGTGGACGGCGTGAACATCAAGTTCACCAAGTGTGGTGGGATTCGAGAGGCACTGCGGATGATCGCGCTGGCGCGGGCGCTGGACATGCAGATCATGCTGGGTTGCTTCGTTTGCAGCAGCCTGGCCATTGCCCCAGCCCTCACGCTGGCGTCGCTCGTGGATTATGCCGACCTCGACGGCGCGTTGTTGCTGGCTGCCGACCCGTTTGAGGGCATTACGCGCGACGGCGGGGTGATCAGTCTGGCGGACCGTTCAGGACTGGGAGTCTGGCCGCGGGGCGGTGACTGAATGAGGCCCGGATCGGCTGAGCAGGAAGGCTCGCGGCGTCGGCACAAATTTGCCCGGCGGCTGCGCGTCCTGAGCCAGGCCGATTTCGAGCGTATCCGAAAGCATGGCCGGCGGGCTACCGACGGACGCCTGACCATGTGGGTCTTGCCGAACGAACTGCCGCACCCCCGGCTGGGGCTGGCGGTGGGCCGCAGGCACGGGGGCGCCGTGCAGCGCAATCGGATCAAGCGCCGGCTGCGCGAGGCATTCCGGTCGCAGCAACACGAGCTACCCATCGGATTCGACCTGGTCTGCTCTCCTCGGGCGGAAGGGGAGTTGAGTCTGGCGGGGTGCAGCGAATCGATGATCCGGTTGGCCGGCCGTCTCGCGGCGCGGTTTGGGTCGGCGGGGAGTGCCGGGGCCAGGGAGTAGTCCATTGCGCCCCGCACTCCCGCGGTGCCCCGGCTCTCGAAGAGCGGAATCGTGGTGCTCCGGCGCGCCAATGCCATCGAACGAGGCACGCCGTGGCGGCACCGTCGTCGGACAGCGCCCAGTGTGTAGCGGCCAACCTCTCGGTCGCCCGTCGGCCGAGCAGAAGCTCGGCCGCCGCAGGCGCGCCGCCAGTCTCCTCTTCTCAACGTACTGCTAGCGGTCGTCGGGCTTCGCAGCCGCGAGTTCCCGGGGCCAGGGCAGGCCCGCCGCGAGTTTCACGCGGAGCAGAAGCAGCGCGCTCTCCAGTTGCGGGTCGGTTTTCGGCGCCTGGTACGGGTCGGACTCGAGCCGCTTGAAATCGGACTCCGATAGCACGGGCGGTTCCTCGTCCGCATCGGCGTCTTCTGACTTGAGGGCCTCCAGGCGCTGCGCCTGCTCCTCCGCGCTCAGTACGCCGTTCTCCGGCTCGGGCTCCTCATTGTGGATGACGTACGTCTCGCGCTCACGCTCGATCACCCGCCGAAACTCCTTCGGAGTCAGCTTGATCTCCTGGTCGGGGTCGACACCCCAGCGCTCGGCGTCCGGGGCCTTGTGCGGGCTGCGCCCGCTCGGCAGGTAGTACAAGGCAGTGGTGAGCTTCAGCTTGGCTGTGTCGCTGAGGGGCCGCACGTGCTGGACGCTGCCTTTGCCGAAGGTGCGCTCGCCGATGATCGCGGCCCGGTGGTGATCCTGCATGGCGCCGGCCAGAATCTCCGACGCGCTGGCACTGGCCTCACTCACCAGGATGACGAGCGGCAGGTCCTTGAACTCGGCCTTGCCGGCCGCCCGTTCTCGCCGCTCGGATTCCAGCCGGCCGCGCGTCGAGACGACCTCGCCTTTGTCCAGGAACGTGCTGACCACGTCGACGGCGACGTCGAGCAGCCCGCCGGGGTTATAGCGCACGTCGAGCACCAGCCCTCTCATGCCCTGCGCGCGGGCCTCCTGAAGCGCCTCGCGCAGCTCCTCGGCTGAGTCGGGGTGAAAGCCGGTCAGGCGGATGTACGCCACGCCGGCGTCCGGGTCCAGCATGTAATTCCACGCCTTCGGATCGCCGGTCTTGCGCTCCACGCCGCGCACCGTGGTCAGAACGATCTTGCGCCGCGTCAGCGTGAACGGAATCGTCTCGCCGGTGCGCGGGCGCTGAACCGTGATGATCACGTCGGTGCCCGCGGGGCCCTGGATCTTGCGCACGGCGTCGTCGGTGCCCCAATTGGCGGTGCTCTCGCCGTCCACCGCAACGATGATGTCGTCGGGCTGGATGCCTTTTTCGAGGGCCGGGGAGTTCTCCAGCGGCGTGACCACTTTGAGGCGGTTGGTGCGTTCGTCCACCCCGAGCTGGATGCCAACCCCCTCGAACCCGCCCATCATCATCTTCTCGAAGTCGACCGCGTCCGCCGGCCAGATCATGTCGGTGTATTGATCCAGCTTCAGGACCACGCCGTTGACGAACTCAACCACGAGCAGCCCCTCGGGGATTTCGATGCTCTCTCGATTGAGATCGCTGACCTGGTTGAAGAGCCGCAGCAGGTCTTTGTAGCCCAGCTCGGCACCCCGTTCCCCGTCGATGTCATTGCGCAGCTCGCGCACGCGGGCCAGGAAGTGCTCGCGCAGGGCGGGGTTGGCAAGCCCGTCGAGGAAGCCACGCAGCTTGGTTGCGGCGCAGAGGGTGGTCAGGTTCTCCAGTGCTCCCCTGGCCATCTCGCGGTAGTTGGGTTGCTCGTAGTAAAGGTGGTCGATCAGCTTGATCGCGGACCGCAAAAGCCCGCGGTCGACGTCGCGGATGCGCTCGCGCAGCGCCTTCTCGTCCTTGTACGTGAATTCCATCCGCGCCCGGCGTACCGCGCTCTCGCTTCGCTGCTTGAGTGCCTCGTTCTTGGGGTTGATTCGGCTCAACAGCAAGTAATAATTGACCGCGGTCGTCCAGCGGTCCTCTTCCTCGAGCTGACGGGCGGTGGCCTCGGCCCGCTCCGTCAGGTCGGATACCCACTCGAAGGTCTTCAAGTCATCCGGGGCCGATGCGTAGGGAACGGCCTGCGCCAGGAAGCTCAAGGCCAGGAACGTGTGCCCGGATTCCCACGCCGCTTCGGCTTGCTCGACGTTCCATTCCCACGTCTTGGCCTTCAGATCGTTGCGCGAGGCGACGACGCGGTCGTAGGACTCCAGCCAGTCGTGCACCCGCGCCGCGTTGGGATCGGCGCCCGCCGCCAAGGCCCGGTCAACCGCCTCGCGCCCGGCGGCGTAATCGCCCCGGAGGATCGCTGCATAGGCAGCCTCGAGCGGCTCGTCGGCTGCGGCGAACGAGACGGAGGACAACAAGAGACACGAGAGCAGGGCGTAGCGCACCAGACATAAGCGCATGGCCGTACATCCTTTGTATGTGAGCCGCACGCGCCGGCCGCGCATACCCAGACCCGTGCCGCGTGCAGCCCGCTCAACCACATTATACGACGCTGCGCGGAGACCGCCTACCGCGCAGTGTGTCATCGGCTATGAGGCGACGACTTCCTACAAAACGTATACATTGCCCGGGCGGAGCGGCTACTCCGCGACCGAGAAAATCGGTTGCCAGTAAGCCGAAAGCGCGCATGATGCGGCTATGAGAGGCGGTGTGCCAAGCTCGTCGGCGTTGCATCCAGCCGTACCGCCCGACCATCTGATCCTGGGCATCGACCCCGGCCTGCAACGCAGCGGGTATGCGCTCGTGTCAATGGGCCCTACGGCGGATGCCGTCCGCCTGGTCGAGGCCGGCCTGATCCGTCTGCCGCGGGGCCGGCCGCTGCCGGAGCGCCTGGCCGAGCTGGAGTGCAGCCTGGAGGACGTGCTGGCCAGTCGTGCGCCCGCCGCCCTGGCCTGCGAGGAGCTGTACGCGCATTACCGGCATCCGCGGACGGCCATTCTGATGGCCCACGCGCGTGGTGTGATCCTGGCGCTGGCGGCGCGCCGCGGGCTGGAGGTCATCTCCGTGGCCGCCACCAACGTGAAGAAGCTCTTAACTGGGAGCGGCCGGGCGGGCAAACGGCAGGTCCAGCGGGCGGTCATGGCCACCCTCGGGCTGCCCCGCTTGCCCGACCCGCCCGACGTGGCCGACGCAATCGCAATTGCGCTGTCCGGTCTGCGGTTGAGGCAGGCGCGGCGAGTGGTGCGGGGGGCGGCGGAGAGGGCCCGGGCATGATTTGTCGGCTGACCGGCCGGGTATCGGGCGTTGCCGAAGAGTCGATCGTGATCGAGCGCGAGGGCATCGGCTACGAGGTGATGGTGCCTGCCTCCGCGGCCGCAGACCTGCGCCGGCTGGTAGGGAACGAGCTGACACTCTTCACGGTCCAGTACTTTGAGGGCAATCCGGCGGGGGCGCATTTGGTCCCGCGTCTGATCGGTTTCTTGAGCGAGACCGACCGCGAGTTCTTCAGCGCATTCACGCGGGTGCGGGGCATCAGCTACCGCCGGGCGCTGCGGGCCATGAGCTATCCGGCCCACCAGCTCGCGGCGGCGATCGAGCAGGGCGATGTGCGGCTGCTGACCAGCCTGCCTGAGATCGGGAAGAAGACGGCGGCGCAGATCATCGCGGACCTGCAGGGTAAGCTGTTGGGTTTCCTGCAGCCGACGGCGGCACCGCTGCCGGCCGCGGAGATGACCGACGCCCAACGTGTCGCGGTGGACATCCTCGTGCGGTGGGGTGACCGTCGGGCGGACGCACAGCGCTGGGTTGCGGTCGCCGTGGAGGCCGACCCGAGCTTGAAAGAGCCGGATGCCATCGTGCGGGCGGCATACCGAGCCAAGGAGTTACGAATAGCGAGCAGCGAATAGCGGCTTGGACGCTCTGGGAGAGATGCGGTCCTGGCTTGCTGCCGGCCAATCGTGAATCGTCGCAGCGGAGTGGGCATGGCGATTGAACGAGTCTTTTCGCAAAGCGTCCCGGACGACGAGCGGTACCTGACGGCTCTGCGGCCGCAGCGCCTCGACGAGTGCATCGGGCAGGAGGTGGTCCGCGAGCAGTTGCGGATCGCGCTGGATGCCGCCCGGAAGCGCGGCGAGCCGCTGGACCACGTGCTGCTCGACGGGCCGCCGGGACTCGGGAAGACCACGCTCGCCCACGTCATCGCCCACGAGATGCAGGCCACGATCCGCGTGACCAGCGGGCCGGCCATCGCCCGCCAGGGCGACCTCATGATGATGCTCACGCAGATGGAGCGGGGCGACGTATTGTTCATCGATGAGATTCACCGGCTGGCGAAGGTCGTCGAGGAGTTTCTCTACCCCGCGCTGGAGGACTTCCGCGTCGATTACACGACCGAGAGCGGCATCGGCGGCCGGACGGTCAACTTCGCCCTGCGGCGGTTTACGCTGGTCGGGGCCACGACGCGGGCCGGGATGCTGTCGGCCGCCCTGCGCGACCGGTTCGGGCTCCTCTTTCACTTGCAGTTCTACACGGAAGACGAGCTCGTCCGCATCGTCGAGCGCAACGCGCAGGTCCTGAAGATCAAGGCCGATCACGCGGCCTTGCAGCGCCTGGCCTCGCGCTCGCGCGGTACGCCGCGCATCGTCAACCGCCTGCTCCGCCGCGTACGCGACTACGCCGAAGTCCGCGGGGACGGTGCGCTGACGCCGGACGTGGTCGATGCAGCCCTGGAGATTCTGCAAATCGACGCGCTGGGGCTGGACAATCTCGATCGGGCGTATCTGACGGCGCTGATCCGGCACTATGACGGCGGGCCGGCGGGGATCGAGGCCATCTCCGCGACGATGGGCCACGAGCGCGACACGCTCGAGGACGTCGTCGAACCGTATCTGCTCCAGATCGGGTTCGTGATTCGCACGCCGCGCGGCCGGGTCGCCCGGCCCGCCGCGTATCAACACTTGGGGCTGCCGGAGCGTGGCCGTGCGAGTGACGAGCGGCTGCTCTTCGAGTAGCACGTCCGACAGGCGGGCAGCATCGTGGGGGGCGGGAGCGGTAACGAACCAGCAGGCTAAGTCCATAGGACACGCCGGCAACAAAGAAACATCCCTGCCGCCACGGGCCCGAAGCGTGTGGCAGGGATGAATGCGCGGCGCACTCGACCGCACTGCCACCCAATAGGCACCGAAGTGGTCCGATTTGACACAGCAAGCGAAAAATCCTCGCGCCAGAGTGGGATGAATGATCGGGGCGGGGAGCGGAGGCTCAGTGCTGCGGCCGGGGCGCCGCGAATTGGATGCCCACCAGGCAGGTGTCTTCGTCACTCGGTGTCCGGCGGACGACGCGCGCGTTTTTCGCCACGTACCAGCGCTCGCCGGGCGCCAACTCGACCTCGACCGTGATCTGGGGGCCGAGCTGGCTGGCCTTACGCGTGGACATGCGGAGGCCCGCGCCGCCGGCGGAGATGTCCACCAGCTCGCAGTGTCCGCTCTGCGAACCCGACCGCCACCGCGCGGGTCCGCGCGCCGGAACGCGGATGAAGCGTCTCCGCTCCAGATACCGCGTCAGCATGCCACGCCTCTCCTTCCCGGGTGTTACCTGTAAGGCCGACCACGTGCCCGCCGCACGAAACGGACCGTGGCCGGCCTGCTAGATCGATTCACTGGAGGGATTCGGGTACGCTTCCCTCGCCGGTGACACTGTCGGCGTGCGGGGCGGGGGGGTTCAGTTGGCCGGGAGCGCGGGCCGCGCAAGTCCGGCTTATCAGGCAATCCGAGAAGGATCAGCAGTGTGCGGGCGGGCAGGCGCGTTTTTGTGGATGTATTGCGCGTTACAGGACGGAGCTGCGGCGTGCTGATTGGCCGCGCGGCCCATAAGGGCGCTGTCGCTAGTCAGACGCCGAGCACGTCCCGCATGCCATACAAGCCGGGCGGGCGGCCTTGTAGCCAGCGTGCGGCGCGCAGTGCCCCGGCCGCGAAGGTGTCGCGCGAGAAGGCGCGGTGCCGCAACGTGAGCGACTCCGTGTCCGTGGTGAAATGAATCTCGTGCTCCCCGACGATCGCCCCCATCCGCAGCGCATGTACGCCGATCTCGCCCGGCCGACGCGGTCCGCATTGGCCCTCCCGGCCGTAGCACGTGGCACCGGCGGCGTCCAGGCCGCGGGCCCGGCAGATCTCCTCCAGCAGCGCCCGGGCAGTGCCGCTGGGCGCGTCCACCTTGCGGCGATGATGGGTCTCGCTGATCTCGATGTCCCATCCTGCATCGAGCTGGGCGGCCAGACCCGCGGCGAGGCCCAGCAACAGGTTGACGCCGACGCTCATGTTGGGCGCCCACACGACCGGAATCTGCTCGGCCGCCGCGCGCAATGCCGCGCGCTGCGCTTCGGTCAGACCGGTGGTGCCGCTGACGAGCGGTACGCCGTGGGCTGCGCACCAACGTGCCCAGGCTTCGCAGCCGGCCGGCGAAGTGAACTCAATCAGGGCGTCACAACGGTCCTGAATCTCCGTGCCGATCGGAACACCCAGTGCATCGATGCCCACCGCGCTGCCGGCGTCCCGGCCGACGAGGCCGTCGCCGGGGACGGTCACGGCGGCGGATACCGTGAAGCCGGGGTCGACGCCGGCCAGCCGGAGGAGCGCCTTGCCCATCTGGCCTGTGCAGCCGGCGATGGCGATGCGCAGTGGACTCATTCCAGGGACTCCAGCATTTCCTTCATCTTGCTGGCGGCGTGCGCGTCGTTCTTGGCAGTCGCGACCGCGATGCCCGCCCGCAGGCTTTCGGCGGCCGCCGCGCGCCGTCCCAGCTTCAGCTCGACGCGCGCTTTCTGGTGATGGGCCGCCACATACTGGCGGTCGATTCGCAACGTCTGCTCAAAGGCCGCGAGCGCCTCGTCCCACCGCTCGTGGTTCGCGTACTCGAGCGCGAGGCCGTAGTGCGCAAGGGGGTCGTCCGGTTGTGCGGCGGCGAACTGGCGAAGCTGTTCCAAACGCGACATGGCTAGAACTTGCGCGCCTTGGCGCTGGCGAAGTCGTAGCCGCCGCCGGCCTCGCGGTACTCCTTGCCGAGCTCGACAATCCGCGTCCTGAGGGTCTCGGCCTGCTGCTCGGACTCGAAGCGGCCGGTGGCGACAAGCTGAAGATCGGCGCCGGTGCGGATGACGCACTCCACGCCCTTGGAACGCAGGAAGTCCTGTGCCGCGGCGGCCCGCTCGCCGTCGCGGAGGCGAAAGTGCTGCACGACGACGTAGTAGGCGCCCGGTGTGAGCACGAAATCGTCGGCCGGCTTGGGCCGCGGCGTGCCCTCTCGTACCGGCACTGGAGCCGTCGGCGCAGGCTCGCTCAGCGGCGCCGCGGGCGTGGCAACCGCACCAGGGCCGCGTCCCTGGCCTGGCGTGGGTGCGGAGACGACCGGTGGCGGGGTCTCCGGTGCCGTGGTCCCCGCAAAGATGTCCTCGATGGTTGGCGCGCCGGGCACGGGCGGCTCCGCACTGCGCCGTCCGACGATGAATGCAGCCCCGAGGAGCACCAGCACGCCCGCCACGGCAATGGCCGCTTGCGGTCGGGTCAGGCTTAGCTGTATGCGCCCGCCGGCAGCGCGTGCAATGACTGGCCGTGCGGCGGCATCGGGCAGGGAGGGCGCCGGCGCGGGTGACGGCGCGCGCGGAGGAGGGGCCGCAGTGCTGGCCGGCGGGGGCGGCTGCGCCGGCGCGGTGGGTGGACTCGGGCTGCGCGCGCGCGCCCGCTGCGCGCGAGCCACGACTTCGAACAAGACCGGGCGGTTCTTGCGTGGGGGCACGGCGTGTCTCCGTTCTCAACGGTCGCACTGCCCACCGACCGCGGTGAGGCGCTGACGATTGTAGATTCCCCGCCGCCGGGCACAACCATCTGATGAGCGGTACTTGGGCGCGCGCACACCCGGCGGCCGGACTGGGCGAGCTTGTGGGGGGTGCTTGCGGAACTCCGTCGAGCCGGCGTAAATACGCGCTGTTACAGGACGCGGTCGTGCACGGCGCTAGCGAACTCTGCCCGCCGATGGAGGTCGCCATGAAAATCGGGATCGTCACCTTTACGGACGGACGGGCGCGGGTCGCCAAGGCGACCGAGAAGGACTGCCGCGCGTTTCAAGAGCGGCTCGTGGCGTACTTCCGCCGGAAGCACGACGTGGTAGCGGCCCGGAAGATCGTCTGGAATTACGAAACGGCGCGCAACGAGGCGCGGCGGATCGCGCTGTCCTACCCCGACCTGGTGGTTTTCAACTTCTGCGTCTGGTCGTTCCCCGACCTGACGGCCCAGGTCGCGAACCTGATCCCGGAGGTGCCGATCCTGTTGATCGGCAATATTCTCCCCTCGCACCCGGGGTGGGTCGCGTTCTTCGCTTCGGCGGGCACGCTCGACGAGATCGACCGGCCGTTCGCGCGGGTCCTGGGCGACATCCGCAGGCCCGACGTGCAACGGCAGGTCGAGCGCGTGCTACGGCTTCACGACCCGGACCAGCGGGCGCGGGGCGAGCGGGCCGCGGCGCTGCTGCACGGACAGCGCTATGGCCAGTTCGACGGGCCGTCGATGGGCATGTACACGGGCCACGTCGACCCGTCGCAGTGGATGCAGCAGCTCGGGGTCCACGTTTACCACCGCGGACAGCTACACCTCTGGCAGATGGCGCAACGGATCGCGGCCGACCGCGTCGAGGCCGGGCTGGAGTGGCTCGAAAAGCACTGTGCCTGCATTCACTGGGACCGCAAGAAGCTGACGCCGGGCGTGGACGGCACGCTCGCGCGGCAGGTCCGCATGTACCTGGCCATGAAGGATTTTTGCAAACAGGAGGGCATTGATTTCTGCGGGCTGACGGGCCAGCTCGACATGACCGAATGGCCGGACCTCTGCGTCGCCGACGTGCAGGAAGCGCTTCTCAACGACACCGCGGATTGGGAGCACAGCACGAAAAAGCCGCTCATCTGCGCGACCGAGTGCGACAGCAACGGCGCGCTGACCATGCAGCTCATGCACCACCTGACCGGGACGCCCGTGCTGTTTGCCGACCTGCGGCATTACCACGAGCGGGACGACCTCTACGACCTGGTCAACAGCGGGCAGCACGCCCCCTGGTTCGCCAGGCGGTCCGCCGACTTCCGCAGGAACTGGCGCGAGTGCCACATTCGGCCGGCGTCGGAGTTCTACTTCCGCGGCGGCGGCGGCAGCGTCCAGTTCTATGCGGCCCCGGCACCGAGGGTGACGTTCGGGCGGATCGTCCGCCGCGGCGGCCGCTTTCTGATGCACGTCTTCACTGGCGCTTTCGTTCCGATCGCGCGCACGAAGGAGGAGCGCCTCGCGCGGCAGACGACGTTCGAGTGGCCCCACGCCTTTGCGCGGTTTGACATGCCGCTGGCGGTGCTGCGCGAGCACTACAGCAGCAATCACATTCACGCGATCATCGGCGATCACGTGGCGGCCCTGGCGGCCGCTTGTGAATTCCTGGGCATTCAGCCGGTCGTGCTGTCCCAGAGTACCGGCGGGTAGGTCGGATTTCGGGCCGCACTGAGCGGGCGCATCTCGGCCGGGATGCCGTCCGCCTTCACCATCGTCGGAACATTCGTGTCGGGCTTGTTCAACGACTCGATGAAAGCCTGGATGAAGGTGCTGACCAACGTCGTGGCCGCCGATCCGACCCCTTGCAGCACCGTCTCACGCACGGTCGCATCACAAGCCTGTAGCGCCAGCAGGCTGGCGCCGCTCGCCAAGCTCAGTGCCCACACCCGGCTGCGCCTCATCAACGTCCGCATGCACGTCTCCTTGCTGCGCTGTCCGCCGCAGCCTGTCGAGGTCGCGGCCCCGGCATTCTACGTCCAACGCGGCCCCGGATAACTGTATCGGCGGCCTGGCGGCGGTTAATTGACGCGGGCGGACAGGGGGCTGCCGACGGCTCGCTGAAGAGGGCGCAAACCCCGCCCCCCAAGACCCTCAGGCGCGGCAGGAGGCCCCGTCTCCGCGGCTTCAGGGCCCGACCGGGGCTGCAAAAGGCGCGGGTTCCTCCCGGTGGCACCCTGCCGGCCGTAGGTCCGTCCAGTTGTCGTGGGTACGCCCGCTACGGACCGACATCCTGCTCAGGGGGCAGGGGCTCCGCTTCCGGCGGTAGCTCTTCCGGCGGCGGAGGCGGCGGAGGCTGGGGCTGTGGCGCCGGGCGTCCGGGCCGCCCCTGGGCCGGGGGGGTTCCGGGGGCGGGCTTGCCAGCCGCTTCGGCCGCCTGTCGCTGTGCCCGCGTTGGCAGCCTCTCGAGGCGCGGCTTGAGCTGCTTCTCGAAAATCTCGTTGATCGGCTCGAGCAGCTTGGTACGACGGGCGCTGAGCTCGCTCAATTCCTTCAACTTGTCCGCCTCTTTCTTGTCCCCGAGCCCAAGCAGTTTCTGGTCCAGTTGTTCGATCTCGGACTTGTTCTTCTGCATGATCCGCTGGGCCGCGTCCTGGCAGTCCTTCAGGACCGACTGCGCCCGCTGCGTCTGGGCCTCGTCGAGCTGGTACTTCGCAATGAACTCCCGGACGTAAGCCTCCCACTGGCTCTCGAAATCCGTCCCGCCGCGGCCAGGCGCCGACGGGGCGGTGCCTATCCCGCGCCCGCGCGCGGGTTGACCGCCGCGCGCGCCCCCCGTGCTTTCGACCTCCGTCTTACGCGACGGGCGGACCGCGACCGCGCCGCCGGAATCAGAGACGGTGGGCGACGCCCCCTGGATGGGCGTCGCGGTGGTTCGCGCGGTGTGTTCGACCGGCGTTGCCTCATGCGTCACTGCCCCCCCGGGCGATCGCAGGGACTGAGTGGGACGAGGCACCTGTCGCGCGGGGCCGCGGCGGAACTCGTCCAGCGTCATCTGTCCTGTCACGATGCGCTGCAACTGGTCTTCGGTGGACACGAAGCTGCCGTACATCTCCTGCAAGTCTTCGTCGTGCGTCCGGCGCTGGTCATCGGTCAGAATCTCTCGCCATTCGTTGTTTCCCTGCACGATGAGGGCTTTCGCCTGCTCGTACAGCGGCAGCGCCTGTTGTCCCCACGCGAGCAGCTCCTCCTGCGTCATCTCGCCGCCGGCCCGGACTTCCACCATGCGGTCGATGAGGTTGAACAGGTCCTCGCGATGCCGGTCGAGGAAACTGTTGGCGCGCTCACGGAGGAATGCCAGGGTGTACGCCTCCTGCTCTTCGCTCAGGTTGTAGCGGCGCGTCAGCGCCCGAACATGGGCCTCCATGAGGGCTTCGATGTTTAACATGCGGCTGTAGCTTGTACGGCCCGGATCGGTTTGTCCCAGGGCGGGCAGCGCCACAGTCGCGAGCAACAACCCAACGACACCTCGGAACGCGATCATCCGCGTCGACATGCGCAGTACTCCCATGGCCGGATCGCGCGGCGACCGCCGCCGCGATCAATCTTTCGTTCATCGGTATTATAAGTTAAGTTGAGCCAACGGTTGCACTTTGGAGGCCCGTTGCGACAAATGCCGAAACCGCTCCCGCCGCCGCGTGCGTGCATCTTCGACCTCGATGGCACCCTCGTGGATTCCCTCCAGGATGTCGCCGAATCGCTCAACGACTGCCTCGAACTTCTCGGTTTGCCGACGCATCCGATCGAGGCCTATCGCTACCTGGTGGGGGAGGGGATTCCCCGCCTGTGCCAGCGGGCCATCGGGCTGACCCACGCCCACCTGGTCGAGCGCCTCGGCGAGATCGCACGCGCCGTCTACCGTACCCGCGCCCTGCGACAGACGCGGCCATACCCCGGCGTGCCGGAACTCGTCGCGCGGCTGCGAGCCCGAGGAATCAGGCTCGGGGTCCTTTCCAACAAGCCGCACGACTTGACGCTGAAAGTGGTGGAAGCGTTCTGGCCGAACGGCTGCTTCGACGCCGTCTACGGCTACGTGGAGGAGCAGTACCGCAAACCGTCACCGCACTACCTGCGCCGGATTTGCGCGGAGCTGGACGTGCCGGCGGCCGAGACGTGGCTGGTCGGCGACACGCCGACCGACGTGGAGACGGCCCGCGCGGCGGGCGCCGTGAGCATCGGCGTATCCTGGGGCTTCCGCACCCGAGCGGACCTCGAAGCCGCCGGCGCCGACCGTGTCTTCGATCATCCTGCCGATGTCTTCTAATCGCCGGTTGTAGCCGCGGCGGATGCCTTTATCACCTGCCCGCCGCATGGTACCCTGCCGCGTTCGTGCTGCCGGCGCTTCAGGCCGGCGTGCCTGGCTCAATACGGGACGAGGATCGTCATGGCGTCAAACGGTACGGAATTCGTTTTCACAGGCGGGGCCAAGGGCCCGCTGGCAGGCGATGTCTTGTTGGTGCCGTTGCTGGCCAAGCCGCAGCCGCCGCTGGAGCTGGTCACGCGCGTCGACAAGCTGTGCGACGGCGCGGTCTCCGAGCTGCTGGCCGTGCGTGCCCTGCGGGACGAAGTGGGGCAGGTGATGCACACGTCCCGCGGGGGGGCCTGCCGGAGGATCCTGGTCGTAAGCCTGGGCGACGCGAAGAAGGTGAACGCGCATGAGATCCGGCGCGCGGCCGGCCTCGCCGCCCGGTGGATCATCGCGGAGCGTCTGAGCAGTGCGACGCTGTGGTTGGACGGCTTGGCGACCACCGGCGTGGAACGCGCCGGCGCCGAATGGGCGCTGGGGATGGCCCTCGCGGGCTTCCGGTTCGCGGGCTACAAGGAGCCGGACGAGAAAGTGCCGGCGAAGGTGCGCGTACACGTTCGCGCGAGCGAGCCGGGGCATGTCGAGCCGATCATGGCCGATCTGCGGCCGGCCATGACGGTGGCGAACGCGGTCAACTACGCGCGCCGGCTTTCGCACGAGCCGGCGAACGTCATCAATCCGCAGACGCTCGCCGACGAGGCCCGTGCGCTCGCGCGGAGTACAGGTCTCAGGTGCACGGTGTTCGACGCGCGGCAGCTCAAGAAGATGGGCCTGAACGGCCTGCTCGCCGTGGGGCAGGGCGCCGCACACCCCGCTTGCCTCATCCAGCTCGAATACCGCGGCGACCGCCGGACGCGCGCCCGCACCGTCCTGGTCGGCAAGGCGATTACGTTCGACACCGGCGGGTACTCGATCAAGCCGGCGGCCGGACTGGAGGCGCTGAAGTTCGACAAGTGCGGCGGGGCGGCGGTGCTGGCCATGATGAGGGCGGCGGCGGAGCTCAAGCTGAAGTGCAACCTCGCGGGACTGGTCGCCGCCGCGGAGAACGCGATCTCCGACCGCGCTTACCGCCCCGGCGACATCATCAAGATGCTGAGCGGCAAGACGGTCGAGGTCGTCAATACGGACGCGGAAGGGCGGCTGATCCTGGCGGACGCCCTGGCTTATGCACAGCAGCGGCTCAAGCCAACGGCGCTCATCGACGTTGCGACGCTGACGGGAGGAGTCGGCGTAGCGCTCGGTACGGCGGCGGCCGGGTTGATGAGTAACGACGACGAGCTGGCGGGCGACCTGGGCGAAGCGGGCCGTCGTACGCATGAGCGGCTATGGCGCCTGCCCCTGTGGGATGATTACAAGGAGCTGCTCAAGAGCACCGAGGCCGACCTCAAGAACGCGGCCGGCAAGCGCGACGCCCACGCGATCGTCGGCGGGATGTTCCTCAAGGAGTTCATCAAGGAAGACGTGCCTTGGGCACACCTCGACATCGCGGCGGTCTCCACGGATGAGAACGGGAAGGGGCCGGGCGGCAAGGGCGCGACGGGCTTCGGCGTGCGCCTGCTGGTCGAATTCCTGCGCTTACGCGGTGCGTAGCGGCCTATCAGGTTTGCGGTCTCGCAGAAGACTGACACGTCCGCCTGAAGAGTGGGGCGGATGCCTTTGCCCGCCGGTGGCGTGGCGTGCTTCGGCCGGCGAACACTCGGCAGCGCCCGGCGGGCTGCAATCGCACGTCTGGAGACTGCGGTCGTCGCTCGCGTCGTCAGCGCAGGCTCCAATCACACCATGTGCGAACGAAACCCGGGATGGCACTTGTCGGTGCAACGCGCGCAGCGTATACTTGCAATAGCTGGGGCATGTCAGGTTTCTGTCGGGCTCTCGGGACGCTGTTCCCCGGCAAACGACTCTGAATCACACGGCGCGATTCAGCTACAGTCGTCAGAGCGCGAAACGTCAGCAAACGCGTGCTGGAGCGTGCGACTGCGTGCGGCGCATTCTGACCCCATTCTCGGATCGCGCACGAACCCATAGCAGTCCGCCGCAAGAGGCGATGTAGCGTCCGCCCCTGCGCCTGCCCGCCGTGACGGGTGGCGGACGCAGGATTTCGGGCCGTTTTCAGCGCTTTGCGTCGGCCACAGGGGGCCGACGCTACTTTCGCGGCGGACGGATAGGCCGCTGTGCGTGACGTTGCGGCGACGCGGTGTCGCGGGCGCGCGTCTTGCCTGTCTTCCGTGGCCCACGCGCGACCTTCGGTTGCCCGTGACGCCCCGCCTTCATCGGCGAATGGCGCCCAGCGGCCCAGGACCTGGCCAAAGCCGGTGCACATCTACGCCCGGTACGTGCCGGGCGGGCCGGTAGCCGGCGGTTGGTTCGGAACCGCCGGAACAACTCAACTGGAGGACACGTCACATGAAAAGACCAGGTACGTTGTGCGCCTTACTGCTGGGCACAAGTCTAGCTCTGGCCCAGGGCGAGGCCGGGCCAAGCGAAGACACCCGAATGCGCGCGTCGGTAATGCAGGCGGCACAGGAACCTGTGCGCCCGCACTACCAGACGGACCAGGAGATGAACTCGGAGTGGAACTCCGGATACTCCTGGGCCCAGGGGCGGGGAACACGGGCGGGCGAGACCTGCCCCCCGGGGTCGCTCTACGGCCAGGACGAGGAACCCGACTGCAACGCGTACTACTACGCGGATCTGGGTTTCTGTAGCGGCGCGCTGTGCCAGCGCGTGCGGTATGAGAACTTCCCGCCGCCGGGGGTCACGGCGCCGAGCATCCCGATCGGCGTAGTGACGTGGCGCGGGTGCTTCATCGACGGCACCAACACCGGTTGCGACAAGCCCGATGCGGAATTCCGCATCCGCTTCTATCCGACCGCGACGGGCGGCGGGCCGGACCCGAACACGCCCTATCTCTACGAGTACCATGTCCCGTTCCGCGTGGACACGGGCGAAACGGCCAATTTTCAGGGCGGTCTGGTGCCGGCCACGGTCTGGTTGTTCACGATCGTGCTCGACGCGCCGGTTCCGCTGACCTCGGGCTGGTTCGGCCTGACGTGTGTGACGCCGCTGGGCGATTGTCACCACCTGTGGGCCAGCTCGGACGAGGGCGATGACATCATCTACGAGGACTGGGAGTCGGACGGCTGGAACCCAACGCAGCGTCCCATCACCGACTGTGAAGGTCTTTACTACTGCTTCGGCGAGAAGAAGATGGGGGCCTGCTGCGACGACTGCGTCCCCCGGTGCGAGGACGACGTCAGCGAGGCCTACTGCGGCGCGATCGGCGGGCGGTTCTTCCACAACGGCACGTGTGCCGCCTTGGAGCCGGCCTGCGGCGAGGGCCTGGGGGCCTGCTGCTACGACGACGGCGATTGCCAGATCACGACCTGTCCGGAGTGCGAGCCATCAAATGCCTGCTGCATCGGCGACATGAACTGCGACGGGATGATCGACTTCGGCGACATCAACCCCTTCGTCCTGTACCTCTCCAACGAGGCCGCCTGGCAAGACGCCTACCCGGGCTGCAGCCCCTGCAACGGCGACATCAACTGCGATGGGACGTTCGGCCAGAGTTCGTTCACGGACATCAACCCGTTCGTGGCTTTGATGACGCAGTGCGGCATCGGCTGTGTTTGTCCGGGGCCGACCATCTGCCCGCCACCCTGGGAGTGCACGAAGACACCCACGTGCTACATGGTACGGCAACAGGCGCACGATCAGCACTGGGCGGGGCCCGACACGACCTGTGACCCGTGGCCGGCCGGCGGCTGCTGCACCGTCGTGGTTCCCCCGGGCGCGCAGACCGAGGGCGAGCCCGATGATTGCGCGCCGGACACGTTCAACGGCGGCTGCAACATGGGGAGCCCGCTGTTCTCGACGATCGAGGCCGGCCAGACGATCTACGGCAAGTCCGGTACGTTCGACGGCACGCGCGACATGGACTGGTACAAGTTCAACCTGCCGGGGCCGCGCTCCTTCACCGTCACGGTCGAGGCGGAGTTCGACGTGCAGATCCTGGCGTACCGCGCGGGCGCAGACCCGATGAATCCGTGTGACGGGTTCGTGAGCGCCGCAGAGCCGGTCGGTCCGCCGCTGAACGAGCACAACCAGTGTACGCCGGTGGTCTTGCAGACGCGCTGCGTGCCGGCGGGCGATTACATCGTGGTCGTCTCGCCCTCCAGATTCAGCGGCGTGCGGTGCTACGCCGACTACATGGTGACGTTGACGGTCTCCGCTGAGTGCCCCGTGTTGAACACGTGCGGGGACTGCTCTTGTGACCCCAATGATCCCGACTGCTACCAGGAAGGCACGCCCCCGGGCAGTCCGCCGCCGGGTTACTGCGTCACCGACCCCAACGATCCGACGTTTGATCCGGAGAACGGCGGCTGCAATTACGTTCCGCAGGCGTTCGAGCTGCTGCCCTACGATGACACGATCTCGCCGCACACCTTCACGTTCTGCGGCAAGCTGTGGTCGGACCGCTATCGTCGCGACCTGGATTACTACGGCCTGGAGCTCACGTCCGAGTCGCAGGTGCAGTGGCAGGTGATGAGCGAGGTACCCTGCCGGGCTACGACGCTTTTCGGGTATGACGGCAGCGCGATTCTCCCGCCGACTTGCGGCGGCTCCAATTACCTCTGGGTGGACACACTGGCCGATGCGTGCGCGCTGAAGACCTGGGGTGGCACCGACTGGTACCAGCCGGGATTCTACTGGTTCTTCCTGGCGGCCGAGGATGGGGACGGCCCGATCTGGAACGGGTATCCGTGCCCGGTGGGCAGCGCCGACTTCGGCAACGACTACACCGTCACGATGACCGTCGGAATCCCCACCTGCAAGGATGCAATCCTCGCCAAGCCGAAGAGCCACACCGAGCCGGAGGACGACCCGCCGTGCACGCCGGGGAGCTACGACGACACGTACAACAGCGGTTGCGATGCGGCTTTGCCGCCGGGACCGGTGCAGCCGCTGGGTGTGGGCACGACTCCGACGTGGCTTGGCCGCTCGGGCACCTGGCTCACCGACCCGAACGATCCGGCTTCGCTCCAGAAGGATTTTGACTGGTACGAGTTCACGCTGACGGCCAACCGCCGGTTCAAGGTCTACCTGTACGCCGACTTCGCGGCGACCTGGGAGATCTGGAAGAGCAACGACTGCTACGACCTCGGTGTCTACACGATTCGGTGCCACTCGGCCGGGACGTACTGGCTGCGGGTCTACCCGACGCGTCGGGCGCAATGCGGTCGCTACTACTGGCTCGCGCTGACGGAACCGAGCAACTGTGCGGTGTGCAACTTCGCGTGCGTGGGCACGGACCTCGACGACCCGTGCGATGACCTGACCGACGTCGACACGAACGCGGGCTGCGACGATCCGAATGGGCCGCCGCCGGGCTTCATGTCGTTCGTCGCCAACTCGACCTATTGCGGGCGTTCGTATGCGGGTCTGCAAAACGGTGCGTCGTACTACGATCCCGACTGGTTCACGATAACGCAGACGAACGCCGCCGCCCGGAAGATGGGAGTGGATATCTTCGCGGAGTTCCTGGTACACCTCGAGT
>JALHJL010000034.1 GCA_022839625.1 Phycisphaerales bacterium
ACCATCCGCCGGCGCCGCCTCTACCCGCGCCGCCTCGGCCGGCCCGACCGGCCCGTCCCTGGCCTTCACCCATGAGGTGTTGCTCCCGTTCCGTGGGTCGTGCGTGTCTTCACGCCCTTTTTACGCGGCGGAACGGCCCAGGCTTGCACCAATACTCATGAAGCTGGTGAATAATGCGGGGTGAGGTCTCACTCAACCCCCAGGAATCTTGGCCATAACCGCCGCGTTTGTCGAGCCTTCGTAGCGTTGTAGTACTAGGGGCGCAAGGTGCAGTGACAGCCGACGGCGAGCGCCGAGCAGCTCATCACCGAAGTCGCAGCCGCCCCGCCGACGCCTTGCGGCTTGAGCATCTGACACATCTCCAAACTCCAGCGCAGGCGACGAGTTGACGGGAAACGGACATGGACGTTCATCCCACTCCAGGAGCACCGAGGGAGCAGCCGCAGTTGTATCCTTGGCAGTTGGTCGCTTTCGGCGCTCCGTGTCGCGGAATCGAAACGGGGCCAATGGGCGTGTGCGACACAAGCGCTCGGCTTCGTGGCTCCCCCGCGTTCCTTCCGAAGGCAGGGCAGGACCACGACCAACGCGACCAATGGGCCCCGGCCTAAACGTGTCAGCCTCCGAGACTGCGCCAACCCCATGCCGGTACCGCCAGCCGTTCTGTTAACTCGCTGCCTATGCAATGAGTAGCGGCCCCCGCTGGCCCGCACCCGCCAGACGACGCGCTGGCTGCGGAGCGGAGGCCGACGTCGGTATCGAATCTTCGAAGAGATGCCGATTGCCCTACCAGTCCGCGGCAGAACTCCTCGTGGACCGCTCACCCGTAGCGTCGCACCTGAGCTCGCCGCAGCGAGTTGCCTGTAGCAACCTGCCCGCCGTGGCGGGTGTCCGACGCTTCTCGAGCCAAATGGAATCCTCGCCGGACACGGCGGTCCGGCGCTACACTTCTGCGTCGGACTGCTACGCCGCGCCATGTTCGATCCCGCCGATCCGGCCGACCTCCAACCCGACCAGCGGCGGCGCGGAGTCGCCGCCATTCTTGCGGCCGACGTATTCCGCTCGTACGTGCAGCCCGTGCCGAGAAGTTACCCGCCCGACGCCAGCAGGCCGCGCAGGACCCTCACGCGGCGCTGGGCCTGCTCGCGCGCGAGGCGCGCATCTTCGCTGTATCCCTGATGCTGATCCACGGCACGACCGGCGGCGGCCACGACCTCGGCCGTAACCTCCTCCCGCGCGAGTGCACGGTTGGCCAGCACCATGACGTGGTTGTCGAAGACCTGGGCGAAGCCGCCATCGATGAAGAAACGGCGCGTCAGGCCGCCTTGCGTGTAGCGGAGTTGGCCGATGCCCAGCTCGCACATCAGCGCGGCGCGGTCGCGAAGCACGCCCAGCTCCCCATCGTGCGCGGGAATCACAACCGCGTCGGCGGTCTCCTCCAGCACCTGCCGCTCGGGCGTGATCACCGCGAGGCTGATGTTGCTCGTGTCGGACATATCGGGCGTTCCTTGTACGTTGCCCGGCTGGCCGCGTCAAGAGAAGCAGCGTCGCGAGGGTCGTACGCCCGCGTACTGGAATCCGCGCGCGGCCTCGTTCGCCGTTGGTCCGGAAACGTCAGGGCAGACGGCGTGTCATGCGGCGCAGCGGGATTACCGGACTCCGGCCGGGCGTTGCACCGCCGGGAATTCGCGCGTCGTCCGTCCAACCGCTGATTTCTGCGGCCGATGGATACTTGGTGACCTTGTACGATGAACGGCGGGGACGTTGTGTCGGAAAGGAACCGTGCCCAAGCGCCCACGCCGACGTCGCGAAGCCGCCCCTCCTCAGGTGCAGCGCAGGCCTCGACGCAGGCTATGGCTCCTTGCGGCGGCCGGAATCGTCATCGCGGGCGCGGCAGCCGTGGTCTGTTGGATCGGCGGCCCGGCACGGTTCGGCCAACGTCCGCAGGGCAGGTTCAATGTCCTCCTGATCACCGTCGATACGACGCGGGCCGACCACCTGGGCTGCTACGGGGGGACGGCGACGCGGACACCCCATATGGACCGTCTGGCCGATGACGGGGTGCTATTCCAACGCTGCTCCACCAGCTCCGTCATGACCCTGCCCTCGCACTGCACGATCATGACCGGGCTCTATCCCTTTGTGCACGGCGTCCGACGGAACGGAGGCGATCCTCTGCCGGCCGCGGCCGTTACGTTGGCGGAGGTCTTCAAGGAGGCGGGCTTCGCGACCGCCGCCGCCCTCGGGTCGTATGTGCTGGATCGGCGTTTCGGGCTGGCTCAGGGCTTTGACGAGTATCGCGACGTGCCGCCGGTGAGCGGAACGCCGGCGGCCGGCGCGCAGCGCAAGGGCGACCAGGTGTGCGACGACGCCTTGGAGCTGCTGCGCCAGCGGGCCCAACAACGGTTCTTCTTGTGGGCCCACTTCTATGACCCGCATTATCCGTACGAATCGCCGCGCCACCCGGATGTTGGGTCCGCGGCGGCGTATGCGGATGAAGTCTCGTACATGGACGGCGAGATCGGCCGGCTGCTGAACGGGCTTCGGGAGCTTGGGCTTGAGTCCAGCACGCTGGTGGTCCTGGTGGGCGACCACGGCGAGGGTCTGGACGAGCACCTGGAGTACCAGCACGGGTACTTCGTGTACGAAACCTGCCAGCAGGTCCCGTTTCTCATGCGCGGACCGGGGCTGGGAACCGCCGGGCGGCAGATTGACGCGGTCGTTCGCACGGCCGACCTCGCACCGACGATTCTCGAATTGGCGGGCCTGCCGCCGCTGGAGTCGATCTCGGGCGTAAGCCTCGTGCCACTCCTGGCTGAGCCGTCCACGGACCTGCCACGGTGCGCCTACGCCGAGACGGTGGAACCGTACGCGCTGTTGCGGCTGGCGAGAATCCGGACGTTCACGGCCGGCCGATGGAAGTACATCTGGTCAACGAGCCCGCAACTCTTCGACCTCGAGTCTGATCCGGGGGAACTCCACAATCGGATCGCCGAGCAGCCGGCCGTCGCCGATGCGCTGCACGAGGAGCTTCGCGCGCTCCTGGCCGAAGCCCCGCCCGCCGTCCGCGCGGACCGGTCCGCGCCGTTGACGCCCGGCGAGCTCGCCCGTCTGGAGTCGCTGGGCTACGTGGGGGCGGTGGCCGATGCGCACCCGGCGGACGTGAGCGAGCTGGACACGTTCGAGCCGGAGGGACGCGACGCTCATGAGTACGCCGCGCTGATACGCACGTACGAGTATGCACGCGAGGCGATCGGCCGGGGCCGTTTGGCGGAGGCGGAGAGCGGACTGCGCAGCGTCCTGGCGGTGTTGCCGGAGGCACCGTCTGCCCTGCGCGACCTGGCACACGTCCAACGCCAGCAGGGCCGGCAGGTGGCCGCGGCTCAAACGTACGAGCAAGCCTTGAAGGTCAGCCCCCGGGATGCGCGCACGCGCGTGCAGTATGCATCGCTGCTGATGGATCAGCGGCTGTGGGAGGAGGCTGCGGACCAGGCGCGCCAGGCGTTGCTGGTGCGGCCGAGCGACCTTGCCGCGCACATGATTCTGGGAGCGGCGTATGAACGGCTGGACCGGCTGGACGAGGCCTGCGCGCACCTGGAGACTGTCGCCCAGCTCGATCCGCGGGTCGTGAGCAGCATGTACGCGCTCGGGCAGCTCTATTTCAGGCTGCGGCGTTTTTCCGACGCGGCGGAGTGCTTCCAAAGAGTGCTCGCTGTTGAGCCGGAGTTCGAGCCGGCCCAGGCGGGCCTGCGGGCAACCGAGCGGGTGTTGCGCCGGTAGCGCGCCGGAGCCGGGCGATCGCCGTGATCGGCCTCAGCCGAGCCGGCCGCGTTCGGCGGGCGGGCCGGGATTGAACAGGGGCTTCTGGAAGCAGGTGAGGTAGCCCCGGCTCTGGAGGTACGCCAGCAGTTCCTCGACCGAGGCGAACATCTTGGTGGCCGTCTCGGTGATGAAGGGTGAGGCCTCGGCCTTGGGTTGCCAGACGACGTACACCTCCTTGGTGCCCTCGAAAGCATGCTGGAGCTCGCGCTCGACGCCGGACGACAGTCCGGGCTTGCCCGAGGGCAGTTCGGGGATGAAGCTCACGATCATGTCGGACTGGTCGATGAGCTTGAAGTCGCGGGCATAGATCTGGGCGTCGATGTCGCGTGCGATGCCGGTGACTTCCGCAACATCGAACTCAAGCTCCCGCCCGTGGACCGGCAAGTGAAACTTGGTCTTACCCTCCCGGAGCGCGGCCGCCGCGTACGTGAGCAGGCGCTTCTCGTCCATGTCGCCGGGGTCAAAGGTGATGAAATGCTCGGCGAGCGCGGCCCGGAAAGCGTCGATCTGCGCGAGCGTCGCGGGCATGTCCACCACGTGCGTCATCGGGAACGACGGGTAGACCCGCTTGGTTTCCGGTTTGAAGATCAGGCGGTAGAGCGATTCGACCGGGCCGTCCCCGAGGCCGCGCGCGAAGACGTAGAAGCACCCGTGCCCCCGCACCGCACTGGCCAGGACCTCGGTGGCGAGAATCTCCTCCTCGCGCCAGACGAGGATGTCCTTCAGATTGTGCGGCAGGTCGAAGTCGCGCGTCAGCCGCTCATGGACGGCGTCCACGTTGTCCACCAGCGTGATGTAGACGTCCGCGTCGAGGGCCAGCATCTGGTCGTGATCGAACGCAGGGAACAGGCCGTGCTTCCACCGGAACGACGCGTGCGTGTTGACGATCACCGTCGGGTGCTGGTCCACCTCGGCCAGGATGTCCTTGAACACCGACCGCCGCAACGCCGCCAGCCGGGCCAGCGGCAGGTCCAGGATTCGCCCCGGCCGCACGTCGCGGCCCTCGGCATACATCATGTCGCCGACGTGGAAGCGGCGGACCGCGTGACCGCGCGACTCCGCCACCCGGGCGACGGTTTCGATGAAGGGCTTCTTATCGACGCCGACCTGGCCGGTGACAACCACGCGGCGGCCGGAATGGCGGGCCCCGCTGAACAGGCCGGGCTGGAGGGTCTCACTCATCGCCCGCGATGTTACACCGGAAGGCCGCCGCTGTCTTGACGGCGGAGGCGGAGGACTGCTGTCTTGACGGCCAAGGCGGCGGACTTATGATGATGGCTGCACGGGGTGATTGCAACGCCCCGCGCCCCGTACATTGCGGCTGTGGCGGAATTGGCAGACGCGCAAGGTTCAGGTCCTTGTGAGGGCAACCTCGTGCTGGTTCGACTCCAGTCAGCCGCATTCTGTCGAGCGTACGGACGGTTAGCGAATTACTGACCGTCCGTTTCTGCTGGGGGGAGCGCTGGCCGGCGGCGGTGGGGTAACGGTCGGACGCTGACCCGCCGCGCGCGGGCAGCTTTGCCCGGCGGGGCTCGCTTCCCGTTTGCCGGGTGAGGTGCCTACAATCCAGGCACACTCGGGCGTCTGAGGCCGCGGGTGGTGAAACAACTGACGCGACGAGGGCTTGCCGTGCCGCGAGAGCCGATCCATGTTTCGTGCCGCTTGGAGTCGCTGTCCGTCCTGTCGCCGGACGGCCAGGTCGACCAGGACCTGGAGCCGGAGATCGGCAGTGCCGATCTGCTGCGGCTCTACCGGACCATGCTCCTGTCGCGCCGCCTGGACGAACGCTGCCTGATGTTGCAGCGCCAGGGTCGCATGGGCACCTACGGGCCAACCAAGGGCCAGGAGGCCGCGTCGCTCGGACCGGCGTACGTGCTGCGGCCGGACGACTGGCTCGTGCCCGCGTTTCGTGAAGCCGCCGGTCTGTTCTGGCGGGGCTGGCCGTTGCAGGCGTGGATGTTTGTCTGGGGCGGGTCCGAAGCCGGGAACATTGTGCCGGACGGCGTGAACGATCTGCCCTTGTGCGTTCCGATCGCCTCGCAGTGCCAGTACGGGATGGGCATCGCGTGGGGCTGCAAGCTTCGTGGGCAGGGGCAGGTCTGCCTGACGTTCTGCGGCGATGGAGCGACGTCCGAGGGGGACTTCCACGAGGCGTTGAATTTCGCCGGCGTCTACAACCTCCCCCTGATCATGTTGGTACAGAACAACGGCTGGGCCATATCCCAGCCGCGCCACCGCCAGACGGCTTCTCAGACAATCGCCCAGAAGGCGGTGGCCTACGGTTTCGACGGCCTGCAGGTCGACGGCAATGACATCCTCGCCATGATCGTCGCCACGCGCGAGGCGGCCGAGAAGGCCCGTACCGGCGGCGGGCCGACGCTGATCGAGGCCGTCACGTACCGCATGATGATGCACACGACCGCCGACGATCCGAAGAAGTACCGCAAGGAGGAGGAGGTCAAGGCGTGGGAGCCGCGCGATCCGCTGCTCCGCTTCCGCACGTACCTGGACCGGAAGAAGGTGCTCAGCCCGGAGGCGGAGAAGGTCATCGACGAGGAGGTCGCCGCGGAACTCGACGCGGCGGTGCGCTCCTACGAATCGCACCGGACCGAGCCGACCGAGTTCCTGGAGCACATGTACGCCGAAATGACCCCGGACCTTATTGCCCAGCAGGCGGAGCTGAAGGCCTACCTGGCCGGCAAGCACACGCCGGCCCCCCAGCCCGATCTCGCTGCCGTGTGAACCGACGGAGGACCCATCCGTGCCCCAACTGACGATGGTAAAGGCCCTGAACCTGGCGCTCGCCGAAGCCATGCGCGAGGACCCGAACGTAGTGCTACTAGGCCAGGATGTGGGCCAGGACGAGGGCGTTTTCCGCGTCACCGAGGGGCTGTTGCAGGAGTTCGGGGCCGACCGGTGTATCGACACGCCGTTGGCGGAGGCGGCGATCGTGGGGGCTGGGATCGGCCTCGCCTTCACGGGGTTCCGCCCGGTGTGCGAAATCCAGTTCGACGGGTTCTCGTTTCAGGCCTTCCACCAGATTGAGAACCACGTCCGGCGCTTCCGCAACCGGACGCGCGGACAACGCACCTGCCCCATGGTGATCCGGATGCCCTACGGCGGCGGGATTCGGGCCGTCGAGCACCATAGCGAGGCGCCCGAGGCGACGTATGCACATCTGGCAGGCCTGCATGTCGTCATTCCGTCCGGGCCGCGCAACGCGCGCGCGCTGCTGCGGGCCGCGATCCTGTCGCCCGACCCGGTCATCTTCTTCGAGCCCAAAGCCTCCTATCGCGCGTCTCGGGAGGAAGTGCCGGAAGAGCCGGAGACGCTGCCGATCGGCAAGGGTCTCGTGGCGCGGCGCGGCAAAGACCTGACGCTCATCTCCTACGGCGCAATGCTGCGCACTACGTTGGACGCGGCGGAGGAGCTGCTCGACGAGCACGACGTTGACGCGGAAGTGCTCGACCTGCTCTCCGTAGCGCCGCTGGACAGCGAGCTGATCAACGCTTCGGTGCGGCGCACCGGGCGGGCGGTCGTGGTACACGAAGCACCGCGGCACTGCGGGGTGGGGGCGGAGATCGTGGCGCGTATCGTGGAGGAGAGCCTGCTCTACCTGGAGGCCCCGGTGCGGCGCGTCACGGGCTTCGACACGATCATGCCTTACTTCACGAATGAGCTGACCTATCTGCCGGATGCCGGCCGGGTGGTCGAGGCTGCCCTTGAGACAGTGCGGTTCTGAGCGCGGGCGGAGACCCGGTTTGCTCGACCGGCCGCGAGACGGTCGGTACACTGCCCACGGATTGGGCGCCGTCATGGGCAAAGCGGTGGAGCGACCGTGAGCCAGGCGCCCGAGCGGCTTCTTGGGACAGGACTCATGTTCGATTTCAAGCTTCCGGACCTGGGTGAAGGCGTCCACGAGGGACAGGTCGTCAACGTGCTGGTCAAGGAAGGCGAGACGATCGCCGAGTACCAGCCCATGCTCGAGGTCGAGACCGACAAGGCCGCGGTCGAAATCCCCGCGCCCCGCGGCGGGGTAGTGGCGAAGATTCACGTGCAGGCCGGACAGGTGGTCAAGGTCGGCCAGGTTCTGGTCTCGATCGACGATTCGGGCACGGCGCCGGCACCCGCCAAAGACCGCGAGCAGGCCCCCGCGGCACATGACGGGGAGAAGCGGCCGGCCCCACCGCCCGCGCCTCGGCCAGTCCCGGCGCCCGCGGCAGCCCCGGTCTCCCGCGCGTCCACCGGCCCGGTGACCGCGCTGGAACCCGTCCGCGCCGTACGCGCAACCACCGGTCCGGTGGCTGCGGCGCCGGCAGTGCGCAAGCTCGCGCGCGAGTTGCAGGTCGATATCGAGCAGGTGCCGGGCAGCGGACCGGACGGACGCATCCTGCGTGAGGACGTGGAGCGCTTCGCGGCCGGCGAGCGCAGGCCAGCGGTTGCGACGGCGGCGGCCGCCGCTCCGCAGACGATCCCGACGGGCGAGCTGCCCGACTTCAGCCAGTACGGCCCCGTGCGCCGCGAGGGCGTCCCGCAGATTCGCCGGACCATCGCCCGCCAGATGACGCGCGCCTGGCTGAGCGTGCCGCGGGTGACGCACTGCGACACGGCGGACATCACCGATCTCGAGCGCAACCGCCAGCAATACAACGCCGGCTTGAAGGAGGGAGGCATCAAGCTGAGCCTCACGGCGATCGTCATCAAGGCCGTCGCGGCGGCGCTGCGCGAGTACACGATGCTGAACAGCAGCTTCGACGCCGCGACGGAAGAGGTCATCTACAAGGACTACGTCCACGTCGGCATCGCGGTGGACACGCCTCGCGGACTAGTGGTTCCGGTTTTGCGCGACGCGGACCGCAAGACCCTGCCGCAGGTCGCGGCCGAGCTCGCCGAGCTTGCCAAGCGGGCCCAGACGTTGAAGCTGGAGATTGCCGAGCTGCGCGGGGCGACGTTCAGCATCACGAACGTCGGGGCAATCGGCGGGCTGTTTGCAACGCCGATGGTGAACTTCCCGGAGGTCGGGATTCTCGGGCTGGGCGCCGCCAAGCTCCAGCCGGTGGTGCGCGACGGCCAGATCGTGCCGCGGCTGATCCTGCCGCTGTCGTTGTCCTTCGATCACCGTGTCGTGGACGGGGCGGACGCGGCCCGCTTCACGACGGAGGTCATCCGGTCGCTGGAGAACCCGTTACGGCTCATCAGTCTCGCGTAGCCGTTCACCGCAGAAGCGTAGCGCCGGACCTGAGCCTGCCCACCGTGGCGGGTGTCCGGCGCTATGCTTCTGCGGCGGACTGCTAAGTCAGTAAGGGGTCCCCGCGGCCCGGCAGGTTTGGCACGCACATCCAGAACTGTGACCTTTTCGGGTATCTTCCTGCTGCTCTGGCGCTTCATTTGTCGCCACCGCCCCTCAAGGGTCCGAGTAGGGGCAGACCGGTCGGATTCCGTGCTCGCGGCCCTCGCCAAGGCGCGAACGAGGGCGCTGCGAGAGGTAATATCCCGCTCTCCGAGGGGATGGGCGGATGCTCTACGTCGGTTGCGGCTCTGCGAAGCTCGTGTTGTGCGACGGTTGTAAGTGTATACATCACTAACAGTTATGGTCTCGTGCCCGCTACTGCACACGAAGACCTGTTACGCCTCACGGACCAAGTGCGCGCCCGCGATTCGCCCGATGTTGAGTGGCGGGCCGAGCGCCATTCCATCCCGACCATCGGGCCAGGGACCGCCAGGAGGCCGGAGCCTCCAGGCGGCCGCAGCGGCGGCGGGGTAAGGACAGCCGAGTCGCTACGGGCCGCGGAATTTTGCGACGAGCGCTGGCCTCAGGCCGGAAAAACCGCTCGCGTGGGTTGCAGCTCGCATTACAATTCAGTTCAGGGGCGAGAAGTCGAAGGGCGGACGAGTGAGACTTCTGAAAGCAGAGGGGCGGCCGACGGCGGTCCGCGCTCGATCGCGGAGTCTTGGGGATCTGGCGAACACGCCCGCCGTCTACAGGTACCGACGGCCACCACACACGGCGCGGCCAACGATCGGAAAATCATGATGAAGGAGGCTTGTGATGAGTCGTGACCGAAGGTCGGCGGAGATTCTGCGCGTAGCAATCCTGGTGGCTTTCCCGTGGGCCGCACTCGCGGACCCGCCGCCCCAGTTCGACCTGCGCAACGTGGGAGGAGTCAACTACGTCACTTCCGTCAAGTATCAGCAGGGCGGAACGTGCTGGACGCACGGGGCCATGGCCGCGATCGAGGGGAACCTGTTGATGACCGGGAACTGGGCCGCCGGCGGCGAGGCCGGCGAGCCCAACCTGGCGGAGTACCATCTCGACTGGTGGAACGGGTTCAACGAGCACAACAACGACGACATCCCGCCGCCCTACGGCGGGCTCGTGGTGCACGAGGGCGGCGACTACCGCGTGACGGCGGCGTACTTGACCCGCGCCGAGGGCGCGGTCCGCGACATCGACGGCCAGTCGTACACCACTCCGCCGCCGCGCTGGGCACCGGGCTTTCACCGCTACTACGTGCGCGACATCGAGTGGTACGTGGCGGGGGCGGACCTGAGCAACATCAACACGATCAAGCGGAAGATCATGGAAGAGGGCGTCCTGGGTACGTGCATGGCCTATGACAGCCAGTTCATGTCCAGCTATGTTCATTACCAACCGCCCAGCAACAGCATGCTGCCCAACCACGCGGTGGCCATCGTCGGCTGGGATGACAACAAGGCTACGCAGGCCCCGCAGGGGCCCGGCGGTTGGCTGTGCAAGAACAGTTGGGGTACGAGTTGGGGCCTGAGCGGCTATTTCTGGATTTCGTACTACGACAAGTGGTGCTGCCAGGAGCCCCAGATGGGCGCGGTATCCATGCAGGATGCCGAGCTGATGACCTACGACCGCGTCTACTACCACGACTACCACGGCTGGCGCGATACGAAGGTCGATACCAGCGAGGTCTTCAACAGGTTCGTGGCCGAAGATGACGAGTTGCTCACCGCGGTCAGTTTCTTCACCGCGGCCGACAACGTGACGTACACGGTTAAGGTCTATGGGGCCTTCCAGGACGGCGAGCTGTCGGAAGAGCTTTCGTCGCAAACCGGCGTCCACGAGTTCACGGGCTTTCACACCCTCGACCTTGACACCCCGGTCGGATTGAGCGCGGGCGACGACTTCTACCTCTACTTGCAGCTTTCTGAGGGCGGGCAGCCTTACGATCGCACGTCGGACGTGCCCGTTCTGCTGGGGGCCTCGTACCGCGTCATCGTGGACTCCTCGGCGAGCCCCGACGAGAGCTACTACCGGGAGGAGGGCGCGTGGCACGATCTTTACTACTGGCCCAATGCGCCCTGGACGAGTACGGCGAACTTCTGCATCAAGGGACTGGCCGTCAAGACCGGGCTCGTCGTCGACCCGGACGAGCGGTTTCTCGCGGCCGGCCCAGTGGGCGGGCCGTTCTCGCCGCCAAGCAAGGCGTACGAACTCGAAAACCGGTGTGCGACGGCCATCGCGTACGAGGTGTCGCTCGGTGCGTTGTCGCAGTGGGCCACGCTGTCCGGTGCAACCAGCGGCAGTCTGGAACCAGGCCAATCCGCGACGGTGACGGTCGCGATCAACCCCTACGCCGAGCAGCTTGGGGCCGGCGCCTACGTGACCGACGTGTATTTCAAGAACCTGACGAACCATCTGGGCGACGCTGCACGGCAGATTGTGCTGGCGATCGGGGAGCCGGGGCTGGCTGCGGAGTGGACGCTCGACAGCAATCCAGGCTGGTTAACCGAGGAGGCCTGGGCGTTCGGGCAGCCGACCGGCGGCGGCGGCCAATACGGCGGGCCGGATCCGACCAGCGGCTACACCGGCCCGTATGTCTACGGCTACAACCTCGCGGGCGACTATCCGAACAATCTGCCGGAACGACATCTGACGAGCACCGTCATCGACTGTTCTGACCGGTACTTGACGCGATTGGCTTTCTGGCGCTGGCTGGGCGTGGAACAACCCCAATACGACCACGCCTACGTGCGGATCAGCAACAACGGCGCAGACTGGATCACTGTTTGGGAGAATCTGACGGAAATCAGCGACTACGCCTGGGTGCATATGGACCTGGACATCTCCGCCGTGGCGGACGGACAGCCTGCCGTCTACCTGCGGTGGACGATGGGCCCGACAGACGGGGGCTGGCGCTATTGCGGCTGGAACATCGACGACATTGAGTTGTGGGGCGTGCCGGTAGTCTCGATCACGATGGTCGGCGACCTGAACTGCGATGGTACGGCCGACTTCGGCGACATCAACCCGTTCGTCCTGTATCTGTCGAACTTCGCGGCCTGGCAGATAACGTACGCGGATTGCCCGGCGACCAACGGCGATATAAACAGCGACGGGTTATATCCCGACTTCGGCGACATCAATCCGTTTGTGGCGCTGCTGAGCGGCGGCAGGTAATCGCCGGGCGACCGTCGGAAGCGCACTTCGCCGGGTGACGCCTGGCACGAACGGCACGCCGCGCGGCGATTGACACACGCTCGTGCCGCCCTTGCAATGCCGCTCGACGAGCCGGCGGACACGAACACGCCGGCGGTGCTATGCGACAACAGCCGGGAGAACCGTCCATGTCCACCAGCGACAACCTGAAGGAAGCCTTCGCCGGGGAGAGCCAGGCCAATCGAAAATACCTGGCGTTCGCCAGGAAGGCCGAGCAGGACGGTCTCCCGCAGGTCGCCAAGCTGTTCCGGGCGGCGGCCGAGGCGGAGACCGTGCACGCCCACGCGCACCTGCGCGTCCTCCAGGGCGTCAAGACGACCGCCGAGAACCTCCAGGTCGCCATCGACGGCGAGGGCCACGAATTCCGCGAGATGTACCCCAAGTTCGTCGCACAGGCCGAGAAGGAGAACGATCGCGCGGCGCTCACTTCGTTCAGGTACGCCATGCAGGTGGAGCAAACCCACCACGGGCTGTACAGCGAGGCGTTGCAGGCGGTCCAGGCCGGGAAGGACCTGCCGGCGACCCCGATCCACGTGTGCAACATCTGCGGACACACGGTGCTCGGCGATGCGCCGGACAAGTGCCCGGTGTGCGGGGCCGGGCGCGACAAGTTCGCACTGATCTCATAGCACGAGAGGTCCCGTCGGCCCACCACGCCGTACAAAGTGGACCTTCGCACAATCGGGCTCTTCGGACCAGTCTCAGACGCGGGACGCTCGCCGGACGGCCCGGTCAACCCGGATACGCGCTCTCGATCCAGCCCCGATCCGGCTCGAACATCCGCACCAACTCGTCCATCGCCGGATGCACCGCCTCGAAGTGGCCGTAGCGCGGCGAGAGTTCCTCCAGCGCCTGCTGCCGGGAATCGCCGCGAACGGCCATCCGCCAGATCGCCGACGCGGCCCCGGTGCGGTCCGCCCCGCCGTGGCAGTGAATGAGAATGGGATACTCCGCGGTCTGAAAGGCGTCATAGAGCTTGAGCAGCTCGGCCCGGCTGGGCAGGGCATTGGCGCTCATACGGACATCCAGGTGCGTGACGCCGACCGCCTCGGCTGCGGCCCGCTCATTGCGGTACCACGGCTCGTCCTCGTTCTCGCCGCGGAGGTTGATGACGGTCCGGATGCCGTAGCGATCGAAGACGAGCGCCAGGCTGGTGGCGTCGAGTTGGGCGGAGCGATAGGCGACACCCTCCTCGATGACACGGAAGTTGTCGAAGACGGTCAGCGGGGCGTAGTTGTCGTACACGCCGATGCCGCAGCCGACCAGGGCGGCGTAAGCCAGAAGCGTCACAGTCAGCGTGCGGCGCGGGTTCATACCGGAATCTTAGGCAGTGCAGCAGGAACGTGCACGGGACACATCGGGGACTTGGAAGTGCGCCCGACGGAAAACGGCATCGGATCCGGCAGATCACCATACTGGCTCGGAAGCACCCAGCCACGCGTCCGGCGTTTCTCCGCCAAACACGTGGCACGGCGGCTCAGGGCTGGCTGGTCGCCGATCGGTCTTCACATTCCGGGATGGGCCAGAAGACGAAATCGCGGCCCTTGTTGTCTTTGCCGAATTTCGGGTCGTGGCGGCCGCCGTCATCTTGGCGATCTACGCCGACGGAGTAGAGCGTGAACCCATCGTCGGTGCGGCGGTAGACGAAGGGCCTGCCGCTAAACGGATCGATGGTGAAGTCGCCTGCCAGGGTCTCGAGCGAATCCGGCAGGGCGCCCGTGCGGTCCTGGTACGCGAACAGCTCGAGCACTGTGCGAGTGCCACGCTGCTGAGCGATGAGCCGCGCCCGGAGAACCAGCGAGCGCGACGCACTCGGAAGCAGAATGCTCGCGGTCACGCGTGGAATATTGCCCCGCGGTGGCTCCTCGACTTCCAAAGCCCGCACCTGCACGACGAGCGGATCCGCCGGATCGCATTGCTGCTCCACCGGCTTGGCGGCCAACTCGAGGAGCGGGCGGAAGTAGCGCTCCAGTTCGCCGGCAACCCGGCTGGACGGGGCGAGGACCATCCGCAAGGCAGCCGACGAGCGTGCGACGTGGGTCCAGACCACGAGTTCCTTCTCGCCCGCCAGGGCTTCCGTCAGTGGCGGCGGAGAGTCGAAGGTCGGGGTCACGCGCGCGAGATACGCTGCGCGATCCTCAGACGAAAGCTCCGGCCACAACATCGGCGCTGTCGCGACATCGCAAAGCATGGCCCGAATCGTCATGCCGACGAGTGCGTGGATGAGCTCAGGAGGTCCTGAGTCCACGTGGCGGCCGACGCGATCGAGGGTGATGACCAGGTCGGCCAGCGTTGTGGGGTCACGCTGCTGAACCGCAAGCAGCGCGCGCCAGCGCACCAGTTTCGCCAGCGTGCGCACCTGCTCGATGTGGGACAACGACACATCGCCGCGCTCGTCGCGCACCAAAGTGAACCAGCAATGCGGTTGCTCGCTTGCCTCCCGAACCAGGTCGAGCGCCTTCTGGTTCTGCTCGACCCAGGCGGCGGCCTCGGGCGGAACCGGATCGGTCGCCCGGCAGCGATTCTCTGACCAAGCGCGGTCCTCTTCTCCGACCAGGGATGCGAAGGCGGCGCTGTACAGGTCCGCCGCGTTGTCCTCCATCGGGGCGTGCTCCGCGTTCCAGCGCACGATGGGGTCCGCCGGCGGCACTGGTCCGCGTGGACCAGACTGGAGCCAAAGCAGCCCCAGCACGAACAGGAGCAGAATCCCAAGCCCAACCAACTGTTTTCGCACGTTGCACCCTGCCACTGCCGCCGACGCATGACGGTCTGTCTTGCGCTGCGGCGCTGCTTATCGTAGCCCATCGGGCTGCTGAGCAGTAGTCGCAATTGGCAATCCCGCGGCTGCGAAGCACCAGGACCGCGGCGGCGGTGGCCTCCGCCGACGGGTTGGACAGGGAGTCGGGCCGCGATGACCCCTGGCTCGGGCAATACCCATCCCGACAACGCTTTCTCGTTTGGGGAAGAGGGAGCAAAGAGGGCAACACGTCGCCGAATGCAACTTTCCTCCAACCTGTCCCCGAAACCGGAAGGAGGTCGTGGGTCAGATCCTGGTACTTTTGCACACGACTCTGAGAGCGAGCCTTTGCGTGACGCCGCCTGTCTCGGCTACACTTCGGCCGCGCGCCGAGCCGCGCGTGAACGGAGTATTGCGGAACAGGGGCAATCGAGGATTCGTCCTGGAGAAGTGAGCATGCGCTATCGCCGACCCGTGAGCCGTACCCTCTCCCCCAGTAGGGCAAAGCTCCGCTTTGCCAGCCGGCGCCGCTTTGCCAGCCGGCGCCGCTTTGCCAGCCGGCTCTGCTTCGCCGGTCTACTTCGCTTTGCCAGTCCGCTCCGCCATTCGAGTCGAGCCCGCGCGGGTAGGCCGCCGGGCCTGACCCTCCCGGCCTGCCTCCTGGTCGGGCTGTTGCTGCTCGGCGCGTGCCCGCCGTGGTCCGCGGCGGCGGCGGGCGACGACATCCGGGCGAGGATCGCGGCGGCCGGCGACGCGGCTAAGCACAACGCCGACGTCGTGGTGGTGCTGGACGTAACGGACGTGACGGTGCGGCCAAACGGGATCGGCACGGCCCGCAGCCACGTCGTGACGAAGCTGCTGCGCGAGGCGGCCGTTCGCAGCGAGTCGGTGCAGGTGTTCCCGTTCGATCCGAACACGAACCGGCTGGAGCTGATCGCCCTTCGCATCTACCGGGCCGACGGCAGCGTCGAGGAAATCCCGTTCGACGGCAAGGTCGAGCAACCGCAGCCGGCGTGGGGCATCTTCTGGGGCACGCAGCAATACCTGATCGCCCTGCCGCGGCTCGCGGTCGGCGACGCGGTAGAGAAGATCAGCGAGATGACGGGGTTCAACGTGGCGTATCTGGCCGGCGCGGCGCCGGCCGGTCCCGGAGCGCCCGTGGCGCCCGAATTGAACGCCAAGGGCGAGGAGCTGAAGCCGCCCGTGCCGGGCCACTGGCACGACGAGGTGCACTTCTGGTCCAGCGTGCCAATCCTCGAGAAGCGTTACACGGTGCGACTGCCGAAAGACAAGCCGCTGCAAGCGGAGGTCTACAACGGCGAGCTGCGCACGAGCATGCTGTTCGACGGGGACGAGATCGTGTACGCGTTCGAGAAGAAGGACATCGTACCCGCCAAGTCCGAGCCGGCGATGGAGCCGTGGCCGAACGTGGGCACGAAGCTCCTGCTCGCGACGCTGCCGACCTGGGAGGACAAGGCCCGCTGGCTGTACGAGGTGAGCGAGCCGCAGTTCGAGGCCGATGACGCCATCCGCGCCAAGGTCGCCGAGGTAATCAAGGACTGCAAGACGGACGAGGAAAAGTACACGGCCCTGAATCACTGGGTCGCGGAGAACATCCGCTACGCCGGCACCAGCCGCGGCATGTGCGAGGGCTACACGATTCACGCGAGCATCGAGACCTTCCGCGATCGCGCCGGGGTGTGCAAGGACAAGGCCGGCATGCTCGTCACGATGCTGCGGGTCGCGGGCTTCGAGTCGTACCTGGTCATGACGATGGCGCGCCAGCGGGTGGACCGCGTGCCGGCGGACCAGTTCAACCACGCCGTCACGTGCATCCGCAACCCGGATGGCAGCCTGATCCTGCTCGACCCCACGTGGATGCCCAAGAGCCGCGACAACTGGTCCAAGCTGGAGCCGGCGCAGCACGTCGTGTACGGTCTGCCCGAGGGCATGGGCCTGTCGCAGTCGCCGGACTTCCCGCCCGAGGACAGCGAGGCGGTCTGGCAGGGCGAGAGCACCATCGACGCGGACGGGAACCTGACCGGCCGCCTGCAATTCACCGCCTGCGGAGCTCCCGAGGGGCGGTTGCGCCGGGCGCTGGCGGGCCTGCCGCCGGACGAGCGGGCCAACCTGTTCGACACGACGTTCCAGCGGCTGAGTCCCAACGCGCGGCCCAGCGCGGCGAGCTACACCGACCCGGTGGACTTCTCGGGGCCCGTCCTTGTGACGTGCCGCTACGAGGCAGGCCGCTACGCGGTGGGGTCCGACGAGGTGCGGCTGCTCGCCCTGCCGATGATGCAAACGATGCTGGGCGACCGCACGCTGTCGGATCTCTTCGGCCACACGGCGGCGAAGGAGCGCAAGTACGGCCTGCGGCTGTGGGCAACGCGGCTGGCACGGATCGAGGAGACGATCACTCTGCCGCCCGAGTGGGAGGTCGCCAAGCTGCCGGAGGCGGTGAGCATCGAGGGTCCGGCCGCCGCGCTGCAATTCAACATCGAGTCCACGCCGGGACAGATTCGCTACACGTGTGAGCTGACGGTGAAACGGTGGATCGTTCCGCCGGACGAATACGCGAACTACAAGGAAGTGATCGAGAAGTTCGAGGAACTGGGCGGCCGCGTCGTGGTCTGTTCGCCGCGGCGAATGGAGGATGACCATGCACACGACTAAGCCACGTCGCCACCTGACCACGAAACCGCGCCGGGAGATGCTGGGGCTGCTCGTCCTGCTGAGCGTGTTCGGCGCAGCGCACTGCTACGCCCAGCCGGCGGCGGTTGAGCCGCCCGATGCGGTGATTGAGCTGTGGGAACAGCATTGGACGCTCAACGCCGACGGCTCGACCGTCTACCACGAGAAGAAGCACGTGCAGCTCAACAATGAGCGGGCGTATGGCGAATTCGCGGACCCGCGGATCACGCACCGGGCCGACCTTGAGCAGCTCGAGGTGCTCGTCGCACGCACCAAGCTGGCGGACGGTCGCTACCTCGATCTGCCCGACTACGCCTGGAACGAAGTCGGGCCGGACCCCAGCGCGGGCTGGCCGGCGTACGCCAACCTCTGGCAGGGCCTGCTGGTCATGTCCGGCATCGAGCCCGGCTGCGTGGTCGAGCTGGAATATCGCCTCACAAGCCAGCCGGGCACACGGCCGTACCTGGCGGCGGACTTGCGCGTCGACCACCGCTATCCCATCCGCAAGCGCGTGATCACCGTGCAGGTTCCGTCCGACGTCGGGCTCAAGGTCGCGACCGCGAACCTGCCCGAGCGCGGCACGCAGATGGCGGCCGGGAGCTGGACGTTCACCGACCTGCCCGCCGCCGCCGATGAGCCGCAGGCGCCCCCCTGGCAGACCCGCCGCCCACGGCTGACCTTCAGCACGGCCGGCCTGGCCAGCGATTGGCTGAGGCACTGGACCTCGCAGATGGAGGCCGCGGCCGACCAGTCCGATCTGATCGCCAAGTTGGCAAGCGAGTGGACGAAAGACCAGCACACCCCGTCGGACAAGCTGCGGGCGTTGCAGGAGAAGCTCGCCGCCAGCTTCAACTTCGTGGATTTCCCGGTTGCCTGGTGGCCGGCGACCCTCCGGCCGGCCTCCGAGGTCCTGCGGGACAACTACGGCCTGCCGGCGGAGGCCGCGGCGGCGCTGCTGGCGCTGGGCCGCGCGCTTGACCTCCCCGTCGTTCCGGGCATCCTCGTCGACGACGATATCTGGAATCGCGAGGTGCCCCAGGACGGCATGGTCAGCGCATTCGTGGTATTGCTGGTGCCCAAGCCGGGCGGCGTGCGGGCAGTCGGCGGCGAGAGCCCGGGCGATGGACATCCGATCGTGACCGACACCGGCGAGCCGCCGGAGATCTGGGAGCCCCGGCGTGGGAAGATCGTCCGCGAGGGCCGTTGGGCAGGACACATGCTGCTCCCTGTGCCGGACTTGCTCATGCCGAAGATGTCGCTGCCCGCGTGGACAAGCGCGGATGAGAGCCGATGCCGCGTACACGGCAAGCTGACGCTGAGCGACGACGGAAGCCTCGTCGGCACCCTCACGCTGCGAGCGACCGGGCTGTTCGCAACTTCCGAGAGCCTGCGGTCGGCCGACGCTCAGAAAGCCCGCATGGGCGCGTTGCTGGGCCACGTCGTGCCCGCGCTCAACGTCGAAAGCCTGGTTGTGAAGACGCTGGCCGCGGCTGAGTTCGAGGCCACCGCGCAAGTCAAGTCGGGGGCGCCGCTGAAGAAGCTCAACGATCGATTCACCATGCGGCTCGCCCAGGACGGACCCTTCCTCGCCGACGTGCCCCTGCCGCTGGCTGTGAGCCGGCGCGAGCAGGCCGTGCGTCTGACCGGCCCGTTCGAGGAGGAAATCACCATCACGCTGGAGTGGCCGGAGAAGTGGAAGCTGGAAATAACGCCGGATGAACTGGCGGCGAGCAGCGGGAACTGGGGCTCCGTCGAGCAAGCCGTCACCCGCGGGGAGCACAGCCTGACGCTGACCCGGCGAACGCGGGTCACACAGGGCACGCTGGCGGCGGCGGACTTCGCGGCGTTGCGCGCGGCGCTGAACGAGCTGCGGAGCGAGTACGCCCGAACGCTCGTCCTCAAGCCGTGAGGCAGGCGGCCTGTCCGGTGTGGCGCCGGACCTCCGGGCCGACGCTGGGAACGCGACGACTGAGCCGCGCGCCGGTATCGGCATAGGACCGGCCGCGCCGAGTGTCGTGCCGACGCGAATGGCCGTCGGCACGGCAGCGGGCATGGCACCCGGCGGCCGCGGGTTGCAGGAGATTCGCGATGATGCGTCACGTCGGCATCGGCTGGGGGCATGCCCTCCGGCAAAGCTGGATGTTCGCACTGCTGCTCACCGCCGGCTGCCTGGGGCCGGCGCGCGTCGACCTCGGGCCGCGCACCGGCGGCAGCGCCGCACTGGTCGGGCAATTCCGAGCCTACGACGGACGGACCGGTCAGCCGCTGACCTTTGGGCAGGTCGTCGCGCGTTGCCGCCAGGCGGACGCAATCCTGTTCGGCGAAGAGCACAACGACGCGGTCTGCAACCAGCTCGAGGCACAATTGCTGTACGCCCTGGTCCGCGAGCCACGGCCGGTCGCGCTGGCGATGGAGTTCTTCGAGGCGGATACGCAGGCCGCACTCGATGCGTACCTGCGCGGGCGGATCGACGAAGAGCCCTTCCGCACGGAGACACGCCAGGGGCGCGGCTACGTGCTGTCGCACCGGCCGCTGATCGAGCTGTGCCGACTGATGAACGTCCCGGTGGTCGCCGCGAATGCCCCGCGCAAGCTGGTGCGGGCGTATCGCACCTCCGGGCTGAGCTACGAGGACTTTCGCGCCGGGCTCACACCGGCGGAACAGCGCTGGGTGCCCCTGGAGAACTCGTACGTCACCGGCGGCTACGAGCAGCGGTTCCGCGAGATCATGTCGGGCCACGGCGGGCCGCCTGCGGCGACCCAGCCTGCGTCCGCACCGGCGACACAGCTAACCTCCAGCCCTGCCACGCATCCGAGCACGGCCGACGGCGCCCCGCCGCCCGGAATGCCCCCGGCGGATGTGCCGCCCACAATGCCGAGTTCGCCCCCCACCATGCCCGCCAGCATGCCCCCGATGCCGCCCGCCTCGATGCCGCATGTGCCCCCCGCGTCAATGCCTGCTGCGGCACCGACTACGGCGCCGGCGTCACAACCGGCCGGCCCGTCGCGAACCGACCCGGCGTCCATGTACCAATCCCAGCTCTTGTGGGACCAGAGCATGGCCGAAGCTCTGGCGAGCTTCCGCGCACGCCATCCGGCACAGCGCATCATGCTGATCGTCGGCGTGTTCCACGTGGCCCACGACGGCGGCACCGCGGTCAAGTACCGTCGGCTCCGGCCGTCTGATCGCGTCCTGACGGTTGCCTACCGGAGCACGACGGACGGACGGCTGCCCTTCGAGTCCGACGACCGCGGCGCCGGAGACATCATCGTCTACGGCATCACGCCGCCGCCCGAGCCCAAACGCGAAGCGCCGGCGAGCGCCCCCGCCACCACGACGCAGCCGACCGCGGAACCCACCACCCAGCCGGCCACGCCCGAGGCTGCCGCGCGGGACACCGAAACGACGCCCGCTCCCTCGCCCGCCGCCCCGCCCGAAGCAGCCGCACCGCCTCCACCCCGCCGCGAGATCGCGATCCGCGAGGTACTGGCGATTGGCGGCGTCGGCAGGTGGGGACGGTCTGCGGTACACACGGACGCCATCGAAGCAGACATCGTCGCCGGAAGTTGGGCGGCGCCCGCCGCGGGCCAGTGGCTCACGCTGCCGGACGGCTCGGCCAGGACGTGGGTCGCCGTCTCCGCTGAAGAGGACGGCGCTGTTCGCCACGAGTCGCTGGCCGGCGGCTATGCCCACGCCGCCATCGAAGCGGAGCAGGAAGAGGTCCTGCTGCTCGAGGCCAGCGGCCACAGCATGGTCTACGCCAACGGCGAGCCGCGGGCCGGCGACCCGTATCAGTGGGGTTTCGTCCGCCTGCCCGTGCTGCTGAAACGCGGCATAAACGAGTTCCTGTTCGCGTGCGGTCGCGGAGAGCTGCGGGCGAAGCTGGTGGAGCCCGCGTCGCCGGTCATGCTCGACGCGAGCGACGCGACGCTGCCGGACCTCCTTGTGGGCGAAGAGCCGAATACCTGGGCGGCCGTCGTAGTGATCAACGCGACCACCGAGCCGTCGGGCGACGCCGACCTCCACGTGCGTTATCGCGGTGAGGAGCGCGTCACGCGCGTGCCGTCCGTCCCGGCGCTGACCGTGCGCAAGGTGGGGGTCCCGATTGTCGGCCGCGAACCGGACGGGCCGCAGGACGGACAGGTGCAACTGACGCTGGTTCGACGGGGGGCCGCGTTGAGCCAGGCCGAGCTTCCGCTCCGCGTTCGGCAGCCCACGGAGACATACAAGCGAACCTTCGTCAGCGAGATCGACGGCAGTGTGCAGTATTACGCGGTAACCCCCATGTGCGGCCCGGCCGCCGACGACGCGAGCGGCAAGCCGGCCTTGTTCCTGTCGTTGCACGGGGCCGGGGTCGAGGCGCTGGGACAAGCGAGCTGTTACACCAGCAAGACGTGGGGCCACGTGGTCGCACCGACGAACCGCCGGCCGTACGGGTTCGACTGGGAAGACTGGGGCCGCGTCGATGCGCTCGAGGTGCTCACCGACGCAGAGCGGCGCTTTGGCACCGATCCGCGGCGGACGTACCTCACGGGCCATTCGATGGGCGGCCACGGCACCTGGCAGATCGGCGCCCACTACCCCGACCGCTTCGCCGCCATCGCACCGAGTGCGAGCTGGATCAGCTTCTGGTCGTACGTCGGCGGCGAGCGGCCCGAGCCGGACACCCCGGTCGAGACGATCCTGCGCCGCGCCACGAACCCGAGCGACACGCTGGGGCTCTCGCGGAACTACCGCCACCACGGCATCTACATCCTGCACGGCGATCAGGATGACAACGTGCCGGTCGCTCAGGCCCGCACCATGCGCGAGCACCTCGCCGGATACCACGGCAACTTCGCGTACTACGAGCGCCCCGGAGCAGGACACTGGTGGGGCAACGAGTGCATGGACTGGCCGCCGCTGTTCGAATTCCTTTCGCAAAACACGCGGCCCGCGACGGTGCAGCACGTCGAGTTCGTCACCGCCAGCCCCGTCATCTCGGCGACCTGCCACTGGGCGACCATCGAAGCCCAGACCCGCGGACTCGACTTCAGCCGCATCGATCTTCGATGGGAACCGCAGGAGCGGTTGCTGCGCGGGACAACCGAAAACGTCGCGCGGCTGGCGATTACCCTGGGCGCCGCCCGGAACCGCGACCGTGCGGAGGCAGCCGACCTCGCATTGCCCCCCCTGGAGCCAGGTCAGCCGGTGAGTCTGGAACTGGACAACGACCGGCTGGAAAGCGTGCCTTGGCCGGCGGCCGACGGCGTGCTCCGCCTCGCACGGCAGGACGGACATTGGCAGGTCCTCGCCGGAGCGCCCGATCTCGCTGCAAAGGGTCCGCACCGCGGCGGGCCGTTCAAGGAAGCGTTTGGGCACCGCGTGCAGCTCGTTTACGGCACGCGCGGCAGCGCCGAAGAGAGCGCCTGGGCGCGCGCGAAGGCCCGCTATGACGCCGAGGTGTTCTGGGTCCGCGGCAACGGCGCGTTCGACGTGGTGGCCGATGTCGATTTCGATCCCTTCGACGAGCCGGACCGCAACGTCGTGCTCTACGGCAACGCGGACACGAACGCCGTCTGGGCCGCGCTGCTGGCCGATTGTCCAATCCAGGTCCACAGCGGGACTGTGAAGCTGGCGGACGAGGTACTTTCCGGGGTGGATCTGGCCGTGCTCGCGGTCTACCCGCGGCCGGGCAGCGACCGCACTCTCGTCGGCATCGTCAGCGGCACCGGCCTGCCCGGCCTGCGTCTGACCGAGCGGCTGCCGTACTTCGTCTCCGGCGTGGCGTACCCCGACTGGATCGTGATCGGTCCGGAGATGCTCCAGGCCGGCATCGGCGGCGTCCGGGCGGCGGGCTTCTTCGGCAACAACTGGCTGATGGACCCGGAGCAGTCGGGCGTGCGCGAGGTCCGGGAGGCGGCGCCGGCGTCCGGCCTGTAACACTTCAGGCAGGGTCGCTGAACACTGCACGGCGCGCAACGCGCGCCACCGAATCCGCCGTTTCGGCGGCGTGGTGACCGGGCGCAATTCGCTGCGGGAAGACCGCTTGTGTTTGGCGGGGTCACTTTTTACAATCCAACTTGTTTTAACTATTATTGGCGTCTAAACTATTGGCACGTGGAGTGTCCTCCGATGACCAGTTCGCCCAACCCCATGACCGCCGACACGACTGCCCGCCGGACCCTCGAGACCGTTGCCCGACGCGGCCCGATGACCGTGCGCCAGCTCGTCCAAGCGCTCGGCATCACGACCACCGCGGTCCGGGCGCAGGTAAACCGCCTGCACGCCGACGGCTGGCTGGTACGCACGCGGCGTCCCGGCAAGACCGGCCGGCCCGCGGACGTGTTCGCGCTCTCCGAGAAGGCGGACCGGTTGTTCGCCGGCCAGATGGACGAGCTGGCCGGGATACTGATCGACGAGGTGCTCACCCGGGAGAATCCGGCGCGCCGCCGGGAGATTCTGACGCGCGTCGGCCAGCGCATAAAGCGCAGTACGCAGGAGCAGGTGGGTACCGGGACCGCGGCGCGCCGGTTGCACCGGCTGGCGCAGCACCTCAGGGCGCAGGGCGATCTGGTGCAGGCGTCCGAGTCCGGGAAGGGCCTCCGCCTCACTCTGCACCGTTGCCCGTTCGGCCCGTTGGCCCACGGACACGAGGAGGTCTGCGCGATGGAGCGCCAGACGTTCAGCGAGCTGGTCGGCACCGGCGCCCGCCTGGAGAAACGGCTTTCGGCCGGCCACGCCTGCTGCGAATTCACGTTCTCGCCGGCCCGTGCGGATTCCACCGCGCCGCAGCCGTGAGAAGGAGACCTGACGATGACCACCGCCCATGAGACGCTCGAGCGCTGGGCGCGAACGCCCTACAAGTACGGCTTCGTCACGGACATCGAGGCCGAAAGCGTGCCGCCGGGGCTGAGCGAAGACGTCATCCGGCTCATCTCCGGCAAGAAGGATGAGCCGCCCTGGCTGACGGAGTGGCGCCTCAAGGCCTACCGTCATTGGTTGACGATGACGGAGCCCCGCTGGCCCAACCTCCACTACCCGCCGATCGACTATCAGGCGATCTCGTATTACTCGGCGCCGAAGCAAGGCCAGCGGCCGCGCAGCCTCGACGAGGTCGATCCCAGGCTGATCGAAACCTACGACCGGCTGGGGATTCCGCTCGAGGAGCAGAAGCTGCTGGCCGGCGTCGCGGTGGACGCGGTCTTCGACAGTGTCTCGGTCGCGACGACCTTCAAGGAGAAGCTCGCCGAGCTGGGCATCATCTTCTGTTCGTTCTCCGAAGCGGTGCGGAACCATCCGGAGCTGGTGCGCAAGTGGCTTGGCAGCGTCGTGCCCTACAACGACAACTTCTTCGCGACGCTGAACTCGGCGGTGTTCACCGACGGCTCATTCGTCTACGTGCCCAAGGGCGTGCGTTGCCCGATGGAGCTGAGCACCTACTTCCGCATCAACGCCGCCGCCACCGGGCAGTTCGAGCGTACCCTCATCGTGGCCGACGAGGGCAGCTACGTCAGCTACCTGGAAGGCTGCACCGCGCCGATGCGCGATGAGAACCAGCTTCACGCGGCGGTGGTCGAGCTGGTGGCCCATGCCGACGCAACGATCAAGTACTCCACCATTCAGAACTGGTATCCGGGCGACGAGCACGGCCGCGGCGGCATCTACAACTTTGTGACCAAACGCGGCAAGTGCCTGGGCCGCCGCGCGCACATCTCGTGGACCCAGGTGGAGACGGGTTCCGCGATCACCTGGAAGTACCCGAGCTGCCTGCTGCTGGGTGACGACTCGGTCGGCGAGTTCTACTCGGTGGCGCTGACCAACCATCGCCAGCAGGCCGACACCGGCACCAAGATGGTCCACGTCGGCCGCAACACCCGCAGCAACATCGTGTCGAAGGGTATCTCCGCCGGCCGCGGCCAGAATACGTACCGCGGCCTGGTCAGGATCGGCAGGCAGGCGACGGGCGCCCGCAACTTCACGCAATGCGACTCGCTGCTCATCGGCGACCAGTGCGGGGCGCACACGTTCCCCTACATCGACGTCGGCAACCGCACGGCCCACCTGGAGCACGAGGCGACGACGTCCAAGATCGGCGAGGACCAGATGTTCTACTGCAATCAGCGCGGCCTTTCGAAGGAGGACGCGGTCTCCATGATCGTCAACGGGTTCTGCAAGGAAGTGCTGCGCGAGCTGCCCATGGAGTTCGCCGTCGAGGCCCAGAAACTGCTCGAGGTCAGCCTCGAAGGCAGCGTGGGATAGCTCCGGGTGATGGTGACCGACAACTGACCACTGAAAACTGAGAACCGAAGACCGCCATGCTTGAAATCAGAAATCTCCACGTCCGTGTCGATGGCCACGAAATCCTCAAGGGTCTCGATCTTTCCGTGCACGCCGGCGAGGTGCACTCGATCATGGGGCCCAACGGCTCCGGCAAGAGCACGCTCGCCCAGGTCATCGCCGGCCGCGACCTGTACGAGGTCACCGGCGGCCAGATCGTCTATCAGGGCCGCGATCTGTTGGAGCTCGCTCCGGAGGAACGGGCCGGCGCGGGCGTCTTCCTCGCCTTTCAATACCCGGTCGAGATTCCCGGCGTGAGCACGAGCTACTTCCTGAAGTCGGCCCTCAATGCGGTCCGCCGGCAGCGCGGCGAGTCCGAGACCGACGCGGTCGAGTTCCTGGAACTGGTCAAGGACAAGATCCAGGCCTTGGGGATGGACGAACGCCTGTTGAGCCGGGCGCTCAACGAAGGGTTCTCGGGCGGCGAGAAGAAGCGGAACGAGATTCTCCAGATGGCGGTGCTCGAGCCGCGGCTGGCCGTGCTCGACGAGACGGACTCGGGCCTGGATATCGACGCGCTCAGAATCGTGGCGGACGGAGTGAACCGGCTGCGCAGCGCGGACCGCGCGTTCGTGGTGGTCACCCACTATCAGCGCCTCCTCAACTACATCGTCCCCGACGTTGTGCACGTGCTCGTGGACGGCCGGATTGTCCGCAGCGGCGGCCGGGAGCTGGCGCTGGAGCTCGAGGAACGCGGTTACGGTTGGCTGGAGCAGGAAGCCGGCGCGACGGCGGTGGGCGCCTGAGCACTTGCGAACGGAGAAAGGGCCTGAGATTCCATGAGCGTTGCGCTTGAACAAGATAACCGGTTTCTGGCGGCCTTCGACGATTGGAGGATGAGCGGCGGCGTCCGCCCGCCGGCCTGGCTCGCTGACGTTCGCGAGGCCGCCGTGGCTCGCTTTGCGGAACTCGGCTTTCCGACGCTGCGCGATGAGGACTGGCGCTTCACGGACGTGGAGCCGATCGCGCGGGGGCGCTTCGTGCACGCGCCGCCCAGCGCGGAAGTGACGCTCGATGACCTGCGGCCGTATCTGTGGAGCGGTGAGTCCGCCTGCCACCTCGTCTTCGTCAACGGCCGCTACGTGGCGGCACTGTCGAACGCGGACGGACTGCCTCCCGGTGTCATTGCCGGCAGTCTGGCGGACGCGCTCCAGGCTCCGGCGCGCGGCGACCACTGGATTCAGGACCACCTGGCACGCTACGCCGACTACGAGCGACACGCGTTCGCGGCCCTGAGTACGGCGTTTATCACTGACGGCGCGCTCCTGTACGTGCCGCGCGGCTGCGCGCTGGACCGGCCGGTCCACCTGCTGTACGTCACCGCCGCCAACGGGGAGCCGCTGGCCACGCACCCGCGCAATCTCCTCATTGCTGAACAAGGAAGCCGGCTCTCGGTGACCGAGACATATGCGACGTTGGGCGGCGGCGTGCATTTCACGAACCCGGTAACCGAGCTGGTCGCGGGTCCCGGTGCGGTGGTGGATCACGGCCGCCTGGAACGCGAGGGGCCCGACGCCCTGCATGTCGGCACGCTGCAAATCCACCAGCGTCGTGACAGCGACGTCCGATCGCACTGCCTCACCTTCGGCGGAGCGCTCGTCCGGCACGACCTGAACGTGGTGCTCGCCGGCGAAGGCGCCCACTGCCTGCTGAACGGGCTGTACGTGGTCGGCGGCCGGCAGCACGTCGACAACCACCTCCGGGTCGAGCACGCCGCCCCGCACGGCACCAGCCGCGAGAACTTCAAGGGGATTCTCGGCGAGCGGTCCCGCGCCGTGTTCACCGGCCGCATCGTCGTGCGCGCCGGTGCGCAGAAGACCGACGGCAAGCAGTCCAACCGGAACCTGCTGCTGTCCGACGGTGCGAAGGTCAACACCCGGCCGCAACTGGAGATCTTTGCCGACGACGTCAAGTGCACCCACGGCGCCACGGTCGGCCAGCTCGACCGCGAAGCGCTCTTCTACTTGCGCAGCCGCGGCCTGACCGCCGCGGAGGCCCGCAGTCTCCTGGTCCACGCGTTCGCACGCGAGAGCCTGGAACAGGTCGGCATCGAGCCGCTGCGGCGACAGCTTCATGCGTTGCTCGCGGAAAGGCTGGCCGCCGCCCATGCGCTGGAGGCACCGCCGTGACCCGCACGACGGCGACACAACCCGCGCCGCCGCCGACCGCCGCCGCGGCCTTCGATCCGTACCGCTGGCGGGCGGATTTCCCGGCCCTCGCGCAGGAAATCCACGGCCGCCCCCTCGTCTACCTGGACAACGCCGCCACGACCCACAAGCCCCGGCCGGTCATCGACGCCGTGCAGCGCTACTACGAACGGGACAACGCGAACGTGCACCGCGGTGTTCACACGCTGAGCGTCCGTGCCACAGAGCGTTATGAAGGGGCGCGGGCCGCGGTCCGGCGGTTCATCAACGCTCCCGACAGCCGCGAGGTCGTATTCGTCCGCGGCGCGACCGAGGCGATCAATCTCGTCGCGCAGAGCTACGGCCGCACGCATGTGGGCAGCGGCGACGAAATCCTCATCACGGGGATGGAACACCATTCCAACATCGTCCCCTGGCAAATGCTGTGCGAGCAGACCGGTGCCGTCCTCCGCGTCGCGCCGCTCAATGACGACGGCGAGGTCCTCCTCGACGAGTACGAAAGACTGTTGACCTCGCGGACGCGCATCGTCGCACTCACGCACGTGTCGAACGCCTTGGGGACGGTCAACCCGGTCATCGAAATGGCCCGGCTGGCGCGCCACGCGGGCGCGGCGGTGCTCGTGGACGGCGCGCAGGCGGTTCCGCATCAGCCGGTGGACGTGCGCGCGTTGGGCTGCGATTTTTACGTATTCTCTGCCCACAAGACGTTCGGCCCCATGGGAACCGGCGTGTTGTGGGGGCGCGCGGAGCTGCTGGACCGCATGTCGCCATACCAGGGCGGCGGCGAGATGATCCGCAGCGTCACCTTCGAGAAGACCGTCTACGCGGAGCCGCCGGCCAGGTTCGAGGCCGGCACGCCCAACGTCGCCGGGGCGGTCGGCCTGGGGGCTGCGATCGACTACCTGGACCACGTCGGCCGCTGCGCCATCGCGGCCTATGAGCGCGAACTGCTCGCGTACGCCACGGAGCGGGTGCAGGCCGTCCCCGGGGTGCGTCTCATCGGCACGGCCCGCGAGAAGGCGTCGATCCTGTCCTTCGTCATGGAGGGCATTCACGCGCACGACGTGGGCACCGTTCTCGACCAGATGGGCATAGCCATTCGCTCCGGCCACCACTGCGCCCAGCCAGTGATGCAGCGCTTCGGTGTGCCGGCCACGTGCCGGGCCTCGCTGGCCCTCTACAATACCAGGGAGGACATCGACACGCTGGTGTACGCGCTGGCGCGTACCCGAGAGGTGCTGGGATGATGCCGGAACTGGCCGACCTCTATCAAGAGCTGCTGCTCGACCACTATCGGAGGCCGCGCAACCGGCGCCGGCTGGACGACGCCAATCACACGGCCGAGGGCCACAATCCGCTGTGCGGCGATCACGTCCACATTTACCTCAAGGTGGAGGAGGACGTGGTCACGGACGTGACGTTCGAGGGCGGTGGCTGTGCCATCTCGACCGCCTCCGCGTCGGTCATGACGGAGACGCTCCGCGGCAAGACCCTCGCCGAAGCCAAGACGATCTTCAAGCAGGTGCACGCGATGTTGACCGGACAGTCCGTCGAGTTCCGCGAGGACCCGCACCTGCGCAAGCTCGAGGTCTTCTCCGGCGTGTGCCGGTACCCGGCGCGCGTGAAGTGCGCGACGCTTGCTTGGCATACCTTCGAGGCCGCTCTGGATGAGAAACGCGGGACGGTCACGACCGAGTGACGGGTCCGTCGAAAAGCGAGGACTGCTGCAACATGACCATGAACCCCGTCGATGACCTGCAACGCCGGATCATCGCCGCCCTGCGCGCGATCCGCGACCCGGAAATCCCGGTCAACATCTATGACCTGGGACTGATCTACCAGCTCGACGTCACGCCGACTGGCGATGTTCACGTGCGCATGACCCTGACGTCGCCCAATTGCCCGGTGGCCGAAGCTCTGCCGGGGCGAGTGGCGCAGGCGATCCGGGCGCTGGACGGCGTCCGCGCCGCAAACGTCGAACTGGTTTGGGAACCGCCGTGGTCGCGGGACCGGATGACGGAGGCGGCCCGGCTCGAGCTCGGCATGAGCGACGCACCGCCGGCCGGGCGGCCGTTTGTCCCGGCGGACTCATTGGTCAACCGGCGGCGGTAATCGCCGGCCACCTTGGAGGGCTGCACGCTATGTCGGAGCGTATCACGATCGCCAGGACCGGGGACATTCCGGAGGGCCGGGGGCTGGCGGTGGATGTCGAGGGTCTGTGCATCGCCGTGTTCAACGTCGAAGGCCGGTTCTATGCGATCGACGACACCTGCCCGCACGCGGGGGCCTCGCTGGCGGAGGGCGATGTCGACGGCACGATCGTCGAGTGCCCGCTGCACGGCGCACGCTTTGACCTGGCGACGGGGGCCTTGCTGTCGCCGCCGGCCGACCGCTCGGTGACGGCGTACAAGGTCCACGTGGAGGGCGAGGACATTCAGGTCGAGCTCGAATGAGTGCGCCGCAGCAGTCGTACCAGCACCAGCCACGGCAGCATGATGCACCCGATCGTCGCCAACGCGAGTGCCGCCAGATCGGCGTACACGCCGAAGTGCAGCAGCGTGAAGGCCCGCACGGCAGCGGGCGGCCAGCGCGGCGGTGCGAGCAACACGGAGCAGCTCACCTCCCCGAAGCAGAGGATCACGATCACCAGCCAGGCGACCAGCGCGTCCCGCGCCGCCGCGGGCCAGTACACGTGTCGTTGCACGCCCAGCCACCCGCAGCCGTCAACGCGCGCCGCGGCTTCGTTGTCCGCCGGCACACGTTGCACTGCCGGCAACAGCAACAGCAGACCCACCGGCAGAAAGCGCACCAAGTACCCGACCACGATCACCGCCGGCGAGTCGTAGACCGCGCCCAGGTACCCCGGCTGGTTGAGCAGCTCGACCAGGCTGATGCCGACGACCGGCGCGGGCGCGGCCAGCAGCACGACGACGCAGGCCCCGACGACGTAGCACAGGCCGCGCGTCCGCAGCGCGATCCAGCCCAGCCCGACGGCGAGCGCGACTACCAGCGTGGCTCCGGCCAGCGAAGCCGCCGCTGACGTCAGTAGCTCGCGATGGAGGTCCGCCACCCGCCACAAAAGTTGCACCGGCGACCCAGCCTTCCGCAGCAGCGCGACTGCGGGCACGCCGACGGCCGTCGCGAGGGCCGCCAGACATCCGGCCCCCGCCGCCCAGCGCCAGCGCCCGAGCGCGAACATGCGCGGCGGAGCACCGAATCGCCAGGGGGAGTGCTCTCCCAGCGGCCGATAACGCAAGTGAATCAGGATGAACAGAAGCGTCAGCGCCGCGAATACCGGTGCGGCGGTGAGCACCGGTCCCGCCGCCGAGCGGTGCAGCGCAAACTGGGTGTAGACCTCTTCGGCGAATGTTCGCACGACGAGCAGATCGGCGATGGTGAAGTCCGTCGCGACCTGCCAAACGACGATCATCGCCACCAGCGCGATCCCCCAGGCGGCCTGCGGGACCGTCACCCGCCGGACGACCAGCCACGTGCTCGCATCCAGGCGCGCGTTGTCCTCCAGGTCGCGATCCGCTGCCGTGAACGCCCCCCCCAGGATGACCGTGGCGAGCGGGAGGCACAGCAAGCCGTGAATTACGCCGCAAGCCACGGCCGAAGAGGCATAGGCCCAGACGGGCACCACTGCAAAGACGATGACGGCGCTGGCATAAGCCGGGATGCACGCTCCGAGGATCGCCGCCGCACCCAGCAGCCGCCGGCCAGGCAGGTCCGTCCGAGCTATTAACAGGCCGACCAAAGCACCCAGCCCGGTGGCGACCGCCGTAGCGATTCCGCCGACCAGCGCGGTGTTCTTCAGGAGCGGTAGCCACCGTTCGCCGCTTATCGGGCCGTCGAGCGGGTCTGCGGCCAGCCGACCGGGGAGCCCCCCCACCGCGCGGACGACTGCCATACCCGGCACGGCCGCGAGGGCCATCAGGATGACAACGTGTGCGCCCAGGGCGTTCTTTCCGACGAGGCTAGCCGCTGAAGTTCGGCGCACGGTTTCACAGTATAGCCCCCGCTCGGACGCGACAAAGGGGCGAGATCGGGCACGTGGAGGTTCTGCGGTCGCCGAGGCGCGGCCCAACCAAGCCCAGGTGACCGCGCCGGAAGCGAGGCATGCACGGCGGGCCGGCAGCGGCCGGACGGAGCCCGCCCGGTGTTCCGCCGCGCGTACCCCTACCGCCCGACGCCCCCTGGGGACTTGTGAAGCCGGGCCTAATCCGTATCATCTATGGTTTCGTGTGTTTCGTGACCCGACAGTGGACACGGCTTCGGCCGGTCAGGATAGACCGCCATGAACCTTACCAAGATCCTCCGTAATCACAGCCGCAAACTGCTCATGGTCTTCATGGGGTTGCTGCTGGTCGCCTTCCTGATCCCGGACGCCATCCAGGGATTGGGCAGCCGGGAGCGGGGCTACGTGCGTCAGTACGGCCAGGCGTTTGGGCGCCAGATCAAGGACAGGGACCTGGATCAAGCCCGCGGCGACGCGCAGATTCTGACCCGGGCGGGCCTGGAGAACATCCCGGAAGGAGCCGTCCGCCATTACTACCTGCTTTCGCAAGAGGCGCAACGCCTGGGGATCCGGGTCGGGCGCGAAGAGGTCAAGGCGTTTCTGGTGACCTTGGGCCAGCAGAGTCCGTTCTGGCAGCCGCCGGAACAGCGTCTCAAGGAACTCCAGCGGGCCTCGCGGCGCAGCTATAACGAGATTTACGACGCCATCGGGCGCTGGCTCGCGATCGACGGGCTGACCGCGCGTCAAGCCACCGGCCTGATCAACACTCTCCCCCGCCAGGAACTGGCGTACCGCGACCGTATGCAGGAGGCCGATGCGCGCCTGGCGATCGTGGACGACAAGGCATTCCTGGCACACGTACCGGAGCCGACGGAGGAGCAGTTGCAGGCCTTCTTCGACGAGTGCAAGGGCCGGCGGAAGGCGCATACCGAGGCGGAGCTCGTATTCGGCTACCTTCTCGAGGACCGCGTGCAGATCGAGTACCTGACCGTCGACCCCCGGAAGATCACCGGCCAGGTCACAGTCCAGGCCGCCCAGGTCCGCCGGTACTTCGAGGAGAATGCCAGCCGCTATACGAAACCCGATCCGCTGACGACCCAGCCGGTGGACGGGAGGTTTCCCCAGGTACCGATGACCTTCGAGGAGGCCCGTGACCGCGCCCGCGAGGATTTCCGCGCTGCTCGGGCCATCGAGGTCGCACAGAGCCTTGTCAACCAGATGTACAACGAGGCGCACCGGCCGTGGAGCACGATGCCGCGCGATGAGGCCGGCTTCTCTGAGGCCCCGCCGGATGAGCCGGTCAGCTTTCGAGACCTGCAACAACGCTTCTCAGGCACATACGACATCACCTACGGCCAGACCGGCCTGATGGACGCCCGGCAACTCCGGGAACTGCCGGAATTCGGCATGGCCGGCATGTTGATGGGGCAACAGCTCGTGGAGCTTTCGGAGCTGGCGCTGCGGGTCAAGGGGATCCTGGAGGCAGACCCTCGCGACAACAAGCCGGTGCTGAACGTTATGGAGCCGGCCGTGGTGCTCACCTACATGCGCGATCCCCGGACCCGCCAGTGGTCGTCGCCTCAACAAGCCTACCTGTTTCGCGTGACCGACGCGCGGCCCAGCGCGCCGCTGGACGAAATGGGGCCGCGCCGCGAGGACGTCGTCGCGGATTGGAGGCTGGCGCAGGCCCGTGAGTTGGCCCGCCAGCACGCCGAGGCGCTCGCCGCGCGCGCCCGCGAGGTGGGTCTGGCCGCCGCCATCGAGGAGGCCACCGAGCTCAAGCAGATCCTGGCGGAAGCGGATCTGGCGGCGTCGGGTCCCACGCCGATGCCGTCCCAGGCACAATCGCACTTCGCGCAGGATCTCGAACCGTTCACGCCGCAACGCCTGACGCGCTCCAGCACGTTCATCCAGCCGCGCGTGGGGATGGTCAAGGATCTCCCGCGCGAGATCTTCGCGCTGGCCGAGGCGCCGGTCGACGAGGCGGCTCCCCATCGTGCGGCCGTCTTCCCGCAAGCCGATCAGCACCGCTGGATCGTCGCCGAGCTGGTGGAGATCAAGCCGCTGTACGCGGGTCCCTTCGAAGAGCAGTTGGCGGCCAGCCTGCTGGACGCCCGGCAGCGTGGCGAGGAGATGCGTCAGTTCGGCCGGCTGTGGGGACAACCGGATTACGTGGCGCAACGGACGCGCTTCGTGCCGCCAGAGTGGGCTCAGCCGGCGCGCGATCAGGCCCCCGAGGCCCCGTGACACTCGCGCGGCAGGACAGGACGCGGAGTTCATGAGCAGCGCGTACAACTTCACCGAACTCGAGCCCCACTGGCAGCGCCAGTGGGAACAACAGAAGGTGTTTCGGGCGGCCAACCCGGGCGAGCCGGGCAGCGAGCGGCCGAAGTTCTACGTGCTGGACTTCTTCCCCTATCCGTCCGGCGCGGGCCTGCATGTCGGACATCCCCTGGGGTACATCGCGTCCGACATCATGGCCCGCTTCCTGCGGATGCGCGGCTGCAACGTGCTTCACCCGATGGGCTGGGATGCCTTCGGGCTGCCGGCGGAGCAGTACGCCGTCGAGACCGGCGTCCACCCGCGCGTCACCACGCAAAAGAACATCGCCACGTACCTGCGCCAACTCAAGATGCTGGGGCTCGCGTACGACTGGGACCGCGAGATCGCCACGTCCGATGAGAAGTACTACCACTGGACGCAGTGGATCTTCCTGAAGATCTATAACTCCTGGTACGACCCGGAATGGCGCTGGACGGACCGCGCGGGACGGCAGGTCGTCGGCGGGGCGCGCCCGATCGAGCACTTGCCCGTCCCCCCGGACGTGCAGGCCCAGGGCCCATCGGCCGTCGCCCAATATCAGGCGGAGCACCGCCTCGCGTACCTGGCCGAGGTGCCGGTGAACTGGTGCCCCGCGCTCGGCACCGTGCTGGCCAACGAGGAGGTCACCAGCGAGGGGCTGAGCGACCGCGGGAATTTCCCGGTCTATCGCCGGCCGATGCGCCAGTGGATGTTGCGAATCACCGAGTACGCCGAGCGCCTCCTGCGGGACCTCGACGAGCTGGATTGGCCCGAGCCGATCAAGCTGATGCAGCGCAACTGGATCGGCCGCAGCGAGGGCGCCTACGCCGACTTCGCCATCGAGGGCGACGGCCCGGCGGCGGGCCAGATCATCCGCGTCTTCACGACGCGCCCCGACACGCTCTTCGGGGCCACGTACATGGTCCTCGCCCCCGAGCACCGCCTCGTCCCCATGCTCACGACGCCCGACCGACGCGAGGAGGTCTTCGCTTACGTAAACCAGGCCAGGCAGAAGTCCGAGCTCGATCGCACCGCGGATACGAAGACCAAGACGGGGGTGTTCACTGGGGCCTACGCGCTCAACCCCGTCAACCGCAAACGCGTGCCGATCTGGGTCGCCGATTACGTGCTCATCAGCTACGGCACCGGCTCGATCATGGCGGTGCCCGCCCATGATACGCGCGACCTCGAGTTTGCCGAGAAGTTCGGTCTCGAAGTGATCCAGGTCGTGCAGCCCCCACAGAATACGGATTGGCGCGGGTTCGTCGGCGACGGGGTCGCGATGAACTCGCCGCCGGACCACGAGGCTCGCTTCCCCGGCCAGTGCGTGCTCAACGGTCTTGCGACCCCCGAGGCCAAGCAGGTCATGACCCGCTGGCTCGAGGAGCAGGGCGTCGGCGAAGGCACGGTGCAGTACAAGCTCCGCGACTGGCTCTTCTCCCGCCAGCGGTACTGGGGCGAACCGTTTCCGATTCTCTATGACTCGGACGGCAGCATCATCCCGGTCAGCGAATCCGAGCTGCCGGTCGTGCTGCCGGAGATGGAGGACTTCCGCCCGGTCGCCAGCGACGACCCCAACGCGGAGCCGCAGACGCCGCTCAGCCGCGCGTCCGACTGGGTGACCGTCCAACGCGACGGCCGGACGTTCCGGCGCGAGACGAACACCATGCCGCAGTGGGCCGGCTCGTGTTGGTACTACCTGCGCTTCTGCGATCCGCACAACCCCCGGGCCATCCTCGACACCGCCGCCGAACAGTATTGGCTGGGCGGGCGCAACCCGGACGCGCGCCCGCGGATCGGCGGCGTCGACCTGTACATGGGCGGGGCCGAGCACGCCGTGCTGCACCTCCTCTATGCCCGCTTCTGGCACAAGGTCCTGTACGACCTCGGCTACGTCTCCACGCCCGAGCCGTTCCACAAGCTCTTCAATCAGGGCATGATCCAGTCGTACACGTATCGCGACGCGCGCGGCATGTGCGTCGCTCACGAGCAGGTGGAGCTGCGCGGCGAAGCGGCATTCCATAAGGAAACGGGCGAGAGGCTGACCGCCACCGTGGAGAAGATGTCCAAGTCGCTCAAGAACGTCATCAACCCGGACGCGATCGTCCGGGAGTACGGGGCCGACACGTTGCGCCTCTATGAGATGTACATGGGGCCGCTCGAAAAAGAGAAACCGTGGAACCCCCATGACATCGTCGGCATGCACCGCTTTCTCCAGCGTGTGTGGCGACTCGTCGTACCGCCGACGGACGATGGCCAGGCCGCGGCAGCCCGGATCAACCCGAAGATCGTGCCCGCCCGGAACGAGCCCCTCGAGCGCCTGCTGCATAAGACCATCCAGAAAGTCACCGCCGACATCGAGAGCCTGTCGTACAACACCGCGATCGCCCAGTTGATCGTGTGGCTCAATGAGGCCGGCAAAGCCCCGACCGTCGGACGTGACCAGGTGGAGCGCTTCCTGCTGCTCCTGTCACCGATCGCGCCGCACATCTGCGAGGAGCTGTGGCATCGGCTGGGACACCCCCGGTCGCTCGCCGACGAGCCCTGGCCGTCCTACGACCCGGCTCTCGCGCGCGACGAACTGGTCGAGTTGGCGGTTCAGGTGGGGAACCGGGTTCGTGGGCACATCACCGTGCCGGCGGACGCCTCGGACGAGGACATCGTCGGTCAGGCCCGACAGCTCGCACCGGTCGCCCGCGAGCTCGAAGGCAAGACGATCAAACGTGCCATCGTCGTCCGCGGCCGCCTCGTCAAACTGCTCATCTGAATCGCGGTGCGTGAACTCGCGGCGCGCTTGTAGCGGCCAACCACGGGCGACCAGGACGTCGATCGCTACGAGAACCTGGAAACTGCTCAAGCCCTCCCTCGCCGTGCCGAACAGCCCTGCCATGCGCGGACGCGCCCTCAACCTGTGACTTCATCCGCCGTATGACTGCCCCAGTTGTCTCGTCACATCACGGAATCGCTTTTCCTCATTGCGTTCTGCCGACACAATGTTATCGGACCACGAATTCCAGGCACAACCTCGTGAGCGCGCACGATAATTATTCCTGAACTAACCTCGCCCCGACTGGAGCAACGCAGGACGCGTACAAAACGGGCCATTGCAGCGACTTCCTCGCGCCGATCCGGCCGCCAGGGGCCGCGCCTCCGAAAAAATCGCTTGCACAAAGCGCAAAAGCGCATTATCCTTAATCACAGAGAGTACAGTATCCGATACGACCGTAGCGCAGGCGTCGGTTGTATCACAGCGTCGGCGCTACGGTCGTGCGCAGCGGCGCACCGCAACTAAAAGACGCAAGGTGCAGGCGCGCGGCACGCAGGTGACGAATGCGTCAGCGTCAGTCATTACTTCGTCGATCGCGTGGGGGAAGGAGGGGCTTCTCGCTGCCAGAGTTGCTGATAGTCGTCGGCATCCTCTCGCTGCTGATGGCCATCCTGTTGCCGCCGCTGCAGCTCGTCGTGAAACAAGCCTCCACCGCGCGCTGCGCGCATCAGCTCCGGCAGATCGGTTATGCCCTCTCGAACATGAAGGACGAGTTCGGCTACTACCCCATCTGGGACGACGCCGGCGCGCCGGTGCGCTTCACGTTCATCGACGTGCTCGTGCAGAAACGACAGCTCGCCGACCGACGCGTCGGGTACTGCCCGGACGATCCGCGGCCCTGCGACGTGAGCGCCGCGCGCGGTTCGCACCACCAGGTGGTGTACCCGGGCCGGCCGGACCAGTTCGGCATCGACTACAGCTATGGGATTGCGGTTCCGTCCGCGTCCGGCCGCTGGTTTGAAGCGCTGGAGCGCTCTCCGGCGCAACGCGTCCTGTCAGCGGACAGCAACTGGAGCACGATCTACAACACGAGCGGCAACCCGTACGGCGATCATGATTGGAGCTATCCGACCCAATACGACAACATGATCGAATACCGCCACGTGCGGACCAGCGCCAACATCCTGTACGAAGACGGCCACGTCGCTGCCGTCGCCTACGCAGCGTCGGCGGACCAACCCGTCAATACGGCCGTGACGTACGTCTGGCATCCCGGCGAGGCGACGCACGTCAATCCCACCCACATGCACAACGGACATGCATACCCCTGCGTGCCGCCCGTGGACGTATCGACGGGCGTCGGCAGCGACTCTTTCCCGCGCGACGTCGTGCCGGGGTATTACACCTACAATCGGCTGTGGGTCATCACCAAGTAGCTCCGCACGTTCTTCGTTCCCAAGGTCTTCTTCTCACGGTGGTCCATTGCGCTCCGTGGGCGACTCAGGCCGTCTCGCTCCGGCGTCACCAGAGCAAGGCGGACAAAGGGCCGCCGCGCCGGTAGGCGCCGTCCAACAGCGGGGGCACCGTCGCGGGAATCAAGGCGGCGCCTGGTGCCGCGCGAGGCACGCGCTAGAATTGCCTTGAAGGCCGAGCCTGTTTGACCGGGAGAAACAAATGCATGCGGAACCGCAGAAGGAACACCTGTGGCTACACAGGCTGATCGGCGCCTGGACCTACGAGGCGGATTGCAGCATGGGTCCCGACCAGCCGCCTGCGAAATCCACGGGCTCCGAGACCGTGCGTTCACTCGGCGGACTCTGGGTGTTGTGTGAGGGGCAGGGCGAGATGCCCGGTGGGGGCCCCGCAACCACGATCATGACCCTGGGTTACGACCCGCAGAAGCGGCGGTACGTGGGCACCTGGGTTGGCTCAATGATGACGCACCTCTGGGCGTACGAGGGCGAGTTGGACGCGGCCGCGAAGGCGCTCACCCTGACCGCCGAGGGTCCCAGCATGACGGCCGAGGGCAAGACCGCGAAGTACAGGGACGTGATTGAGTTCAAGAGCGACGACCACCGCGTCCTGACATCCCACCTGCTGGGTGACGACGGGCAGTGGCACCAGTTCATGACGGCGAGCTACAGGCGACAGGCGTAAACGCTCGACGCCACGGCGACGCGCTCCAGCGCGCTCATCAGCCGGCCCGGAAACCAAGGCGGCGTGTGGTCACCCGCGTCGATCACCCGCCGCTCAGGAGGGCGACGAACGGGTTGATGTCGCCGAAGTTGAAGGCCCCGTCGTTGTTGATGTCACCGTTGAGGATCGGGCACCCCGGATACGTCTGCTGCCAGAGCGCCGGATTGCTGAGCGCCAGGACGAACGGGTTGATGTCTCCGAAATCCACGCTGCCGTCGCAGTTCAAATCACCCTTCTGACCAAGCGTCACTCGGACGACGGTCGTGCTGTTGATCCCGGTCGTCAGATTGCCGGCAACGTGCACACGGCCGGTGGCGGCGTCATACGTGTACGCAACCGGGCTGCTGTTCTGGGTGACCGCCAGATCATGCGGGCCGGCTGGAATGCGGATGTACGTGTCGTACCCGACGGCGGCCCCCGTCGCGTTCACGAACGTATGCGTCCAGACTCCGGCCGCTTCGTCACACGTCACGTGGATGCGATGCGGTCCGACCGGCACGTTGCTGAACGTCATTGTGCTCCACCCCGACGGCAGCTTCGGCTCGACACGCAGCGTATTGCCCGGCGCGTCCGGCGTCTGGTCCAGAAACAGCATGATCGCGTCGGCCAGGAACGACATGGATTCCCAGGCGTTTGGCCAGGCCGCCTGGTGCCAGAAATACGGGTAGAGCTGGCTGCTGCTCGGGGCGATCTGCTCGGCGAGGAGACCGATCAAGCCGCGCCGGGCCAGCACGAGATCGAGCCGCTGCTTGTGGTTGTCGATGTCCCCCTTGCCCGGGTTCGTATCCTGCCGCTGCGCGTAATAGGCGCCGTACCACAGTGTGGCGAGCGTCCACGGCCCGCCGTTCCAATAGGTATCGCCCCAGTACCGGTTGAGCAGCCCCTGCCATTCGCCGGCAAAGTTCATGAGCGGGTGAATCTGCCCCGTGTTGTCGCCGGCGACGCCGTTGATGCGGTCCACGACGTGGCTGATGAGCGGGTCCTGGGTGCCGTACACGTTCATCGGCCACGCCAGGCCGAGCAGCGAGATGTCGGTGTTCTCGCCGTCCCAGACCAGCCGGGCGGTCATCCCGTCATGGATCGCGTTGGCGCGGCCCGTGAACAAGGCCGCGTCGCCGGGATACCCGAGGACGGTCGCGACGGCGGCGGCGTCACGCAGGCCGCGTTCGACCGCGGCGTTGGAATACAGGAAGTCGCCCCAGGCGTCTTCCCACAGGTTGTTGGAGTGCATGAGCTGATAGGGATCGTCGTAGTACAGCCGCGAGTCGATGCTGCTGTCCTCGCTGCTGGCCCGCCCGGCCTCATAGATCATCGTGTAATTTTGGCTGAGGAACCCGCTGTCGCCCGTCACACGGTAGTGATGGTACGCGCCCCACGGTATGGCGGCGGTCTCGTCCACCTGCGGCGCGTTCCAGACGACGTAACCGTCGGTCGTGTACTTCTGATACCAGAAGCCCTTGCCCCAGGTGTCGTTGGCCCGGTAGGCGACGTCGCGGAGGAAACGGTAGACGTCGGCGGCCTCGGCGCGGTGCCCGGCGCGGTCCAGCGTGATCGCGGCCCAGACCGCGTCCCGCGGCCAGACGAACGGATAGGCGCCGTTGTGCATCCCTGCCACGACCCCGCCGCCGTTGCCGTCCAGGTGCAGAGCGGTCGCCAGTAGCCCACGCCGATACATCGTGTCCAGTAGGTCGTCCGGCGTGTCGACCAGCACGCCGGCGGCCAGCCAATCCTGCCAGTACAGGTCCGTGGCGGCCTGAAGGCTGCTGACGTTGCCGGCGTGAAACCAGTCGAGCACAGGGGCGATCTGCCAGTCATACGTACCGGTGGCGCCGGCAAAGTTGTCGAATCCGCCCACGATCGCGACGTCGATTTCGCGCGTCTGCCACGTCGGTAGCGTGAGTTCCAGGCCGATCCAGCCCTGGCTGTTGTCAGAAGACCCGTTCTGCCGCCAGGAACCGGTCGCCGGCGTGCCGACGGACCCGCCGACGGTGTTGAGAAGCTTGAGCGACACCGCCAGATAGATCGAGACGTTCTTCTCGTAGTCGCCGATCGTGGTTGGGTTGTACTCCCCGGACGAAGAGGTCGTCCGCCAGGTGTTGTCGTAGGCGACCATGGCCCCGCGCGACGCGTCGGCGAACATGACGTCGTATACGTCTCCGCCGTTGAGGGCCGGGTCCAGGTAGAAGTAGAACTGCGCCGTCTTGGCCGGCCCCTGGTTCGTGATGAGGAAACGCTTCAAGTAGATGCCGCGGTTCGGCACGCCGCCCTGGTCGAGCGGGAACGTGATGCCCTTGGGGCAGAAGTCGTACTGGTTGACGACGATGTCTTGCCCGTTGGCATAAAGCACGGCCTGCGTGTGAATGACGTTGCTGTCCGACAGGTACTCCTGCTCGACCGAGCCGTAGCTCGCTCCATACTCGTTGCTGAGCCAGTAGGTAATCCCGTCCACCCGCAGGCCGGCCATACCCTGGTTCAGATTCATCTGCCCGCGGAGTTCCGGGGTGAGCCACGGCGGAAACGTGTCCGGGCCGCCGTAGTAGCCCTCGTTCCGCGTGCCCATGCCCTGCACGCAACCCGCCGACGGGTAGTAGACGTCGTAGACCGTGCCGTTTTGGTCGAGCTGAACGTTCATGTAGTTGTTGCCGACGACGCCCTCCTCCTTCCAGAAGGACACCGGCGGATACCCGACATCGTGATCCGCGTAGGGCCAGCCCTTCCCCGGCCAGGCCATCGGGGCGCGCACTTCCGCGCGCTGGAATACGTTCACCTCGCTGGCAAGCGCGGGTTCGCCAACGTCCGAAGTGCCCCGGGCGAACGACGGCCCCGCCACCCACGCCACGCTCAAGAGCGCCAGTCGCCACCAAAGATGATGCCCTTTGTGCGCAAAACGCCTGCGGGCGGATTCTGTTGACATGCGGGTTGCTCCGGCTACGCGGTTCGGATCAGTTTTTGCACGGCGCCGAGTTGCCAAGTCGCCGCGCGCGATTGTGTGTCGCTCGTAACTTCTTTCCCATCAGAACATTGCGCAGACAAGCCCGGGGACTCCAGCACATCGCGCTCTGGCCGGGCCATCAGCCGGGAAGTGGAGTTCCCATCAACAGCATTATCCCCAAACTGCGGTTCGCCGACAAGCAGAAGTTCATCTTCCGGCTGCGGCCACGTCGCGACGCCGGACGCCGGTCTCCAGTAGGGCAAAGCTCTGCTTTGCCGCCTCGGCTGCGGCCACGTCACGACGCCGGGCGCCGGTCTCCAGTAGGGCAAAG
>JALHJL010000035.1 GCA_022839625.1 Phycisphaerales bacterium
CGGCGCTCGAGCAGGTTGCCGCGGAGCAGGCCGCGTTGTGTGACAAGGCGGGCCAGCGCCGGCCGGGCTTGGCGTTCCGGCACGCTCATGTGGGTCCGGGGGCGGGGCTTGCGGACTGACATATACGTGCAGCGCCAGACCAAACGGCTTCTGCCAAGCCCGCGCGAATGCGAATGTGCTCCCGGCCGCAAAAAGTACCGAACTCCCCCGAACCTCAACCACTTCGCCAGCGCTCAACCCCCTGGGTTGCGGTATCGCTGGCCGCGGCGGGTGGATGTAGTCCCCGGTCTGCGGGTCGCACAGATCGCGCGTGCACGGGTCGCCGTCGTCGCAGGTCCACTCCCAGGCGCACTCCCCGCCGACGCACAGGTCCTTCGTGCACTCGTTGTCGTCGTCGCAGCGGTCCAGGTGCACCCACGTACCGCCATCGCAACTATCGTCCGTGAAAGGGTTTCCGTCGTCACAGTCCTTCGGCCCGTGCACGGGTCCGGCGGCGGCCTTGCGGTGTCATCGCTGGCCCAGATCCTCGAGTCTTGCATAGTCCATGGCCACCTTGTTTCCGGCCCGGTCGCCACTGAACCTGAGCCACACAGCGATCGAGTCGGCTCCCTCAGCGAGCGCAATCTCCCGGGCGCACTCCTCGTACTTACCGGCGGTCGTCTGCTGGCCGTCGAACTTGGTGACCAGGCCGGCTGACTCGCCACGGGAGCCGTCGGGCAAAGGCGACCGCCCGGCCATCTGCTCGCCGGTGATGCGCGTGGTTTCCGCGCGATAGGGCACCGCGTGCAGAGAGTACGACCACGAACCGTCGGGCAAACCTAGCTCAAGAGTGCTCAGGCGAACCGCTACTCGGTACGTGTGCCCCGGGCTGAGCCCCAGGAAATCTCGCCGAATACCGCCTTGGGCACCAGCTTCGCCGGTCGAGGTCAAGACCTGGTAGAACGGCTTCTCATCGGGCGTCGTGACGGCGTTGTAACGGCGAACGCCCGGCCTGTTTGCCAATCCCGCTCTCTCACCCATCTCGCAGGCCACGGCGGTGCGTTTGTCCGCTGACCAGGAGGTCCAATTGGGGGCGACCCCTCTAGCGAAAGGGATACCGAAAAGCTCTTCCTGCACCTGGCCACGTATGTGAATCGCTGCCGCATTGGACGGGATGTCGTGCGAGACTCCGATCACCCACACATCGAAGTCATTCATCGCACCGTGCTCGGACCTGAGCGGTGTGCTCATGTCAAACTCGTAGCTCTCTCGCGCTCCGGCCAGCACATCTTCGCCGCGCCAATCATAGTTGTGGTAGTTGCTGACTACGCGGATGGATTCGTAAGCCGCTGACGACGGATTTGCCCATTGCAGGCGGAGGCGCTTCAACGCTGGGTCATAATTGCAGGTCAGTGAGATCGGGGCCGCCGGAATTCCCAGGCCAACTTCGGTTCCCCCCGTCATGTACTCCGAGCACGCTCCCATAAGTCCATTCAGTCTCCCCGTCGACGCCGAGACGGCTATGTACGCGCGGGACAACTCCGGGTCGGGGCTGCCAGCGCCGGAGAACAGCCACTTGAAGGGGTTCTGATCCTTGATGGCCTGCGCCAGCTCCACGGCTACGCTCTCGGCCGACTCAGCAGGCTCCGTGTCAACGACAACAAACCTGCAATTACGGTTCACGTTGTCGGAGAGTACCAGTCTACCGCCCGATGCACTCCCCGTGAATGGAATACTGCACGTTTGACGGGCCTCCATGGGTTGCGCAATTACGCAAGGTGCAGCCCACAGAATGCCGCTCACGCCTACGAACGCTTCCATGGCAAGGGTCCGGTTGCTCCGCGCCAGCATCGTACACACTCCTGTTCTCACCCGATTGACACCTCGACAGTGAACGTACGCACCTTGCGCCACCGCACTGCTATCACCACTCTTTTTCGCAGTCGCTCTTCACTCCGTCCGATTCCCACCCAACGCTGGGCCCCTCGCGACAGAAGAGAGGGTAGCGCGTTCCCGACACCGCATCGTATATGCACACCTGCCAGTCGTACTTGCCTTCTGCGCCTTCATCACAACCCGCAGGGAACAACTCATCCTGCGTCCGATGACGGGTCGAGAGAACACGACACAAGTCGGCACCATTGAACTTCACCTGGAACTCATTGATGCCGCACGTGTAGACACACAGGCCCACCCGAGTGTCATTGAACCAGTACTCATAGGCGCACACGCCTCCGTACAGCGGGGTTGGCTTGCACGTCAGAGTAAGCGTGTGGCCACAGTAGTCCAGATACGGATCGCTTGTGTCCGGTGTGCAGCTCGTAGGGCATCCGCCAATACCGGTGAAAGTGAGCCTGTACCACTCGGTCGGGTCGGACGTATCGTCGCACGTGTCCGGGTGCGCGCACTCTCCGTTCTCGCAGATATCGTCCGTGCAAGGGTTTTCGTCATCGCAGTTCTTGGGCCCGTACTCGCAGGCCCCATTCACGCACCGCTGCTCCTGGCACGGGTCCGGCGGCGGAGGGCAGTTCCACTCGTGGACGCACTCCCCGCCGCTGCAACCATCGTCCGTGCAAGGGTTTCCGTCATCGCAGTTCTTGGGCCCGTACTCGCAGTTCCCGCCAGCGCAGGTGACCTGTGTGCACGGGTCGGCGGGTGGTTCGCACAGCCAGGCATGTACGCAATCGCCGTTGTCGCAAGCGTCTGCCGTACAATCATTTCCGTCGTCGCAAGTCTTCTGCGGGTGAGAGCACTCGCCCTGCTCGCCTCGGCAGAGGTCGTCCGTGCACGGGTTCGCGTCCGGCGGGCACTTGGGCGCGTAGACGCACCCGCGGCCAGCCTCACAGTGTTCTACCGTGCAGGGGTTGTGGTCGTTGCAGTCCCGGGGCGCGTGGTGGCAGTCGCCATTGTGGCAGGAGTCGTCCGTACAAGGATTGTCGTCGTTACAGTCCTTCGGCGTGTGGACGCAGCCTTGTGCGGGGTCACAACTGTCGCTCGTACAGGGGTCCCCATCAGCGCAGTTGACGGGCGCGTGAGTGCAGTTGCCCCCGCTGCACCAATCTGTCGTACAAGGGTTTGCGTCGTCGCAGATCATGCCGCAGCATGGATCCGGGTTGCCGCAGCACGGGTCCGGGTTGCCGCAGCACGGGTCGGGGTTGTTGCAGCAGGGGTCGCCCTCGATGCACGGCGGGCAGTTGCACGTTCCGTTGTTGCAGGTGCACGCCGGTGCGCAGGGCGGGCAACACGGCCCCACGCACGGGTGGCAGGAGCCGTTTTCGCAATACGATCCCGAGGGGCAGTCCGCGTCAGTCTCGCACGACCCGCAGGGCTCCCCGCTCGGGCACGGCACGACGATCCCCACGCCGGGCGCCGCCGGGTCATCGGCCCCCGCCCCTTCGTCAGCCGCCGCGGAGGCCTCATCATCTCCCGCCGGCTGTGGCTCACCGGCAGGCGGCGGCTCGGACGCACCCTCGACCCGCCCCTCGGCGGCGGACTGCGGATGCTCATCCGGGCCGGCGGGGCCCGGTTCGTCCTGGTCCGCCGACGGTGACAGGACGCCGTGGCGGAAGTCGCCCATGCAGCCATTCACGGATTCAGGCCCGTCTCCCAGCGGCAGAAGGAGCACGGGGACAAGTACCAGGAGAGCTGCGAAGCGGTACGCGGCTGGCCCTTCTGCCCGACAGTCCCGCTTGGTGCGCTTTCGCTCGAGCGCACACCCTCACACCTGAAGTATGCCCCAGGAATTTGCGAAAGCCAAAACTTTCCGTCGAAATCACGGGCAGACACCGGTGGGCGATTCGCCGGCGAGATGGGCCGAGAGAGCCCAGCCCACGACGCGAGCCGTGAGTACCAAGGCCTGAACGATGGAACGCCACGGGGGCGAAAGAGGACCGCCCGTGGGGCGGTGCGCTGTTCGCGGCTGTTTCGTCCGCCCCCGTTGCCGCTATGCTCGCGGCTGGCGAACCGCGCGGCCGCAGTCCATAATCGGAAGCGTGAGTCATTCGCCGCGCGGAGCCTTGGTCGTCATCAGCGGCCCGTCGGGGGCGGGGAAGACCTCCATCTGCGACGAGCTGCTCAAACGCATCCCGCACAGCCGTTGGTCGGTCTCCGTCACCACCCGCCCGCCGCGGGGCCGCGAGGTCGATGGGCAGCACTACCGCTTCATCACGCCCGAAGAATTCCAGCGGATGATCGACGACGGCGAACTGCTCGAATACGCCCAGTATCTCGGGCATTGGTACGGTACGCCACGTAGACCCATCGACGAGGCCCTGGCCGCCGGGCAGACGGTCGTCCTGGAGATCGACGTTCAGGGCGGGGCCCAGGTGGCCCAGCGCATGCCCGAGTCCATCCGCGTGTTTGTGTTGCCGCCGACGATGGACACCCTGAAGGCCCGCCTGGAGGGGCGGCAGACGGAGAGCGAGACCCTCCAGCAGAAGCGGCTGGCGGAGGCGGATGGGGAGATCGCGTTTGCCCGGTCGAGCGGCCACTATCCACACGTCATCACAAACGATATACTAGAAGACTCGGTGCAGCAGGTACTGGAAATCATCGAGCGAGAACGGCACAAATGATCGAGCTGCTGAAAAACGATGACATCATTCGCAAGGTGGGCGGTCGCTTCAAGCTGACCAGCCTGATTCAGAAGCGCTGGCTCGAGCTGATGCGCGGCTCGCGGCCCCTCGTGGATCCCTCCGGCAAGACCGAGATAGAAATCGTCATGGAGGAGATCCGCCAGGAGAAGATCGGCATCGATTACGAGGCTTCGGGGATTCCCAAGCCGGGGGAATGAGGCTACGGGTGCGGGCGTGTCCGATCCGAAACCAGCGTCCGGTCCGTCCGCCGGGGGCCTCCTGAACGGGTACGAATCGGTCGTATGCGTCAGCGGGGGAATCGCGGCCTACAAGACCGCCGACCTGGTGTCGAAGCTGGTGCAGGACGGCTGCGGCGTGACCGTGGCGATGACGCGCAACGCGGCGCGCTTCGTCGGGCCAACGACCTTCCGCGCCCTGACCGGGCGGCCCGTGCTGACCAGCCTTTGGCACGGGGATGATTCCGGCCAGATGCTGCACCTCGACCCTGGCCAGGCCGCCGACCTGGTCGTCGTTGCGCCGGCGACGGCCAACATCATCGGGAAGCTCGCCGGCGGGATCGCGGACGACCTCGTGAGCACCCTGCTGCTGGGGGCCGACTGCCCGGTTCTGCTGGCGCCCGCGATGAACGCGCGCATGTGGCAGCACCCGTCGGTGCGGCGGAACGTCGGCCTGTTACGGGAACAAGGGGGCCTCCTGGTTGGCCCCGAGGAAGGCTGGCTGGCGTGCGGCACGTGCGGCCCGGGCCGGATGTCGGAGCCCGAGACGCTGCACGCCGCCATTCGTCAGCAGCTTCTGCGCACGCCCCCGAAACGCGCGCAGGCCTGAAATCGCGTGCGTTTTGTCCAGCCCCCGCAGCCCCGCACGTTGACCGCCCTGTGCCGACCGAAGAGAATGGCTCACGATGTGTCTCGTCTTGACGGAGGATACCGCCGCATGGCCAAGTCTGCCCTGCTTTGGGAACCGTCGCCGGAACGGATCAAGCAGTCCCAGATGTACGAATTCATGGCGCGGGCCGCGGGGCGTTACGGGTTCGCGGCGGAATGGGAGGCGCTGCGCCGCTGGTCCGTGGACAAGCCGGAGGAGTTCTGGCCGGAGCTGCTCGACTACGTCGGGATCGAGCCCGCCACCCCCGCCCGCAGCGTGATGCGCGGAGCCGGGATGCTGGGGACCCGGTGGTTCGAAGGGATGACGCTGAACTACGCCCGGCATCTGCTCCGCTTCGACGACGACCAGGACGCGTTGGTGTTCGAAAACGAGCTGGATGGGCGGGCGCGCATGTCGCGCCGCGAGCTGCGCGCCGAGGTGGCGCGCTGCGCCGCCGCGCTACGGGACGCCGGCGTACAATCCGGGCAGCGCGTGGCCGGGTTCCTGCCCAATATCCCCGAGACCATCATCGCCATGCTGGGGGCCGTCAGCCTGGGAGCGATCTGGTCTTCGTGCTCGCCGGACTTCGGCGTCGAGGGCGTGCTGGACCGGTTCGGGCAGATCGAGCCGACGGTGCTGGTGGTGACCGATGGCTACACGTATGGCGGCAAGCGATTCGAGACGCTGCCGCGCGTCGTGGAGATGCTGCCGCAACTGCCGAGCGTGCGGAAGGTCGTGGTCGTGCCGTACCTGGCGAGCACGGTCGGACCGCCGTCCGCGACGCCTGCGGACATCTCCGCCGTGCGGGACGGAGTCCGGTGGCGCGATTTCCTCGGCCCGACCGACCGGCCTGCGCCGCCGCTGACGTTCACCGAGGTCCCCTTCGACCATCCGCTCTTCATCATGTATTCGTCCGGGACGACCGGCGTGCCGAAGTGCATCGTGCATGGTCACGGCGGCACGCTGTTGCAGCATATGAAGGAGCTGATGCTGCACACCGATCTGCGGGCCGGCGAGCGCATCTTCTACTTCACGACCTGCGGCTGGATGATGTGGAATTGGCTGGTCAGCGGGCTGGGCGTCGGGGCGACGCTGGTCCTGTTCGAGGGGAACCCCGGCTATCCGACGATGGACCGCTTGTGGGAAATGGCCGGGCGGACCAGGTTGCACGTATTCGGCACGAGCGCGAAGTACATCGCGGCGTGCCAGAAAGCCGACCTGCACCCCGGCCGCGATCATGACCTGGCGGCGTTGCGCTGCATTTGCTCCACGGGGTCCCCACTGAGCGTGGAGCTTTTCCAGTGGGTTTATGAGCGCGTGAAGCGCGACTTGCAACTCGCGTCGATCAGCGGCGGCACGGACATCATCTCCTGCTTCATGCTCGGCAATCCGATCCTGCCAGTGTATGCGGGCGAGATTCAGTGTCGCGGCCTGGGGATGGACGTGCAGGCGTGGGACGAAGGCGGCCGGCCGGTCACGAACCAGAAGGCCGAGCTGGTGTGCTGCCGGCCGTTCCCCTGCCAGCCCGTCAGCTTCTGGAACGACCCCGACAGCGCGAAGTACCGGGCGGCGTACTTCGACTTCTACTCCGATACGTGCGTGTGGCGGCACGGCGACTTCATCGAGGTTACGGACACCGGCGGCATCATCGTGTACGGCCGCTCGGACGCGACGCTCAACCCCGGCGGCGTGCGCATCGGCACCGCGGAAATCTACCGCGTCGTGGAGGGCATGCCGGAAATCGCCGACAGCATCGTCGTCGGCAAGGACACCCCCGACGGGGACGTGGAGGTGTGCCTGTTCCTTGTGCTGCGCCCGGGGCTGACGCTGACGACGGAGATGGCGAAGAAGATCCGCGCGGCGATCGCCGAAGGGGCGACCCGGCGGCACGTGCCCAAGCACATCAAGCAGGTCACCGCCATCCCCTATACGATCAACGGCAAGAAGGTGGAGATGGCCGTCCGGCGGATGATCCACGGCCAGGACGTGCCGAACAAGGACGCGCTGGCGAACCCGGACGTGCTGGAAGAGTACCGCGGGGTGGTATAATGCAGGTGCCAGGATGCGGCAGGCAGGCTCATGACGCAGTTCACGAGAATCACGGTTGATCCGCTGGTGATGGGTGGTCGGCCATGCATCCGTGGCTTGCGTGTGACGGTGGGCACGCTGGTCGGCCTGCTGGCGGCCGGCCGTAGCGAGTCCGAAATCCTGCAAGCCTATCCCTACCTGGAACCCGACGACCTGCGCGAGGCACTTGCTTATGCGGCCTGGCGGCTTGAAGAGGCCGAGATTCCGCTAGCGCCTTCATGAGAATCCTGGTCGACATGAACCTGTCACCACGGTGGTGCGAGGTGCTGGCCCGGCACGGCTGGCACGCCGTGCACTGGTCGACCGTCGGCGATCCGCGCGCCGGCGACGCGACCCTCATGGCGTGGGCCCACGCCAACGGGTACGTCGTATTGACGCACGATCTGGACTTCGGGACGCTCCTCGCGGTCACGAAGGCCGAAGCCCCGAGTGTTGTACAGGTCCGTACGCAGGACCTATTGCCCGAGTCTGCCGAGCAGCTCTTCGTCGCCGCGCTCCATCAGTTCGAGCCGCTACTTGAAGGTGGCGCCCTGGTCGTCGTTGAAGAAGCACGAAGTCGGGCGCGCGTTCTGCCCCTTAAAGGCCCCGCCGATAGCCGCGACGAATGAGTGTCGCCGGCGCGCAGCAAGCGATCGGCGCCTACAATTCGGCAGTAGCTGTTACCCCAGCATGAAGGGAGAGACCATGAACCGTCGTCACGCCGTTGCAATCGCCGCCGTCGTCACGTTTCTGTTGCCGCTGCTGGCCGGTCAGGGTGCCGCCGAGGCCCCCAAGGAAGGACAGGGTCCGGAGACCTACCGGATCGACGCCGTCCATTCCAGCAACTGCTTCCGCATCAAGCACATGAACGTGGCCTGGTTCTACGGCCGCTTCAACGAGCTGGAGGGCACGATCGTGTACAGCGAAGCCGACCCGGCGGCGTGCTCGTTTGACGTCCGCATCAAGGCCGACAGCATCGACACGAACAATGCCGACCGTGACAAGCACCTCAAGTCCGCCGATTTCTTCGAGGTCGAGAAGTACCCCGAACTCACCTTCAAGAGCCGCAGCGCGAAGAAGCTGGCGGAAAGTACTCTCGAGGTGACCGGCGACCTGACGCTCCACGGCGTAACCAAGCCGCTCACCGTCAAGATCGAGCACACGGGCTCCGGTCCGGGGATGAGAGGTGAACACCGGGCCGGCTTCGAGACGACCTTCGAGATCAAGCGCACCGACTACGGCATGACGAAGCTGCTCGGCGGCGTCGGCGACGAGGTGCGCATTACCGTGAGCCTCGAGGCCGTGCGGCAGTAGCGGCCGGTCCCGGAGTCGGGCCCGGAACACAGCGGCCCGTTGAAAGAGAGGACGGGCACCGCGGGAGAGCCGTGCAGGGCTACCGCGAAGACCCGCCGGCGCGGAGCCAGTCCCTTATTTCGACGCACACATAGCAGCCGGCCGCGCGTTGGCCAGAACAGGCCGGACGGCCGGCTCGCCCTGAGTCAGGGCGGGCCGACCGTCCATATGTTCGCCGACAGGGTTGCCCGCGTACCGCCGTGGTACGCCGCGGCCTATTGGCCCAGCAGGAGCGTGACGAAGGGGTTGATGTCGCCGAAGTCCGTCCAGCCATCGTCGTTGATGTCGCCGTTCAGCCAGTCGCAACCGGGAAACGCTTCCATGTAGGCCATCATATCGGTCACCGCGAGCACGAACGGGTTGATGTCACGGAAATTCACCACGGCGTCGCAATTCATGTCGCCCAGGTGCGGGTTCGGAGGCGGCGTGCAGGCTCCTCTCTCGTAGTAGATCTCAGTGTCCGGCGGGCACAAATCCTCCAACGTCAGCTCATCGGGCGAGAGGACCAGCCCGCAGGCGTACACCACGGGAGCATCGATGACGACGACCCCGGGCTCCATGTTCTGTAGCACGATCACGCCGTCGTATCCGGCGATCAGATACACCTCCGTGTCCGCCTGGATTGCATAGGGGGAGAGGCCGTCCAGGATCATCTCCCCAGCGGGGTCGCAGCGCACCACGACCAAGTCGCCGCTCAAGTAATCGTCCTGTTCCCCACCGGCCCCCGGGCCGGTGAGCAACACGGCCTCGGCGGCGCGCGCCGAAACGTTCCCCGGATGGGCGTCCGGGTTGCGCGCCCCGTTTCCCTTGTTGCCGGCCGTCTTGTTGCCCACTCGTTCCGCGATCCGCCCGCGTGTGTTGCAGCAGTCGCCTCCGCTGCCGCCGGTACCGGCAACCGCATCGCCACCGTTGCCTCCGAGTTCGATGCCGGTATTCTTCCAGCCGCCATCTCCGGCATCCATACCGGCGAACCCGCCTCGACCGCCGACAGCGGCGGCCCCGCCGCCGCCGTTGCCCCCCCGTCCGCCTTGCAGGATCGCGCCGTCCAAGTTCCGCGTGGCGGGGCCGATGACACAGGCGTTGCCGCCAACGCCACCATCCCCGTTTCCATCTCCGTCGCCGCCTCGACCGCCCTCGACGAGACCCTCTTCTCCATCCGCCTTCTGGTTTATCGCCAGACCTGTCTTCGCGGAGATTGTCGCATGGCCGCCGTCCCCGCCATCGGCGCCGCCACCTGCGGCGGCATGTCCACCGTTGCCGCCCTGCATCTTCCCCGTATTCCACGCGTCGACGCCCTCGAGCGTCGCGGCGCCGCCGTCCCCGCCTCGGCCGGCCGCGAACCCGTTGCCGCCGTTGCCCCCCCGTATGAGACCCTCGTTGTCCGCGTCAAACTTTGACGAGCGGAGTACGGCGCTGCCGCCGGGCGCACCAGCGACGGCGCCAGCGATACCGTCTGCGCCGTTGCCGCCCCGGAGTGTCCCGAGGTTCCAGGCGCCTGCCGCGCCGTTTCCCTCGAGTTCGACGCAGCCGCCCGCCGGGTGGCCGGCCGCACGGTTCCCGTCAGCGCCGAGCACCGCGTTGTGCTTCCCGATGTAAAGGGCGTGCTTCGCCACGAGGAAGCTGACGTCGAAGACCCCCATGCCCGAATCCGCCTTGATGATTACACCCTTGCCCTCCGCGGCGTCAAAAACGTGCAACCGATCGAGCCTCTTCGGAGCGGGTGCGGTGATCTTGATCGTGTACGACGGGTCTCCCGGCGAGATCCTCACTTCGTCTTTCGGGTTTTCCCCTGGGAACGGGTGCTCGCCCGGGGGTACCTCGCCCTCGACGTTCCACTTCGCAGGATCTTCCCAGTCCCCGTCGCCGCCTTTCCAGTTGAACTTAAGGGGGTCCCGTTCGGGGTCCGCTTGGACCGGTCCGCAGATCCAGCCCAGGCCCACAATCATGACGAGCGTCGCAAGTGTCTTGTACATGGGTTTCACTCCTGAGTTCATCGAAGCCCTCGGTTCGGCCGCGGCCACCACGGTCGCGTCTCTACTGGCAGTTGGCGCCGCGCGGGGACGATCTTTCGCGCCCCGGGCCGCTTCTGTGCGGCGAGGGTCCCCGGCTCCGCAGCGGCCGCGCGTGCGGACAGGGGCCTGTTTCGGCTGGACCCGCCGGCCCCGAAGGGCTATTCTGGCGCTTATCGGGCCGCGCGTGTCCCGAGTTGTTCCGCGCGGGCCGTCGCTGCTCGGGCCGTTTGAACGCAGATCGGGCTCAGAGACGATCCATGCCCGAAGACGCCGGCGGGTTGAGGCTCTCGACCGTGACGAGCACGCTGCTGCTCGAGGGCCTGCGAACCGCGCACAACCAGACGATCTGGCAGCAATACGTCGACCGCTACCGCCCCGTGCTCATCGCCCACGCCCGCCGCGTGGGCGTTTCCGCGGCGGACGCGGAGGACGTGGCCCAGGAATCGCTGGCCGCCTTCTGCCAGGCGTACCGGGCGGGGAAGTACGAGCGTGAGAAGGGCCGTCTGCGCGACTGGTTTTTCGGGATCGCCCGCAACCAGCTCCGCAACTGGTGCCGCCGCCGGGGCGAGCGCGAAATCCGCGTCGTCGGCCCCGGTGAAGAGAGCGCGATCCTGCGCGGAATCCCCGGCGAGGACATGTGGGCGCAGGCCTGGGAACAGGAGTGGCGGGACGCGGTCCTGAGGCAATGCCTCGAAGAGGTCCGCGGCGAGGTAGACGCGAAGACGTTTTCGGCCTTCGAGCTCTTTGCATCCCAGGGCCTTCCGGCCCAGCAGGTCGCCGAGCGCCTCGGGATGTCCGCCAACGCCGTGTTCATCGCGAAACACCGCGTGCTGCGCCGCATCCGGGAGCTGCTGCCGGAGATGGAGGCAATCTGGTAGGTCCGGGGAGGGGCGGATGAGAAAGGTTACGCGGACGATCGGCCAATAGCCTATGACAGCTCGTTGGTCGTCGCAGTGGTACGCGCTGCGTCGCGGCACGCAGTACACGGGACCGGGTCATGTGCCCATCGGTGGAACAACTGGAGCGGTACAGCTCCGCCGGCTGTAAGGCCGCGGAGGCAACCGAGATCGAAGTACACCTGCGCTCCTGCGCCGGCTGTCGATCGTGGGTGGACGAAGCCCGCGCGGACGACAGCGTGCTGGGCGACGTGCTTCGCGTCTTGTCGCAGAAGCCGGTAGCGACATCCGAAAGACCGCCCAAGGCCCCGCTGACCATCGGCCGTTACCAGGTGATCCGCCAGATCGGCGAAGGCGGCATGGGCATCGTCTACGAGGCCGAGCAGGCCAATCCGCACCGCCGCGTGGCCCTCAAGCTCATGCGGCCGATGGTGCTTGGAGCCGCGGCCCTGCGCCGTTTCGAGTACGAAAGCGAGTTTCTCGGACGCCTGCACCACTCGGGCATCGCCCAGGTCTACGAAGCCGGGACGGCGGACACGGGCTACGGCCCCCAGCCGTTCTTCGCCATGGAGCTGGTGACCGGGCGGCCGCTGACCGAGAGCGCAGTTGCCGGGGGCTGGACCCTTCGGCGGCGGCTGGCAGCCTTCGTCAAGGTGTGCGAGGCGGTCGACCACGCCCACCAGAAGGGCGTCATCCACCGCGACCTGAAGCCGAGCAACATCCTGGTGGATGAGCTGGGGGAACCGAAGGTCCTGGATTTCGGCGTGGCACGGGCCACCGACCCGGCCGCCGCGACGCTCACCGGCACAGGCCAGATCGTCGGCACGCTGCCGTACATGAGCCCGGAGCAGGTGGCCGGCAACCCGCAGGCGCTCGACACGCGGTCGGACGTGTACTCGCTGGGCGTGATCCTGTACGAGTTGCTGGCCGGCGAGTTGCCGTACGACGTGACGGACAAGCCCTTGGCCGAGATGGTGCGCGCCGTTCGCGAGCAGGAGCCGCCGCGGCTGGGAACGGTCCAGCCCGCCTTCGCGGGCGACGTGGAGCTGATCGTCGCCAAGGCTCTGGAGAAAGCCCCCAGCCAACGCTATCAGTCCGCGTCGGCCTTGGCCGCGGACATCGAGCGCTACCTGCGCGACGAGCCGATTGCCGCGCGGCCGGCGAGCACCTGGTACCAGGTGCAGAAGTTCGCGCGCCGCAATCGGGCACTCGTCCGCGGCCTGGGTCTGGCCGCCACGTGCCTGCTGCTGGGCGTGATCGGCACGACGTGGCAGGCGGTCCGTGCACGGTCGGCGGAAAAGGTCGCCCGGACGCAGCGCGACCACGCGCTGGCGGCGCAATCGAAGTCCGAACGAATTCGCGCGTACCTTCAGGACATGTTGACCTCGTTGGGTCCCGTGGCGGGCAGTGGCTCCGAGATCCCGGTTCGCAGCGTCCTGGACCGGGCGCGGACGAAGCTCGAAACCGAGTTGAGCGACGCCCCATTGGTGGCGGCGGCCGTGCGCAGCACACTCGGCAACAGCTACGTTTCTCTGGGCCTGTATGCCGACGCCGAGCCGTTGCTCCAGGAGGCGCTCCGTGCCCGCCGCGGGTTGCTGGGCGACGCGCACCCGGACGTCGCCGCCAGCCTGAACGACCTGGCCGCTCTGCGCCAGGCGCAGGGCAACTACACGGAGGCCGAGCGCGGCTATCGGCTGGCCCTGTTGATCCTGGGGCAGCGCGGGGAATCGGCGGAGGCCCTGGCCCTGACGCTCAACAAGCTGGGCGGCCTGTTGGTCGCCACGCGGCAGTACGATGAGGCCGAGCGCCTCATTCGCGAAGCCCTCGTCCGGCAGCGAACCCAGCTCGCCCGGGACCACCCCCACCTGGCTGGAACGCTCAACAACCTGGCCTGGGTCTACCACAACCGCGGGAACCTGGCCGAGGCCGAACAGCTCTACCGCGACGCGCTTGCCATGCGCCGACGGCTGTACGGCGACGAGCACCCCGACGTCGCGCTCAGCCTCGACAACCTGGCCGGCGTGCTGGCCCTCCAGGGGCGCGAGGCCGAGGCGGAGGAGTCTTACCGCGCGGCCCTGGCAATCCGCCGCCACATCCTGGGCACCGAGCACGCCGACGTTGCGACCAGCCTGCACTACCTGGGGTGGCTGGTGCGTTGTGCGGGGCGCTACGACGAAGCGAAGGTGCTGCTGCACGAAGCGCTCGAAATCCGCCGCCGCGTGCTGCCGCGCGAGCACCCGGACATCGGCCGCACCCTCTGCCTGCTCGGCTGGGCGCTGGTCGACGCGGGGGAACCCGCGGCCGGCGAGCCCCTGCTGCGCGAGAGCCTCGCTCATGATCCGGCAGCGCTGCGTGACGGCACATGGATGAGCGCACCGGTGGCGGAGAGCGTGCTGGGAGCCTGTTTGGCGGCCCAGGGCCGGTCCTCGGAAGCGGAGCCGTATCTCACGCACTGCTACCCGCGCATCGTCGAGATTCACGGGCCGGCGCACGCCCGGACCGCGGAAGCCGTCGAGCGCCTCGTTTCCTTCTATGAGCAGTTGGGGAACGCCGAGCAAGCCGCACGCTGGCGCGACAAGCGCTCGCCCGCGGCGGCCCTGCGGCCAGCACGGTGAACCGCAGGTCGCTCCCCGGCCGGACCAGCGCGGCACACGCTGTCCGCCTCGCTGCGGGAACCAGAATGGCACACAGGACCGGCGCAGCGCCGGCGGGTCCGCGCGGCGAGCGCTTGGGCCAATGGTGATCTGCACCGGCGAGCTTACAATGCGATTGAGCCCGAGGCTGTCACGCACCGCGCGATTGTGCATCAGGAGCACGTGCCAACGAACCCGAACACTCCGCCGCCCGTCTCGGCCGTAGACAGAGCCGTCGCCGGTGGCGTGCTGCATTTCGAGCCGATCCAGCCGGACCGCGAGCAGGTCTGCCGGCTCGTGCAACTGCGGCCGGGCCGCGGGAATCATCGGCGCTGGTTCGACACCGTCGATGAGCTGCTGGGCACGTTGCCGCGGCTGATGCGGCCGCGCGGCGTGTATCGGATCGACGAGGTCGCCGCCCTGGAGCCGCACCGGCTCGTGTTGCGGTCCGGGACGACGTTCGAGGGCGGGTTCGGATCTACCTTTTCGCACGCCCGCCTGGTCGCGACGTTCATTGTCACGATCGGCTCGGCGGTCGAGCGGCTGAGCCGTGGCTGGCTGCGGGCCGGCAAGATCATGCCGGGCACGATTGCCGACGCGATCGCGTCCGAGGCAGTGCCGGTGGCGGAAGCATGTCTCCGGGCCGAGGTTCGTGCCTGGGCCCAGGCCCGCGGGCTCGACATCACGCCTTCGTACAGCCCCGGCTACTGCGGGATGAACATCCGTCAACAAATCCCGCTCTTCACCAGCCTGCCGGCGCGCGAGATCAACGTCCGGCTTACCACGAGCTGCCTGATGCTGCCAATCAAGTCGGTCTCCGGGCTGATCGGCATCGGGCCGGCGGACAAGGTGGATCCCCACGGCTTCCCGTGCGAAGCGTGCGATCATCCGGACTGCGTCCAACGCCGGGCACCGTTCGTGAGCGATCCGGCGGTTCGTCGGCGGGGGGTCGCCCGGGCGCCGTGAGCCCGGACGGAGCCGGTGGCTCGTACCACTGCCGGTCGGTGCGCAACGGCGTAGGATTTGGTAGAATCGGGATTGCGCCTGACGTGGAGGCCGACTGCATGGTTGAGGGAGCGACGCGTCCGCAGACAGTGCCGGAGCAGCAGACGTCGACGTTGCCGCCGTACCGGGTGATCCTCCACAACGACGACGTGAACACGTTTGAGCACGTGATCCGCACGCTGCTGGAGCTGACGCCGCTGAAGGAGCCGGAGGCCGTGGCCCGGACGATCGAGGCCCACGAGACGGGGTGCAGCCTGTTGCTGGTGACGCACAAGGAGCGCGCCGAGCTGTACGTCGAGCAGTTTGCCTCGAAGCGTCTGACGGTCACCTGCGAGCCCGACGAGTAGAGCCCGGCCCAGGACTCCCCGCCGTTGCACAAAGAGGCCGGCGAGAGGGGCACAGGGCTCGGCGCCCGGCCGCCCCTCGACCGGATCTCTCCCACCCTCTCTCTGCACGTTCCGGCTCGCCAACGCTTGCCGGCGGCGATTCGCTTACCGGCGGCGCACCAGCAGACCGGCGAGAGCCAGGCCGCAGAGCGCCGTCGGCTCGGGGGCCAGAACCACCGTGTCGACCGGGCCAAACCAGCAGCCTTGCTGGAAAGGACCGGAGCCATTCAGCCGCAGATTATCGAATGGCACGCCGGACACCACCAGCGTGTAGTGGTGCACGGGCGGGCGTGGCAGGATCGTAATGCTGGCGCTGTTCACCAGTTGGGTGCCCAAGTAGGCTTCCAGCGTGACCGTGTTACCGCCGACCGGGCTGAAGTCCCACAATTCCAGCGAGGCATAAGTCCTTATCCCGCCAAGCACCGGCCTGAAACGGAACTCGCCGCAGCGGAAGAACCCAGTCAGGGGCCCGATCTGCAGAATCGTCCAGGAGAGGGCGTTCGGGGACGTGAAGTATGGGGCGAACTCCCCCAGGTTCTCGGAGGCCCACTCGATTCCGAACCAGGGATTCGGGTCCACGCGATTATCCAGGCCGTAGAAGTAGATTCCGCCGTTCGTAAATGTCTCGCCAATCCAGTCTTCGCTGAGGTTGTCGAAATTGGCGATCTCGCCGAGTGCGGTCCCCGCCCAAAGGCCGCAGACGGCAATGGACAGCACTCCTATTCTGGGCATTCCTCATCTCCAAAATGCACACGGTCCCATCCTGCCCGTGGGAACGCCCCACGGACACGAGCACTCAAGAATCGAGCAGTCGCAGCATCGCGCCGGACGCTCGGTTGAACTCGGAATCGGCGCACGTGACGCCCGCACCAACGCCGGCAGAGTGCACGGCCAACCACGCCGCGCTTGAGCACGCGGATATCTGCCCTTACTCCGGGAACACACTGCAGTTGGGCTTGGTACTGGGCCTTGATGAGCCGCAGACCGTGCCCACGGCAAGGCGACACGGTGAGACTCCTCACTCCTCAGACTCCTCACTCCTCAGACGTGCATTCTATCGAATCTTGCGGGGCTGGTTCAATGCCCATCAGCCGTATCCCGGGCGGCAACACGAGCGGGGTGTTCGCCGGCCGAGCGCTTGCGGCCCGCTTGTCGAGCCCGGCAGGCAGACGACCGCGACCTCCGCGTCCTGACCTGTTCCCGCAAGCCACCCGAACCGCGGCCGGTTCCTGCGGATCCCGTCGCGCCACGCTCGTTGTGCGGCCCCCCGGCGGTCGGCCAAAGGGCGATCCAGGTCACGGTTGGCGCGCTAAAGCACCAGGTCGCGCGCAAATGCGGGAGCGGCACTGCGCCTGAGCAATGCCACTCCGGCGGGGAGCCATCCGCCGGTGCGAGCGGGCATCCCTCACCGCGCTCACACCGGCGATCCGGCACGGGGCTGGGCTCTGTCTTCCATCAAACGGCCGGCGCCGGGCGCGGCCGCTGCGCTACCGCGCGGCGTTCCTCGTGCCTAGCCACCGACCAGCAGCGCCACGAACGGGTTGATGTCGCCGAAGTCGACAAATCCGTCGGCATTGATGTCGCCGTTTTGCCACAGGCAGCCTGGGAACTCTTGCTGCCAGGCCTGCGGGTTACTCAGGATCAGCACGAACGGATTGATGTCGCCGAAGTTCACGCAGCCGTCGCCGTTCAGGTCGCCGGTGACGATCGACGGTTCCCACCAGGCGTACTTCAGATTGGTGCCCTCGTAGTAGACGATGTGCGGGTTGCCGGCCGGATCGACGGCGATCGTGGGCCGCCCGCAGCCCGCGGGATCCAGGGTCTGGACGCACCAGGAAGAAGTCGTCCGGTGGGCATACATGAGCGGCCCCGGGCTCTCCCACGAGCCGGCGAGGTACGCGACGTGCGGATGGTCGTCGGCATCCAGGACCAGGCGTGCCCACGCGCCCGGGGCGGCGACGGTCTCGAACGACCATGCCGAGTCAATGCGGCGCGCGTAGATCAAGTCACGCGGAGACCCGTACACGGCCTGAACAAACACGGCGTGCGGCTGGTCCGCCGTGTCCAGCACCAAGTTCGCGGAGTAACAGTCCACGTTCTGGCCGATCCATTCCGAGGGCCACGGATATTCGCCGCCGCCCCAGGCATACACCAGGTAACCGGCGTAGGCCCAGCCGATCTGCGGGCTGTCGTTGGCGTCCAAGGCGAGCGCGGTGCTATACCCGCAACACCCGTACCCGGACCCACTCACATGCTCCCACGACCACGACGCTTCGCTCGGAAACGCGTACCAAAGCGCGTCGCCAAGGTCGCTGTGCCCCTGGAACGCGATGCGGGGCTCGTCCGTGGTGGTCAGTGCCAGCGCCGGGACGTAGTTCGTCCCATAAAGGACATAGCTCGACTGCCATTCTGTGCCCGTCCAGTGTACGTAGTACAAGCCGTAAGGATCGGCACCAAAATAAGCGATATGGGGGCGGTCTTGCGAGTCGAGCGCCAACGCCGACGCAGTGAGATGGTAAGGATCGGCCGGGACGATTTCCGTCTGCCAGGCGCCGCCGACGCGCTTGGCGTACCTGAGTTCATGGAACGTGCAGTCCGGGTAGACCACGTGCGGGTTTCCGTCCGCGTCGACCGCCAGCGACGGGGCCGACGTAGCTAGATGCGCGCTAGCATCGATGACCTCGATGGTCCAACCGGCGCGTGCGGAACTCGGCGTAGCGATGCCAACCGCTGTCAGAGCTACTACAAGAACACTTGCTTGTCCAAGAAACCAGCTCTTCATTGCATGTCCTCCTTCGTTCGGACCGTTGCTTCCGAGAGCCCCGATCAGATCCACGCTGGGACCACACCGCGTGGCCCACAGAGGTTGGGAGAGGAAAGGACCGCTCGTAGCGCCGCGTTTTCCAAGTATTTGCGGAGGACGCACGATCGGGACGGTGGCACCGGCCCCTACCAGCCCGGCAGATCGAGCTGCCGGCCCGTAGCGTCAAGCGCCGACAATACCAGCGAGCCGGGGACAGACCACGGCGACAGAAGCACCGTCGCGTGTAAGTCCTTGAGCCACGCCGGGTAGTGGCAAGCACGTACCAGCGGCCGCTTGGGGCCGGGCGCGCGCAGTCCCAGGGCAACCGCCTCCAGCGAGCCCGGCCGCGCCACAAGCGGCTTCCCTTCCGCCGCGCGAGGCAAGAGGACGTATTCGGCGTAACTCCAGAGAGAATGGAGGAGCGACTGCCAGCCCGATTCGACCAGGGGTTGATCCAGCGCATCGCGGAGCGTCCGCCAGCGCTCTTCATCCGTCAGTCCATTCCACCATTGCGGTGCGACGCGGCGGAAGCCGTCCCAGGCGCGATGATATTGTCCGATGCCGCCTGCATGGCCGTAGGCGTATGTAGCGCCCTCAAGGTTGCCGTGCGCCTCAAGGTACTGCCCGTAATGACACTGAGACACAGCCTGGGCGTTGCGCGGGTCGCTCCAGAGCGCGATAGCCAGTTCATCGCGTCCGGTGGCAGCGTAAAGATCGGCCTGCACGCGCGCCAGGCCGAGGGTCGGATCCAGACCGCTCATCTGGCGCGCGCGATCCAGCAACTGCTCGGCCTTGGTCACGTCGCCACATTGCAGGGCAGCATCCGCCAGGCTGACGCATAGAAAGCCCGCCTCTGGGAACGCCCGGAAAGCGTTCCGCAAGCGCGGATACGCCCGGGCCGGCTGTTCGAGGAGCAGGCAAAGCTGGCCCAGCGATGCTTCCACGAGCGGATCCGGGTCCGCCTGCAAGTCCATCTGCGACCAGGCCTGCAGCGCCGTCTCAATATCAGCACACAAGTAGGCCAGAAGCCCCAGGCAGCGGAGGTCGATGGCGGAAGCACCCTCCACCTGGCGCACTGCCAGGCGCGGCAGCCCGGTCGCTGGCGTCCAGGCGCTCGCACACGCGGCGGTCAGCGGTACCTGAGTCGCAATCCTCGCTGGCAATTCGGGCCGTCGCTCAGGATGCGCGCTCAGCTCCCGAGCGAGTTGTACGATGTCCCGCTCCAGACGAACGGCGCCATTGGTCGGCTGGAGGTACAGGGCGGTGTGATAGTGCGCCAACGGCTCCTGCAGGTAGTCGTCCGTGCGCCCCACCATCCTGCCCTTCGGCTGGTGCCAATAGACGGTGGCGAAGATGGTGTCGTTTCGCCCCGGGTCAAGCAACGCGAGACGGGCATCGCGAAGATGCCTTTCGACCCACTTGGGCACCACGAAGGCGTACCCGCCGATGAGAATCGCGATCGCAAGCGCCAAGAAACCTCCGAGAGTCGCGCCGAGCACCGCCCCACGGTTGCGCCGCGCGAGCTTGACGGTTCGCGTAACCAGCCCGGCCGGACGGGCCCGGATCGGCTGAAGATGCAGCAACCGCTCCAAATCATCGGCCAGTTCGTCGGCGGTCGGGTAACGTCGCTCCGGATCAACATCCATGGCCTTGGCCACGATGGTTTGCAGGTCCGCGGCGAGATGGGGATTCGCCCGCCGCAGCGGCTCCGCCTGCCCCGCTTCAATCTTCCGCAGCAGGTCGGCGGTACTGCGTCCGGAAAACGGCAACCGAAGTGTCAGCGCGTGATAGAGCGTCACCCCGAGCCCGTACACGTCCGTGCGCGGATCGAGCGCCCTGGAGCTGCCGCGGAGTTGCTCGGGAGCGGCATACGCCGGCGTGCCCACAAAATGCCCCGCCTGGGTCAACGTGGCCGTATCCAGCTCGCGCGCCAAGCCGAAGTCCGACAGCAAGGGGGTGCCGTCGCGACGCAGCAGAATATTCGCCGGCTTTACGTCGCGGTGCAGCAGCCCGGCCCGATGCACCGCCCCCAGTGCCCGGGCGACCGCGATGCCCACGCGGCAGATAAACGTCGCTAGCGTGCCGTGTTCGAGTGCGCCGGCGGGCACCGCCAGGCTGGCCCGCACGTCGGCGAGCGCGGGCTGCCCCCGGCACCGCTCCAGGTAGCGGATCAGTTCGGCCAGGGACTTTCCGTCGACCCACTCCATCGCGTACGCATACACGTCGGCGTCGTGTACGACATCGTGGACCGCGACGATGTTGGAGTGCTGCAACCGCGCAATCGCTAGCGCCTCGGTGCGGAACCGTTCGCGCGCCGAGGGCGACAGGGCGATGGACGGCGCCAGCACCTTGAGCGCCACCGGCCGCCCACCAAGGCGCTCCTGCCGCGCCAGGTATACGGCGCCCATGCCGCCCCGCCCCAGCTCGCCGAGGAGCGTGTAGCCGCGCACCGTGGGCAGAGCCCGGCCGTGCCCCACGGCTACTTGTTGCGCAAGGCGAATCAGCCGCTCGACTTGTGCAAGCAAATCCTCGCGGGCCCCCACCAGGTCGCGCAGCTCAATCGGTCGCCCTTCCTCGATCCGGGCCACCGCGCGCTCGAAGATTACGTCCAGCAGCTCCTGGTCGCCGGTTTTCGTGTCGGGGAAATCGGACACGACGGGGCCCTCATGCTGTGCCTCACTCCTCCGGAGAGGAATTCGGCAGCAGTCCGCGCATCGCAAGCTGCGAAATCGCCACGGAGCGCGTCCCCAACTCCGCCGTCAACCTCTGCTGGTACAGCTCCGCCCCTTTCCGGAACCGGTGCCGCACCGCCGACACCCCGAGGCCCAACCGCTGCGCGATTGCTTCCACCGCGAGCTGTTCGAATAGCCGCAGGTGCACCACCTCACGCACGTCGTCCGGCAGACCGGCCAGTGCCGCGCGCATGGCGTCGGCCTGCTCCCGATAGACGGCGATCCGGCTCGGCGTCGTAGAGTCCCACGGCAGTGGCGACGGCGCGGCGCTGTCGTACCCCGGCCCCGTGGGAAACTCGACCGCGCGCGAGCCGCCAGCGCGTTTCTGGGCCTGCGCTCGGTCGGCGAGGTCGCAGATGCGCCGGTCAATGATGGTTAGCAGCCAGTTCCGGAAGCTCTTTGGCCCGCGCCACTGGTGCTGTTTGCGGTCACGCCACGCATGCAGCAGGGCTTCCTGGAAAACGTCCTCCGCCGTGTGTCGCCGCTTGAGGGCGGGGCTCATGCGCAGCTCGATGACCGCCAGCAACGACGCCGGTCCGGTGGCTTCGATCAGGTGATCCCATACGGACGCGGACTCAGAGTGCAGCGGGTTTTCGCCTTCCCTGGTCATGCCGGCGCCTCACCGGGCGCCATTATAACGCCTCGCGGGGCGCGGTTATAACCGCTCAGCGATCGCCTTGCCTTGCATGAACAGCAGCAGGTAGTCCCGGCCGCCGGCCTTGCTGTCCGTGCCGGACATGTTGAACCCGCCGAAGGGCTGCACGTCCACGAGCGCGCCGGTGCACTTGCGGTTGAAGTACAGGTTGCCGACGTGGAACTCGTGGCGCGCCCGTTCGAGCCGGAAACGATCGTTGCTGTAGAGGGCGCCCGTGAGGCCGAACTTCGTCCCGTTGACGATCTCCAGTCCGTCGTCGAAGTCTTTCGCCTTGATGACCGCCAGCACTGGGCCGAAGATCTCCTCCTGTGCAATCCGGGCGTTGCGGTCTACATCGGCGACGATCGTGGGCGGGATGAAGTAACCACCTTTCGGAAGGGCGGGATGGGCATCTTGCCCGCCGGACTTGCCCAACACCAGCCGCCCTTCCTTCGCGCCGACCGCGATGTACTCGTTGATCTTCTTGTACGAGGCCTCGTCGATCACCGCGCCCATGTAGAAGTTCTCTTCGCTCGTGGTGTCCCCCACCGTCAGCTTTTTCGACCGCGCGATCACGCGCTCCAACACCGTGTCGTAGACGTCACGGTGCAGGATCGCGCGCGAGCAGGCCGAGCACTTCTGCCCCTGGAAGCCGAACGCCGCGGCAACGATGCCTTCGGCCGCGGCCTCCAGGTCCGCCGTCTCATCGACCAGGATGCAATCTTTGCCGCCCATCTCCAGGACCGAGCGCTTGAGCCAGATCTGTCCCGGTGCGACCTTGCCGCACTTCTCGAAGATCCGCAGCCCGACCTCCATCGAGCCCGTGAAGGACACGAACCGCGTCCGCGGATGTTCGACCAGGTAGTCGCCGATCTCTCCGCCCGAACCGGGGCAGTAGTTCAGCACCCCCGGCGGCAGGCCGGCCTGCTCGAAGATTTCGGCCATGACGGCGGCGATCACGGGCGAAGTGCTGGCCGGTTTGAGCACGACGGTATTGCCCGCCACGATGGCCGCTGACGTCATGCCCGTGCAAATCGCGAGCGGGAAATTCCACGGCGGAATGACCACGCCGACGCCGAGCGGCACGTAGCGCAGCTCATTGTCCTCGCCGGGGTACGGCGTGACCGGCTGGGGGCCACCGAGGCGGATCATCTCGCGGCCGTAGAAATCGAGGAAGTCGATGGCCTCGCACGTGTCCGCGTAGGCCTCGATCCAGCTCTTCGATTCCTCGAAGCACATCCAGGCGGATAGCTCATAGACGCGCCGGCGCATGATGGCGGCGGCCTTGAACAAGATGCGGGCACGGGTTTCCGGGGCGACCCGGCTCCAGGTCTTGAAGGCGGCCTGCGCCGTCTGAATCGCCTGCTCCGCATGATCGCGCGTGGCCTTGCCGACCCGGCCGACGACGGTCGCACTGGCGGCCGGCATGATGGACGCGATCTGCTTGTCGGTGTCGATCTTCTTGTCGCCGATACGCAAGGGATACGTTTGGCCGAGACGGCTGCGCACGTCGCTAAGTGCGGCGAGCATCCTCTGCCGGGGTTCGGCGTCGGCGAAGTTGACGTACGGTTCGGGGCGATAGGGCGTCAGCATGGTGTTGCACTCCGTGGTCTCTGCGCGAATCGCTAGAGGCTCTCCCGTAACTGCCCTCCCTCCTGGGGAGGGGTTGGGGGAGGGTCTTCTCCCCTTTGCGCCGGACCCTCACCCTGTCCTCCCCCTACAAGGGGGAGGGGTTGCGGGACAGGTTCTAGTAGGCCGCGATTATAAGGGCGGGTCGGCTCGGCGCCACGGCGCTTGCTTTTCGGGCTCGCGAGCGAACCAGCCGATCCTCGAACGGCCGTTGATGGGCAATCCAGCGGTCCCGCTCTCGGCCGGGTGCCGCGGGCGGCCGGTCCGCCCGCGTTGCCGGCGGCACGGGCGGCAAGTCGCCGCCGGCACCCGTCGGAGCACATGTGAGACCACTCCAACAGCCCGCCGCAGAAGTGTAGCGCCGGACCTCCGTGTCCGGCGAGGATCCCACCCGGCTCGAGAAACGTCGGACACGGAGGTCCAACGCCACAAGGTGGCACCGGCGTCTCGCCGGTGTTCGGCCCACGGAGGCTTCTGCGGCGGACTGCTAAGATCGGCGCAGGAAGCGGGCCAGGCGATCGCGCACGGTAGTGATCCGGGCGACATCGCGACGCAATTCAGTCGCCCGGGCCAGGTACGGACGCATCTCATCCACGATGGCGCGCAGGTCGAGTGGAGCAACCCGCCGGCGCACCTCCGCCACGAGCTCCGGCGGCCAGGGCTCCCCTTCGCACACCGACGATTGAATCGGCCAGCGTCCAAGGGCCTCGAGCAGCGGCGCGACGCCACGGTAAAGCGCGAGCGACGCGACCCGCCGCTGTTCGGGTTCGCCGGCCGCGGCCCAATGCAGCAGATCGTCGACCCCGCGCAGATCGCCGGTCTCGAGCCAGGCTGCCGCCTGCCCGAGCTGGTCCCAGGCCTCGTCGCGCAGCGGCGCCGTGGCAACCAGGTCGGGCAGCCGTCCCCGATCGACGCGCGCGGCGGCGATCCATGCGGCCTGCCGGACGTACCCCTCTTCGTCGGCCTGGACGACGGCCGCCAACACGTCGAAGAACTGCGGGCTGCCCGAGCGTCCAAGGGCGTAGACGCAGGCCTCCCGAACGTTCAGATCGACTTCCTGCCGCCGGGAAAGCCGGCGAACCAGTTCGGCATGGGTACGCGGCATCCGCGGCCGCGCCGCGAGCCAGGCTCCCCGTTGACGTTCTTCCGGCTGGTCGCTGTTCAGAAGGCGCAGGGCTGCCCGCTCCTCGCCGGTGCGGAGCAGCCCGATCGCGGTGGCCACCGCGGCCAGGCCTCCCAGGCCGACGAGCACCGCCACCAGCACGCCGCGCCACCGCCGCCCGCCCTGCGCGCCGCCACGCCGATCTGGCCCTTGGACTGCCATGCGATGATGATACCCGGATCGGGGGCCGCGGGCGTGAGCCCGCGGGGGCTGGCCGGGCGGCATACGTGCCGCGCGACTGCCGCGGGTCAAGAGCTGGTCTGTGCATTGGCCGCGCGCACGAGGCTTTCGCTGTGGGTGAAAAGATGCTCGTTATTGACGGCTCCCATGGCGAAGGCGGCGGACAGATTCTGCGGACGTCGTTGTCCCTGTCGCTGCTGACCGGACAGCCGTTCCGCATCACTCGCATCCGCGCCGGACGACAGAAGCCCGGGCTGCAACGTCAGCATCTGACGGCCGTCGAGGCTGCCGCGGCGGTGGGACAAGCCGACGTCCGCGGCGCGGAGCTGGGCTCCTCAGAACTGACATTCGTGCCCGGCGAGTTAACGCCGGGAGACTACCGTTTCGCGACCGGGACGGCGGGCAGCGCCACGCTGGTCCTACAGACTGTTCTCCCGCCGCTGTTGCGCGCCGCGGCGCCCTCGCGGCTCGCCTTGAGCGGCGGCACCCACAACCCGCACGCACCGCCCTTCGACTTCCTGGCAAAGACGTTCGTACCCGTGGTGAACCGCCTGGGCCCCACCGTGGACGTGCGGCTGGTCCGCCACGGGTTCTTCCCGGCCGGCGGCGGCGAGCTGGTCGCGTCGATCGCGCCGGCTGCAACCTGGCGGCCACTGAAGCTCCTCGAACGCGGCGAGCCGCGGCGGCGATGCGCGCGGGCCCTGGTCGCACGCCTCTCCCCGGACATCGCCCGTCGCGAGCTGCGGGAGGTCGAGCGGCTACTGAGTTGGCTGCCGGCGGAAACGGCGGTCGAAGAGGTGTGTGACTCGCACGGTCCGGGCAATGCGATCATGCTCGAGCTGGAGTTCGCGGAGATCACCGAAGTGCTGACCAGCTTCGGCGCGCGGGGCGTACCGGCCGAAGCGGTGGCCCGGAGCGCGATCCTGCAAGCGCAGCGGTATCTCGGCTCAGACGCACCCGTCGGGGAGCACCTGACGGATCAGCTTCTGCTGCCGCTCGTGCTGGCCGGCGGCGGAGTGTTTCGCGCTTCGGAACTCTCGCTGCACGCGAGAACGTGCATGGAAGTGATCCGGTGTTTCCTGCCGCTCAATCTGCGAGCGGACGCGGAACCGGGCGGGGGGTGGGGCGTGGTCGTGGGCGGTCTGGAGCGCGCGTGCGGCTGAAAGCCGGATCCCGGGCCTGCCCGACGCCCTCAGTGGACGCGGGGCACCGCCGGCTCACGACGATGCCCCGCAGATGTCAGGAGTAGGCACAGACCGATGCGGGCTGCGTTACTCAGCCGCCTTCACGTTGACTGCCTTCAGCCCCTTGGGCCCCTGTGTCACCTCGAACTCGACGCGCTCGCCTTCGCGCAGCGTGCGATGCCCGTCGGCTTCGATCGACGTGTGATGCACAAACACATCTTGTCCGTCATCGGAGCGGATGAAGCCGAACCCTTTCGTGTCATTGAACCACTTGACCGTGCCCAAAGCCATGAGACGTACCCTTAGCGGCGCCCAGGATTGGATCCGCTCGAAACAAACGCTGCTTCGACGTGACAAGCGATGCGGCACCTTCCCTGCGGCACGCTGAGTCCATACCAGTATCGCCGCGCCCGGCGTTGTTGTCAAAAGACCGGATGCACAGAAAGCCAAGATTCTTGGGCCGCGGAATGCCTGACGATGGAACTCGTCCGACCCCGGCGCGCCGCCTCCACCGGCGTATCCTGCGCGTCGGCGATCCCAATACTGGACGTAGCGGCCGTGGATGCGCCCCGAGCCGTGGGTGGCATGGTCCCGGCGCGGCTGGGCCGCGAGCCTTGCTCAATTGCGGTAAGTGTTTGTGAATAAGGATGTTAAAACGGAAGCGGGCAAGAAGCCTCGGCCTTCAGGAGCGGTTCGGCGGTGAGGCGCCGGCTAACGGCGGCGCCAACGCCAGGTCAAGGCAGCGCCCCCGGCGAAGAGCAACAGCGTTCCGGGCTCGGGTAGGGTGGCCGCAAGCGCGGAGCAGCCCGTGCAGTCGCTGTTCGAGGCCGTCTGCGCCACCAGGCTGTTGAACAGATCGGCAGCGGTTTGGTCGGCGACGGTGTCTCCGAGCAGCGGAGCCAATTCCAGCTCGGTCGTAGCGCCCGCCACGAGGCCGGCCTGCTGAAGAGCATCGCGGATCGCGGCGTCGATCTCATCGATCGGCGAGCGCGGGAAGACCTTCTCAAGCTCAGTCGTGTCGGCTCCCACGGCGGTCATGATCGCCAGGGCGACATCGTAGTAAAGATTACCGCGAATGGAGATTGGGCCAATGTCGAAGTTGGTGCTCTCCTGGTCGCGAACGGCCAGCCCATCGACGAACAACTGGGAGCTGGTGTTGCGGATGCTCACATTGAGGGTGTAAAAGCCCAACGGGTTGATCTCGAAGGCGTTCGAGGCGCTCAGGATGCCGACAAGCTGCACATCCTGGATCCCGTTCTTGCTGCGCAGGCTGTACGTCAGGTTGTTCGCGAAGAAATCGGCCCGGTATGTGCGGAACGCGCCGCTGCCGTTGTATCCCAGCGTCGCCTGCGTGGCGCCGTCGAGCGTAATCTCGGCCAGGCCGGCCAATTGGAGCGTCTCGCTTCGCCCGCGCGAATCCACCCCGAATGTGCGGTCAAACTGGATCTCGTAGCCGTCGCCGATGCCGCTCGGAACGATCCGCAGCCGCCCCGCACGCGCACCGTTGGTCCGGGTGCCGTCCGCGAGCGAATTCAGCGGACCGCCCAGCGGAGTCGAGAGCACCTCCAGGCCGCGCCATACATTCTGCCACAAGTCCGCGTGCGCCAGGCCGGCGCCAAACATCATCACGCCGGCGAGCGATATCAGGCAGCGGAGTCTCATACTCTCATCCTTCTCACCGTGTGGCTGCGCGGCCCGCCGCGCCGTCACGCTCCCGGTAGGATAGACGGCTGAACGGCGGCTTTCAAGCGCACCTTCTCCGGCGCTCTATTATCGGAGAGATTCGGGGTTTGCTTCATGGACCCCCCGCGCCCCGCGAGATCGGCGTTATAATCCTGCCCGTGGACGCGGTCGCTGCCCGGCGGCGCGGTGCTTTTATGGGTCGGGGCGCGCCTAACGGCCGTCCGCGGGCCGGGTCTGGTGTAACGTAGTCGCGGTCTGAGGGTGCTGGTGCAGGGAATGTGGCGACGATTGGCGATTGCCGTGTGCGTATCCCTGGCGGCGGTGGCCACCGTTGGGCAGGAGACGACCCAGCCCGCCACGGACAGTGCACCGACCAACCAGGAGCGTCTGAACGACCTGATCGCGCTGATCGAGGGGCAGAACACGCCAGAGGGGCGGCGCACCATCGTGCGCGAGCTGCTGCTGCAAGGCTGGCCCGAAACCACGTCGCGCCTCGTTTCCCTGCTCAGCGGTACGAATACGGCGGCGAAGACCGCGGTGGCTACGGTGCTTGCGGACCTGCCGCGGTTCCTGGAGCTGGCGTACGTCGACCCGCTGATCGGGATGCTGACGGATGCAGACGCGGGGGTTCGCCAGGCCGCCGCCGGGGCGCTGGCCGCATACACGAACAACGGGGTCACGCAGAGGTTGCGAGGGTTGGCACTGGACACTGAGGAGCCCCGCCCCGCGCGTCTGGCCGCCATCACCGCGCTGGGGCTGATGACCCAGCGCGACGCGATCGAGGCGTTGGTGGCGGTTCTCGGCGATCCAGACCCCGTGGTAGCCCGCGCAGGCCTGGCCGCGATGGCCCAGGCCGCGGCGATGGACTTCAACGAGGACATCCAGGCCGCGCGCACCTGGTGGGAAGAGAGCAGCGCCCTGCCGCGCGAGACGTGGCAACAACGTCAAATCAATCGGCTGGTCCTGAAGGACCGGGAGATGCGTCGCCGGCTGGAGTCCCTGGAAGTCCGCCTGACGCGCGTACTGGAGACCAGCTTCCAGCGCGTGCCGGACGCCGACCGCCTCGCGCTGCTGGGCGGATACCTTACGGACCCGGCGCTCTCGATCCGCCTGGTGGGGCTGCGCTTGGCCCAGATGCACGTGGCGCAGGGCAAGTCGCTGTCCACCGAGCTGCACGAGCGGCTGCGCGAGCTGGTGAACAGCTCGGAGGCGCGGGAACAGGCGGCCGCCGTGCAAGCCGTGGCCACCCTGCGCGAGCCGGAGGATGCCGAGCGCTTCGTGGCCATGCTCGCCACGGCGCGGAACCGCGACGTGCGCCTGGCCCTGCTGAACGGCCTGGGCTACGTGGGACGCGGGGCGGCCACCGAAGTACTGCTGCGCGCCGCCGATGACGTGGACGAGCAGTGCGCCGCGGAGGCCGTGGCGGCCCTCGGACGGCTCGCGGAGCGCGGCGTGCTTCAAGCCGAGCTGCGCGAAAGCGTGGCGGCCAGGCTGCTCGAGGCGTTCGAGCGCACGGAGCCCGCGCAGATCGCGGTGCGCGAGCGCGTGCTCTGGGCGATGGGCAACGTGGCGGACGTGCGCTTCGGCCCGGCCTTCGCGACGGCCCTCGACCGGCGCGAGGGCGTGCCCGTACGGCTCGCGGCGGTGCGCGGCATCGCCAGTCTGAGAAATCCGCAACTGGCCGACGCGTTGGCCGACGCCGTCGGCGACCCTGATTCGGGCGTCCGCAAGATCGCGGTCGAGACGCTCGCCGTCATCGGCTCCGCGTCGAGCGAGCGGCACGTGCAGGCCCTCTGGGAGCGGGTCGCCTCGCCCCAGGAGACGGACGAGACGATCCGGCAGGCGGCGTGGCGCAGCGTCCTGGAGATACTGTCCAAGGGGTCGAGCGACGACCTGGAACGCTGGATCGCGCGCCTGCCGGGGACCACCGTGCAGGATACGCAGCGCCGCATCGAGTTGCTGGAACGGCTGGCGCGGGCCGGGTTGGAGATCGAGCCGGTGGACCGTGGCCGCCTCGGCCTGATTCGCGCCCGGCTGGCCGCGCAATACGTGCGTCTTGAGCAGCCGGGGGAGGCCGTCGCTGCCTACGTCGCCGCGCTGTCTGATCTGCACGTCGCTCAGTCCGACACCCGGCGCCGCGTCGCACTGGAACTGCTGCGCTACACTCTGGTCAACGACCACTACAGTGCGGCGGTCGCCGAGGCGTTGGCGACGGCGGTGGGGACCGACGAGCAGGGGGTCTTGTGGCAGACCGCGCGGGCCGAGATCGAGAGCCGGCTGAGTGCCTCCACCGCGGACCAGGTCTTGTCGATGCTGGCGGCGCTCGAGTCGTATCCGCCGGGCCAGTGGACGCCGCAGGTGACCGGCGAGATCAACGCTCTGCGCGAGCAGGCCCTGCAACTGAAGTCCAGCGCTACCTCGCCGGTGTCCAACTCGACGGACCTCGCCCCAGCCTCGCCCCCCGTTCCATAGCATCCGGACGCAATTATTGCCCGTCCGGCGCAGGGGGCGCGCCGTTCGCAGCTCGTTGGTCGACCGCCTGCGCTTCATAATCCGTGACGGGGGCGCCAAAGCGACAAGCTTCCTGCTTCCAACACCTTAGGACCTGCACACGAACATCGTCGTTGCCCAATGCGCGCGGCCCCGCCGTCCAGTGGTACGCCACGTGCTTCAAAGCGGCGCGCGTGCCTTACGGTCAGCGCGCAGGGACGCGGCGCGTACGGCATTGCCCGGCGAAGGAGTCGTCGAGTGCATCGATCGCCCCAAAACGGCCGTTGCCTGACGGCGGCAGTGTGCCGCCGCTCTTCCGAGTGTCCGCCCTTGACACCGGGTATCCGGGTCAGGGTGCCTCAGGAGCACATCGGGACCTCGGCCGACGACACCTTTCCGCAGGATTGGAGCCATTTGGGACGACGGGTGATGGCCGAAGCGTGGCGCCGGCTTACGGAAGAGCGGCCGCCACGCCCATCCGCAGAGGCCACGCCCGTCGTTCCGGCTCCGTTGCGCCAGGAGCCGCCGCGATGATCTACGGGCTCTACCATTCCGCGGCCGGAATGCTGGCCGGCGAGTACCGCCAGACGGTGCTGGCCAACAACATCGCGAACGCGGACACGGTGGGATTCAAGCGGGACATCGCGACGTTCGCCGAGCGGGTGCCCGCGACCCAATCCGGCCTGCGTTCGGGGCCCAGCGCGGCCGACCTGGCTGCCCTTTCGGGCGGGCTGTGGCTGGGCCGCACGTACACCGACTTCGGCGACGCGGCCAAGGCCCGTACGGACAACCCCAGCGACGTCGCGCTCGACGGCCCCGGCTTTCTCGTCGCGGAAGTGGACGGGCAACGGCTCTACACGCGCGACGGCCGGATGACGAAGTCGCCTACCGGCCTGCTGGTCGCGGTCAGCGACGGCGCGCCGATCCTCGGCCGTGGCGGCGGACCTATTCGTTTGAATCCCTACGGCGGCGAGCCGAGCATCGATACGCAGGGGCGGGTGACCCAGGACGGCGCAGTCGTTGGCGAGTTGGAACTCGTTGACTTTGATGACTACGACCGGCTGCGCAAGGTCGGGGCGTCGCGCTTCGCGGGACCAGACCAACAGGCACTGCCCGCCCCGGTGCTGGTCCTCTCCGGGTACGTGGAAACCTCCGGCGTCGAGCCGCTGGCGGACCTGGTGAGCATGATGGAGGCGTCGGCGGCGTACCAGCTCAACGCCCGCATGGTCTCGTTGCAGGACGACTCGGTCGGCAAGCTGATCAACGCGCTGCTGCGCGCGTAGATCCAGGAGAACTTTGACCCATGGCGATCACCGCACTCCACACCGCCGCGACGGGCATGCAGGCCCTGTCCACGAAGATCGACGTGATTGCGAACAACATCGCCAACGCGGACACGCCGGGCTTCAAGGCCTCGCGGGCCAACTTCCAGGACCTGCTGTATCAACTGCGCGCGCAGCCGGGCGTGCAGACCAGCGAGGAGAGCTACACGCCCCTGGGTACGGAAGTCGGCCTCGGCGTGGCGCTCAGCAACACGCAGACGATCTTCAAGCAGGGCTCGATGACACCGACGGGCGAGCCGCTGGACGTCATGATCCAGGGCGACGGCTTTTTCCAGATCGAGCTGCCCGGCGGCGCCACGGGGTACACGCGGGCGGGGAACTTCGTCCGCAACGCGAACGGCGAGCTGGTGTTGGGCAACAGCTACGGCTACCGCCTGAAGGACTCGCCGTCGATCCCGGAGGAAGTGTCGCGCGACCGGATCGGAATTTCCAGCGACGGCCGGATTACCGCGACGCTGCCGGACGGCACGACGCAGGAGCTCGGGCAGCTTCAGCTCGCGCGCTTCGTCAACCCGTCGGGCCTGCTCCAGCGCGGCGCCAACGTCTTCACGGCGACCCTGGCCTCGGGCGAGCCGGTCGAGGGGACGCCCGGGAACGACGGCCTGGGGGAGCTCATGGCCGCCCATCTTGAACAAAGCACGACCGAGGCGGTGGCCGAGCTGGTCGAGCTGATCAAGGCCCAGCGTGTGTTCCAGATGAACTCGCAGACCATCCAGGCGGCCGACGAGTCGTTGCGGACCGTGGCCAGCCTGCGCAGGTAACGGCGATGAACGAACGTAGCCAAGTCGTGAACGTGCGGCGCGATACAACCAGGGACACCGCGCGGTGGGCACGCTTCGCCGCCGGGCTGCTGGCCGCGGGAACGCTGCTAGCCACGCCGGTCGCCGGCTCTGACTCCGACATCGCGCGCCTCAAGCTGCGGGCCGAGGTCACGGTGTGCAGCGACGTGGTCACGCTGGGTGACGTGCTCGAGTTCGGCGAGAACTCCGAGCCGCTGGCCGAGCAGCTCGCGCGGCAGCCGGTGGCGGCCGGCGATGGCGCCCCGACGCCGACGGCCGTCATGCACGAGCAGATCGTCAAGCGCCTGAACGAGCTGGGGGTGAACCTGTCGCGGGTGCTGCTCGGGGGCGCGTTGCGCTGCCAGATCATGCGCCAGGCAGTCGCGCCGCCGGGCGCATACCCCGGCGATGACACGCCGCTCTTGCGTGCCATGCCGCCTGAAGACACGAGCGGGCCGCGCAGCCTGGCACGTGTCCTCCGGGCGCACGCCGACACCGAGCTGGCCGACCTCGGCGGCACTGCGGAAACCAGCTTCGAGCGCGCCGGGCAGGAATTCCTGCAATTGACCACGCCGCCGTGGGAGTTCCACGTGACCAGCGCCGACCGCGACAAGATCGGACTGCGCACGTTCCACGTGGCCGTTCGCCGCGACGGGCAGTTGCAGCGGAAGGTGGACGTGTCGGCCCAGGTGCGGCTGGTGCGGCCCGTGGTGGTCGCGCGGCGACCGCTCAACCCCGGCAACTTCGTGCGCAGCGACGACGTGGCCCTCGAAACCCGCGTGTTCGACCAGGGCGTCAGTACGATGCCGGCCCGGATCGAGGAAGTGGTGGGTCAGCAGATCAAGCGTTTTGTCGCCGCCGGCGGGATCGTCGCGGCGGACAGCCTCAAGGCGGCCGATCTGGTCGTGCGTGCGCGGCCGGTGACCGTCACCGGGGACAGCGCCGGCATTCAGGTGCGGCTGGCGGGGATCGCGCTCGATTCCGGCGGGTACGGGGATACGATCCGCGTCCGCCTGGGCGACTCGCGCCGCGAGCGGAAGATGCTCCGCGGCGTGGTGACCGGGCTGGGAACGGTGCGGCTGGCGGAGGGCAATCTGCCATGAGAGCCGCGTGGTATCGGCGAGATTCGCTGGGGATGTTGCTGGGTATGGCGACGTGTTGGCTGCTGGGCGCGTGTCCGGACCGCGTTGTCGCGCAGAACAATTCGCTGCTGGGCGCCGGGGGCCGCAGCGCAAACGGCGGCGGGCAGCCGCCGGTGGCCCGAACGGCAACGGCGGGCGACGACGCCGACGTGTTTCGCGGGGCCGCGGACGCGCGTGCTGCGCTGCACGCCGATCGGCCGGAACCGAGGCCCAACGCGACGCTGCTGCGCTGGTCGCCGCTGGCCGTGCAGAGCCCTGACCCCGAGAAGATCAAGGTTCACGACCTGGTCACGATCATCATCCGCGAGAGCAAGACGGCCAAGACCGACTCGAAGCTCGAGTCCAAGAGGGACTGGAAACTCGATTCGTCGCTCGACAAGTGGATCCGCCTGAGCGATCGGAACGGGTTGGTGCCGGCCGAGTTCGAGGCCGGCAACCCGGCCGCCGCCTTCAACTTCCAGAATGACTACAACGGCGACGGGAAGTACGACCGGAAGGACGAGCTGGTGACGCGCGTCACCGCCCGGGTGATCGATGTCAAGCCCAACGGCAACCTCGTGCTCGAGGCGACCAAGGAAATCAACATGGACGACGAAGGCTACACGATCACCCTGACCGGCGAATGCCGCGCCGCGGATGTGACCGCCGACAACACCGTGCTCAGCACGCAGATTGCGGACCCCGTGATTCTCGTGCAGCACACCGGCGCCGTGCGCGATGCCACGCGCCGCGGATGGATCATGCGGGCGCTCGACTTGCTGCGGCTGTTCTGATCGCAGAATGGGTGATTGGTTTGAAAGACGACACTATGAATAGAGAATACACGATACGGAATACAGCGCCTCACTGCCAGTCACTCGAGTTGCCGGGCTCCCCGGTTTCCCGTACTGCGCAGCGGCACTTCGCCGCGCGGGTCGTATTCTGTATTCTGTATTCCGTATTCTCAGTTGGCCTCGCCGACGCCGAGGTCCGCGTTCAGGACATCGCGCGGTTGCAGGGCCAGCGCACCAACAAGCTCATGGGGTATGGGCTCGTGGTGGGTTTGCCGGGCACCGGCGACGGCGAAAAATACCTCCCCACCATGCGCGCCCTGGCGCGCATGCACCAGCGCTACCACGCCCCCATCCTGGCGGACAGCGACATCAAGGGCAACCGCAGCGTCGCGCTGGTCTCCGTCGAAGCCGTCATTCCGGAACTGGGCGCCCGCGAGGGACAGCCCGTCGACGTCGTCATCTCCGCCATCGGATCGGCCAAGAACCTGCGCGGCGGCCAGTTGCTGACCACGCCGCTGCAATACGCCATGTTCGACGAGGAGGACCCCGCGTCGCAGCACATCCTTGCCCTCGCAAGCGGCACGGTCGGCATTCCCGACGACAAGACGCCGACGCGCGGCGTAATCCGGGACGGCGCCGTGCTCGAAGAGGACTTCCTCTACGCCTTCATTCAGGACGGCACCATCACCCTGGTGCTCAACGACACCCACGCCGGCTGGACCTGGGCCCACCTCGTCGCGCGCGCGATCAACCATGAGCTGTCCAATCCGGCGGCGCGACCCGCCGACGAGCGAGTGGTCGGTGCGCGGAACGTCAGCGTGGAGCCCGCGGTCGCCGTCGGGCCGAAGAACATCGTGGTACACATCCCGGCGTACGAGCTCGCCAGCCCGGCGAGGTTCATCAGCCGGGTGCAACAGACAGCCCTGTTTGATCTGCCGGAGCCGGCCGCCGTCGTGACGATCAACCGGACGACCAAGAACATCTCCTTCACGGGCAGCGTCCGGGTGTCGCCGACGGTGTTGCAGATCCCCGGCGTGGGGGCGGTACGGATCGGCGGAACGACGGACGAGCGCGGCCCGGGCAACCCGGCCGGCACCGTCGGCTTCAGCGAGCTGTTTGACACGCTCTCCGCGATCAAGGTGACACCGGACCAGCTCATGGACGCGATTGAGCATCTGCATCAGACCGGAACGCTGCACGCGCAGCTCCGGTACAAGTGAAAGGACTCCGCACTTGGCCGGCACGCTGGTGACTTCCGTTCTTGAATCGACCGGCACGTCGCGGCCCGCGACGGCCGCGCCGGCCATCATGAAGTCAACCGGCGCGGGCCGGGCACTGCGAACGCAGCAAGCCGCGGGGCGCAAGCTTGACACCCGCGACCCCGCCGTGGTCCAGCAGGTGGCCGGGCAGTTCCTGTCGGAGCTGTTCTTCGCGCCGCTGCTGGCCGAGGCGCGGCAGTTCCCGCTCGGGCGCGAGCTGGCCACGGGCGGGCGAACCGAAGCGATCTTCGGGGCGCAGCTTGACCAGCGCGTCGCCGACCAGGTCGCGGCGGCCAACCCCGCGCTGCTCAAGCAAATGACGCGCTACTTCGACCCGCACACGGAGCACGTCGCGCCGGGTGCTGACCACGCCCGGTGGCCGGTAAGCGATCGCATCCAGCACGGGCGGGCAGGAGGTCAACCATGAGCCGCGAAAGCCCTGTTGCCGCCCCCGCCGCGCCCGCCGCAGGTGCGTGTCTTCCGGCCGCCCTCGCGCTCGCGGCCCGCGACCTCACCCAGCACCTCGCGGAGCTGCACGTCGCGCTGAAGCGCCTGGGGGCGTTGGCGGCGGACAAGCTGGCGGCCATGCGGCATGCGGATACCGCGGCGCTCCAGACGTGTGCGGTGTCGGAGGAAGAGACGCTCAAGGAAGTGTTCAGACGACAGGAGGGCCGTAACGCAGCTCTTGCGCGCGTCGCGCAGAGTCTGCCGCTGTCCGGCACGTCGCCCCCGCGTCTGAAAGAGATCATCGATCGGCTACCGGAGCCGCTGGCCTCGTCCCTGCGAGCGCGCAGCGTGGCGTTGCAGGAAGCGGCCACGGATTTGCGGCGAAAAAACGAGCTCGCCGGCGCCGTGGCACGGAATCTGCAAGCGCACCTGCGCGGCATCTTCGCCGACGTAGCGGCGGCCGCGCAGGAGTCAGTGGTGTACGGACCGCAAGGCCAACACGAAACGGGTCGCCCACGGTATTGGGTCGACGCAGTCGGGTGAAGGCGTGGCGCTTCTAGGAACCGCATTTCAGATCGGGCGCAGCGCGTTGGCCGCGTACCAAGCCGCCATCACCGTCACCGGCCAGAACATCGCCAACGTCGGGAACCCGGACTATGCCCGCCAGACCGGCCGGCTGACCGCGTTGCACGGCGGTATGACGACGGCCGGCATCGCGCCGGGGTCCGGGGTGAATCTGTCCGGTCTCGAGCGGCACGTGGACGAGGCCATCGAGGCGCGGCTGCGGCTGGCCCTCGGTCAACGCAGCGGTGCCCAGACGGTCTACGAAACACTGACTCGCGTGGAATCCCTGTACAACGAGCTGACCGACGCCGATCTCTCCTCGCAACTGAGCGCGCTGTTCGGCAGCTTCTCCGACCTGCAAACGGACCCGGCCGAGTCCACCGCCCGCAACCTGCTGCTGGCCAACGCCGACGCCGTCATTCAGACGCTGCAACGGCGGCGCACCGGCATCCTGAGCGAGGTGAGCGACCTCAACGACCTGGCCGAGCAGGTGACCCGAACGGCCAATTCGCTGGCGCGGGAAATCGCCGAGCTGAACGAGATGGTAGTGGCCGCCGACGCCCGGGGGCAGGGCGGAGCCGGTGCGCTGCGCGACCGGCGCGACGCCCTCCTGCGGCAGTTGGGCGAGCTGGTGGACATCCAGACGCGCGAGCAGGACAACGGCATCGTCAACGTCTACGTGGGCAGCGAGCCCCTGGTCACCTTCAATCGCTCGCGCGGCCTGAAGACGCAGTCCGTCCTGGAGGACGGGCTGGAGCGCGTTACCGTCCGCTTTGCGGACAACAACGGGACAGTCCTGTTGCGCTCCGGCAAGCTGGCCGCCATCGGCCAGGCCCGAGACGTGCACCTGGCAGGACAGCTCACGCAGCTCGACGAGCTGGCGGCGGCGCTGATCTACGAGGTGAACTGTGTGCATTCCAGCGGCCGCGGACAGGTAGGCTACACTCAGCTCACCGGTACGTACGCGGTGAACGACGCCGCCGCGGCGCTCAACGCCGCCCGGGCCGGCCTGCCCTTTCCCGTGCAGAACGGCACGTTCCTCGTGCACGTTCGCGACCAGAGCACCGGCCGCACGACCACGCGGATGATCGAGGTGGACCTCGACGGTCTCAACGACGATGACACCACCTTGAGCTCTCTCGCCGAAGCCCTGGACGCCGTCCCCGGCCTCCGGGCCACGGTGACGGCGGACAACCGGCTGCAACTCACGGCGGACAACGGTTTCGAGTTCTCGTTCTCCGAGGACAGCTCCCACGCGCTGGCCGCGTTGGGCGTCGCGACCTTCTTCGCCGGCACCGATGCGGCCACGATCGCGGTCAACTCGACCGTGCGCGGCGACCCCCGCCTGCTGGCCACGTCGCTGGACGGCAGCGCGGCGGACGGCCGGAATGCCGGGCGCCTCGCCCTGGTCGGCAGCACCGCGAGCACCTTGCTGAACAACATGAGCGTGGAGGACTTCCACGCGGCGATCGTCAACGGTCTGGCGGTCGACGCGGCGGCGGCCAGCGGCGCGCAGGTAGCCGCGGATGCCGTCTACAGCAGCCTGCTGGCCCAGCGGGAGGCCACCAGCGGGGTCAGCCTGGACGAGGAAACGATCAACCTGATGAAGTACGAGCAGTCGTTCGCGGGCGCCGCGCGGTTTCTCGGCGTCCTCGACTCGCTCGCCAGCGAAGTGTTGAGTCTGGTTCAGTAGCGTCGGACCGCGGTGTCCGACGGAGGAGTTTGGCAGGCCGCACTGCTCAGACGCAGCGGCCGACCCGTTCGGATGATGGCACCATGGCGGTGACTGCGATCAACCTGCCGCGCGTCAGTCAGAACCTGCGGGCCTTCAACCTCCTGGAGTCCCTGCGGGCCAACCAGGCCGGCCTGTATCGCGTGCAAACCAGCCTGGCCACCGGGCTGCGCTTCCTCCAGCCGAGTGAAGATCCGCTGCGCGCGGCCAGCGCCTCCAGCCTCGACCGCCAGCTGGCCTGGATGAACCAGGTGCAATCCAACCTCGGCAAGGTCAACACGACGCTGAACGAGGTGGATACGGCGACGCAGGAAGCGCTCGACCTGCTGTCGGAGGCCCAGGCGCTCGCCGTCCAGGCGACGGGCGACACGCTCAGCACCGAAGAGCGGCAAGCCTTGGCCACCGTGGTCGACTCGATGATCGACCGCCTCATCACGGTCGGCAACCGCAAACACCTCAACACCTACCTGTTCAGCGGGTTGCAGGGCGCGCTGCCCTTCGAGCGCACTGCGAGCGGCGTGATCTACCGGGGCGACGCCGGCCGCATGGAAACGATAGTCGATACCGACCTGGCCGAGAGCTCCTTCACTATCTCCGGACTGGAGTTCTTCAACGCCGTGTCGGCCGAGGTGCGCGGCTTCGTCGATCTCGACCCCGCCGTTACCGCTCAGACGCGCGTGTGCGACCTGAACGGGGCTCTGGGGCGCGGCGTGCAGCTCGGGCGCATCGTCGTTTCGACCGACACCGAGACGGTGGAGATCGACCTGCGCGGCGCGGCGACCGTGGGAGACCTGCTGGACCGGCTGTCCGCCAGTCTGCCCACGGGAGTGACCGTCGAGCTCGGGCCGCGCGGCTTCGTGCTCACGCGGGACCCCGCGGCAGGTGAACAAGTCACCATCCGTGAGGTCGGCGGCGGTCGGACCGCGACCGATCTGGGTCTGGAAGGCAGTTTCACCGCCCGCTCGCGAACCGGCGGCGACCTTGACCCGCGTCTGACCGCCATGACCCGCATCGCCGACCTGCGGGCCGGAACGGGCATCGATCTGAACAGCGGCCTCGTGATTCGAAACGGCGGACAGGCCGCCACGGTCCGTTTCGACGGCGTCGAGACGATCGAGGACATGTTGAATCGCATCAACGAGGCGGATGCCGGCGTTTGGGCCCGTCTTGCCGACGACGGGCGCACCCTGACGGTTCAGAGCCGCGTGTCCGGCAGCGATCTCTCCATCGAGGAGAACGGCGGGCTCGTCGCCACGGCGCTGGGCCTGCGGTCGCTGCACGGTGGAACGCGGCTCAGCGCGTTGAACGGCGGACGGGGAGTGCAAACGGCAACCGGCGGGGACCTGCGGATCACGACTGCAGATCGCCGGGTCATCAACGTCGCGCTGGAAGGAGCCACCACGATCCAGGACGTGCTTGACCGCATCAATTCGGCCGGCCGGGGGGCAATCACCGCCGGCCTCGTCCGGCAAGGCAACGGCCTGTTTATTGCGGACAACACGGTCGGCGCCGGCACCTTTACGGTCGAAGCGTTGAACTACTCGACGGCCCTGGCGGACCTAGGGCTGGACGCGAGTGCCACCGGCGGACGGCTCACCGGACAGGATGTGAACCCGCTGCGCGTGGACAGCCCCTTCACCGCCCTGCTCGAGCTGCACGACGGGATGCAGCGCGACGATCGCGCCGCGCTCTCCGAGGCCGGCGAGCGCCTGGACCGGGTCATTCGCAACATGCAGGAACGACAGGGTGAAATGGCATCGCGGGCGCGGGTCATGGCGGAGCGCGCCGAACGCGTCGAAGCGGAAATTACGGCCACGACGGCCCTGAGCAGCGAAGTTCGCGACGTGGACTTCGCGGAATCGATCGTCCGCTTCCAGCAGCTTCAGACGGCGCTGGAGGCCAACCTCAGCACGGCCTTGCGAATCTTGAACCTATCCGTGCTGAACTACCTGACGTAACCGTCGGCCTGGTCCGCGGCCGGGTCGGCCCATGGGGAAAGAAAGCGACAGGACAGCGGTTGCGGGCGCAGCCTCGGCTCGGCCGCCGCAACCCCCGGGTTGGCCCGCGGAGTGCGGGCCGGACGCTGGAACCGTCCAGTCCGGCGGACAAGGCGTGTGGACATCCGGCCTACGGCGGCCGGTCGCCCGCCGGACGAACCACAGGACTACGAGCCGCAGGAGCAGATGGAATGCTCGTTCAAACGATGCGTTTCGGCCCCATCGAAGTCGACGATGGGAAGGTGATGAAGTTCCAGGATGGATTGCTGGGCTTCCCCAGGCACGCCCGTTTTGTGCTGCTCCAGACGGCGCCGGATCCGGCGTTGTTCTGGATGCAGTCGGTGGACGATCCCGAGCTGGCCTTCGTGGTGTGCGACCCGCAGTTGTTCGTGGCGGACTACCAGGTGCCGATCCGAAAGGACGACGTGGCCGCCCTCGGGCTGCACGACCTGAATGATTGCCAGGTGCTGGTGATTGTCAACAAGGTCAACGGGGAACTCACGGGCAACCTGCTCGGTCCGCTGGTGGTCAACACGCAGACGCTGGCGGCCAGGCAGTTGGTGCTGTCCGACCGGCGCTACGCGACCCGCCACCGGTTGATGGCGGCGGACGCTTCCCCGACCCTGGCCAAGACGGCCTAGAACGGCAGTAGCATTCTTCCGGCGAGGTGCTCTATAATGTACGCGGGCGTGCTTCTCAGTCACGGATGGCAGGCCGTGCAGCGTGACTGCCGCACTGCGGCTGCCTGCCGCCATCGGACCACGGAGCCCGGAGAGCCCGTGGCGCAGTCGCCCGCGTTAGCGCCCGTCCGGCTATGCATCGGCATCAATCAGGAAGGAGCCGCGTATGTTGGTGCTTTCAAGACAACGCGACGAGTCAATTATCATCGGCGACAACGTGCAGATCACGGTCGTCGACATCCGGGGGGACAAAGTGCGGCTGGGTATCGATGCGCCGCCCGACATAACCGTACACCGCAAGGAAGTGTTCGACGCCATCCAGCGCGAGAACCGCAAGGCTGCGGGAATCGCCACCGAGGATCTGGCCGACGTGCCCTCCCCGAAACGCGGGCTGCGGCCACGGCCCGCCGAGTAGTCGTCGACTCTGCCCACCGCTCATTTTCCCGCAACTTCTGCAGTCTAGCCACGAACCGTTCAAGGAGGATGGCCCATGGCTCGCATTAACACCAATGTCTCTGCGCTGACGGCCCAGCGCCACCTCAACCTGGCCTACCGCGAACTGAACAGCACGATGGAACACCTCAGCACCGGCCTGCGGATCAGCCGCGGCAAGGACGACCCGGCCGGGCTCATCGTCTCCGAACGCCTGCGCTCCGAGATCAGCTCCGTCGGCCAGGCGGTCGCCAACACCCAACGTGCCAAGCTCATCGTCTCCACCGCCGAGGGCGCGCTGGACGAGGTCTCCTCGCTGCTCAAGGACATCCAGGCCAAGATCGTCGAGGCGGCCAACCGCGGCGCGTTCTCCGACGAGGAGATCCAGGCCAACCAGTTGCAGATCGACTCCGCGATCGACAGCGTCACCCGCATCGCCAACACGACCACGTTCGCGGGCCGCAAGCTGCTCGACGGCTCCCTGGCCTACCAGACCCAGGGCGTCGACCTCGCCCACATCCGCGGCTACCAGATCCACGCCGCCCAGTTCGGCACGCGCGACACCGTCGGAGTCAGCGTGGAAGTCCTGACCGCCGCCGAACAGGCGAAGCTCGAATTCCCCTACGCCGCCCTGTCCAACGGCGACGACGTCACCATCGAGCTGCGCGGCACGCGAGGCGTCACCACGTTGACGTTTGCCAGCAACGCCACCGCCGCCCAGATTATCGAGGCCGTTAATGCCGTCGCCGACGCCACCGGCATCGCGGCCACCTCGCACCTCACCTCGGGCGTGCGCCTCTTCAGCCGCGACTACGGCAGCCGCGAATTCGTCAAGCTGCGCGTCCTGTCCGAGGGCCAGGAGTTCATGCGCACGGGTGACACGGCCGAGGACAAGGGCACCGACGCACGGGCCACGATCAACGGCGCGGTGGCCCGCGCGGACGGCAACCGCCTGACCATGAAGAACGCGAGCATCGACCTGGAGCTGGACGTCCTGGCCGACTGGACCAGCAACACGTCCTTCTCCATCACGGGCGGAGGCGCGCTCTTCCAGATCGGCCCGCAAGTCAACACCAACTTGCAGACCAACATGGCCATCGGCTCGGTCCATGCCTCGCAGCTCGGCAGCGCCGAACTGGGCTACCTGTCCCAGATCAAGACCGGCGGCGAATATGCCCTGACCACCACGAATCCGCTGTACGATCAGGCCTCACGCATCATCCAGACCGCGATCGATCAGATCTCCATGCTGCGCGGACGCCTCGGCTCGTACGAGCGGAACACGCTGGACACGAACATGAACCAGTTGAGCATTACGTCAGAGAACCTGCTGTCCGCCGAGTCGTCGATCCGCGATGCCGACTTCGCCGCCGAAACCTCGAAGCTGGCCCGCGATCAGATCCTGGTCAATGCCGGCACCACCGTCCTGACGTTGGCCAACCAGGCCCAGCAGTCGATCCTGCGCCTGCTCGGCGGATAACCGCCTGCGCGCGAAGACCTCCCCGGTGCGCTGCGGCGCGCCGGGAGGTCTTCCCCCGAGCAACCCGCGCGGCGTCCCACCGGTTCCCCCGCCGGTGCTCAGAGGTTCGCTGAAGCGGTCCCCCATGTATGTGCTCCGGCGGGTGCCACTGACAGCTTGCTGCCCGCGCTACCTAAAACCCGGGCGGACAGGCCGCCCGCGGCACCCGACCGAAAGCGAAGCTGCCCTACGGCGCGATCGCCGCCCCCAGCTTCTCCACGAGCGCCGAGGCCGTGTACGGCTTGTCCACCACGCCCGCCAGCCGCGCGTGCGCAAAACGCGTCGCCGCCTCCTGCTGGCTGTAGCCCGTGGAGAGGATCACCCGCACGTCCGGCCGAATCGCGACCAACTCCTGAAAGACCGCCTCGCCGCTCATTCCAGGCATGTTCATGTCGAGCAGGACGGCGTCGACCCGGCCGGCGTTCTGGCGGAAGACTTCGAGCCCGCGGTGCCCGTCCTGGGCCGTCAGAACGTTGACCCCGCGGCTTTGGAGGATGTCCACGACCAGGTCGCAGATTTGCTCCTCATCGTCGATCACCAGCACCGTGGAGCCACGCGGCAAGGCGCGCCGCTTCTTCTCGCTGGGGACCGCCGCCGCCGGCACCGCCACGGCCGGCAGGTACACGCGAAAGACGGTGCCTGCCCCGACCCGGCTGGAGACTCGGATCGCACCGTGGTGTGCCCGCACGATCCCCAGAATCGCCGACAGCCCCAGCCCCCGCCCCGCGAACTTGGTGCTGAAGAACGGGTCGAAGATCCGGCTGAGCGTCTCGGCGGACATCCCGCAGCCCGTGTCGCGCACTTCCACGCACACGTATTCGCCGGCACCGATGCGCTGATCCGCAAACTCCCGCGCGACCCGGCTCTCGCTCAATACTTCCGTCCAAGTCGACACGGTCACTTCGCCGCCCGCGTCTCCAATGGCCTCCGCCGCGTTGATCAACAGGTTCATGATGACCTGCTGGATCTGGCTGCTGTCGGCCTTTACCAGCGGCAAGCCGTGCTGCGTGTTGATGTGCAGGGCGATCTTGCGCGGCACGGCCGCCACCGCGAAGTCGGCCATCTCCTGCACCAGCGCATTCAAGTCCATGATCTGAACGTCGCACGTCGCACGCCCGGCGTAGGCCAACATCCGCTTCGTCAGGCCGGTGGCCCGCCGCCCGGCGTTCACCACGCGCTCCAGCAGCGGCTGCGCCGGCGACTCCGCCGGCAGCTTCTCCATCGCCAGCGACGCGTTCCCCATGATGCCGACCAGCAGGTTGTTGAAGTCGTGGGCCACCCCGCCCGCCAGGACCCCCAGGCTCTCGAGCTTCTGCGATTGGCGGAGCTGGACCTCCAACCGCTCCCGCTCCGAGACGTCGCGGATCAACGTCACGATCCGGCGCGTGCCGTCGCCGGTGTCGGGCAGCACGGTGTTGTGCCACTCGCAGGTGATCTTCTCCCCGTCCCGTCGGCGGTTCCCCATTACCACGCCGCTGCTGCCGCAGCCTCCACTCACCAGGGCGTCCCACATTTCCTTAAACGCCCCGGAGGTCTCCGGCGGCACGATCAGCTCGCTCGCCAAGCGCCCAACCGCTTCCTCCGCCGCGTAGCCGAAGATGGCGCGGGCCGCTGGGTTCCACTCGGCGACCCGGCGGTCCCCGGTCCACACGATGTAGCCCAGCGGCATGCGGGCGACGAGAGACTCGAAGCGCGTGTTGGCCGCCTGTAAGCGTTCCTCGGCTTGTCGGCGCGCGGTCAGGTCGGTCGCCGTGCCGGTGATGCCGGTCACATTGCCGTAGTCGTCCCGGATGGGCAGGGCATTGATGGTCAAAAAGACGATCGCCCCGTCCTTGCGGACGTGCTCCATCTCGAGCCGGAAACGCGGCTGGCCGGCGCGCAGCTCGTCCAGCACCTCCCGGGCCTCCGCAACCCGCTCCGGTCGGACGTACTCGAGCATCGAACGTCCGAGCATCTCCTCGGGCTCGTAGCCGTAAATGGCCCGCGCCGCGTTGTTGACGAACGTCCAGCAGCCCTCCAGGTCCAGCGACCAGATCAGATCGCAGGAAGTCTCGACCAGATTCCGATACTGGGCCTCGCTGTCACGGAGGGCCTGTTCGGCGCGGCAGCGTTCCGTCACGTCCCGGGCGAAACCGACGAGGATCTTCGTCGGGCCGTCGCGCAGTACCACCACGGAGCTCTCGAGCTGAACAACATGCCCGTCCTTGTGCCGGTGCAACGTCGCGAAGTGATGCAGCCCGGTCCGCAGGTACGCGCCATTGCCCCCCTCCCGCAGCGGCGCGCTGACTTCCAGATCGGTCATCTTGATGCGCCGCAGTTCGTCGGCCGAATACCCCACCATCCGACAAAAGGCTTCGTTCACCTCCTGGAAGCGATAGTCCTCCCCGAGCACGAAGAACCCGTCCATCGCGCTTTGCAGGATCGCCGCGTTGCGCGCCGCCAGCCGCTCCAAGTCGCGCAGCCGGTCGCCCTCCACATCCGAAGCGGGTTGCTCGTCACTCAGGGTACGGCGGGCAGTCAGGCGCGGCCACGCGCGTGCTACCAGCACTCCCGCCAGCCCCGACGCAACCGCAATGAAGACCCAGATCATGAAACTCTTCCCACATCAACACAAACAGGCCTGGCCGTAATGGCCTAGATTATCATCCAGATGTCGCCGAAGGCGATTCGACGACGCGGGCCTCTTCGATGCACGCTGCTGCTTCCTCCGCACGACCGGGGCCGGTATGCTCGACCCTAACACGGGGTCGGGGCGTACCCGACCAAGGCGCAGACCGGTTCTAGAAGTCCTAGAACACCATCAAGGAGGATCGAGTGTGCCAGCGTACGAACGATTCACGGTTGACGAGCTCGACGCGATCCGTAAGCTGTCCTACCGGGACGCGAACCGTCAGTTCCGCGTCGGGTACCGGGTGTGGGCAAGAATCCGCAGAGACCCCACGTTCCTTCCTACCCGGTACCTCGACCCGCGAGCAAGCACTCAGTTGGCTGAGGTCGTGCTGGGAAAGGTCAAGGAGGCTCCTCACCTGTCCGCCGGCCGACTTGCCGCGGCGCTCGGTCTGCGCACTGAGGGGGTACAAGGTGTCCTCCGAGCAGCAGGCCTCAACAAACTCAACGCTCGTCTGCAGTTCGCGGGCTATCAAGTCGAGGCTGTCCGACCCCTTCAAGTTGCTCGCCTCCGTCGAATCCTGGCGGCATCTCCTGGGTCTCTCACGCACCAGGACTACAAGACTTTCGGTTATTTGCGCGGGAAGCACGGAGCGGCGCAAAAACGGGTTGGTGGATACGTGGTCGTCGATAGTCTTACCGGCTTCGCCGCCCTGTACCTCAGCAATCGGCCGTGCGCGGCTGAGGCGGTTGCTGCCCTCCGAAAGTACTGTAAGACAAGCCCTTTTAGGCTGCACGGGCTCGTGCTCACCGACAACGGGGCCGACTTCTGTGGCCACGAGTACAGCACGGCCGTCGCCGAGGAATTCGGGTGCTACCACCGAACGACGCAGGTCAACCACCCGTGGTCGAACGGCAAAGTCGAGGCCCTCAATAAGACGCTCAAGTACACATGCTTCCCAGCCCTCGGCTTCGCGGCCGAGAAAGACTGGAGCACGATCGCCGCGGCCGTCGACGCGTGGATGCTTTGGTACAACACGCGACGGGCGCACACGGGGTGGGTCAACCAGGGGCTTCCGCCGGTCGCGTTCTACGAGCTCTGGAAAAAAACGCCCGGCGACGAGGCAGAGAAGCTCCTGAATCTCGGCCTCCTGAAGCTTGACAGTGAGTGGCGCATCCGTATGATGGGCAGCGACTCGGGCAACGCTGGCGAGCGACCCGAGGGCTCACGTGCACGAGGGCAGGACACCCAGCAGGGCGGCCTGCCCTTTGCCTTCGTGCTGGAGCGCCGCGAGTTGGCCAAGTACACCGAGGCCACGGGGACCATCGAGGCGGCCAAGGCACGTGCACGGGAGCAACAAACGCATTCTCTGGCTCTCTGCAAGTGACAGACCCCGTGTTAGGGTCGAGCGTCTTCGACTGACCGGCCCAGGAGCCCCATTGTCGGGCGGAACAGGGCGTCAGCGTTGCGGAACTTTGCAACCGGCACGCATCAGTGCGTTTGCCTTCTGATGCCAGGCGGCTACTTCCATCCGCAGGTTCTTGTGCTGACGCGCCAATTCGATCCGCTTGTCGGCACAGCAACATATTCATACGCGCGTGCCAGCCCATTCCAGAACCTAGTTTCCTCCAGGGCGTTCAGCGCCATTGTAAACTCGTGTTTCGCATCTGCAAAACGACCTTCCAGAGCCGCGCAACGCCCCAAGTGCATATGGGTCGTTCCAACGCTGGTCCGATCGCCGATCTCCGCCGCCAGCGCCAGCGCCCGCCGGTAGTACACCTGGGCCTCCTCGTACCGCTCTTGCTCGGCAAGCACATTGCCCATCCCGTTGTACGGGCCAACCAGGAGTGTCAATCCCCCATATTCCCTGTGTGTCTCGATTGCACGCTGAAACGCTCGTTCCGCGTCTGCCAACCGTCCGAGCCGGAAGAGCACGAACCCAAGATTGTTGCAAATCTGTGCGCCTTCGGCGGTCAGCCCCAATTCATCCGCCTTCCGGCCGGCGTCCCGATAATGTGCCTCCGCCGCCTCGTAGTCGCCACGGAAGTAGTTCATCGCGCCCAGGTTCGCCAACGATTCCACGCTGTATCGCGCATCGCCCCACTCGACGGCGAGCGCCTGCTGCCGCCGGTGACGTGCTTCCGCCGCCTCATACCGTCCCAGCCGCGCCAAGCACACGCCCATGAAGCCGATCGCCTCGGCGAAGTCCGGCGCCAGCGCGATGGCCTTTTCGCCTAACGAAATTGCATGCTCATATTCGCCGCGAAGATACGCCTGCCTTGCGAGAACCAGGTGCTCCCGGGCACTCAGAGGAACTGCCGGCGGCCGCCGTGTGGATTGCGCTCCCAATTTGAGCTCCCGCGCGACTCGCTCGAACAGCGCCCGTTCGAGGCTGGGGAGGTTTGCCAGCGGCCCCTCCACTCGCGCGACGGCTTCCGCCACCTCTCGACCCACCCGCCAGGCCTCCGCGTCGATGCGGACGTTGCCGCCGTCCCGGCTGAACCGGCCGAGGATAACCGTCCCGGCGCCGACCATCCGGGCAGCGTCGAGCACGCGCGCACGCTCCGCCAGTTCGCCGGCTGGATCGACTCGCCGCACCAACGCCGCCAGTCCATCCTGGTCAGCGACGTATACCCCCGGAGTCTCCGAGAGTGCGCGTGACAGGTAATTGGCGACCGCATCGCCGAGCCAGTCGTCGTCCGCCACGCCGCCGTCGTTGTGGAAGGGCAGAACGCCTATCCCACGGGGCTGCAACTCGTCGACGCGCTGCGGGGCTTGTGCGGGAACGTGCCGTTCCTGAGGAAAATCGAGATGGGCGATGACGGTCGCGGCGTCCTCGGAGCGCTCGTGCGGCTCGATCGCCAGGAGGCGCAGGATCAGGGCCACGAGCCAGGACGGCGTGTCGTCCGCAGCGTCCGACGGCCAGGCCGCCGGCCGGCATTGCAGGTCGATGAGCTGTTGAAAGACTTGCGTAGTAGCATGAGGAAGCCGGCCGATGACCAGGTGGTAGAGCGTGGCGCCCAGCGAATACAGGTCGGCGCGCGGGCCGACTTTCGCGCCGGACCGAAACATCTCCGGGGCGGTGTACGCCCGCGTGCCCACCGCGCCGGCGTCGCCGCGCTCGTGGGCAAGACCGGCAACCCCCAGGTCCGACACGCGCACGTGCCCGTCAACTCCGAGCAGCAGGTTCCCCGGCTTGATGTCGCGGTGGACGAGGCCGGCGGCGTGAATCGCGACCAGCCCGGATGCAGCGTCCCGCGCGACCTGTACCGCCTGTTGCCAGGCCAGGCGCTGGCCCGCGGCCACAATCTCCCCCAGATTCACGCCGTCCACGTACTCCATCACGAAGTACCAGAGTCCGCTTATTACGTCGCAGTCGAGCACACGCACGACGTTGGGATCGCGCACCCGGAATCCAGCCCGCGCTTCATTGCGCAGGCGACGGACGGCGGCGTCCGTGAAGTCGCCGACACGTTGCGGCAGAACCTTCACGACGCATACGTGGCTCAAGAAGACATGCTCGGCGAGATAGGTGATTCCATGCGCCCCTTCGCCCAGACGTTCGATGAGACGGTACTTGCCGCGCAACACCCCGTCTTGGGCAACGCCGGGTATCGTGGGGGCGCCGCTCGTTGCCGATCCGGCGCGCGACGCCCGGGGAGTTGGAAGAAGGAACCCGCAGCCCCCGCACCCGTTGAGGCGCGCGCCGACGGGGCGTAGCGAGCCCCGCTGCCCGCAGTGTGCGCACGTCGAGGGGTCGCTGGCAGGGTGCATTTCGCCACTTCCGGGCTCAGCGCCGACGGGAAACCGTCACCGCTCGCGCAGCAGGGGATATCTGCCTCTGCGCCAAGGCAGAAAATCGCCCAATTCCACTTGACTTGCAAGTATTATCGGCTATGTTTCACACACGAGCGAGAGGTTTTCTGTCTCACGGTAAACGACAGCAATTTCGTTGGCCCATCAACTTTTCACCGTGAGCGGTAACGTAAGGCGCTGTGATTAGCTCATCGTGGCAGCGCGTCTGATCCTGTGTTGACGCCCGGGATGGTGCGCGCGGTGCGCGCGATCCCGACCGACTAGGAGGTTGGCAATGGACATCGTAATGATTGTGAACTTCATCCTCGGTTTCATCGACCAGATCACCTGCTCCGCCTGGTAGGCCGTACGCCGTGATCGAAGTAATCACCGATCTCGACGATCTCGCCGTAGACTCGCGGTAGTTCCTGCCCGCGCGGTCACGCCGCGGCGAGTTTCTCACGCCATCAGGGGGGAAGCGTTGATGTTTTGCAGCCGTTCCGATTTCGCACTATACCCGTGCTGTATCTGACTACCCCCCGCCACCCTGGCGCTGGGCGTTCGCACTGCCACAGGCCCACGCCGCCTGGTCTCCCGCGACATAGGCTTCCTCTATGAGTACCTCGAACGCGGGCCGCTGCCCGGCACCCATCGGCAGCGCGCAGATTCGCTCGCGCGCCAGATCCACTTTCTCGACCAGACGCTCCAGCCGCGCCACGTCTGCCGCGGAGCCGCCGGCGCCGGCTACTCGCTCGAGTGCCGGCCGCAGGCGTCGGAGATGCCCGCTGCCCGCACTCAGTGCGTCCACCGCTCCCGTGAGATCACCGGCAGCGTATGCCCGATGGGCCAGTTCGGCAGCGCGCACCCACTCCACGGCGACGCGATGCAGGTCGATCGCGAAGCGCAGCGGCGCTTCCGGGTCCGGCAGCAGTGCGTCGGCCTCGTCGCACAGGCGCAGAACTGCGTCGCCCGCAGCGCCGCAAGCCTCTGTCCGCCATACCCGCCAAAGCAAGAAGGGGTTCTGACGGATCACGAGGTTGTCGCGCATCCTCCGCCAAGTGCCCGGCGCGAGGAGCGTGGCGGTCGCCGGGATCCGGTTGCCCAGGATGTCCGCGGCGCGGGCGTACGCCTCACCGCCCTCCGCCGCGACGGTCGCGGCCCAATCCTGGCCATGCGCCAGGCGGCGACCGGCGGCGAGGATCAGCGGCCAGGTGCTGGCGTAGTTTGTGAAGTAGCAGAGCTCCCAGGTTGTAACCAGCACGCCGAGCGCGCCTGCGGCGAGAGCGTCCTCACGATGTTCGTCGATGTTGGCCTGGGAGGCGCGCAGGAAGCACCAGCTCGCGTTATACGTCTGGATGCTGGGGCAACAAACGACGTCGAAACCGCGCTCGCGGAAGACCCGCGTGCTCTCGCGTGGCCGTGAGAAGTACTGCCAGTCGAAGATCACGGTTTGCCGCGGAATGGCGTCGAGGGCCTGCGGATGCTGGAGAAGCATGTCACCCCACAGGCACGGCCTTCGCCCACGCTCGAGGACGAAGCGGCACAGTGGGCCGAAGTACTCCCCGTACAAGCCGCCCTTCCCGACCTGCGCCACCCGTGCGGCACACCGCGGGCACTGCCCGAGCTGTCGCGTTTCGTCGCCTCCCAGGTGCACCCACTCGTCGTCGAAGACCTCCAGGACGTCGCTCACCAGGTCGCGCGCGAACGCCGCGCATTCGGGGCGAGTAGCGCACATCTGCACGCCGCCGAAGCCCGCCGCGCCTTCCGCGAGCCACTGCCCGCCTTCGGAACGGATGAAACCCTCCAGGTGGCCCAGAGTGTTCAGGAACGGGATGATCCGCACCCCGGCCTGGCCGCGCTGCTCTCCAGTGCCCGCCTGCAACTGCCGCACGGCCTCAGGCGTCAGGCAACCCGGGCCGGCGGCCCACGGTGCGGACGGATACGCGAAGCGGTACTCCAGGTAGAGCCCGACGGCGTTGTAGCCCGCCGCCGCCGACCGCCGCAGAATCTCGCCGAGCGCGTCCTGGTGCGGCGACTGCTCGCGAGCGATGTCGTACATCCAGCCGATGAAGTTCACCGGGGTCATTCTAGGCACGGGGCGCTGATTCGGCCACCACGGGGGCGCTGCCGCCGGCGCGGCGGACGTACGCGGCAAGTCCGCCATTGGGAGTATTCAGTCCGTCGTGATATGATCGTCGTAACGTCGCCGGCACACGGCTCGTATGTTCGGGGAGTGTGGCCGACGACTCCAGTTGGAGGCGCCGAATGTCGCGATACCTGCCTTTCCTGCTCGTCTCTTGTGCTTGTACTCTGCTGATCGCCGCATGCGCTACTCCCGCCGACAACGCTGAGCCGGCGCCGGTTGCCACGGCCGCCGCCCCGGCCCCGAGCGAACCCGCGCCCCCGACGGCAGTCACCAGAGCGTCGACCGCGCCGCCCGCCGCGCCGGCTCCCGCGCCGGCTCCCGTACTCACGCCCGTGCCGCCGACGCCGCCCGCGCCGGCAACTGCGCCCGCGCCGCCCGCCGAGGCCACACTAAAGAGCGCGATTCCGTTTACCGCGACATCGTTGGCGGGAGACAAGATCGAGTTCCCGCAGGCCTACGCGGGGAAGCTCGTGCTGGTGAGCTTCTGGGCTTCCTGGTGCCCCCATTGCCGGCGTGAGATTCCGTACTGGCGCGACGCCTTCGCGAAGTACCACGCGGAGGGGTTGGAGATGATCGGGCTCGTGACCGACAAGACTCGCGGCACGACCGCCGACAAGATCGTGGACTTCATCCGCGAGAACGAGGTGACCTGGCCGCAGATCTTCGACGATGCGCCCCGGCTGTCGCAGTCGTATGGTGCGCGCGGGGTTCCGATGTCGTTTCTGATCGACGCCGATACCGGGGCCGTCCTGGCCCAGAAGAGGGAGATTCGCAAGGAAGCCCTGGCCAAGGCGATCGAGGAGCAGCTCGCGATCAAGAAAGGACGCGCCTCGCCGGCCGGCCAGCCGGCCGCGGAGCACAAGGCCGCCGACCAGCCATAACAGTCCGTTGAAAGAGGGGACTGGCTCCGCGCCGGTGAGCTTACGCGGTGGCGCTGCGTGGGACTCGCGCGGTGCCCGTAGCCGTTTTCAACGGACACATAAGCTCAGGTTCGGCGTACCGCCTGGGGCGTGTGCGACCACGCGCGGACTGGCGCACGATGAATTCGCGGGACCGCATCCTGGCCGCCCTCGCCCGGCGTGAGCCCGACCGCCTGCCGATGTGCAAGGCCACATCTACCACATGGATCAATCGGTGCCGCCGACCGTCGCGTTGGAATCATACCAGTACCTGTTGCAGTGCGTGCGCAAGCAGGGCCGATGCGGGGCGTGCTGACGCAACGCGCCGCGCGCCTGCGCACGGCGCAGGTTGGGAAGCGAGCGGCAGCGCCCGCGCAACCGGGCCACACGTCGCGGCGGGCGGGGAGTCTACTCGCTAGAATATGCCGTGTGTGAGGCACAGGAAGATGAGCGTCGCGCCGCAGTACGAGTTGTTCGACCATACGGCGGACCTGGGCATCCGGGTGTGCGCTCCGTCCTTGCCCGAGCTGGTTCCTCCCGGCACCGAGGGGCTGTATGCGGCGATCGGGGAGATCGTGCCCCGCGGCGGGGCGGTTCCGTGGACGGTTGAGCTGCACGCGGGCAATCCGGCGCTGCTGTTGCGGGACTACCTCGCGGAGCTGTTGCAGTTGTTTGACGGGGAGCAGCGGCGCGTGACGGAGTTCGAGCGCGTTCAGCTCACGTCCGAACACTTGGCGGTCCAGGCGCAGACCCGGGCCGTCGATGTCGCGAGGAGCACGTTGAGCCGGGAGGTGAAGGCCGTCACGTATCATGAGTTGGCCGTGCGGCCGGTGCCGGGCGGTTACGAGGCCACGTTCATTGTGGACATATGACTTCGAACGAGGTGAGCCATGTCCGAGTCTGAGGGCTACGCCGGCCCGCTGGAGCAGATCGACGCCTCGCGCTGGCGAATTCCCAGGTCCTACAAGAAGGGCATGAAAGTCGATGGCATCATCTACGCCAACGAGCGTCTGATTGGCGCCATCCGACAGGACAAGTCGCCCGAGCAGGTCGCCAATGTCGCCTGTTTGCCCGGGATCGCCGGCCCGTCGCTGGCCATGCCCGACATCCATTGGGGGTATGGGTTCTGCATCGGCGGGGTGGCGGCAACCGACCCGGACGAGGGCGGCGTGATCAGCCCCGGCGGCGTCGGCTACGACATCAACTGCGGGATCCGCTTGATCCGCACGGACCTGACCCGGGCCGAGGTGCAGCCGCGCATCGAGCCGCTGGTCAGTCACATGTTCGATACGGTGCCGTGCGGCGTAGGGCGCGGCGGGCGGGTGAAATTCGGACGCGACGAGCTGCGCCGGCTCTTGAGCGAGGGCTCGCGCTTCGTGGTCAACGCCGGCTTCGGCTGGGATTCCGACCTCGAGTATACGGAGGCCGGCGGGTGTCTGCCCGACGCGAATCCGGATGTCGTCTCGGCCCGCGCGCTTGACCGCGGCTTCGACCAGTGCGGCACGTTGGGCAGTGGCAATCATTTCATGGAGGTACAGGTCGTCGACGAGATCGTCGATCCGGATGCGGCCAAGGCGTTTGGCCTCTCGCTGGGGCAGATCACGCTCATGATCCACTCCGGGTCGCGCGGCCTGGGCTATCAGATCTGCGAGGACGCTCTGAAGGACTTGCGCGACGTGCCGCGGAAGTACGGCATCGAGCTGCCCGATCAACAGCTCGTCTGCGCCCCGGTCGATTCTAAGGAGGGCCAGCGCTACCTCGGTGCCATGCAGGCGGCGGCGAACTTCGCCTGGGCGAACCGGCAGATCATGACGCACCTCGCTCGCGACGTTTTCGCCGACATCTTCCGGCGTCCGCCGGAGCTGCTCGGGATGCGCCTGGTCTACGACGTCGCTCACAACATCGCCAAGCTGGAGCAGTACGAAGTCGGCGGGCGGACGCGTAAGCTCTGCGTACACCGCAAAGGTGCCACGCGCGCTTTCCCCGCCGGTCATCCGGAAGTGCCCGCTGCCTACCGGGCGGTGGGTCAGCCGGTGCTCGTGCCCGGCGACATGGGCCGCTCAAGCTGGGTGCTGGTGGGTCAGCCGGCTGCGATGGAGCAGACGTTTGGCAGTTGCTGCCACGGGGCCGGCCGGGTGATGTCACGCGGGGCCGCCATCCGGGCCGCCAAGGGCCGCTCGATTGAGAGGGAGCTGCGCGACAGCGGCGTGACCGTTCGCGCCCGCGGCCGCACCGGCCTGGCGGAAGAGCAGCCGGCCGCCTACAAGGACGTAAGCGTCGTCGCGGACGCCGTGGACGCAGCCGGGATCAGCCGCAAGGTCGCGCGTCTGCGGCCGATTGGGGTAATCAAAGGGTAACAGCTTGCCGCAAGAGTAGCGCCGGCCCCGGGGGCCGGCGCTCGCGTCGCGACTCAGAGCAGACCCGACGCCGCAGTCAGTCTACGGATTCGTTAGCAACGCCACGAACGGGTTGAT
>JALHJL010000095.1 GCA_022839625.1 Phycisphaerales bacterium
CTCGAGCAGATCAGCGAGGAGGCTCGCCGCCGGATCACCACCGTGCCCGGCCTCGTCAACCTGCGCAGCGACCACGAGGCCACGCGGCCCGAGCTTGCGTTCCGCGTTGACCGCCGGCGGGCCATGCTGCTCGGCGTCAACACCGCCCTGGTCGGCAACTTCCTGAAGACGGCCGTCTTCGGCTCCGAGGTCGGCAAGTACCGCCAGTTCAACGACGAGTACGACATCACCATCCGCCTGCCGCCGGCCCAGCGCAACGCCGTTGACGACCTGTTCCGCCTGCGGGTGCCCAACAGCCGCGGCGAGGCGGTGCCGCTCAGCTCGCTGGGCGAGTTCACGTACACGGGCGGTTTCGGCACGATCAGCCGGATCAACCAGAAACGCGTCATCACGCTCACCGCCGACGCGGAAGGCCGCCTCTCCACCGAGGTGCTCGCGGATGTGCAGGAGCGCCTGGCGGGGCTCGAGCTGCCGCTGGGATACGAGGTGCGCTACGCCGGCGAGAAGGAGGAGCAGGAGAAGGCCCAGGCGTTCCTGAGCAAGGCGTTCGTCGTCGCCCTGCTCCTGATCATCCTGATCCTCGTCACGCAGTTCAACACGCTCACGGTGCCGCTGATCATCATGACCACGGTCATCCTCTCGCTGATCGGGGTGTTCGCGGGCCTGCTCATCTGCCGCCTCCCGTTCGGTATCATCATGACCGGCATCGGCGTCATCAGCCTGGCGGGCGTCGTCGTCAACAACGCCATCGTGCTCGTGGATTACACGCGCCTGTTGCAGCGGCGGGGGATGGACCTTCTGGCCGCATCGGTCCAGGCCGGCGCCACGCGCCTGCGCCCGGTATCCTCGGGCTCGTCCCGATGGCCGTCGGCGTGAGCTACGACTTCCACAAGATGGCGTGGGTGACGCGTAGCGAGTCCAGCCAGTGGTGGGCCAGCATGGCCGTGGCGGTCATTTTCGGGCTGGCGTTCGCGACGCTCCTGACGCTCGTGGTCGTGCCGGCGCTGTACGTGTTTCTGACGCGGCTGGCGGAGCGGCTGGGCCTGCACACGCTGGAGGTGCGGACCGAGGGCACCCCGGAGGAGTAGCAGCGGGTCGGCTTGCGCCGGTGCGAGCCGATCGCCCGGGCCGGCGAGCAGGGCGGTGGGGGGCGCTATTCGCGCGGCACGTGACGGCGGGCACAGCATTGGGGCGGGACGGGCCTTGTTCCGCCCGCCTCCGGCCACCTCGCTTCGCACGGCGACGCAACATGTCACACCGACGCGCTTTACACGCACTCGCCGCCCCGGATAATCGTTGCCGCAGACAACGCTTGTCCGGTACCGGCGGCGGGTGAGATGAGCAGCGCGGTCGAACAGTCGATTTCCGAAGTCGATTTCTGCGGGGTAGCTGCGTACGCGGCGAACGTCCTGTTCGCACAGGACCCTACCGCGTACCCGTTCGGCCAGGCGCGCGTCGAGGGATTCGGCGCCGGCGCCGCCAAGCGCAAACGGAAGGACCTGCGGTTTTTCGAACCCGGCGACAAGTTGGCGCTGTGCGGCGAAGTGAAGTTGCCCGGTGCGGCTGAGGGCCGTTCGCCCTACGACGATGCCCTCTATCAGGACGCCGCACAGAAAGCCGACAACGCGGCCGTCCGCTTGTTCTTCACCTGGAAAGGGTGGCACAGCCGTCCCTGGCTGTGGGTCTTTGCACCGCGGGACCGGTCGCAATGGGATAAGCCGATCCTGGAACGGCGCGTCCGGGCGTGGAAACTTGGGCGGACGCTGGGCAGCCCCGAGGACGTGGCCCGCCCTGAGAACCTGGAGCTCATCCGAAAGCGCTTCCTGCCCGATCTGCTGCGCGACCTGGCCGACATTTACACCGGCCGGCGGCGTGATTGGACGATGCCGCCGGTCGATATCTTCATTTGCTCGCTTGAAAGTCACCTGGACTGGCCGGTTCAGCTTGCATCGGCGTACCTGATCGACCGCACCGACCGGAACAAGACCTTCGACGCCAAGGTTCAGCAGTGGCTGGCCGATCGGCAGCCACGCTGCAGTGTTGTCCGGGCGCACCAGAACGGGCATTGCGTAAACTCTAACATTAACCGTATATTCGCGCTGTGCCGCTCGCTCACAAGGCCGAACCTCGAAGGCCCCGATCAAAGGGTCGCATGATGCGCACGCGCCTCAACGCCGATAAGCCGCACCTCTGGAAACCCGACATTGCGGCGTCGGTCGACCAGTTCAACCATTGGTTCATGCGGTTTGCACCAGAGGCGTTTCGTTCGACGCGCGTGAAGACGACAGAGCACGTCAAGGCGGCCCTGTTTGCGACCAACGATCTCCGCTGTCTCGCCCCCCAGACGCTCAGGTCAAACCCGGGCGCGCTGCCCACGCTCCGGATGTGTACGGCGCCGCCTCTCGCGGTGGATCGGCTTGTCGGTCTGGCAAGTGCGAACAAGTCGCTCATTAGGAGGATGGAAGACGGGAAGCTGGCCGCGCGCATGAAGGACGAACTGCTCCATGAGAACCTGGCCGCGGTGTGCCGCGTACTGACCGAGCTCCTGGACCGAGACATCTTTCCGTGGCTGGACGCGGACAAGGCCCCGACTGAGCATGAGCGCGAGCGTGCTTCGACGATCGTTGCCGACCGACTTTGCAGCGCAGTGGCCAACCCAATTGTTCGTAACGCACAGGAGCAGAGGCAACTCAGGCTGATCGGCGACTTCCTCGAGAAACGGGGTTACCGGAAGCAGCCCCATCCCGCCGGCCGGCCGCTGACGGAGATGGAGCGCGGCACCTACGCGTTCCGTATGAACCTGCCCGCGGGAAAGGCGCGTCAAGTTAACATCCCCATTGACGTGGTGATCCAGCCCCGCAGGCTCCGCAAGGATCGTCTTCCGATCCTCATCGAGGCCAAGTCGGCCGGCGACTTCACCAACACAAACAAACGCCGTAAGGAAGAAGCCACGAAGGTCCACCAACTCCAGGCGACGTACGGGGCTGCGGTCTCGTTCAATCTCTTTCTGTGCGGCTACTTCGGAAGCGACTACTTGGGCTACGAGGCCGCGGAGGGCATAGACTGGGTGTGGGAGCACCGGATCGAGGACTTAGTGAAACTCGGGTTGTAGTGAATGCGTGCGCCACACGGCAATTCGACTGAGGCCCGCCGGCGGGCAATCCAGGAGGTGCTTGACGCGCGCCGGTCAGCCGCAGAGCGCAACCGTCTCGGGCAATTCGCCACGCCCAACGCCCTGGCCATCGAAATCGCTGAGTACGTTGCCACACTCCTCGCTGGCAAGCGCGGTGGAATTCGGTTCGCCGATCCGGCCGTCGGCTCGGGGAGCTTCTTCTCTGCGGTCCTCAGCGTCTTCGGACGGGAGCAGATCACCAGCGCTATCGGCGTCGAACTCGATCCGGCGTTCTGCAAGGCTGCCCGTGAGCTGTGGAGCGCCGCCGGCCTCGAGGTGATACGCGGCGACTTCACGCGCATCGTCGCCGACCGTGCCCGGTTGCCAGCGCCAAACCTGATCCTGGCCAACCCGCCTTACGTCCGCCACCATCACCTGACACGGGACGACAAGGACCGACTTCAAGCACTTACGCGGGGCATGGCGGGCGTGGAGGTAAATGGCCTCGCAGGCCTGTACGTGTACTTCCTGCTGCTGGCCACGGCGTGGATGGAGGAGGGCGGCTACGCCGCATGGCTGGTTCCGTCCGAGTTCATGGATGTGAACTACGGCGCGGCGTTGAAACGCTACCTTACCGACCGTGTTACGCTCATCCGCGTCCATCGATTCGTCCCGGACGACGTTCAGTTCGCCGACGCGCTCGTGTCGTCGGTGGTCCTCGTGTTTCGCAAGGCGTTGCCGCCGCCGGTGCACGCGGTCGAGTTCACGTTCGGCGGGACGTTGCGTGTGCCTGACGCCGCCGCCGCGATTCCGCTCGACCGGCTGCGTGAGTCGCGAAAGTGGACCGTATACCCGAGCCACTCCAAGAACGACCGGCACACATCCGCCGGCGGTGAAGGCCCGACGCTCGGTGACTTGTTCCGCGTGCAGCGCGGCATCGCCACCGGCAGCAATGGATTCTTCGTGCTCGGACGCGTGGACGCAGAGCGCCGCGGGTTCCCGGCTCGCTACCTGCGGCCGATTCTCCCGAGCCCCCGCTACCTAACACAGACCGTCATCGAGGCAGACGAGGATGGCTATCCGCTTCTGGAACCCCAGCTCTGCGTGATCGACTGCGACCTGCCCGAGCACGTTGTCGAGGCGCGCTATCCGGCGTTGTGGGCATATCTGCAAACGGCCGCGGCGCTTGGCATCAGGGATCGTTACCTCGTCGGCAAGCGTGCCCCGTGGTACAGACAGGAGCAGCGTGAGCCAGCCCCCTTCCTTTGCACGTACATGGGACGCGGATCGGATCACAAGCAGCCGTTCCGCTTCATCTGGAATCGCTCCAGAGCCATCGGGACAAACCTCTACCTCATGCTCTATCCTCGTGCGAGACTGGCCGCGAGCCTGCGTCAGCAACCGGCGCTCGGCGCGGACGTGCTCGACACCTTGCGACGTATTTCGGCCGACGAACTGCGTGGAGAGGGTCGGGTCTATGGGGGCGGGCTGCACAAGATCGAACCAAGCGAACTCGCTCGCCTTGACGCATCCGATCTTGCCCAGCGGTTCCCGGCCACTTTCGTTCCGCGCCGGAGTGTTCAGACGCCGAGTCTCTTCGGCGAACGGGATTGAACGCGTCCTGTCATTCCTGAGTGTTGCATGGCAAAAAAAAGCGTAAAATCGTCGGCGTGGGGAAAGCGGCGTTAAGTGCTTGTGGCGGGGCGGGTTATGATGCTCGCAGCGGCGGGAAGCTTCCGGCGAAAATAACGTATTGGCGAGAATCGGGAGCGGTTACGTTGCAAAAAACAGCGTATCGGCTGTCGGGCCGGGTGTCGAGTTCGAAAATGCTTCAAGCGCCGTTCAATACGGCACTTACGCGCAGCGGCGGGGAACTCGGGAGCGGTTTCGGTCACAAAATAGCGCACGACAGAACGACAGAAAAGGCCGCCAGAACGACAAGCGGTTATCGGACGCCCGAGGGGTGTCCGGGGGCGGTCAAAAGCACCTAACGCGGCCCTAACAGGCCCGGTACGGCTCCGCGCACGCCGGCCGACGATCCGCGAGGGAACCGGGAGCGGTTCCGGGCGTGCCCGATATGGCGTGCGGGCCGGGGCGAAACAGGCGGGGCCGCTGGCCGGCGGGGCGGTCCCGTCGGCTGGTCGCGCGGCCCGGAGCGTGGTCCGGGCGGGCAGGCAGGTGACGAACGGCGGGCGACGGTGGGCACCGGGGGCGTGCCCCGTCGAGAGCTGGGCCGGGGCGACGATCGGCGTCGCGCGCCCGCGTGGCGAGCTGGCGACGGTTCGGCGGGGCCAGCAAGTAGTATTGTAGAGTGGCCCGCGGGGCTGTGCCGGAAGTCCGGTCGGACGCGGGCCGGTTCGCGCGGCCTCGAGCGTGGTCCCGGCGGGCAGGCAGGTGACGGACGGCGGGCGACGGTTGGCACCGGGGGCGTGCCCCGTCGAGAGCTGGGCCGCGGCGCCGATCGGCGGGGCGGTGTCGCCTACCGGGCGGCCCGCGCGGTGCGGAGCGGCAGGCCCAGCGCAGCGCGGTACAGCGGAACCGACGCCGCGATGCGCATGCAGTCCCGGAAGCTGAGCCGCGGCAGGGCCACGCCCGAAACCGGGGCCTGGGCGATGCTCTTGAACACGCGCCCGGAGCCCGGCGTCAACATCGCCCGGCGGAACCGAAGCCGGCCGCCAGTGTAGAGTAAGGTAGATAGGTTCGCGCCGTTGGGCCGGAAGCCCGGCAGCCCGCCGGTGCCGCAACAGACCGGATCGTCCGAAAGACGCCGCAAGCGGTTCTCGGCACAGAGGAACACGAGCCCGAGCTGGTGACAGCGGTCGCGCAGGCGCAACAGCGCCGGCTCCAAGACGGCCACCGGAAAGCACCAGTCGGCCCCCACCCTGACCAAGCCGCGGCCGGAACGCTTGCGCTTGAGCCCTTCGAACGTCACGCCATACACGCCCGCCCGCGCGTAACGCGGCAGGACGCGAAGCACCTGGTCGAGTACGCCGGGTACGAACGGCTGGCAGCGCACCACGACGCGCGGCACTCGCCGTGCCAACCGCGGAAGCATCCGCAGCCGCTCGGCAAATGGCGGGGCTCCCGGCTCCCGGCGGTCGAAAGAGGGCGCGACCATGCTGACTTGTACTACACAGCGGCACTCGCCCAAGACTGAGAGCCAGGGCGCTTCCGCGGCCAAGGTCGCCTTGGTGGAAATCGCAAAGGGGTAGCGCTCCGCCGCGAGCAGCTCCAAGGCCGCCAGCGTGCGGCGCTGGGTGCGCTCCGCCGGTTGCAGTGGATCGGACAGGCCGCCGATATGCAACGGAATCCCCCAGTCGCACCAGCAAGTTTCCGCCGAGCGCTCGCCCGCGATGAAACGCCGCAAGGCCGCGACGGATTCGCCCCGCCGGACACGGGCCAGGTCGCGCCGCTTGGCCCGCGTGAAACAGTACGCGCAGCGATGCGAGCAGCCGCGGTACGAATCGAAGCGGATCGGCAGCGGGCATA
>JALHJL010000151.1 GCA_022839625.1 Phycisphaerales bacterium
ACCTGATGAATAAGGGATTGAGACCCGGCCGGGAGATCCTCGAGCAGCTGGATCTCCGCGCCAACGGAATAGATGACCTGATGAATAAGGGATTGAGACCCTCGGTTGCAAAGGCTTTGAACCAAGCCTTTTTCCCCACCAGCAAACGGAATAGATGACCTGATGAATAAGGGATTGAGACCCTCGGTTGCAAAGGCTTTGAACCAAGCCTTTTTCCCCAAACGGAATAGATGACCTGATGAATAAGGGATTGAGACTCCCCCTCGATGATTTCCAGCCTCTGACAATTACTCAAACGGAATAGATGACCTGATGAATAAGGGATTGAGACAGATGGGAGAGAATCTTTGTCCCCCGCAAAGCGGAACGGAATAGATGACCTGATGAATAAGGGATTGAGACTCCTGCAGCCGCATAGCGGCAGCAAGAGCGATCGCGCCGTAACGGAATAGATGACCTGATGAATAAGGGATTGAGACCGGGAGAACTGGGTCATGGGGCCGCCCTCGCCGGCCAAGAAACGGAATAGATGACCTGATGAATAAGGGATTGAGACCTCGCTCGATCCGCCGTGAATCAAGCTTAATTTCAATATAAACGGAATAGATGACCTGATGAATAAGGGATTGAGACAGGAATAGATGACCTGATGAATAAGGGATTGAGACTCGAGGCATCACCGCGAGAAACGCTCAAGCGGAAATCCAACGGAATAGATGACCTGATGAATAAGGGATTGAGACGGCTCCCGGTTGGAGATGATCAGGATCAGGCCTTTTTAACGGAATAGATGACCTGATGAATAAGGGATTGAGACATAGCCCGCTTCCCGTCCAATCCATTCTCGTCCTGCAGCAACGGAATAGATGACCTGATGAATAAGGGATTGAGACGGCTGCAAGAGCGATCGAGCCGTGCCCGTTTCCGGGCTTAAGCAACGGAATAGATGACCTGAGCCGAGGCTCTGAGCTGCCCGGAGGAAGCGCCGAACGGAATAGATGACCTGATGAATAAGGGATTGAGACCCGCTTCCCGTCCAGCCCTTGCTCATCTTGCAGCCGCATAAACGGAATAGATGACCTGATGAATAAGGGATTGAGACAAGGGTCGCGCCTTTCGGCGCTCCCTTCTTCATTAATTCAACGGAATAGATGACCTGATGAATAAGGGATTGAGACTGGAGGTTAAAAGCCCGGCGGGGTCGTCGGCTCCCGCGCAACGGAATAGATGACCTGATGAATAAGGGATTGAGACTTCGGCGCGCCCTTCCGCATTAGTTCCTTCGATTCTTGAGAACGGAATAGATGACCTGATGAATAAGGGATTGAGACGCCTTTCGGCGCTCCCTTCTTCATTAGTTGTTTGCTTTCTAACGGAATAGATGACCTGATGAATAAGGGATTGAGACCCTCCGTAATATGCCGATATTTCTGTTTAATTCTCATAAAACGGAATAGATGACCTGATGAATAAGGGATTGAGACTCGTTCCGGGCGGTGATGCCTCGAAGGATCGCGCCTTTAACGGAATAGATGACCTGATGAATAAGGGATTGAGACCCGGCTGGATCTGTCGCTTCTTCAATTCTGCGTATGAATTTGAAACGGAATAGATGACCTGATGAATAAGGGATTGAGACACCCTGGCCGCGGTGAGGATGATGCGCCGACTGGCGCTCAAACGGAATAGATGACCTGATGAATAAGGGATTGAGACCTTCCCCGAAGCCGAAGTACTCTCGTTTTTCCTTTCTCGAGAACGGAATAGATGACCTGATGAATAAGGGATTGAGACATGGTCGCTGCGGTAATCGATCCAGAACGAGGCAGCCTTTAACGGAATAGATGACCTGATG
>JALHJL010000096.1 GCA_022839625.1 Phycisphaerales bacterium
CCCGAGTTGTACGACGACCTGGTCGCGATCATCGAAGAGAATATCGACCTTCAGCCGGACGAGGAGAGCCGGGCATACTGGGAGGCCGTGTACGACGCGTTGGCGGAATAGCGAGAGGAAGTCACGGCCTGATGTTGCCACCAACTGGCTGACATCAACGGCGACGGGCTGTACCCGGACTTCGGCGACATCAATCCGTTTGTGACGCTGCTGGTACAGTAGCCAGGGCGCCCGGCAGCGTAGGCCGAAGGGCCTGCGCGGTCCGGGATGGCAGTGTGTCAAGATCGGCCCCACTTTCCGGAAACCGGGAAGTGGGGCCGTTCGTGCGCCCACCACGGCGCGACGACCCGCGGATGCAAACCCTCTGGGGGGCCGAGCACGCTCAGCCTGGGCGGAGCCCCGACCGCGTCGCCACGAGCCGGCGCGGCGGGGACGCGGCCCTGAGGGGTGGTATCATGCGCGACCGGCTGGCTGTTTGCCGCCGGCCGAAGAAAGGAGACGAATGTGAACACGACTCGCGTGCAGATTCCGCGATTGCTGGCCGGAGTGCTGGGGCTTTGTGCCGTCGCGTTTGCGCAGGAGCGTCCCCCCATCGAGATCCGCGCATTGCCGGTGGGACCCGACCTGTTCATGCTCACGGGGGCGGGCGGGAACCTCTGCCTGGCGATCGGCGAAGATGGGGCGCTGCTGGTCGATAGCGAGTATGGACAGCTCAGCCCCAAGGTGTTGGCCGCGATCGCGGAGAAGACCGACAAGCCGCTGCGGTTCGTCGTCAACACGCACTGGCATTTCGACCACGTCGGCGGAAACCAGGCCCTGGCCGAGGCCGGGGCGGTCGTCGTCGCGCATGAGAACGTGCGCAAACGCATGAGCGCGGAGCAGGTTCTGGGCGGGCTCGGCCGCCGGATCCCGCCTTCGCCGGCCGCGGCCCTGCCGAAACTCACCTTCGCGGGCGCGCTGACGCTGCACTGGAATGGCGACGAGATACGGATCACGCATCTGGAGCCCGCGCACACCGACGGCGACAGCATCGTCTACTTCAGCAAGGCCAACGTCCTGCACGCCGGCGACGTGTATTTCAACGGCGTCTACCCGTTCATCGACGTAAACGCCGGCGGATCGATCGACGGCATGATCGCGGCCGTGGACCGGCTGCTGGAGCGTGCGGACGCCGACACGAAGATCATCCCGGGGCACGGCCCGCTGTCGACGCCGGACGAACTGCGGCAGTACCGACAGATGCTGGCCGCCGTACGGGAGCACGTGCAGGCGCTCGTGAAGGAAGGGAAATCGCGCGACGAGGTCGTCGCCGCCAGGCCGACCAGGAACCTGGATGAGAAGTGGGGCCGCGGAGGTCTGGAGCCCGACGCATTCACGGGCATCGTCTACGACGGAATGACGAAGCGTTGATGGAGCGTCGCCCGCCCCCCGCGAACTGAGACAGGGGAGGTCGGTCCGCACGCGGTGCCAAGCCGCCCCTGACCGTGTGGCCCGCCGATGGCCGGTTCTCGCGGCCCGGCGCTCGGGCTGCGGCGGGGCCTTATCAGTCCGCCGCAGAAGTGTAGCGCCGGACCTGAGCTCGCCGCAGCGAGTCGCCCGTAGCGACCTGCCCGCCGCGGCGGGTGTTCGGCGAGCATTCCATTCGGCTCGAAAAACGTCGGACACGGAGGTCCGACGCTACAGGTGTGTGGACCACGAAGACTTCCGCGGCGGACTGTTATGCGCGGTCGCCGAAGCGTTGGAAGAAGAGGGCCTCCGACTCGACGGTCCCGATCAGGATCAGCTCCACGCCGTCGGGCAGTGGCGTTGTGGCGGGCGGGTTGATCTCCGTCTGTCCGTCGCGCACGATCGCGACCACGCTGCAGCCGGTGTCCTCCCGGATGTTCGACTCTTCGAGCGAATGCCCGACCAGGCTGGCAGGCAGCGGAAGGCGGAAGATGTCGAGCCCCTCGGGCAGCATGAGCGTCCGGCCGCGCTCGAGGACGTTCATCATGATGCTCGCCCCCATCGCCGGGCCGGACATCACGATGTCCGCGCCGGCCCGGTGGAGCGTGGTCAGGTTGCGCTCCAGCGTGACCCGGCTGATCACCTGGATGTCGGGCCGCAGTCGGCGGCAGTAGAGCGTCAGGTAGATATTCGTGTTGTCATCGTTCGTGGTGATGACCACGGTGGGCGCCTTCAGGATGCCCGCGGCCTTCAGAATCTTCAGCTCGGCCGCGTCGCCCAGGACGTGCTCGTCTCCCCGGGGCACGCGCGCCGGGTCCCGTTCCACGATCCGGCATCTCATCCCGCGCTCGCGGAGCGTCTCCGCCGTCGCCTGGCCGACCCGCCCGGCGCCGATGATCACCGCGGGTTCTCCGGAAACGTTGTAGATCGCGAACTGCTCATCATAGCTGAGCAACTGGTCCTGGGAGCCGGCGATGACCAACATCGTGTGGTCCGTGATGACCGTCTCCGGCCGCGCGGCCACGAAGGTCCCGCGTTGCCACACCCCCACCACGTTCACGCCGAGCGACCCCAACCGATTCTCGCGCAGCGTCTTGCCCACCAGCGGCGTGCGCATCGCGTTCGCCTCGGCCACCAGCACGTCTCCGAAGCGCCCGATCACGTGCGTCATCGCGTCGCCGATGACCCGCCGCCCCAGGGAGCGCCCAAGCATGGTGGACAGCACGACGACCTGGCTGGCGCCGGCCAGCTCGAGGATGTCCACGGACGCGCTGCTGTCGGCCGTCGCGACGATGGGGACGTGCGGCGCGACCTCGCGCACGGTGAAGGCGACGTTCGTGTTGACCGCGTCGTCACCGGTGGCCGCGATCAGGGCGGCCTGCGCGGCCCGGGCCCGGACGTATGTTTCCGGCCGGTCCAGGTCTCCGCACATGACGTTCAACCCGCGGTCGTGCAGGAGCAACGCCTCCGCCAGATCGCCGACGAGCAGCGCGTAGGGAGTCTTCTGCTGGGTCAGGCGCGCAATCAGCGCCGCCGACACCGGCTCGTAGTGGGTCAGGATGACGTGCCCGCGCATGGTCCCGGGCAATGCACGCGGCGCGCGGCGCGCGGCCTGCACCTCCACCCACGGCGCGTAGAAGAACTGGATGAACGTGAACGGCAGCAGCACCAGCAAGAACAAGATGCCTGAAATCAGCACGATCAGCGAGAACACGCGCCCGATGTCCGACGTGAACGTGATGTCGCCGAAGCCGAGCGTCGACATGACGGTCAGCGTCCAGTACAGCCCCGTCACCCAACTGAACTCCCGCCCTTCCCACTTCATCAGGACGTGAAACAGGACCGTGTACACCGCGACTATCACGGCGAGGATCGCCAAGAACCGGAGCAACAGGCGCGTGTTCACCCGCGAGCGACGATCGCGGAAGAAATACGTCAACAGGGTCGGCAGTGCTTTCACGCGCTCCTCTAACCGTCACGCCGGTGGCGCTACGCGCGGCATTCTATGCGACGACTGTTGCCGCCGGAAACCCGCCCGGCGCCCGTCCGACGCCGTCTGTCCGGCCCCGCACTTGCGTGGAACAGGAGACGTCACGCGCAATTCCGTTCGTCGGCGCGGCCCAGCAGTGTATACTGCACCTGAGGAGAGAGCGTGTCGACGGCCGCGGGCAAGCGGCTCTTGCCGGGACGAGCTTCCGTCAATGCCCGCGCCGCGTTGCTCCGCCCGTGCAAGAGGAGAACGGTGTCATGTCGCATCTCGTCGGAACCGCGCTGGTCGCTGTCTGCGTGCTCCTGCTGGGGGCGGCCAGCACGTGCGCACAACTCATCTATGTCGAGCGTTCCACGGGCCTGAGCCAGCCCGGCCTCGAATCGGGCAACACCGAGCTCGAGTTTGGCGACGTGAACGGCGACGGCCATCCCGACCTGGTCTCCCTCGGAGACCACGGCAATCCGGGCATCGGCGGCGGGCAGCACGGCATCATGGTCTGGTTCGCCAGCGGCACCGGCACCTGGTCGTTCTATCAGACCGGCAATCTCGGCTACGGCGGCGTCGCGCTCGGCGATGTCAACAACGACGGGTTGATGGACATCGGCTACGGCATCCATCACAACTATTCCGGCGTTGACCTCGGCGACCAGATCCTGGAGGTGGCCCTGGGCAACGGCACGGGGCAGGCCTGGACGGCCTGGGACGACGGGCTGGCCACCAACGGCGAGACGTGGGGCATGTTCGGCACCGACTTCGCAGACGTCGACAACGACGGCGACCTCGACCTCGGCTCCATCAGCTTCGGCTGCTGTGCCGGCGTGCACGTCTATCGCAACAACGGCAACGGCACCTGGACGCAATCGTTCGGATTCGTCGGCGGCAACTCCACGCTGCTATTCGAGTTCGGCGACGTAAACGGCGACGGCTTCGTCGACTTCGCCTGCGGCCACGGCCAGGGCAACGGCACCGTCTACCTCGGCAACGGCCTGGGCGGCTTTACGCCCGGCGACGGAAACCTCCCATCCGCCGGAGACTACGGCCGCCAGGGCCTCTCGCTCGGCGACGTCACGGGCGACGGCCGCGACGAACTCGCGTTCGCGACGTCGACCGGCGTCGGTGTCTACAGGTGGGTCGCACCCGGGCAGTGGCAGAACCTGTCCGGAACGCTGGCCAGCATCGGGGCCGTGAAGCTCACGCAGATCGCCGACATGAATCTCGACGGTTACGGTGACGTGCTCGCCTTCTTCCTCGGCCAGACGAGGATTTACGCCGGCGACGGCGCGGGGCAGTGGGAGCTCCTCGCGACCGTCACGACTCCGGCCGCCTGCGATTTCGCAGCGTTCCGCGCGGGCACCGATTTCGATCACAACGGTTATCCGGACTTTGCCTTCGTCGCGGAGGAGAACTGTCAGCCGTGGGTCGGCGGCGTCAATCGGTTGCGCGCGTTCGCCGAATCCTCGGTTCCCACCACGCCTTGGGTGTGGCCGAAGTATCCGCGCGGCGGCGAGAAGCTGATCGCGGGCTCGGTGCGGTTCGCAGACTGGCACGCAGCGGTGCCGTCGGGCATCGGTCAGCCGACGATGTCGATCGAGCTCTCTATTCACGGGGCGGACGGGCCGTACGCGCCGCTCGCGATCGACGTGCCGAACAGCGGCCGGCTGCAATGGATCGTGCCGGCCCACGTGCCGACTTCCAGCGACTGCGTGCTGCGTCTGACCCTCAGCACGGAGCCGCCCGTGAGCGCAACGACGCCCGCCCCGTTCACGATTCTCAATCTGGCCCCGCCGCCCGTCGGCGACACGAATTGCAGCGGCGTGGTCGACTTTGGCGACATCAACCCCTTCGTGCTGGCGTTGGCCAACCCCGCGGGCTACGTCGCCGCGTACCCGCTGTGCGACCTTCTGTTGGCGGACATCAACGGCGACGGCGAGGTGAGCTTCAGCGACATCAATCCGTTTGTGACGCTGCTGACGGGCAATTGACGACGGACGAACGGGCACGCGCGGCCTGGTGCGTGTGCCGCGTTTCCTTTGTCCCTTATCTCTCATCGTGTTCAAGGACCGGCCCCACCCCTTGGCAACCAGAGGGTGGGGCCGTCCCTTGCGCGGGCACGCCGCCCGCTGGTGCCGGGCGACCCATTCGCCGAGCGCCGCCCGCAACGCCCGGCGATTGGACGGGCTTGCCAGCCGGTCGAGCAGCCGCCAGTCCGAGGGTTGACTGGCCAGTCGCTCGTGCAAGCCGCGCCGGCCGGGGTGGTCCCAGACGGACAGCTTCAGCGCCACGTCGTGGGCCAAGGCATCCTGATCGTCCTGGTGGGCGTAGCCCAGCGCCAAGGCGTAGAGGTGCTGACGAAGCAACTCGACCTGCTCGTAGCGGATGCGCTCGGGGTCGCG
>JALHJL010000036.1 GCA_022839625.1 Phycisphaerales bacterium
CGCTCTCGTTCATTCCCATAGCTGTCTCCTGTTTCGAAATTCCACACCGGGCAGCATAACCGCCCGGCAGGGGACAGCCTTTCATGGGATTACAGGCGTCTGGTTCGCAGAGGCTCTTGCGGCGGACCCCTGCGCCGCGGGCGGGCAGTTGTGCCGCACTTTGCCGATAAGTCTGATAACGGCAGCAGCGGAGCATCCGCGGTGAGCGAGCTTCTCTCGGGCAACCAGGCCGTCGCGCGCGGCGCGTACGAGGCCGGCGCCACCGTGGCCACCGGCTACCCCGGCACACCCTCGACCGAGATTCTGGAAGAGGCGGCACGCTTCAAGCCGGAGATCTACTGCGAGTGGTCTCCCAACGAGAAGGTCGCGCTGGAGGTGGCGGCCGGGGCGGCGCTGGCGGGCGCGCGCTGCATCGTCACGATGAAACATGTCGGCCTGAACGTGGCGAGCGACCCGCTGATGACGCTCAGCTACCTCGGGGTGGAAGGGGGGCTGGTCGTGTGCGTGGCGGACGATCCCGGCATGCACTCGTCGCAAAACGAGCAGGATACGCGGCACTATGCGCGCCTGGCCAAAGTCCCGCTCTTCGAGCCGGCCGACTCGCAGGAGGCGAAGGACTTCGTCGGCGCGGCGCTGGACGTATCCGAGTCGTTCCGCACGCCGGTGATCCTCCGCTCGACAACGCGTGTCAGTCACTCGCGCAGCCTGGTCGCGTTGGGGGAACGGCGCGCGTTGCCGCGCGCCGTCGCGTTCCAGAAGAACCCGGCCCGTTACGTGCCGATCCCGCTGTGGGGGCGCGTCATGCGGACCGAAGTCGAGGAGCGGTTGGGGCGGCTGGCCGAGGCGGCCGAACGCTCGCCGGCCAATCGCATCGAGTGGCGGGATCGGGAACTGGGGATCATCACGGCTTCGATCGCCTACCAGTATGTGCGCGAGGTCTGGCCCGAAGCGTCCGTGCTGAAGCTGGGGTTCTCGTATCCGTTTCCTGACGGACTCATTCGCCAGTTTGCGGCCGGGGCGAGGCGTCTGCTGATCGTCGAAGAGCTGGACGCCATTCTCGAAGAGCACGTCAGGTCGCTGGGCCTCGCGTGCCACGGGCGCGATGTTGTCCCCGGCGTCGGCGAGCTGTCGCCGACCGTGCTCCTGGCGGCGCGAGCCAGGCTGGAGGGGAAGCCTGCCCCGCGCACCGCACTGCGCGGCGACCCCGGCGACCTGCCGGTGCGACCGCCGGTGCTGTGTCCCGGCTGCCCGCACCGCGGCATCTTCTATGCGCTCGGCCGGCAGGACGTGATCGTCACGGGGGACATCGGGTGCTACAGCCTGGGCGTGTTCAAGCCTCTGGACCGGGTGGACACGATTCTGTGCATGGGCGCGGGCGTGTCGATGGCGCAGGGCTTCGAGAAGGCGGGCGTCCGCCAGAAGGTCGTCGGCATCATCGGCGACTCGACCTTCTTTCACTCGGGCATCACCGGCTTGCTGGACATCGTCTACAACAAGGGGACGGCGGCCATCATCGTGATGGACAACCGCACGACCGCGATGACCGGCCACCAGGATCATCCGGGCACCGGACGTACCCTGATGGGTGAGCCGACCGCGGCGCTGTCGATCGCGGAGATCGGCCGGGCGTGCGGCGTCCGGCGGGTGCATGAAGTGAATCCGTACGACCTGGAAACGACGCAGCGGGTTCTCGCCGAGGCGATCCAGGCGAACGAGCCGGCGCTCGTGGTCTCCGTTGCCCCGTGCGCGCTCGCCCGGCGCACACCGGTCGGCCCGGCCCGGGAAGTCAGCGCGGAGGCTTGTGTCGACTGCGGCCAGTGCCTCGGGCTGGGCTGTCCCGCCCTGGAAGCCGCCGGCGACGGCGTACGCATCAGCGAGCTTCTCTGCCGCGGCTGCGGGCTGTGCGAACAGGTCTGCCCGGTGGGGGCGATCGCCGCGAGGGGAGCACCGTGAGCCGTGTCGCGCCGGTGAGTGTGGTTTTGGCCGGGGTGGGCGGCCAGGGCATTGTGCTGGCCAGCACGATCGTCGCGCGGGCGGCGATACTGGCCGGGTTTCAAGTCAAGACCAACGAAGTGCACGGCATGGCCCAGCGCGGGGGCTCAGTCATTGCGCAGGTCCGGTACGGCCCCGAAGTACATAGCCCGCTGGTATCCGAAGGAACGGCGTGCGTGCTCGCATCGCTCGAGCAAATTGAAGCCCTGCGCAACGCGAATTATCTCGCGCCGGAGGGTCTGGCGGTGGTCAGCCGCCAGCGGGCGCTCCCGGCAACTGTTTCGGCCGGGCGGGCCGTTTACCCGGCGGACGTCGAAGCGCGCCTGCGGAGGACGTTCAACCGCTTGATCTATCTCGACGCGGAGGGGATGGCGGTGCGTTGCGGGAGTGTGCGCGTGGCCAACGTGGTGGTGCTGGGGGCGTTATCGACCGGTTTGGACCTGCCAGCGGACACATGGCACGCGGCCGTGTCGAGCTGCGTCCCGGAGAAGTACCGCGAGCTGAACATCCGTGCATTTCAGGCCGGACGGGAGGGCGCGACGTCGGCAGCGTCAAGTTGAAGCACGCACAGCGCAGCAGCCTGGAAAAAGGGATGTTCTGGAATCGACGTCGAAGCGCGGGCCGGCCGGGGCATGGTCGCCCGGTCGCGACGCCGATCCCGCTGCGCTGCCGGAACGTCGCCGGTCGGCTGTCCGTCAATGCGAACGGGACGGCGACACCACAGATTGGACCCGGCCGAAGAGCGTGAGGGCGGAGGCCGATTCCACTTGGACGGCCGCGATGGCGCCGATGAGGGACGGGTCGCCGTCGAACACAGCGATCAGGTCGTGCGGCGTCCGGCCGACGAGCTGGCGGGCGGTCGCCGGGGGCGGCGTGGGGGCAGTACGGGGGCTGCTTTCGGAACCCTGGGTGCTGCCTGCCGCAGAGGGCTCCATTGACCGCAACTTACGGGCCGACTTGCTGAATCCCTCGACCAGGACTTGGACGGTGGAGCCTATCAGGGACCGGCGGTGCCGAAGACTGACTTCGCTTTGAACGCGAAGCAGCTCGTTATTCCGGCGGACCTTCACGTCGTACGGCACATCGTCCTCGCGATTGCGGTCGGCGGCGGTCCCCGGGCGTGGCGAGTATTTGAAGACAAACAGGCTCTTGTATTGTACCCGGCGGACGAGCTCGACGGTGGCGCGGAAGTCGTCCTCCGTCTCGCCACAGAACCCGACGATCATGTCCCCGGCCAGCGCGATGTCGGGGCAGTACTTGCGAGCCAGGTCCATCAGGTCGAGGTACTCGGCCACAGTGTAGCCGCGCTTCATGGCCTTCAGGATGCGGTCCGATCCGCTTTGGGCTGGAATGTGGAGATAGGGGCAGATGCGGGGGCAGTCGCGCATCACCCTAAAGATGTCCTCGTCCCAGTCGGCGGGGAAGCTGGTCACGAAGCGAATCCGATCGAGGGACTCAATGTCATGAACGCGCTCGAGAAGCTGTGCGAATCGGACCGTGCGGCCGTCCTCCCCGTAGAGATACGAGTTTACGGTCTGCCCCAGCAGAGTGATCTCGCGGAAGCCGCTGTCCGCGAGGCGCCGGGCCTCCGTCACGACATGGTCGGGCGGTCGGCTGCGCTCCGGCCCGCGCGTGAGCGGTACGATGCAGTACGTGCAGAACTTATCGCAGCCGCGTTGGACCCGTACGTATGCCTGCAACCCGCCGCCGCCCTGGCCGGGCCGGCGCGACAGATCCAGCGCCTCCAGATCGTCCTCGATCAAGCCGCGTTGGAGTACGTCGGTTCGGCGGGACTGTGAGCCGGCCAAGGCGACGACCCGGTCGTGGTGCTGCCAGACTCGCTCAATCAGGGCGGGCAGGCGGTGGATTTCTCCTGGGCCGCATATGAGGTCCAGGTGTGGTACGTGGACAAAAAGGTCTTCTTTTTGCCGTTCCGCCATGCACCCGATGACGCCGATCACAGTCTCCGGCCGGCGCGTCTTTTGCCGCTTCAGGCGTCCGAGGCGGGACATGACTTTGTCTTCGGCGTGTTGGCGGACGCTGCACGTGTTGAATAGGACCACGTCGGCCTGCTCGGGGGTGGCCGCGGGTCGCAGGCCCATGTCGCGCAACTGGCCGTCCACGAGCTCGCTGTCGAGCACGTTCATCTGGCAGCCGAAGGTCTCAAGGAAGTACGTGCGGGGCGTCACGGGAAGGCCTCGTGCGGTCGAGTCCTGGAGCTGGGCTGGGGCAGGGGGCAGACGTGGAGAATTTCCGTGCAGCAAGCGTTGCTAACCCATCTTTTCTTTGTATGCTTCATACGGCGGCAGGCGGTGTGGCGCGCGTCGACCGGCCGCCAGCGTGTGCAGATTCGAAGGCGAAGCACGCAGCTCATGCCGATAGTATAGGCGGATGTAGCGGCGTTTGTGTGGCCTGGAAGGCAGCGACGGAGTATTGCCCGCCGGGTGACAATTGAAGTGATGTATAGCGGCGAACGGCATGGAGGCTGGGACGTACGAGCGAGGGAAGGCTCATGACCGCTGGTAAGCGCAACACGTCAATGGTGGTGGCCCTGATCATGTCGATGACGGTCGGGGCGGCGGTTCTGCGCGGACTCGAGTTGCAGCTTGTTCCCGGCAAGCCGAGCTTCAAGGGCAGCACGCTGCTGATCGCCGATCGGTCGATGCGCGTGCAGGACGTGGAGGTCAGCTTCGCGGCATCGTGGGAGGAGTTGCCGGCGCTGGGGATCGATCCGGACGGCCCGGACAGCGTCTGCATCGTGGATGCGGATGGCGGGACGCACTGGGTCCAACGCGGACCGCGCGTGCAGATGGTCGTGATCGGAGGCGACGGCGCGTCTTTGGGGGAAGCGCAGCGCCGGTCCTTGCTCGGCACCCTGGGGATGCTGAACCAGGCCAGCGGCTTCGATCTGGTTCCGGTACGGCTGGCCGGGGAGGCGGGGCGGTGGTCCACCGGGGAGCTGTCCGCGCCCGCCAGAGAATTGCGGACGCTCTTGGAGCGCAAGGGGATAATCAAGTAACCCCGTGGGCAAGCGGCGTGCTCCAATGCGGCGTCTGAGTGCGATGCCGCGCGCAGGGTTCCAAGACGGGACGCGGGACGGCGAGCCCGGCAACGTGGCCGGGCGACATTCGCCCCCTTTTTTTCGGATAGCTTAGGGATGCCGACGCGCGCCATTCCCATCCTGCCCGGCTACGAGGTGATCAGCCGCCTCGGCCGTGGCGCCGGCGCCGTGATCAGTCTGGCGCGGGACACGGAGCGGGGCCGGCCGGTGGTGGTCAAGCACGTCGTGCGCCGCCGGCCCGAGGACGACCGTTTCATAGCACAGGCGGAGAACGAGTACGCCGTCGCGCGCGGCCTGAGCCACCCGCACCTGCGGCGCTGCTACGACCTGGTGCGGTTGCGGCGCTGGCTCAAGACGCGCGAGCTGGTCCTGGTGCTGGAGTACGTGGACGGCGAAAGGCTGGAGGACGAGTGCCCGGCGGACCTGGCGGGGATCCTGAGGGTTTTCCGGCAGGTGGCCGAGGGGCTCCACGCGCTGCACCAGCAGGGCTTCGCCCATGCCGACATCAAGCCGAACAACATCCTGCTGCCGCATGGCGGCGGCGTGAAGATCATTGATTTCGGACAAAGCTGCCCGCTGGGATACGTCAAGCAGCGCATCCAGGGCACGCCGGACTTCATCGCGCCCGAGCAGGTGCATCGGGCGGAGATCGACCAACGGACGGACGTCTACAATCTGGGTGCGACCATGTACTGGGTCGTCACCGGTAAGTGGTTCAGGACGGTGGTCTCGGTTGCCCAGCCGATGGCGACGCGCATCGCGCTCGAGTCACAGCGCGGCAACGATCCGCCACATGAGCTGAACGCGCGGATTCCACTGCCGCTGTCGCGGCTGATTCTGGACTGTTGCGAGAACGCGAAAGACCGGCGGCCGCGCGACATGCGGGAGGTGCTGTCGCGCCTGGAGGTCATGGAGCACATGGTGTTGCGCGAACCACCGGGGATGAGGGCGCGCCCGATCGCCCCGGCCCACCGCGAACCGCCGGCGGCCAGTACGTGAGCCGGCCCGGTGGGCGCCCGCGCGAGGCGTGTGAGGGACCAGTGAGCAAGACGACGGACGCCGTCGCGGCCTGCGAGACGCTGCGCGAGGCCGCGCGCCTCAATCGCGAAGACCCGAACCGCAGCGGGTCGCTGCTGACGTTCGGCGCGGGCGGCCAGCTCGTCATGACGGGGGACCTGCACGGGCACTTGCGCAATTTCGAGAAGCTCCAACGCTTCTGTGCGCTCCAGCGCAGCCCGGCGCGCGTGGTGGTCCTCCATGAGCTCATCCATGCCGAGCCGGAATCGCCGGCCCTCCCCGACTTGTCGATCGACCTGCTGGTGCGGGCGGCGGCGTGGAAATGCGAGTTCCCCGATAACGTCTTCTTCCTCCAGTCCAATCACGAGCTCTCGCAACTGTGCGGCCACGAGATCAGCAAGGGGGGGCGCTACGTTCTGGCCGATTTCGAGCGCGGCGTCGCGCTCCGTTACGGCGCGGGCACCGCGGACGTGTTGGACGCCGTCCGCGAGTACATTGCGTCCCTGCCGTTGGCGGCCCGCCTCGCGAACAGAATCTTCCTCTCGCACAGTCTGCCCGACGCGTTCTACGTGCGACACTTCGACCTGACGGTGTTCGAGCGCGAACCGACGCCGGAGGACATGGCCCCCGGCGGGCCCGCGTACGCGCTGGTGTGGGGCCGCTTCCAGTCGCCCGAGGCGGTCGAGGCCTTTGCTCGGCGGCTGGGAGTCGAGCTGTTTCTCGTCGGTCACACGCCCCAGGAGATGGGCTATGCCCGCGTGGGGCGGATGCTCATCCTGGCGAGCGATCATGCGCATGGCGTGTTCCTGCCGATCGATTTGAGCCGCACGTACACCCTGGCCGAGCTCGAACGCAACGTCCGCAAATTCGTGAGCGTGGAGTGAGCCCCGGGGCGGGGGACCTATAATGCGGGTAGCAGTCGCCGGAGCGCGGCGCGGGCGTTGCCGCGCCGGAGAGGGACGGCGTGCCAGGAGCTGTGATGCTCGCGATTGTCGCGAAACCGCGCGGGTTCTGTGCCGGTGTCGAGCGCGCCATCCGGGCCGTGGAGCTGGCGCTCGAACGCTACGGGCCGCCCGTGTACGTGCGCAAGGAGATCGTCCACAACTCGCACGTCGTGCTGCGGCTGCGTGCGCTGGGCGTCACGTTCGTCGAGGAGCTGGACGAGGTGCCGGAGGGCGCGGTGGCCATCTTGTCGGCGCACGGCTCGCCGCCCGAGGTGTACGCCGAGGCGGAGCGGCGCCGGCTGCGGCTGATCGACGCGACCTGCCCGTTGGTGCGGAAGGTGCACGTGGAGGTGCGGCGGTACGTGAAGCGGGGGTATCGCGTGCTGCTGATCGGGCACGCCGGTCACGACGAGGTGATCGGGACGATGGGGCAGGCCCCGGAGGCGACGGTCCTGATCGAGCGCATCGCCGATCTGGACAAGCTGCAACTCTCCGCCGACCAACCGGCGGTGATTCTGACCCAGACCACGCTGAGCGAGGACGACGCGCGCGAGATTGTCGAAGCACTGCGGGCGCGCTGGCCGCACCTGGAGATGCCGGCCGCCGAAGACATCTGCTATGCCACGCAGAACCGGCAGAGCGCGGTAAAGCAGATCTGCGACCGGATCGACCTGCTGCTCGTGGTCGGCTCGAGAAACTCGTCGAACTCAAGGCGGCTGACGGAGGTCGCCGGCGCGCGCGGCATCCGCGCTTACCTGATCGACGGACCCGACCAGATCGCGCCCGAGTGGCTCCCGGGGGTGCAGCGGGTCGGCGTGACCTCGGGGGCCAGTGCGCCGGAAGACGTCGTGCAGGGCGTTCTGGCGTATCTACGTCAGCACGGGGCGGCGGAAGTGGAAGAGATCGAGGCCGCGGACGAGGGGGTGACTTTCACCCTGCCGGCGCCGCTGCGTTTCACGACGCCGGACGGGCCGGGGCCGGAAGCGGACCGAGCAGATCGTGCACGAGCGCCATCAAATCGGCGGGCCTGAAAGGTTTAGCGAGCGAGCGCGCGGCGCCAAGGCCGAGGGCGCTGGCGAGAAACAGTTCCTCCGGTGCCCCGCTGATGGCGATGACTTTTGTGTGGGGGCGTTGTTTCCGCAGGTGGATGATGGTCTCCAGCCCGTCCTGATCGGGCATCAGGATGTCGGTGATGACCAGATCGAAGGACCCGGCGCGCAGCGCGCGGATCGCTTCGGCACCGCTGGCGGCCTCGCACACGCTGTAGCCTGCTTGTTCCAGGCTGCGCCGGATCACCGCGCGAATCGCGCCGTCGTCGTCGGCAATCAGAACGGAATGGGGCATGGTCATGCCACCTCGCCGGATCGTGCGAACATCGGAGTCATCGGCTACCTTCGGGTCGCCCTGTGGATAATCCCCGGGCGCCGCCAGGCCGATAAGTATCCGTTGAAAAGGGGGATTGGCTCCGCGCCGGCGGGCCTTCGCGGTAGCCCTGCATGGTTCCCTGGGGTGCCCGTCCCCCTTTTCAACTGGCGCATGGCCGGCGCACGTCCGATCAGTCGAAGAGCTCGGGCTGCCGCGGATCGTCGGCGGTGGCGCGGAACTCGCCGTCGGCCACCTGCGTGACAATGCGGGCTCTCGCCCGCACTTGGCGGACGGAGCGGATCAGCTCGCGCGTCCGCGCGTCGCGCGTGATGCTGTAGCCGCGTCGCAGTACATGTTCTGGGTGGCACGCGGCGATCGCCTCCATGCGGAGGGTCAGCGCCGCACGCCCGTGTACGAGCAAGTTCCGGGTGATCGAGCGGAGGCGGGCTTCCACCGGTTTCAGGTGCTCGGCCAGGAGCGGCAGCCGCGCCGGCGGGCCGGCCTTGTCGACACGGGCCAGAACCAGCGCCAGGCGCCGGTCGCCGCGCAGGACGCCGGCGCTCAGCCCACGCCAGAGCCGATGGGTGTGGCGGTCGATCATCCTTCCCAGCCGCGCGAACCGCGCTCCACTCCGGAAAGCCAGGACGCGCAGGGCGGCGGCATTGTGATACTCGCGGGCCCGGCGCAGCAGCTCGGACAGCGTGTGCCGGAGCCGATGTTGGAGCTCGTCCAGCCCCTGCGCGCGCCAGCGCAAGCGAGCCAGCGGCCGCGCCAGCCCCTCGCACGCCAGATCGGCCGCCAGGCGAGCACCGGCCAGGTCAAGCGTGTGGCGGGCCGCGCGTGCGGCGCGCGCCGCCTGGCGCGCGAGCGAGGCGGCGAGCTCGGCCGCTACCGGCGTGGCCAGCTCAGCCGCGGCGGTGGGGGTCGGGGCGCGGACGTCGGCCACGAGATCGCTGATGGTGACGTCAACCTCGTGTCCGACGGCACTGATAACCGGGATACGGCTGGCCGCTATGGCGCGTGCTACGACCTCTTCGTTGAAAGCCCACAGGTCCTCCAGCGAGCCGCCGCCGCGCCCGGCGATGATCACGTCGATCCCGCCCAGAGCCTGCGCGTGCTCGTTGAGGGTTCGTAGCGCCGTGGCGATCTCCTGGGCCGCGCCCTCGCCCTGAACGCGGACCGGGAACACAAGCGCCTGAACGGGCGGGTAGCGGCGCGCCAACGCCTGGAGGACGTCGCGGATGGCCGCCCCGGTCGGGCTGGTCACGATCGCGATGCGCTCGGGGACTTGCGGCAGGGGCCGCTTGCGGCGCGGGTCAAACAGCCCCTCGCGCCCCAAACGCTCCTTGAGCTGCCGGAAGGCGACCTCGAGCGCGCCGACGCCCCGTGGCTCCAGCCGGCGCACCACCAGTTGGTAGGTGCCGCGCTGCGCATACACGTCGATTCCGCCGGTCGCAATGACCTCCAGGCCGTCCTCCGGGGCGAACTTGAGCCGGGCCGCGCTGCTGCGCCACATGACGCAACGCAGCTCCGCGTAGTCGTCCTTGAGCGTGAAGTACACGTGCCCGCTCGTCGGGCGCGCGAGATTGCTGATCTGGCCGAGGACGTGCAGCGTCGGCGGCAAGTGCCGCGCGAGCGCACCACGCACCAACTCGTTCACCTGGCGGACGCTGAGGGCCGTGAACTCCGCCCGCGTGCCCTCCGGCGGCTCCGGCGGACGGGGTATGCGGCGGGGATCGAAGGGTGGTCGCTCCGGCAAACCGCTCCTGCCTAGCGCTTGGAGAACTGGAAGCGCCGGCGTGCCTTACGCTGGCCCGGCTTCTTTCGCTCCACGCGCCGGGCGTCGCGCGTCAGGTAGCCGGCGTCGCGGAGAGTCGTCTCAAACTGGCTGTAGGCTTTGAGCAGGGCCCGCGCCACGCCAAGGCGGATGGCCCCGGCCTGGCCGGAATGGCCCCCACCATGAACGTTGACCTTGACGTCCCAGTGGCGGCGGACGCCCGTCAGCTCGAGCGGTGCGTAGACATCGCGCTGGTCCTGGGGTTCGGTGAAGAACTTCTCGGCCTCGCGGCCGTTGACGAGCATCAGACCGCTGCCGGGCAGTAAGCGGACCCGGGCGACGGCGGCCTTGCGCCGGCCGGTACCCCAATGGATGCCCGGGCGCGCAGTGGGCGTGGCGTCGGAGGGCTCGACGGCCGTGGCGCTGTCGGTTGAGGCCGGGGCCTCGGTGTTGGGCACGACCGGGGCCGCGCTTGCGGCATCCGGGGGTGCCGCAGACACGGGCGTCTCCGACGGGTTTTCGGCCGGTTTCGGTTCAGAATCCGTCACGGTCTTCGCTCCTGGTGACTAGAGGGGCAGGGGCACCGGCTGCTGGGCCTGATGGTTATGCTGGTCGCCGCAATACAGCTTCAACTTTCGGAGCATATGGCGTGCCAGGGCGTTCTTCGGCAACATGCGGCGAACGGCCTCCCGCAGCACGCGTTCGGGATGGCGCTCGAGCATCGACTTCATCGTGATCTCTTTCAACCCGCTCGGGTGGCCGCTGTAGCGGTGGTAGACCACTTCTTCCTTCTTGCGGTTGCCGGTGACCCTTACCTTGCCGGCATTGAGCACGATGACGAAATCGCCGGTGTCGACGTGGGGCGTGTAGGTCGGCTTGTGCTTGCCCATGAGCACCGTGGCGATGCGCACGGCGAGCCGGCCGAGCACGCGGTCGGTGGCGTCGACGACGTACCAGCGGCGCTCGACCTCCGTAGGTTTCGCTTGATAGGACTTGTTCGCGGTCTTCACGCTGTCATCCGTAACGGGGTTAGGCACTCGGTCAAACCAAGAACCCCTTAGTATACGGGCGGCGACGCGTGCGTCAAGCGGACTGTCGGCCGCAATCCATTGGACGCGTGCTGTTCGCTGATGTCTCTGCCGCCCCCGCCGGGCCTCGTGCGCCTGGCCGGAAGTGCCACGCACGCACGCGCGGTCGTCGCGCCGATCGCGCGGGGCCGCCGTTGGGGGGGGGACGAGAGACCCAGGGCCGCGGGCGTGCCGCGTCGGGCCGACCACGGTGCGCGCCGGGCGGTTGCCCGCGGTGCAGGCAGTGCCTACACTCCCCCCAGTGACAGGGCGTCTTGACGCCCAGCGTTGCCGCAAGCGACGTTCGCACGTGCCAGTTTGTGTCCGTGGGTCTTGCGTATCGGGCTGACGAGGCCGGCCGCGTCTGATGTCCCCAGCAGTTCCGCAGCGAGACGGTGAGGGCGAGCGGCCGGGCCAGCGCCTGCCGCTCGGCTGGATGCGCATGTACGCGGTGGTGCTGGAGTTCCTTGCCTACCTGGCGGGGATCGGGTACCTGGGTTGGTGGCTGGAGCGGCGCTACGGCTGGGAGCCTTGGGGTCTGCTCGGCGGGCTGCTGGCCGGCACGGGCTTCGGCCTGTACCGCCTCATACGGGAGTCGCGACGACTGAAGCTGTAAGTCTATGAAGTACACGCTCATCCAAGTCGTCGTGCTGGCGGCACTCGTCGGCCTGATGGTGGTGATTGGCCGGGCACCAGTCGTTGCCCTCTGGGGTCCGGCGGCGTTGACGTTCTTTCATGCCGCCGCGGTCATCTGCCTGATCGGGGCGCTGCTGGCCGCGATTCCGCTGGGGGTGGTGGCGACGTACTGGCCGGCGTACACGCCGCACGCGGCGTTCGCGGGCACCGGGGTGCGGCTGCTGGGCACGGCGGCGCTGGGGGTCGGGTACCAGGTGCTTGCCCGGCCGGACCTGACGCCCTTCCTGCTGTGCCTGAGCCTGATTTATCTCGTGCTTCTGCTGGCGGAAACGGCCCTGATCGTGTACATCGTTCTGCACGTTTACGTCCGAAAGCCCAAGGATGCGGAGTGAGTTGCCCGTGTTGCTGCTCGCTGCCCACGATCCCGTGGACCACGTTCTGCCGCACGCTTTCTTCCGGCTTCTGCCGACCAACCTGAATTTCGGCCTTGAGAGCATTCCCCTGCTGGGCTTCCCGCTGAGCTCCGAGTTCTATTTCACGAACCAGTTGCTCATGACGCTCATCGCCGCGGGCCTGTGCCTGCTGATCTTTCCGCGGCTGGCACGGGCCTATGGCGCACAGGCGGCGACCCCGCCGGCGCCGCGGGGCGTGTTCATGAACCTCTTCGAGTCGCTGCTTCAGTTCATCCGCGAGGAGGTCGCGCGCCCGGTGCTGAAGCACCGCACCGACCGGTTCATGCCGTTCCTGTGGACGCTCTTCTTCTTCATTCTGTTCTGCAACCTGCTGGGGATGGTGCCGCTGGCGGAGATTCTCCAACTCGTTTCGGGCGGCAAACTGCGGCACGTGGGCGGGACGGCGACGGGGAACATCGCGATCACGGGCGGCTTGGCGCTGTGCGCGTTCTTCCTGATCCACGTCAGCGGGGTGCGCGAGGTCTATCACGGGCTGCTTACCGGAACCTACGGGCACCACGATGCGCACGCGGACGTGCCCGGCGAACACGGCGCCGACGCGGCGACGGGGGTGTCTCCCGGGCGGGCGGCGCTGCTGGCGCTGCCCTTGTACGTGTGGAACTTCGCCCCGCATGTATTCAAACCCGGCGCGAATGCCGGCGCGCTGGCCAAGGTGTCCCTGCACGCCGCGGACGTGGTGATGTGGCTTGTTCTATTCGTGTTGGAGCTGATCGGCGCGGCCATCAAGCCATTCGCCCTGATGATCCGGCTGTTCGCCAATATGGTCGCGGGGCACATCGTGCTGGCCTCGATCCTGATGCTGATCTTCGGTGCACAGACCATTGCGATGGGGTACACGGTCGGCGCGATCAGCGCGCTAGGCTGCCTCGCGATCAGTTGCCTGGAGCTGCTCGTTGCGTTCCTCCAGGCCTATATTTTCGTGTTTCTGACCACGTTGTTCATCAGCATGGCGGTAGCCCCGGAGCACTAGAGGTTCACCAGTGGCAGACTGCGAAGCACGCATGGCCTACCGCGAAACCCGCCGCTCGCCATGTGCGGCGCGCTACTCGCTGTTTGCTCCTGGCTACGTCCGACTCGCTACGCTGAACTCACGAGTTTTAGGGCATGGGCAGCCGGCGCCCGGTCCCGCTTCGACTTAAGGCCGGTCAGACGGTTCCTCTAACGGAAAGGTGCGTAGGAGAATCCATCATGCTCAGCACCCTCGCGGAAGTCGTCCCCCTGTTCAGTGACTCAGGCCTGATGGGCCTGGGCGCCGGGATCGGCGCGGGCCTCGTCTGTATCGGCGCCGCCAAGGGCATCGGCCACCTCGCCGGCAATGCCGTCGAGTCCATGGCCCGTCAGCCCGAGGTGCGCGGAAACGTGTTCCTCGCGATGATCATCGCGGCGGCCCTGATCGAGGGCTTCACGTTCTTCGCCCTGGTCGTGTGCATGGGCGTCTCGGGCAAGATCAGCGACGCGCTGAAGGCCGTCGGCGGATAGGCAGGGCAGCGCCGGCGTGCTGCGCGGCCTTTCCCGGCTGGCGCGCCCGCGCCGCCCACTATGGGATATGAACATGCGGCAGCAATGGCGATGCTTGGCAGCGTGCGGCCTGCTCCTCGTAATGCCGGCGCTCGTTTGTGCTCAACACGAACCGCCCGGCGGCGAACCGACGGCAGGGCACGCGACGCAGACCGTGGCCCACGGCGGCGGACATGACGCGGACGCCGCCAAGCCGGCCCTCCTGCAATATGACCCCGGCGCAGCGATCTGGTCGATCATCGTGTTCTTCGGATTGCTGGTCCTGCTACGCGCCACGGCGTGGAAGCCGATCCTGCGCGTCCTCCACGAACGGGAGGACTTCATCGCCCGCTCGATTGCGGACGCGAAGCTCGAACGCGAGCGGGCCGAGCGGCTCCTGGCGGATTACCAGGCACAGCTCGACCGGGCCCGGGAGGAGGCTTCGGTGATCGTGGCGGAGGGCCGGCGTGACGCGGAGGTCGTGGCGCGACGCGTCCAGGAGCAGGCGCGCCGGGAGACAGAGGAAATCCTGGCCCGCGCACGCCGGGAGATACAACTTGCGAGCGATAGTGCGCGCAAGGAGCTGCACGACGAGGCCGCCGAGCTGGCCGTCCAGGTCGCGGCGCGGGTCATCCACAAGCAGCTCTCAGCGGCGGACCACCGCGAGCTCGTGGCCCGGTCGCTCAAGGAGATGCAGACGCCGGACAAGGGCAAGATGAACTGACGTGGCGGCGGGCCGTGTGGCGCGGCTGCCGGGCGGCGTGCGTCTGGAGCGTAGTGCATGGGATCGAACGTGGAAAAGGGTATTGACGTCGCCGACGTATACGCCGCCGCCTTGTTCGAGTTGGCGACCGAGGCCGGGACCGTGGACGCGGTGGAGGCGGAGCTGGCGGAGCTGGTGCGGCTGTGCGTAGAGGATCCGAGCTTCGGCGCGTTCACGGCTTCGATCGCGATTGACGCCGACGACCGTACGGTCAGCCTCGAGCGGATCTTCCGCGGCCGGCTCAGCGACGTCGTGCTCAACACGCTCCAGGTGATGAACAGCCACGGCCGCCTGGCGCTGCTGCCCGCGCTGCACCGCGCGTTCGTGCTGCGGATCGAGGACGCGCGGGGACAAATCGAGGTGCGGGCCACAAGCGCCGTGGAGTTGGACGCCCAGCAGCGGGAGGAGGTCGCGCGGCTGGCCGAGAAGTTGTCGCGCAAGAAGCCGCTGGTCGAGTACACGGTTGACCCCTCGTTGATCGGCGGACTGGTCGTGCAGATCGGCGACTTCCGGCTGGACAACTCGGTCCGCCGGCATCTCAAGGTGGTGCGCGACCAGCTGCTCGAACGCACGGCCCGAAGCGGAACGGACAGCGGAGTGCTGACGACCCATAGCTGAGAGCTACCCATGAAATTCAAGGCCGACGAAATCGCCAGCGTGATCAAGGAGGAGATCAGCCGTTACCAGGCGCAGCTCGACGTGGCCGAAGTCGGGCGCGTGCTGGAAGTCGGAGACGGAGTCGCCCGGGTCTTCGGCCTGGCCAACGCGATGGCCGGCGAGATGCTCGAGTTTGAGAACGGCGCCATCGGCGTCGTCTTCAACCTGGAAGAGAACTCCATCGGCTGCGTCGTCCTCGGCAACTATCTGGGCGTCAAAGAAGCCGACGAGGTCCGCACGACGGGACGGCTGCTGAGCGTCCCGGTCGGCGACGTCCTGATCGGACGGGTCGTGGACCCGCTCGGCCGCCCGCTGGACGGCAAGGGTCCGGTGCAGTCCGAGCAGCGCCGTCCGCTGGAGATCATCGCGCCCGGCATCGCCGACCGTCAGCCCGTTAAGGAGCCCCTGCAGACGGGCATCAAAGCGATCGACAGCATGATCCCGATCGGCCGCGGCCAGCGCGAGCTGATCATCGGTGACCGCAAGACCGGCAAGACCGCGATCGCGATTGACACGATCCTCAACCAGCGCGGCGGCGACGTGATCTGCGTCTACGTCGCCATCGGACAGAAGGAATCGACGGTCGCCGGCCTGGTGGAGACGCTCCGCGAGCACAACGCGATGGACTACTCGATCGTCGTGGCCGCCGGTGCCTCCGACCCGGCCCCGCTCCAGTACATCGCCCCGTACGCCGGCTGCGCCATGGCCGAGTACTTCATGTACGAACACGGCCGGCACACCCTGTGCATCTACGACGACCTGTCCAAGCAGGCCGCCGCCTATCGCCAGCTTTCGCTGCTCCTGCGCCGGCCGCCTGGCCGCGAGGCGTATCCCGGCGACGTGTTCTATCTGCACAGCCGCCTGCTGGAGCGCTCCTGCAAGCTGGCCGAGCTGCGCATCATCGCCCGCAAGGATGCGCCGCCGGACGCTGAGACCGGCGTGAACGGCAAGGTCTACAAGGGCCGCCAGGACGAGCACGCCCTGAAGCATGACCTCGAGGCGCTGTCCGACAAGGACGCCCACGAGATTCGCAAGCTGAAGAGGTCTGGCGGCAGCCTGACGGCCCTGCCAGTCATCGAGACGCTGGAGGGCGAAGTCTCCGCGTACATCCCGACGAACGTCATCTCGATCACCGACGGGCAGATCTACCTCGAGCCGGACCTGTTCTTCGCGGGCGTGCGGCCGGCGGTCAACGTCGGCATCTCAGTCAGCCGCGTGGGCGGCAACGCGCAGGTGCCCGCGATGAAGAAGATCGCCGGGTCGCTGCGCCTGGACCTGGCGGCCTACCGGGAGTTGGAGGCATTCGCCCAGCTCGGCACGGAGCTCGATCCGGCGACGCAGCGCCAGCTCGACCGGGGCCGGCGCATGGTCGAGCTGCTCAAGCAGCCGCAGTGTCAGCCGATGGACGTGTGGGACCAGATTCTGGCGATCCACGCGGGGGTGCGCGGTTTTCTGGACGACGTGCCGCTGGCGCGGGTGCATGAGTTTGAGGAGAAACTGCTGCGTCACTACCACGACGAGTACCCCGAGGTGTGCGAGCAACTGACCCGCGAGCGCACGCTCTCGGATGCGCTGGACGCGAAGCTGAAGGAGATCGTGGGGGCGTTCAAGCGGCGGTTTGCGGAGCCGAAGTCATGAGCGCGCGGGACTTGGTTGCGACGCGCGTGCTGATGGGGGGGCCGCATGGCTAAGGCCCGTGCCATTGTGAAGCGCCGCCGGGCGGTGCAGAACATCCGCAAGATCACGCAGACCATGCAGCTCATCGCGACCGCGCGCTTCCAGAAGTGTCTTCAGCGTACGGTGGCGTCCCAGCCGTATACGCGCCGCATCACCGAAATGATCCAGACGCTTGCCGGCCAGCAGACGGTGGACCATCCGCTCCTGAGGCCCAACGAGAACCGCACCGGCAGCATCCTGCTGGTGATTACCTCGAACCGCGGGCTGTGCGGGGCCTACAACGCCGGCATCCTGCGGCGCATGCTCGAGGCCCGCCGCGAGCTGATGGAGGCCGGTCTCACGGCCGAGATGGAAGTGGTCGGCAAGAAGGGGATCGGTTACCTGCGGTTTCTCGGCCTGCCGGTCGCGGTCAAGATCACCGACGTGGAAGACAAGATCGCCTTCGAGCGCGTCAGCGAAATGGCCGAGCGCTACATGGACCTGTACCAGCGCGGCGCGGTGGCCCGGGTCGACGTCGTCCACATGCAGTTCCTCAGCATCGGTCTACAACGCCCGGTCGCAGCGCAGCTCCTGCCGATCGAGCCGCCGGCTGCGGAGGCGACGCCGGTCCGCGTGCGGGCGCAGTTCGAGTTTTCGCCGCCGCGTGAGGAGCTCCTGGCGCGGCTGATCCCGCAGGCGGTGAAGATCCGGCTGTTCCAGTGCTTCAACGATGCGATCGTGAGCGAGCAGGTGGCCCGCATGGTGGCGATGAAGGCTGCGACCGACGCGGCGGCCGACATGAGCAAGTACCTGACGCGGCAGTACAACCGCGCGCGGCAGACGCAGATCACGACCGAGCTGGCGGACATCGTCGGCGGAGCGAATGCAGTGCAATGATGAATAGCGAATACAGAATGAATACAGAACGTCGTCGCGCTTCCGCCAAACGAGAGACGAACCGGCGGGCGGGTGAGCCCGGTGCGCCGGCCGATATCGCGGAGCGGACGTTTCAGTTCGGTCATCGCATCCTGAAGGTGCTCCGTGCCGTGCCGCGCGGCCCCGCCGGACAGGTCATCGGCCGTCAGCTCTTGCTGTGGGACCGCGGCCGGTGCCGATGTCGCGGAAGCGCAGGGGCTTCAGACGCGGCGGGACTTCGCGCGCCGGATGAACACAGGCCGGACTGAGGCTCGTGAGACGTTGTGCTGGCTCCGTCTCATTGCGGAAAGTGCGATGCGGCCAGCGCGGGGCCTCGGGCCCCTGATGACCGAGGCCGACGAGATTACGCGCATTCTGACCATGATCGTCAAGAAGGCTCGCCGAGAGACGTCAACATGAGCCGGCCAAGCCACCGTTGGCAGCGCTGCATTCGCTCTTCTGTATTCTCTATTCGAGCTCGTGCGCTGCCCAGGCGTACACAGGTGCAAGCATGACCACCACCTCCGACAACATCGGCAAGATCGTCCAAGTCATCGGCTCCACCCTCGACGTGGAGTTTCCACCCGACAAGCTGCCCGCGATCTACAACGGCCTCCAGGCCCAGGTCAAGAACAAGCTCACCGGCGCCGAGCAGACCCTCTGGTGCGAGGTCGCTCAGCACCTCGGCGGCGGCAAGGTTCGCGCCGTCGCCCTCGGCTCGACCGATGGCCTGATGCGCGGCCTGCCCATCACCGACACCGGGCGATCCATCGCCGTCCCGGTTGGCGAGTGCACGCTTGGCCGTGTTTTCAACCTCGTTGGCGAGCCGATCGACGGCCGGGGGCCGATCCAGCCCACGCGCTGGGACCCGATTCACCGCGAGCCGCCCGAGTTTTCCGACCTGACCCCGAAGACCGAGCAGTTTGAGACCGGCATCAAGATCGTCGATCTGCTCGTGCCCTTCGTCCGCGGCGGCAAGATCGGTCTGTTCGGCGGCGCCGGCCTGGGCAAGACCGTCGTCATCCAGGAGCTGATCGCCCGCATCGCGACCCAGCACGGCGGCTATTCGGTCTTTGCCGGCGTCGGCGAACGCACGCGCGAGGGCAACGACCTGTGGCTGGAAATGCAGGAGGCGAAGATCGGTACGACCGGCAAGTCCGTCATCGACCAGACGGCGATGGTGTTTGGCCAGATGAACGAGCCGCCTGGGTCGCGCCTGCGGGTGGCGCTGTCCGCGCTGACGATGGCGGAGTATTTCCGTGACGAGAGCGGCGCCGACACCCTGTTGTTCGTGGACAACATCTTCCGCTTCTCGCAAGCCGGGTCGGAGGTGTCAGCGCTGCTGGGCCGCATGCCTTCCGCCGTCGGCTACCAGCCGACGCTGGGCACTGAGATGGGCGAGCTTCAGGAGCGGATCACCTCCACGCGCAAGGGGGCGGTCACCTCCGTGCAGGCGATCTACGTGCCCGCGGACGACCTGACCGACCCCGCGCCGGCGACCACCTTCACGCACCTCGACGCGTTCATCGTGCTCGAGCGCTCCATCTCCGAGAAGGGCATCTACCCGGCGATCGACCCGCTCGGCTCGAGCAGCCGTGCGCTCGATCCCGCCGTGGTCGGACCGGAGCACTACGCCATCGCCCGCCGGGTGCAGGAGATTCTCCAGCGCTACCGGAGCTTGCAGGACATCATCGCGATTCTCGGCGTGGAGGAGTTGAGCGAAGAGGACAAGCTGATCGTAGCGCGGGCCCGCAAGATCGAGCGGTTCTTCTCGCAACCCTTCTTCGTCGCCGAGCAGTTCACCGGCTTCCCCGGCAACTACACGAAGGTCGCCGACACGCTCCGCAGCTTCAAGGAGCTGTGTGAGGGCAAGTGGGACCATCTGCCCGAACAGGCGTTCATGTACGTGGGCCCGATCGAAATGGCGGCCGAGAAGGCCGAGAAGATGAAGGCCGAAGGGTAGTCACCGGCCCTGCGAGTCCGCCCCGGAGGTCCACGCCGGCCATACGCCGCCAGCGTCGGACCTGCGTGTCCGGCGTTTCGCGAGCCGGACGTGACCCTCGCCGCACACGCTGGTGCGACACTACGCTTCCGCGGCGGGCTGTCAGGCCTCCAACGCCGCCCGTGGGGTTTCGTCCGCCGCACCGCGCGCCTGGTGATCGGCCGCTTCCGTTGTGGCGGCGGCCGCTGCGCGACGCAGACTCAGCATTTCCATGGGCGGCAGGTCGTCGAGGTCCGCCAGCCCGAACACGTCCAGGAACTTGCGGGTCGTGCCGTAGAGCATCGGGCGGCCGACGATCTCCGCCCGCCCGACGATGCGCACGAGTCCCATCTCGCGCAGCCGATTCAGCACCTCGCCGCAGCCCACGCCGCGAATCGCCTCCACGTCGGCGCGAATCACCGGCTGCTTGTAGGCGACGATGGAAAGCGCCTCCAACGCCGCGGGGCTCAGCCGCGTCTGGGCCTGCTGCCTGGCCAGCTTGGCCAGCCAGGGGCGAAACTCCGGCCGGGTCATCATCTGGTAGCCGCGCGCGATCTCCTCGACGCGAAAGGCCAGGCCGGCGGCCGTGTACTTATCGTTGAGATCGGCGACGTGGAGCCGGATCTCGGTCGTCGAGCGAATCCCCGTCAACTCGGACAGCCGATTCAAGCTGAGGGGCGTATCCGACGAGAACAGCAGGGCCTCGATGACGTGGGCCGGGCTGACTTTGCCGGCGAACTCACCCGGGGCATCAAACCCCGCGGGTTCGCAAGCCTCACTCAAGACCGCCTCCGCAGGCTCGGGGTCGCACACGCAACTCAAGCTCGTGGCTTCCCCCGTCATCATCGCGTGCTCTTCGCGATCCATCGCGCTCTCCTCACCGTCCGTGACCGGGAGTACCTCGCTACGAAACCGTACTCATGGTACTACGCTGCGGTCACGCTGTCCAGCCCGTCGGCGGAGACGTTTTGGCGTACTTCGCCGACACGGAATTGCCGCCGGGGCCGGCGTGTGCGACACTACCGCTTTGCGCGGCGCCGCTGGGGCACCGCGCCGGAGACGGAGACCGATGCCGAACGCACACATCGAACGGCTGGAATGCGAACATGCCCAATTGCTGGTGGTGGATTTCCAGGAGAAGCTGCTCCCCTCGATCGCGGACCACGCGGTGGTCGTGGCGCAGGCGGAGCGGATGATCCGGGCCGCCGCCGTCCTGGAACTGCCGATCACAATTTCCGAGCAGTATCCGCGGGGCCTGGGCCCCACCGTGCCTGCCATCCTGGCGGCGGCCAACGGGGCCGTGCGCTTGCAGAAGATGACGTTCAGCTTCTGCGGCGATGCGGCGTGTCGCAAGCGGTTGGCGGCGGTGTTGCGGCCCCAGGTGCTGATCGTGGGCATCGAGGCCCACGTGTGCGTGTTCCAGACGGCGCTGGACCTGCTCGCGATGCAAATGCGGCCCGTCGTGCTCGCGGACGCGGTCGGTTCACGCCGGGCGACGGACTACGGGGTCGCGCTGGACGCCCTGCGGGCGTCGGGCGTCACGGTCGTCACGGTCGAATCGGCCATCTTCCAGCTCCTGCGCGAGGCCGGCACCGACCTGTTCAAGCGCATGCTGCCCATCGTGCGGTGAGATGCCCAGTTGCTTCGAGCAACCCGATTCGCCTGAGCCGGAGTGGGACGAGGAGGACCGCGACGGGCCACAGGAGTGCGACCTGACGGCCGACCGGGACGAGGAGACCCCGACGGTCCCGTGCCCCAGTTGTGACCGCGAGATTCCGGATTTCGTCGATCGCTGTCCCTATTGCGGCGATTGGGTCGTGCAGAGCTCGGGGGCGCCGGCCCGCCGCAGCCCCTGGTTCGTCCTGCTGGTCTTGGTTGCCGTCGTACTCATCCTGATGCTGTGGGTGTTTTGAGGGTGGGCGCGCGGTCAACGATGAGTTCTGCGGCGGACTGTTAGGCGCCGGGGCGGCCCAGCCCTTACAATCCGCGCGGAAGCGAGGCCCCGTGAGGACAGGTGCGGCATGCAAGACATCGAAGACCTGCTGGCCAAGGCGCGAGCGCTCGGCACTGCGCTGGCCGCCCATCCCGTCGTCCAGGCCCACCACCACGCCCAACGGGCCGTCCGCGAAGACGTCGCGGCCCAAAGGCTCCTCCATGACTACCAGGCGCAGCTTGAGAGGATTCGCGAGTCGGAATCGGAGCTCAAGCCGGTCGAGGTGGCCGACAAGCAGCGGCTGAAGAGCCTCGAGTCCGAGATCGCCGGGCACGAGACGCTCAAGGTCCTCATGCGCACGCAGGCCGACTATGTCGCGCTGATGTCGCAGGTCAACCGCGAGATCGACGGCCCGCTCGCCGACCTTGCCCGGCCGGAGCCGAAGGCGTGAGTGAGACGCCGGCTCCCCATCCTGCGAGCGTCCCGCCGGCGCGCGCCGCGCCTTCGCCGCCGTCAGCTGCCGGCGTCTGGCTGATCGCCCTCGTCGGCTGGACGACGTTCATGTGCTTCTATCACCTCGGGGGCGGTGCCCGCTTCGAGCCCATCGACTGCTGGGTGGCGCAGACCGCCCGCGAGATGCGCGAGGCGGGCGACTGGCTCATGCCGCGCTTCTCCGGCGAGACGCGGATGCAGAAGTCGCCGGGGCCCTACTGGGCGGTGATGGCAACCAGCTTGCTGCGCGGCACGGCGGTCGACGAGGTCAGTGCGCGGCTGCCCAATGCGGTCGCCGCCGTCGTGCTCGTCGTGACGATCTTCTGGCTGACGCGTCGGATCGGGGGCGACCGGGCGGCAGTCTTCGCGGGCTTCGCGGCGTCGAGCAGCGTGCTGGTGCTGTGGTGGTCGCATCGGGCGGCAAGCGACCTGGGTCTGACGACGTGCACGACCCTGTCACTGGCGGCGCTGTGGATTGCCTCGGAAACGGAAGTGCGCGGCCGCCGGCAGAACCTGCTGTGGCTGCTGGGCTACTTCGCGGCCGGACTCGGCATGTTGTACAAGATGCCGATGCCGTTGGTGGTCGTCGGACTGCCGGCCGTGTGCTACATCGTGTTGCGCAACCGCTGGTCGATCCTGTGGAGCCGTTGGCACCTGGCCGGCCTGCTGTTGTTCCTGTTGCCGTGGCTGCCGTGGGCGGTGGCGGTGTGCTTTCACGAGGACGCGGCGTTCGCGAAGTGGAGGGTCGAGTTCCTCGACCGGTTCACGGGGGCCTTGCCCAATGTCGCCGAACCCCAGAAGTGGTGGCACTACTTCACATACCTGGGGCCGCCGGTGTTCTACTGCCTGCCCTTCACCCTGTCGCTGCCGATGGCCCTGGGCCGCGCGTTCCGCAAGCAGCCCGGCGTGCATCGCAACGGACAGCTCTTCCTGGCGATCTGGTTTCTGAGCCTGCTGGCGTTCTTCACCGCGTCGGCCGGCAAGGAGTGGCGCTACTTCCTGCCCGCCCTGCCGCCCCTCTTCGTGCTCCTGGGCATCGAGCTGGCGGCGCTCTTCGACCGGCGTCGGCGGCTAAGTGCGGCCCGGGATTGGGCGGGCGCGATCGGCGTGTGGGTCGGAACGCCGGTGGTGCTCCTCGCGGGTGGGCTGCCCGTGCTCTGGCGGTGGTACAAGGCGCGCGGTCAATCGGAGCTGGAAGGGCTGAGCACCTGGTCTGACGTGTGGCAGGCATACCTCGTGGCGGCCGCCATCGCGGTGGCCGGATTCGGTCTTGCGGCCTGGTGGTACCGCCGTCGTCGCGAACACGTTTCGTTTGGGGCGATCGTGGTGACGATGTGGGTCATGTGGTTGTGGGTCTGGCCGAACCTCATGCCATTGATGATGTCGCAGCGCTCGCACATCGACTTTGCCGAGCAGCTTGCGGACCCGGAGCGGGTGCCGCTGGAGTACCGGCCGTACATCGCGAACGTCGGTTCCCAGGACTCGCGCATCATCTGGTACAGCGACATACGCATTCCGCGCGTCATCGATCAGCTTGACTTGCTCGAGGAGCAGGCCGGGCGCCGGGACCTCCAGTACGAGATTCGCCGCACCGGCGAGGTGTTGCTCGAGAAGCTCGCCGGCGAGGCGCCCGCGTTGTTCGTCGTCGCCTTGCCGGACTACGTGCAGATCCTGCTGGCGGCCCCGGAGGAGCTGGCGCGACTGGCGCGCCCCATGCCGCCGCTGCATCTGTGGCTGCAAAGCCGACACGGACCTGAGAACCGACATTACGTCCTGTTCGGCAACCGGCCGCCTCCGTTCCCGGAACCGGAGCTGCGCGTTCCGCCGAAGCTGCACGCGCGATTGGAAGCGGCGGGGCGGCGAACCGCGCCGGAGGAGGCCGGGCCGGTGCCGTCCGCTTCTCAACCGGCGCCACAACACACAAACTCCGACTGATGTTCGCGCTGCTGACAAACCGGCTCATCGCGGCGACGGAAGCGCCAAGCCTGGGGATCGCCGTCGGCCGGGTTGCGCTGTACGTCGCCGTGCGCCTGTGGGTGTTGGTCATCAGTTGTTTCCCGATTGAGGTGAACCTGTGCACGGCCCGACTGCTGGGCCGCTTCTGGTGGCTGCTCACCTGCCTGCCCGAGGATCGGCTGCCGCGTTTTCTGCGGTGGCTTTCGCGCCGGCGCGACCGTGTCCGGGCGCTGGACAACCTGCGGCCGGCGCTCGGAAGCTGTTACAGCGAGCAGCAGCTCCGCCGCATCGCCCGTCGCTCGTTCGAACACTGGGCGCAGGTTTACCTGGTTGAGCTGGCGATGACGCCGCGCGTGATTAACGAGTGGTCCTGGTCGCGGTACGTCGAGCTGGACCGGCTCGGGCCGGCCTTGCGTGTATTGCTGCGCCGCGGGGGAACGATCCTGCTCACCGGCCATTTCGGGAACTTCGAGCTCCTGGGCTACACGATCTGCCGCCTGGGGATTCCGCTGACCGCAGTGATGCGGCCGCTCGACAACCCGCTGCTCAACCGTTACCTGGTCAGCTCACGGGCCGCCGGCGGGCTGACGCTGCTTTACAAGAAGGGGGTTACGGCGATTGCCGGCGAGTGCATCGACCGCGGCGAGGGGCTGTCGTTCATCGCGGACCAGGACGCCGGCCGAAGAGGGTTGTTCGTCGACTTCTTCGGCCGCAAGGCGTCAACGTACAAGTCGATCGGGCTGCTGGCGATGCAGAAGCGCGTGCCGATCGTCGTCGGCTATGCGGCCCGCGCCCGGCGCGGCTTCAGGTATCGGATGGCCGTGGAGCGTATCATCCACCCGGGAGAGTGGGAGGAGCAGGCCGACCCCCTGTACTGGATAACGCAGACATTCACCCGCGCGCTGGAGGACGCCATCCGCCGCTGGCCGGAGCAGTATCTCTGGGTACACCGGCGGTGGAAGCATCGCCCGAAAGGCGAAACACCGGAATCGCCAGTCGGCCGGGAACAGACCCGTCGAGCGCCGGGCCGGCGCTCAGCGCCGGCGCCCGCGCAACAGCCATAACGTCACGGGCATGAGGGCCAGCGGTAGCAAGGCACCACTGCCGCACGCCGCCGGCGCCGGCGCCTCCGCGCTGGCGGCCGACTCCTCGATGTCCGGCTCGGTGTCAGGGATGGTGTGGCTGGCGCGGCCGGCAACGGCGGCGGCGGTAGCCGCCTCGACCACCTGCACGGTGACCGTGGTCGAGGCGCTCAAGGTCTTCAGGCCTTCGGGGGGCTGGTCGGTCACGAGCAGGTTGAAGTAGTAGGTGCCGACCTCGGTGGCCACCCAGGCGACGTCGCGCGACGCGAGGCCAAGCAGCGGCTGGAACGTGCGGAGCACCTCGTCGGTGGTCAGGAAGCCGCCGATCTCGTTGGTCTGCCGCCAGCGGTAGATCAGCGGGTCGCCGTCGGGATCGACCGAGAGCTGGGCGCTGAGCTTGATCTCGTCGCCGACGCGCACCGCAACGGTCCCCCCCGAGACCACCTTGCCATCCGCGTCCGAGATCGCCGCGCTGGGGGCGCGATTCTCGCGCACCTTCGGGATCACGCGAATGCGGACTTCGTCGGTCGAGGGCGGGGTGTTCACTCCGTCGTCAACCAGCAGGCGGTAGATGTAGTACGGCTTCTCGGCGGTGTTGACGACTTCCAGGGTCACCAGCGCGATCGGCCACTGCCCGGGACCCACACCGGGATCCGCGTCGGGATCGGGCTGCGGGTCGACCCGCTCGGGGCCGTCCAACCATTCCCAAGTGTAGTTGAGCTGGTCCTTGTCGAAGGTCTCCGGATCGAAGGGCGAAAACCCGACGTTCGATTGATCGAACGAGCGGCTGCCGTCCAGACGGACCGTATCGCCCGCCGAGACGAGCTGGTCGCCGCCGGCGTCCGCGAACGGGGGAGGATTGCCCGGTGCCAGATTCGGATTGCTGGTCGCGCAGATGAAAAAGCTCACTTCGTCGGGCGGGAAGTCCTGCGAGGTCGCATCGTTCCGAACGGTGAGCGTGACCCACCACAGCACGTCGTAATCGATCAACCCGCGCAGCCGGGCTTGGTTCGCGCCGTTGAACTGCGGCACCACGAATTGCAGCTCCACATCGGAAATGTTCCCTTCCGGCGGCGGAAACGCCGTGTAATAGTCGTTTACGTCTTCCTCGGAGTTCAGAAGCCGGTAGCGACCCGTGCGGTCGGTTGGTACGGTCGGCGGCTGCGGGCCGTACCTAAGCCCGTTGTGGATGAACGGGACCCAGAGCGAGTCCATCGTGAGCAGGAGAACCTGGTCGGTTTCCGAACCCTGGTCGTCGGCGTTGAAGTCGAGATCCTGAATCTGCATGCAGACGTACAGCCGCTGGGTCTCCACCAGGCACTCATCGATGAACGGCACCCACGGGGTGGGGTTTGAGCAGGGCGTCGTCGAGAGCTGCAGGCTCACGAAGACAGGTGGGTTTTCGGTCCCCTGCGCACACAAGCGTCCCGTCCCGCACCAAACCAGGGCGCTCAGCGCGGTCGCGATCAACGGGGTACGTAACCTGCTCATTGCATGTAACTCCACGCGCTCATCCACCAGTATTGTACCGCCAGCGAAAAGTCACCGCGGAGAAATCCAAAATCGCGCTCGTCTACTGAGTCTCAGTCGCCCCGATCGTCACCAGCGCAAAAGCACCGTTGACGGGCTGCTCCAGGAACGTAAACGTCAGCGGCTCCCCTTCGCGAAACTCGTTCGCGCTACGCACCCCGCCGGCCGCGGTGAAAAACAGCCCCGGCTGGAGCGGCGAGCACGAGTATACGTCTACCTGGGCAAGAGTCTTGTACCCGCCGCCCGCCGGCGACGCACCGCTCAGCACTTCGCCAGTGACTGGGTCCGAAAACGTGAACGCCACGCTGTCGCACGAGACCGGCGGCTGGGAGAACATCAGCACCCGGTCAGGCGTCACCATCTCGAATGAGATGGTGGTCGGTGCGGATGGCTGCGACCCTTCGGCTGCCGACGCCCGGTTCAGTGTGACCGGCGTCGCCCCCGCTAGGCCCGGGCCGCTGTAGACGAACGTCCCCACCGGGAGCACGAAAGCGCTTCCGAGCCGAACCTCGCGCGTCAATTGCGCGTAGCCGTTGCGGAGGAGCGAATCCTGTTGCCCGGCTGAACGAACGCTGCTCACCTCGACCCACGCCACAAACGAGGTTTCCAGGGTAGCCCCTGTATGGGCGTTGATGAACGTGAGCGTCAGCGGCCGGCGGAACGTCTCCTCGGCCCCGGTTCCGCCGGCTTGGCCGCCCGGCGTAACTGTGGTTTGCCCGGCGACGCCATACTCCTCCGTGTAACCCAGGAACGGATTGCGCTCGAGCGTGGCGGACGTACACGACACCAGCAGCAACGAGCCGCCCAGGATGAGTGTGAACCGTACAGGCTGCATATCGCGTGTCCTCGCTGTCAAGCGGCCCCGGCGCTAATCTCCCACACCGTATAGTAGGTAGGCCTCGCCCGCGGCGGCACGGTCGCGGGGCGCTGCGGAGACGGAACTGAGCAAAATGTCGCTGCGGCCGTCTCCGTCGATGTCGCCGGCCCGGGCGATCCCGCGGCTGCGGTCGCCCTGTTCGCCCAACCCGGCCCCCAGGTGGTCGCCGCTGTTGCGCCCAATGAACACAGCACCCGGCAGCGTCTCCGTCCCGATGTCTCGCAGGAACAAGCGGCCGCGCTCCGTATACGTGCCGTCGTCCAGGAGGCTTCGGCGATTGGCAAGATACGGGGATCCGTAGATCAGATAAACGACGCCGCAATTGGTCCGGTCGATCTCCGCGTAGCCGTCCTGATCGAGGTCCAGCCGTACCGAGCGGTTCGGGGCGGCGATCAGGATGTCGTCGTTGCCGTCTCCGTCTACGTCGCCCACGCCGCAGACCCGCGCGCCGGCCAAGTCGCCGTCCAGCTCGCCCACGAAGATCACGCCCAGTCCGCGGGAGGCGATCTCGTCGAACGGAATCTCCCTTTCGGTCAGGTTGATGATCGTCCGGCTGCCGAACAGCACGGCGGCACCGCCCTGTCGGTTGTTTACCAGGGGCGAGCCGATGATCACGTCCGCGATCCCATCGTTGTTAAAGTCCCCGGCGTCGGCCTGGGCTTGCCCGAGGCGCTCGCCGCGGTTGCCGACGATCCGAATGCCGTCCAGGACGCGTCGCGCCAAGCGGTTGGATGCGTTCATGGGCAGGCCGAGTTCTTCGATGGCCAACTCGGAGTTGACCATCAATTGCGGGTGACGGCCGAGCAGGATGAAGCACGCCCCGGCACCCTCGTTGCTGAGCGGGCTGCCGACCAGGAAGTCCTTCAGTCCGTCGGCGTTGAAATCCCCCACCGTCTCCCCTTGTCCGATTGAGGCGCCCTCAAAGCCGCCGTAGACCCGCAGGGTGGAAAACCGGGTCGGAGTGAAGTTGCCGACGATGTCGACCACCCCGGTGTGAATCCAGTTGGGGAAGCAGGGGGCGGAATCGTCCACGTCCACCCAGTATCCAGGGCTGCCGGGCAGCAACCCGGCGTTCGTGCTGAAGAGGCGCTGGTCGTCCAGAATGTAGCGGAAGGGGCCCTCGTGAGGCAGTTCAGTATCGGCGTCATTCCACGGGTCGACGCCGAAATACAGGCTCAGAACTCCGGCGCCCGGAATGCTCGTGCCGATGCTCGTGTTCACCACCGGATCACGGTTGGGCACCGAGATCAGCACCGCGTTGAATGGGTAGGCGGACACCGTTTCACCGCACTGGTCGCCGAAGTCGTGCGTGTGAATCCGGCAGCCGAGTTGGGCCTGCTCCGTCGGAAGCCCCGGGAACGGGCCCAAGTGCCGATAGTACAGCGTTGGCCCGCCGCCGAACGTGACCGACGGCGCGTTGGGGCCGTAGAAGGTCTCGGCGCAGTCAACGGGGACGTTACCCGGAGTATGGGGCCGCTGGCCAAACTCGTCCAAGCGGAAGACGTGACCGCCTGGAAAGCCCAAGCCCGGGCGCAACGACGAGCCGGCCGCAATGACCACCCCGCCCGTTCGGAAGGCACCGTCGTTGTCGAGGAGGGCGAAGGCCGTCGAATCAGTGAACGGCAGACCGAAAGCGAATTCCCGCACGCCGTCGCCGGCGCCGACGTTCTCCCAGTCGCCCAGGACCGTGAAGCTGGTGATCCCGCGACTGGGCCGCACAGGGTCGGGTTGTTCCGCAACGCCCTGGTAGATCTCGCCCCGCATGAGGACGCCGGTGGAGTTCAGGTTGACCACGCCGCGAAAACGCTGTTGACGCCCATAGATCAGGTAGGCCTCTCCCACGCCGGTGCGGCGCGTGTTTACGACGTAGCTCGGCTTGCCAAACTGGGCCACCACCAGGAAGTCGCCGAAGCCGTCGCCGTCGATGTCCCCCGCGCTGGACAGGAAGCTCCCGGCGTTGTCCCGCGGGTTGAAGCCCTCAAACACGGCGCCCGCGATGGGGCGGTCGCCCAGTTCCAGGTCGCGCAGGTCAACGTGCCCGGCCAGGCGCGCGCGGAGTTGAATGCTCCCGGGCGCATAGAACGGAAACGTGTTCGTGCCATCCGAGACGAGCGCCAGAATACGGTACGTGCCCGGCTCGAAGGCCATCGTGGGCAGGTCAAAGGAGAAGCTGTCGCCGGTCTGGTTCGTGCTGTGATAGAGCAATACCTCGTTGCCGTTGGGCTGTTCGTCCGGATCGAGGTAGATATCGACGGTGTTGGTGGAGTCGGGGTCGTCCAGTTCCCACGCGACGGTAAACCGCGGATTGGTGCGCAGCGTCCGGTCGAAGACCGCGGTGCCGCGCGCGCTGTTCACGGCGGGGTCGCTCGGCTGCAAGAAGTACAGCTCCGGGCGCTGATCGATCGTCACGCGGCCGGGGGCATAGCCCCACTTCACGATCTGCCCGATCTCCTCCAGCACGACCCCGACGTAATACGTGCCCTTCTTCAGCCGGGTCGTGTCCACCAGAGCGGTCGTCTGCGTCAGCGGCAGGTTGGAGAACGCCACCACCTCGTTGCCGTTGTTCGGGTCGTTGTCCTCATCCATGATGATGTCGAGGACCGACGTGCGCGTCCGGGCGAAGACGCGCCAATTCACCTCCACCTGCGTTCCGCCGGTGATGGACAGGTCGTTGACGGGCGTCAGGACCTCGACCAGCGGATCGGACCGCAGCAAGGTCGTGTCTCCGGTCCCGCCCGCGATGTACTCGAGCGGCGACGTGCCCGTCGGACAGCCACCCAGCCCGGCGGCAACCACCACTGCCACCCAGATGACTCGCACTACAGCCCTCATCACGAACTCCAACACCTGACGGTCGCGCGCCGGCCTGCGCCGCGCGGTTATTGCCCTGCCCGGCGGATATAGGCGTAAACCTGGTACCCGGACCGCGAGATCGACGACTCCTGGATGGTGAACGTGATCCCGTCGCCACAGTCGTAATTGATGCCATCCAGCAACAGCACGCCGAACGCGTCGACCTCGATGTACGGTGCAGTGTCCAGGACGGCGGTGTCGGTCACGTTGTCGATCAGAAAGATGCGTGCCCCGGACTGCTTGATGTTCGAGACGTCCCCGACGGTGATTTCCGTGATCGGACAGATCAGCATCTGTCCGCTCTTGTTGCGTGGCGCTACGCTCGTGGTGAAGGAGTCCGTCCGGTTGTCCGACGTGCGGTAGGCTACGCTCATGGCGGCCCAGCGGCCGGTGCGGTTCTCCACGTAGACCAACAGTCCCGGAGCATCGCCCGGCAGCGTGGCGACGCGCGTCCCGAACCCCAACGACGCCAGCAGGTCGGGATTCAGCACGTCCGTCACCTGCTGCACCAGCCCACAGCCGCCCAGCAGCATCGCGAGCGCCAGCCCTGCGCCCGCTCGATACAACCCCTTCCAACTCGTCATTCGGACGCGCTCCTTTCAGAGCTTATTGCCCGCGAATCACCCGGACCGACACGGAGAACGTCGGCGACTCGACGGTCCCGGTCGACGAAAGCCGAATCTCGATCACGTCTCCGCAGTTGTATGCGTTGCCCGATTGCAGCATCGGCCCCGTGTATGGCACCGCGGCGGTAACGGCGGCGTCTGCCGTGCCGCCGACCAACACGGCCGTCGTCACCCGCTGGAAGTCCGCCCCAAGGCTGCCCGGCGCGATGATCGCCACTGGACATTCCAGCACCTCGTTCTGCTGTTTGCCCGCCGGCACCTCGGCGGAGAAGTTCCGCGCGCCCTTTGTGAGATCGCGCGCGTCGGCGGCCTCAAAGGCGTAGAACTCGGCGGCGTAGCGTGTCGTGTTGTTGAACGCGACGATCACGACGCCCTGCGGAGCTACGATCGACGCGGGATCGAACCCGAGCACCAGCGGCAGGCCAGGTGCCATAAGGTCTGCCACCAGAGGACAGCCGCCGGCCGACAGTGCCAGCACGCAAGTCGACCACAACGCCCAGCTTCGCGTCCACTTCGGTTGCATCAGGCGCCTCCAGCCGGATGGACCCCGGGCTTACCCAGCCGCTCACGGCCCGTCGCCGCACAGCCGCGGGAACCCGCAGTCGCGGACGATTTACCGCGCGGCCAAACGGGCAGCAAGCCGCAAACACGGCCGCAACGGGCCATCCGGTTCGCCAGTGGAATTGTGGGGGTGCAGCCAACCCTCATGGGTGTCCGGCGCCGCGGGCGGAGCCTCGATTCGACTTCCGTCGCTAAGTCACTCGTGTGCGACAAGATAAGAAACCCTGCCCTCACCGCACCCTAATACGATATAACGCTGAACACGGGGCAGTCGCCGAGTCGCGCACGACCGTCGAGCGCGGCCAACTCGATCAGGACGGCGACCGCCTCGACCCGTCCGCCCGCCTGGCGCACCAGATCGCAGCAAGCCGCCAGCGTCCCCCCGGTTGCCAGCAGGTCGTCCACGATGAGCACGTTCTGCCCGGCCCGGATGGCGTCCGCGTGAATCTCCAGGGCATCGGTGCCATACTCCAACTGATACTCGCACCGACGGGTCGCACGGGGCAGCTTGCCCGGCTTTCGCACGGGTACGAATCCGAGCGAAAGCGCCTTCGCCACGGCGGTTCCAAAAATGAAACCCCGGGATTCCGCACCCACGACCAGATCCAGATGCTTCCCGCGGAACGGCTGGGCCATGAGCTCCACGGCCATCGCCAGCCCGCGCGCGTCGGCCAGCAGCGGCGTAATGTCCCGGAACAACACACCGGGCCGCGGGAAGTCCGGCACGGCGCGAATCCACCGTTGGAGGTCGGCCGCGTCCGAAGCCGCGCGCCACGGGTCGTTCCGGATTGCGTTCACGGTGCTCGCCACAGACCACCGAATCACGTTGGCCGACACGGTCCCCGCGCCGCGCACACCGTGCCCGTCGCCGTTCCGCAGGGCCGCGGATTCCGGGTCGCATGGTAGCTTGGCCGGCTCGACGCTGCAACGCTTCCATGGCGGATTTGAGAACTCGTCCGCCGGGTGCCGATATGGCTGTTGGCGGAGGCCGGAGCCGGAGACCCGCGCGCCGTCCGTATAGGCGCGGCGGCCGGCCCCCGAGGAATCATGGCGACCTGGATCTTCATCGTGGCTGCGACTGCGTTCGGCGGCGCCGTTGTGCTTTGGCACGCGGTCAGCAAGGCCAAGCACTTGAGCGAGGGGATGCTAGACGAGTATGCGCGGATGCTGGCGGCGGCGCGCCAGAAGAAGTCCAAGGAACTCGTGGGCCAGGGCAGCGCGGGCGGCGGCCAGCCCGACCCGCCGCCATCTTCGGGGTAAGCTGAGGTTCCAACTCTTGTCGTGAGTGCCGGGGAGCCACGGCCCGGCGGCTCAAGGTGCGGCCAGCAGGTTGTCGAGCGCTTTGCGCGCAGGCGCGTGCTGCGGGTTGCGCGCCAATACCTCGCGAAACTCGGCGATGGCCTCTTGGCGCCGCCCCAACTTCGACAGCGCGTTGCCCATGTTGTAGCGGGTGATTACCTCATCCGGATGGCGATTCAAGACCGCCTGATAGGCCTGTACCGCGTCCTCGAGCCGTCCGAGGTACTCCAGCGCCAGGCCCAGGTTTGAGCCGGCCTCCGGGAAGTCCGGTTGAGCCTCCAGCGCCCGACGGAACTCGGCCGCCGCCTCGGCGAATCTCCCCTGCTGAGCCCGGATGTTCCCGAGGGTATACCGGCCGCCGGGATGATCAGGCGCGGCCTCCAACACCTTGCGGCATTCCGCGGAGGCCTCATCCAACCGGCCACGCTCGGCCAGCACCGCGGCCAGCCCGAGGCGCGCCTCCGTCGAGCGGGGATCGAACCGCAAGGCCTCGGCGTACTGGAACTGCGCCGACTCCGGGTGGCCGCGGGCGCGCTGCACACGGGCCAGGAGCAGCCGGGCCCGCATGTTTTCCGGGTTGTACTGAAGCACACGCTCCCAGGCCGCAACGGCCTCGTCGAACTGATTCGTATCGGTCAGAGCTTTGGCGAGGCCGTGCAGGGAAGGCCGGTTTAGGGCGTCCAGTTCCAGGGCCGACCGGTACTGGGCAATGGCCTCCTGCAGCCGGCCCGTGCGCGCGTACGCCGCCCCGAGATTTTGGTGCGTCGTTGCCGAGGGCGCAGCGCGCACCGCCTGTTCCCAGAGGGACACGGAGTCCCGCCAGGCCAGGCTTTGCCGCCACGTCAACGTGGCGAGGATCACGACGGCGGCCGAGCCGACGACGATGCCACCGACGCCGACGGGACGCCAGCGCCGCCAGAGTTCCAGCCAGCCGGCCGCCGCAAGAATCCCCCACCCGACGACGGGCAGATAGCTGTAGCGGTCGGCGACCTCCTGTGAACCGCTCTGCACGAGGCCCAGCACGGGGGCCAGCAGGACAACGTACACCAGCGCGACGACCGTCAGCCAGGGCCAGCGCCGACCCTGGACAAGCAGCAGCACCGTCGCCGCGAGGACGAGAAGCGCGGGCACAACGTACTTGGCCGACGAGAGCACCATCGGCTGGGGGATTTCGTAGAGCGGCGACAGGTTGACCGCCAGGACCGTCTTCCAGAGGTAGAAGACCAGCCCGTAACACGCCTGCGCCAGCCGTTCGAGAAGCCCGTGCTCAGTAAGCGTAGCCCGGGCGCCCGCGGCCTGCTGGGCCAAGGGGGCCAGGATCGTGAAGATCAGCGCCACGATGCAGAACGGGATCTTCTCGAGGTACGCCCGCCGGGCCGCACGGTCGGTCCAGCTCCCCGCCGGCCCGCCCAGCCGCCGAAGGGGGTACCAGTCCAGGATCAGCAGAATCACCGGCAGCGTGATGGCCATGGCCCGACTCAGCAGCGAGAGGGTAAGCGCTGCCAGAGCCAGCACGACCCACACTCGTGGGCTGGCTGCGACAGTACCGCCATGGGCGTGCAGATAAAACAGGACGGCCAGCACCATGAAGAAGGAACTGAGCACGTCCCTGCGTTCCGTCACCCAGGCCACCGATTCCACGCGGAGGGGATGCACGGCGAACAGGAGCGCCGCCAGCACCGCCGCCATGTGCGCACTCCAGGCGACGGGGGCCGGGGCCCGCCCGGTGTGCGCGGGCCTGGCCCCGAGCAGTGCGAGCGCAAGCAGATAGACGAGGACCGCGTTGCCGACGTGCAGGATCAGGTTGGTCAGGTGAAACCCGGTGGGATTATCGCCCCATAGCACATAGTCGAGGCCGAGCGTGGCCCACGACAGCGGCTGGTAGTGGCCCATGTGGAACGTAGTGAACATCCAGCCGAGCTGCCGCGGGCCGAGGCCGCGAAAGTGCGGGTTCTTGACGATGTTGTCCTCGTCGTCGTACACGAAGCCGTGGCCCAGGTCGTTGACGTGCACGACGAAGACCAGCGCTGCCAGCAGGAGGGCGCAGACCCAGGTTCGCCGGTCTCGCCAGGCCGCGGTGAACAGCGTGCGCCGGGTTCCGGCGGGCAAGGCGACTTCCGCTGTGGTCTTCACGGTGCGAGCCATGTTTGTTGGACAATCGTTCGCTAGTCGCCGGCTGGACTGGAAGTCGGCGTCGACGTCAGTGCGTCCAGCATTCGCTGTGCCTCACGATTGTGCGGTTGTCGCTGCAACACGTCTTGCAGTTCGCGGGTCGCCTCTTCGGACCGGCCGAGCCGCTCAAGCACGTGGGCGAGGTTGAGCCGTGCCTCCAGGAAGTCCGGTTGCCCTGCCAGCACCCGCCGGTACTCGGCCTCGGCCTCGCTGGTGTCCCCGCGGGCGAGCAGGGCGGTCGCCAGATTGTAACGGGCCCCGAGGTGATTCGGTTGCAGTTCCAGGACCTGCCGAAGTTCTGCGATGGCTTCGTCGGCGCGCCCACGCTCGGCGAGCGCCCCGCCGAGGTTCAGGCGCGCCTCGACGAGGTCCGGATCGATCGCGACGGCCGTGGCGTACTCGTGCAGCGCATCGTCCACGCGGCGCAGGGTGCGCAGGACGTTTCCGTACCGGAAGTGCAGCTTGGCGTCGCCCGACAGGAAGGACAAAGCCTGCTGGCAGACCTGGGCGGCCTCGTCAGGCCGGCCGGTGTCGGCGAGCGCCTTTACCAGATCGCGGACTACCGTGGCGTCGCGCGGGGCCAGTTGCAGAGAGGCACGGTACTGCTCGATGGCCTCGGGAAGCCGACCGGCCTGTGCATAGACGCCGGCGAGCGAGCGATGGGTCATGGGCGAGGGTGTGTGCCGTACGGCGTGTGCCCACAAGGACTCGGAAGTACGCCACACGGCGTTCTGTCGCCACGTCAGCGTGCTCAAACCGACGAGACACAGCAGCATAGCGCCCGCGCCCGCCGCGGCGGGCCCGCGAAGACGCGGACGCTCCCACAGCCAGAGTAGCCCCCGGCCGGCGAGAATCGCCCAGCCGACCGAAGGGAGGTAGCTGTAGCGGTCGGCAACTTCCTGTGGTCCCGCCTGGAGCAACCCCAGCACGGGGCTTAGCAGGAGGGTGTACAACAGCACCACGACCGTGAGCCACGGCCAGCGCCGTCCCCAGCGCAGTCCCGCCAGCAACGCACCCAGGACCACGGTTGCGGGAACGATGTACTTCGCGGATCGCAGGATCATGGTGGGGGGGATTTCGTACAAGGGCGACAGGCCGACGGGAACGACGGTCTTCCACAGGTAGAACACCAGCCCATAGCAGGCTTGCGCCAGCCGCTCCAAGATCGAGTGCTCAGCGAGCAGTGCCTGGGCACCGGCGGCCTGCTGGGCCAGCGGCGCGAGGACCCCGAAAATCGTGGCCAGCACCACGAAGGGGATCTTCTCCAGATAGACGCGCCGTGCCGCCGCGCTCCACCAGCCGGCGCCCGTCCGACCCAACCGCTCGAGCGGATACCAGTCCAGCACCAGCAGCACGGCCGGCAACGTCACTGCCAGGGCCCGGCTGAGCAGCGACAAAGTGAATGCGGTCAGGGCAAGGGCGTACCAGACGCGAGGGCGCGCCGGCGCCGCCCCGCCGTGCCTGTACAGGTAGAACAGCACGGCCAGCAAGAGGAAGAATGAGCTGAGCACGTCGCGGCGTTCGGTGATCCAGGCGACCGATTCCACGCGCAGCGGGTGCAGCGCAAACAGCAGCGCCGCCGCGGCCGCGGCGCCCCGCACCATCCAGTCGGAAGCGGAGCCGGCTGGCCGGTCCGGCCGACCCGGGCGCACCGGCCCATCACAAAGGGGGCGTGCTCCATGCAGTGCGAGGGCCAGCAGGAATACCAGAAGAGCGTTGGCGACGTGGAGGAGGATGTTGGTCAGATGGTAGCCGCGGGGATTCTCCCCCCAGAGCAGGTAGTCGAACCCGAGCGTCACCCACGACAGCGGCTGGTAGTGCCCCATGTGAAACGTCGTGAACATCCACGCCAGTTGTTCCAGCCCCAGCCCGCGATAGTGCGGATTGTCCACGATGATGTACTGATCATCGTAATTGAAGCCGCTCTCCAGATTGTTGCTATGCACGCCGAAGACGATCGCGCCGAGCACGACGCTGCACACCCACGTCCACGGGGTACGCCAGGCGGAGGTGAGCAAGACTCGCCGGACCGGCCCGGGCGGCGACCCGGCGGGGCGCGAAGGTCCGGGCTTAGCGGCGGGGGGTCTGGTGGTCGGACGCGTGGGGCGCAAGCGGCGATCAGCTCCCTTCGTGGTCGGTTGGATGAGTCGTGGGCGCTGGGAAAGGGGGCGCTTCTTCCAGCTCGCTCGGAACGGTCTCGGTCGCGGGAGCAAGCCGGCCCGCGTACGGGTTGACGTAGCTCAGATCGTAGTCCGGGTGCGGCACGCGCAGCGCGTTGATCCAGTTCAACACAGTCGTGAAGAGAACGTCCTCCGAATCCCGTATCGCCGCCTGGAACGTCGGACCCCGGCCAACCGGCGGATGAGCACGCTCGTTTCCCTTCTGAGGCAGGAAGTAGTCCAGCAGCACGCTGTCGTCGGGGTTCTGCCGGTCCAACAGCGGACCATGCTCGGTCTCCATCTGATCCAGCAGCAGGAACATCGTATAGGCGTAGTTGTCGCTGCGCGGCGAGCCGCCGGGGACCCGGAACAGCCGTGCCGTCGGGCCGCCGTGACAACCCGACCGGGCACAGCTTCGGTTGACGAGCGGCAGGACTCGCCGACGGAACGTGGCAAACACCGCCGGATCGCTCTCGATGACGACGCGCTCGGCGTGCTGCGTGCCGGTTTCCCGCGCGATGAGTTGCAGCTTCTCGTGCGCCGGGCCGCGCACCAGCACGTCCTCCCACTCGGGGCAGTAGGCGGGCCGCTGGCGAAGCTCGTCGAGCACTTCCAGAGGCAGGTCGCGCTGCCGCCCTTTGCGCAAGAACCGGACGCGCACCGGCTCCGGCGGCCCGTCCAGCCGCAACTCCTGCATCTTGAGGCGTTGGATGTCCGCGTCGGACAGCAGTGGGGCGGGTGGCAGTTCCACGCGGCCCGTGGCGACGGGGCGCGTCGTGGGCGGGGCGCGGCGAGTCGTGGGGGACGGGGGCGGCGGCGCGGCGCTGCCATCCGCGGGGGCGATGCCCAGCGGTACGACGCGCTCGACCTCCGCCCACGACAGGCGCAGTTGCCCGAGGTCATTGCTGAGCAGCACGCCGTCGTCGGTCGGCGTGACAACGCCGCGCAGCTTGACGCCGGTCTTCAGGTACACGTCGGCCAACTCGGCCTGGGCCGGCGGGGACAGGCAGAGCATGATCGCAACCAGGCTCGCGATGGTCAGGGCCGTTGCTTGGAGCGGACGCATGGATTTCCGTGCCCGCGGGCGTTGCCGGGCCGCTCGCGGCGGACCGGGCGCCGCACCGTGTTCTCAGACTTTGCGATGGGCCGTGCGCGCCACCTCGGTGCCGTCCGGCCGGCCCACGATCTCGTAATCTCCGAATATGTTCGGCGCCTCCGCTTGCAGCAGACGCAGGATCATGACGGCGACCCGGCGAATCTCGACCTCGGCGTGCTCGTTGGCCCGCGCTTCGATGAAGTGCCGCAGCGCCCGCGCGTTGGCCGTCACGAAGATCTTCGTCTCGGTGGCATTTGGCAGCACGCTCCGCGCCGCCTGACGGGCCAGTTTCCGCCGCAACGTCCGGTCCGGCTCGTCCGCGAACTTAAGGCTGAGCCCGTCGACGAGCCGGACGTACGCGGCGTGGGATTGGCGGACCGACTCGAGCCAGACGGCGTGCAGCTCGGGGTCGTCGGCGATGCAGTCCGGCTCGATGAAGTCCGCCGCCGTCTCGTCCACGTAGCGTTGCGAGAGCTGGGAATAGCCGAAGCCGGCCCGGTGCCGCACCAGCTCGTGCGTGAACGACCGCGAGACGCCCACAATCACGAAGTTCCAGACGGCGTGCTCGAGCACCGAGCCGTGCGCCGAGTCGATGATGTTGCCCATGTACTCGGCGTTGCTCTTGCGGCCCTTGCCGAAGGACAGGTAGCACAGGCGGCCGGCCATCTCGCAAAGCTGCTCGGCCCCGATGTCCGTGTCCGTGCTCCAGGCGGTTTCGTGGTCGGCGAGAAAGCGGTCGAGCGCGCCCGAGTCCACTTGTTGCCGCCCCACCAGGTACACGCGCGGCTGACGGATGACGTTCACTCCAGCACCTCCTTGCACAGGCCGCCCATTGTACTCGCCAGGCGGACTTTTTCAGCCGCTCGCTATCCACTCCTTCGGCGGCCGGCGGTACCTTACCGTAACGATGCTCAGGATTCGCCTGGCAACCGCTGTGAGCATGCTCGCGGCCTGCGGCGCGATGGCCACCGCGCAATCGCAGTTGCGCTATCGCTTCGAGGTCGGCCAGCAGTACTTGTACGAGCGCCAGGAGGTGGTCGCGGCATCCGGCGGCGCGGCCCCGGGTGCGCAGTCGATCGCGCAAATCCGGGCCTGGTGCCTTCGGCGGGAGGGCCCGGAGATGCTCCTGCTGATCGAGCTGGCCCGCCGGTCCCGAGAACGGTTTGAGCCGGCCTGCGGCGCGCTCCTGTACCTTGACGAAAGCGGTCGGCGGCGGATACCCGACGAGAGCGCCACCCGCCTCGGGCCGCTGGATCCCGCCCTGGACGTCCTTCCGATGCTCCCGCTTACGGCGCAGCCGGCGAGGGCCTGGACGACGCCGCACGACCTCTACGGGCGCCAGTGGCGCTGCGCGGACCGCGGCCCCGACGGTGTCACAGGCCACGTGCGGGTGGACTTCATCGAGGAGGATTCCTCGGGCGTGGCGGACGTGCTCGGACAGTCCCGGACGGGACGATTCCGGTTCGACCCCGTGGCCGGCCACGTCACCCGGCTGGAGATCGTGGCGTGGGACGAGCCGGCAAAAGCGCAAACGGCGGCCTTGACGACCCTGCGCCAGACCGCGAGTCACACCCCCGGCTGGACCGCACGCCGCGCGGACGAGGCGGACCGTTTTCTGCGCACGTTGCGGCATGAAGACCGGCTGCTGGCGGAGCTTCTGAGTCGGCCGGATGACTGCGCGCAGATCCTGGTGCAGCTTGACCGCCTGTGGGCGGCGTTCGCTTCCGAGATCGAGGGGCAGGCCGGGTCGCCGTTCGCCGCGCTGGTGGACGCGCGGCGGCTACAGCTCGGCGCCGACGCGGACACGCTGCGGGCGCGGGCGGCCGTTGCGGGACGGTGGCTGCATCAACCGGCCCGCCGCTGGACTTTGCAGGACGCCGGCGGACGAACCGTCGTCAGCGAGGTTCTGCGACAGGGCGCGGTCATCGAGTGCTTCTGGTCCGCCGAGTCGCTGTGGGGACTGCGTGCATTGCGGTCGCTCGACTACCTGCCGCGCGCTCCCGGCGCACCTCCGCTGCGAGTCATCAGCTACAACATGGACTTCAACATCGCCGTCGCGCGGCGTGCGATCGAGCGTTGCGGCGGAGGCTGGACGCACATTCTGGGCGGCCCGCTCCAGGACGTCGAAGAGCTGCCCGAGTTCCCGGTCGTTCGCGTGCTGGACGAACGTGGCGTGGTCCGCGGGATCTGGATCGGTTGGGAACCCACGTACGCGGCGGCGGCGGAGATGGCGCGGGAACTCGGTACGCGGTAACGGGCTTCGTGCGTCAGATAGAAAGTGCACGGGCCGCCAGTGTTCTGAGCACGCGGCGTCGGTCGGCGCGGCCTTGATCGGCGGATACGCCTCCGACCTCAGTAGGGCAAGGCTCCGCCTTGCCTGGCGCGTCGGTCGATGCGGCTTTGATAAG
>JALHJL010000037.1 GCA_022839625.1 Phycisphaerales bacterium
CAAGGTGGACTGCTGGCGGAACGCGGACCAGAAGCACCGCTGGCTGGCGACGACGCTCTTGGACATCGAGCCGCGGCTGCGAAAGGTCAGCGGCTATCAGCACCTGCCGCGCCTGCGTGCGGCGCTGGAAGCACACGCGAAGGGAACTTTGGAGAAGGTGGCGTAACGTGACGAGCCGTTCGCTATTTCAACTACGAATGGCATTGACCCGTTCCGTCCGCGTACAAGCGCTTCGACCACGGTCGTTCCCCCGCCCATCGGTGGATCGAGCACCAGGTCGCCGGGCTGCGAAAACGCTTCAATGGCCGCGGCTGCCAATGTGGGCGAGAACCGAGCTGGATATCGGTAGAAACGGTGCGTCAGCCCCTGAATCGGTGATCGGTCAAGCGCGGCACGCCGCAGGTCGCTTAACTGGCAGTCTAGAAGTCCATCGTCGCTGGTCATATGCCGTCCCTGGCCGTTCACATACTACGTCTATCGGCCGCTGCTGTCCAAACCCGAACCCAACCTGCTCAACGCGACACCTTCTCCCACGCCGCGGCGGCGGCGCGAAGGAACTCGGTTCCGCTCGTCACTCTGTAGCGCGCCCGGATCTTCTCGATCAGCTCCACGCCGTCGGACGCCCAGAACCGCAACGCGACACGACTCTGGTAGACGGCGGGCACCTCGCCCAGCTCCTTCTTGAGTCGCTTTTGGATTTCGTAGAACTTCGTCAGCTTGGTAGTCGACGCCATCGCGCGGGCCAGCGCGTCATACGTCGCCCGCGGGCACCGAAAAGGCTGGCCGGGGTCGTCGGCCCGGTATTCGGCGAGCGCCTCGTGGCTCGGCGGTCCCTCCACGCGGTAGGTCTTCGGCTGGTTCCGCTGCCAGCGGCGGGGCGGGCTGGGCACGCTAGGGGCAATGCCCTCGAACAAGCGCTCCAGCCGGTCCAGGGCCTGAAGCGCCTCGGCGATCTTCCCGGCCGCACTGGGCGTGGTCTTCAGCACGCCGGTAAGCGCTGCCCGAACCCTGCGGATTTCCTGCTGGGCTGAACGGGGCACAGCACGCTCCATCAAGTAATTAGAACAAATGGTATCATCGGCCGGGCGGCGGCGAAAGTCCAGTCCCCACCCCAACTGGGGCACCAGGGACAATGCTTCCGGCCGCGCCGCATGTCAAGATCATAGTTGACAAACTACCAATAAGTTGGTATTATGCCGCCCTGGTCGGGAACGGTCTGACGGGACCGGGCGATGGGCGTCGCCCGCCCGGGTCGGTGATTTACATGGACGAAGCTGCCTTCTTGCTCGTTTACATGCTGGGGGCGAACCGCCACACGCACGGCGAACTGCGGCCCACGGTCATCGACCTGCTCGACGACCCCGCCGCCCTTGCCGGCGAGCGAGCGTCGCTTGAGCCGTGGCTGCGGACGGAGGGGGCTCGCAGCGTCGAGTTCGTCCGGCAGATGCTCCTCGGGACCCTCTGCTACCTGAGCGACCTTGACGGTGGGCCGATCCCCGTGCCGCTGCCACGCGGCAACTTCATGGAACTGGCCGCGGACGGACGGGACGATAACAACGCGGCATTGGCGGTCGCCCGCTCGTTGCAGCGGTTCGTGCGCTCCCAGGCAGCAGCAGTGCAGCAGTCGCGCGACGAGCAGTTCATGGAGCGACTGGAGGAGATCGTGGCGCGGGTCGGCGGCAACGGGGTGCCGCGCAACCAGCGGTATATGACCGCCGAGCAGATCGCCAGTTGGCTCGGGTTGGCGGTGAAGACCGTGCGCCGGCTTTTCACCGAGGGCAAGCGGATCGGCCGTAAGATCGGCAACGAGTGGCGGGCCACGCGGGAGCAACTCGAAGAGTCGCCGTATCTGCGGAAGCGGCGGAGGAGGGGCGATGCCGCGCTGGAGTAAGGACCCGCCGGACACGCTCAAGGTGGGCCGCGGCACCCTGCGCAAACGTGCTCGCGGGCGGATGTGGTATTGCCAATACCGCGACGCCGTCGGCCGCTGGACCATCGCATCCACGCACCACAACGACAAGCCGGGGGCGATCGAGTGGGCCACGGCGCCACCTACGAGGGTTCTGCGAATCGAGACGGGCACTGCGAACCCGGACGACAAAGTCAGCAACGACCCAATCCGCGTTGCGATCGACGAGTTCCGCGGATACATCGAAAAGCAGCGGAAGCCGAACACGCTGAAGACATATCGCAAGTTCCACAAAGAACCTGACCGCCTACCTGGATACCCGGCCGACCATCCGGCGGCTGGACCAGTTCGGCACCGCGGAGGTGCTGGGTTTCCGCGACTGGGTGCGGCGCGAGCAGCCGGGCAAGGAGAAGGTCCGCCAGAACTGCAAGAAGACCGCCGACAACAACCTCGTGGTTCTGCGGGCGTTCTTCAACTACTGCGTTGAACTGAAGAAGATGCACACCAGCCCGATTCGCGAGACCAAGCACGGCGTTCAGGTGTTCTACGACGAGCGCCGGCCCGGCATCGACACCTACACCCGCGCTGAGTTCGCCGCGATCGTCGAGCAGGCGCCGGCGGACGTGAAGTTGAAGGTTAGGTTCCTCGGCGCGAGCGGGATGCGGATCGACGAAGCAGCGCACCTCGAAACCACGGACGTGGACTGGGAGCACGGTTGGTTGCACGTGCGGGCCAAGACCACGCATGACGGCGTGCGCTGGTCGCCCCAAGACGACGAGGACCGCAAGCTCCCGCTCAACACCGAGCTGCGCGCCGTCCTCGCCGAGTTGCTGCCGACAGGCACGGACGGCGCGCCGCGGTGCGTGTTTCCCACGGCGCCCGGCCGGTGGCGTGCCAAGAACTTCGCCCGCCGGACGCTCGCGCAACTCAAGCGACTCTCCCGGCCAACGGGCATCGCGTTGGCGAAACTCACGTCGCACAATTTCCGCCGCTACTTTGTGAGCCAGTGCGCCGACTGCGGGATCGACATCCTGTGCGTTGTGGAGTGGGTGGGGCACAGCGATTGGGAGATGGTTCGCCGCTACTACCGCCTGCGGGACGAGCACGCCGTGGCGTCAAGGGCGAAGTTCACGACTGGTACGCCGGATGGCGCAGAACGCCACGGCTCGGTCCCAATTGGAAAGCGAGGGACACATATGGGACACAGGCCCCGAAAGGAGCAGAGGCCGCTGCGGCACCGCAAACCGCAACCCGTTGCGAAATTGAAGGTTGCGGTCCGCGGTGGCGCGCGCGGCTCCAGCTAGAACGGAGAGGGGGGGATTCGAACCCCCGGTGCAGTTACCCGCACACACGCTTTCCAAGCGTGCCCCTTAGGCCACTCGGGCACCTCTCCAACCAACGGTTCACGTTCGCTGGCAGGTTGCGCTGCGCTTCACCTGCCCTGCCCAACTACGTAACTCACGACGACCGGCACACGGCCTCCATTATCGAGCGATGCGGGGCGACTGCAACCCGCGGAAGCTGGCGAGCCGGCGGCCATCCGGCGTCATACCAGGTATCCGGCAAGATAGGGAACTGGCTCCACGCCGGCGATTCACCGGATGGAAACCACGGTCCCTTCCGTCCTGGCGGAGCGCGGGTCTGCGCTCCGCGGGGGCGCGGCGGGAAGGCGGACGGTGAAGACAGTCCCGCCCGTCTCGCGCGGAACCACGGTGATGGCACCGCGGTGGGCGTCGACGATCCGCGCCGCAAACGCCAAACCGAGCCCCGTACCCTTGCCGCCGGGCTTCGTCGTGAAGAACGGTTCGAAGATGTGGGGGAGAACGTCGGGCGGGATACCCGTGCCCGTGTCGGCGACGCTCACGCACAACACCTGGCCCGCGTCGCGGGCCGGCCCGCTCGCCTGAGCGGGCTCGCGGCGAATAGAAATCGCCAATTCGCCGCCGGCGGGCATGCTGTCCGCGGCGTTCACAATGAGGTTGATGAAGACCTGTTCCAGGAGGGCGCGGTCCACCAGCGCCCGGTCGTCGCCGGCCGCGAAGTCCTGGACGACGGTGATCCCGCGGCCCTCGATGCGCGTCATGGACGCCGCAAGGGCACCGGCCACGACCTCTTCCATCCGCGTTTCCGTCGGCCGCACGACGTGCTCGCGTGCGAGCGTCAGCAACCTCCGCACGATCAGTTCGATGCGCCCCAGGCCGTTGTCGATCAGGTCGAGCATCTGGCGGGCCCGCTCCGGGTCGTCGCAGGAGCGCCGCAGAATGCGGGCGCAGTTCTGGACGCCGTCCAGCGGGTTGTTGATCTCGTGCGCCACGCTGGCGGCCAGCTCGCCCAGAAAGGCCAGGCGTTCGCGCCGCCGCAACTCCTCATGCAGGCGCTCCTCTTCGCGGCTGGCCTCGGCGAGTCGGGAAGCGAGGACGTTGACAGCAGACGTGAGCTTGTACATGTCGTCGCCCGGCTGGACGTCGAGCGTGGCGGCCGGCCGGCCGCGGCCGATGTCGTCCGCCACCCTGCGCAGGCGGCCGAGCGTCGCGTGCAGGTATTGCCGGGCATAGCGGCCGCACACGAGCGCCACCAGGCACGATCCGAGCGTGGCGAGGGCCACGGCCCGCCACGCGGCGGGCTGGATCGCCGTGGCGACGGCCCCGCTCAGAAAGATCCCCACCTGGAGCAGCACGAGCAGCTTGTGACGGAAGCGCCGAAACATCCTATGCTTCATTATCGCGGAGCCACGCAGGACCACAAGGTGCCCGGCGGCCGGAGCGTCGCCGGGCGCAGCGCGCGGGCGGGCGCTGCAGCGATGCTCCGGACAGGAACACCGCCGGACTGCCGCAGGAGCGCATATGAGTCAGCACCACGACGGCGAGACCCCGGCCGGCCCACGGCACTCGCCGGCCAACCGTCTCGGACTGGATTACCGCGCCGTACCAGGCCGCAAGACGGGCACGCCCATCGTGGACGTTCACGCCCACGTGTATGACGTGCCCAGCGCCGGGCAGTTCTTCGAGGCAGCGACGGCGTATGGCATTGAGAAGGTGGTTTCCATGTCGCCGCTGGACGAGGTCGAGGCCCTGCGCGCGGCCTTCGGCCCGCGGCTCGAGTTCATCGCGATTCCGCGCTGGCGCGAGTTGGACAGCTCGGATGCCTTCCGCCGCCGCTGGCTGGCCGACCTGGAGACTTTCCGCGAGCAGGGTGCCCGGCGGATGAAGTTCTGGATGGCTCCGCCGATGCGCGGCGAACACGGGCTGACGTTGCAGCATCCCTTCTTTGCCCCGCTCGTTCGGGCGGGAATCGACCTGGGCTTCGATTTCATGGTCCACGTGGGCGATCCGAGCGAGTGGTTCGGCCCGGGCGGGCGCTACGCGGACGCCGCACGGTACGGAACGAAGCACGAGCAGTACCCGCAGCTTGAGTACCTGTTGGACGCGGTGGCCCCGCGCAGCGTGATCGCGGCCCACATGGGCGGCAATTGCGAAGAGCCCGATTTTCTGCAAGAGCTGCTGGACCGCCACGCGAATCTGTACCTGGACAGCAGCGCGACCAAGTGGATCGTGCGGGCGGTGGCGCGGCAACCCGAGCGGCTCCGGGAGTTCATGATCCGCAACCAGGACCGGGTCCTCTTCGGCAGCGACCTGGTCGTTGCCAAGAGCTACGGTTTTGAGCATTATGCCAGCCGCTATTGGACGCACCTGATGATGTGGGAGAGCGAGTATTGCGGCGAGAGCCCGATCGAGGACCCGGACGCCGATGACCCCCCGCGGCTCGCGGGCCTCAACCTCCCCGTCCCGGTGCTGAGGAAGCTCTATCGCGAGAACGCCGCGCGACTGGGTCACGGCGCGACGTAGGAACTGCCGAGGTCGGAACCGATGCATCTGACCGGGCACCCGAGGTGCCTCTGAGTGGATTCGCGGCCCACCTCAGGCCGGCCGCACGACGAGCGGCGCGCTCAGTGGGTGCAAGCCCAGCGGGCGGCGCTGCGCGGGTTTCGCGGGCTGCCGCCGCTCCGGCGCATCCTGGCGTGGCTGGTGCCGGGCGGGGCGCTGTTGTTCTGGCTCGCCAGCGTGCTGGTCCGGCTTCTGGCGCAGGACCGGGTTCCCGAGCTGGCATACCTGTACTACGCGACGCCGCCGGCCGTTCTCGCCGCCGTGGCCGGCGCGGCCGGGGCGTGGTGGCTGGCTTGCCGCCGCTGGAGGCTCGCGGCCATCCCGCTGGTGTTGATGCTGGGCTGCCTGGTCTGGACTTACCAGGTGGCGTGGTTCCACCATCGTCCGGCGGACAGTGACCAGCCGACGACTCGGGTCCTGTTCTGGAACGTGGCGCACGGCACGTTCGGTTGGGAGCGCATTGCGGACCGGATTCGCCAATACGACGCCGACGTCGTGGCGCTCGTCGAGGGCGGGGACGAATTCTCCGACCAGCGTGACGAAATGGAATTGGTCTGGCAACGATACCTGCCCGAATACCGGCCGTGCCTTTTCGGTTGGGGGATTACGCTGCTCACGCGCATCGACGCGGCGCTTCGCGGCGAAGGTATGCTCGGCGGCGATGAGCGCTACGCATTCGGCTGGTACGTCCATTGCGAGGTCTCCGCGCCCGACGGTCCGTGGCAGCTCGTGATCGCCGACTTTCAGGGGATCGCCCGGCGCTCGCGCTACTTGCCGATGCGGCACCTGCACGAACGGCTTGAGCCGCTGGCCGATCAGCCCGTGTTGCTGGTCGGCGACCTGAACATGCCGACGGACTCGGTGTTTCTCAGGCGGCTGCGCGAGACCTACCGGCACGCGTTCGAGACCGCGGGCAGCGGCTACGCCGCCACCTGGCCCGTGCCGCTGCCGGTCCTGACGCTCGACCAGGCCTGGTACAACGCCGGCGTGCAGGTCCACCGCTGCGAGCTGGGGTGGACGTGGGCTTCGGACCACCGGCCGATGATCCTGGAGGTCTCGTTGGCGCGATTTGAACCGGAGTCGCTGGGGAGCGAACCTCCACGGTAAGGCGGTGCGGCGTCCGCCGTACGCCCACACAACCAGCTTTGAGCCGAAGTCTTTACTTCGCGTCCAGCCAGTTTTCGCCGCACGCGACGTCCACTTTCAGCGGCACGCGAAGCTGCATCGCGCCGGTCATGACCGCCCGCAGGATGTCCGCCATACGCGCCGCTTCGCCGCGCGGCGCTTCGCACACCAGCTCATCGTGCACCTGCAACAGCATGCGCAGCGGCAGCCGCTCGGCGCTGATCCGCTGATGAAGCTGGATCATCGCCGTCTTGATCAGCTCGGCCGCCGAGCCCTGAATCACGGTGTTGACGGCGAAGCGTTCGGCCTGGGCGCGGACGGCGGCGTTCTGCGAGTTGATGTTGTCGATCGGCCGGCGGCGGCCCATGATCGTACGGACGAGGCCCGCGCGTCGGGCGTCGGTGATGCACCGCTCGATGAACTCGCGGATGCGCGGGTAGCGGGCGAAGTACGCGTCGATGAACGCCTGTGCTTCGGTCCGGCTCATGCCCGTCGCCTGGGCGAGGCCGAACGCGGTCTGCCCATAGATGATGCCGAAGTTCACGGCCTTGGCGCGGCTGCGCATCTCCTTCGTCACGTCGCTCAGCGGCACGCCGTTGACCTGCGCCGCCACGAAGGCGTGGATGTCCTGGTCGTCGGCGAAGGCCCGGATCAGCGCCGGATCCTCGCAGAAATGCGCCAGCACCCGCAGCTCCACCTGCGAGTAGTCGGCCACGATCAGCAGCTCCGCCGCGCTGCGCGGCACCAGGGCGCGGCGAATCTGCCGTCCGGCCTCCGTGCGGATCGGGATGTTCTGAAGATTCGGCTCGCTGCTCGACAACCGCCCGGTCACCGCGCCGGTCTGGTGGAAGCTGGTATGAATCCGGCCGGTACGGCGGCTGAGCGCGGCGGGTAGCGCGTCGACGTACGTACCGCGCAACTTCTGAAGCTCGCGGTACTCGAGCAGCAGCGGAAAGATCGGGTGCCGCGTCTCGCCCTGAAGCACGGCCAGCGTGTCCGCGTCGGTCGAGCGCGTCGTCTTCGTCCGCCGCACCACGCGGAACCCCAGCCGGTCGAACAACACTTCCGCGAGCTGTTTGGGCGAATCCAGGTTGAAGCGCGTGCCGACCAGGCGGTGAACCTCGTCCTCGATGGCGGACGCGCGGGCCGCCATCTGCCGCCCGATTTCGCGCAACAACTCAACATCGAGGGCGATGCCGTGACTCTCCATGTCCGCCAGCACCGCCACGAGCGGCATCTCCAGTTCGCAGAAGAGGTGCGCGACGCCGAGCGGCGCAAGCTGCGGCTCGAGGTGTTGCCTCAGCCGCCAGGTATAATCCGCGTCCTCGGCGGCGTACTGCGCGACGTGTTCCGTGGGAACCTGGTCCATCTGGAGTTGTTGCCGGCCCTTGCCGATGAGGTCGGTCGTCGGGATCTTCTTGTAGCCGAAGTACGCCAGCGCGAGGCTGTCCAGGCTGTAGGAGGCACGGGTCGGGTCCACCACGAACGCAGCGATCATCGTGTCGAACAGCGGTCCCGCGACCGGCAGGCCCGCGTTGCGGAGCACGTTCAGATCGTATTTCAGGTTGTGCCCGACCTTGCGCTTGTGCGCGTCGGCCAGAAGCGGCCCAAGCCGGGAGCGCACCAGGTCGAGCGGCAGCGCGTTCCCATAGATGCTGCGCACCGGCACATAGCACGCCCGCCCGACCTCCCACGCCAGCGAAACTCCCACCAACTCGCAATCGATCGGGCTGACGCCCGTGGTCTCCGTATCGACGGCGAATTCCGGCTGCCGCATCAATTCCGCCACGACCTCCGCCAGGGCGTCCGCCGTGCCGATCAGGCGGTAGTCCCCGCCCGGCGGCTCGCGCAGGCTCGTCGCGCGGCGGGCCGCGTCGTCCGCCTCGGACGGCGCCGGAGCCGGCACCGCCAACGCGGGGGCCGCTCCCGCAGCACCGTCGGCGCCCCCCGGCACTTGCTCCAGCAGCCGGCGGAATCCCAGCTCGGCGAAGGTGGCGCGCAGCGCCGCCCAATCGAAGCGGTCGCAGGCCGCCTGGTCCAGATGGAGTTCCAGGGGAACATCGTCGCACAGTGTGACAAGCTGACGCGTCCGCTCCATCTGCGGGGCAAACGCCAGCACGCTGTCGCGCTGCTTGGGCGTCAGCTCGTCGGCGTGTGCGACGACGGCGGCGGCGGAGCCGTACTTCTGCAGCAGCTTGGCGGCGGTCTTCGGACCAATCCCCGGCACACCCGGCACGTTGTCGGTGTCGTCCCCAGTCAGGATTTGCGCATCGATCGCCTGTTCCGGGGTCCAACCCTTCAGTTCCGGCAGCCGTTCGGCCGTGACCACCTCATCCTTCATCGGATCGTACAGGGCCACATTAGGCCCCAGCAGTTGATCGAGGTCCTTGTCGCGGCTGACCACGAAGATGTCCAGCTCCTCTCCGGCCAGCCGGCGCACCAGCGTCGCGATGATGTCGTCGGCCTCGAAACCCTCCTGCTGGAAGAGCGGCACGCGGGCCGCCTGGAGAATGGACATGATGCGCTGCTCCTGCGGCAGCAGGTCTTCGGGCGGCGGCTCGCGGTTGGCCTTGTACGCCGGGTAGATCTGCCGCCGGTGCAGCTTGCTCTCGTCCGCGTCCAGCACCATGAGCAGGTAATCCGGCTTGCGGTCGCGGACGAGGTTCAGCAACATCTGGCAGAACACGTAGGTGGCCCGGGTGGGCTCGCCGGCGGGCGAGGTCAGGTTGCGAAACGGCGCGTAGTACGCCCGGTAGATTTGCGCGTGGCCGTCGATGATATAGAGCGTTCTGGCCATGCGCGCATGGTAAGCCGCGGGGCGCAAAAGGCCACCCGCTGGCAAGCGCCGCGGGTGCCCGGCTATCATCCCGGCGCACGCGCTCTCACGAAACGACGGTGGCGAGGTCAGGCACCATGAACAGCGAGGTCTGGTCGAAAATCGAGCTGGTGCAAGGGGACATCACCAACCTGGCCGTGGATGCGATCGTCAACGCGGCCAACGAGGCGCTCGCCGGCGGCGGCGGGGTCGATGGTGCGATCCACCGTGCCGCGGGTTGGGAGGACTTGCAGGCCGCGTGCCACAAGCTGGGCGGCTGCGCTACTGGTGACGCGAAGATCACTCCCGGTTTCCGGCTGCCCGCCAAGTACATCATTCATACCGTGGGGCCCGTGTTCCGCGGCGGTCAGCGCGGCGAGCCGGAGCTTCTGGCCTCTGCCTATCGGCGTTCGCTCGAGGTGGCCGCGGAAAACGGCGTGCGGACGATCGCCTTTCCTGCGATCAGTACGGGCGTCTACGGGTATCCGTTCGAGGCCGCCACCGAGATCGCGCTGCGCACCGCGCTTGACTTCCTGGAGCAGGGGGGCCGCGTCGAGCGCGTCACGTTCGTGTTCTTCGCACGCGCTGATTTCGACCTGGCCCAGGCCGTCCTTGAACGCCTGCGCCGAGAACCCGCCAGCGGGTGACGATCCCCCCGCGCTCATCGCTGAGGGCAAAAAGAGACCGGCGTCGTGCGGCCGTGCCACACCACGCCGGTGCTTGGTTCAGATATATTCCCGCGTCCGGTTGCGATCAGCGGCCGGTGCACCACCGACGCCGCGTCGTGATCAAACCACCGATCGCCAGCAGCGCCATCGAACCGGGCTCCGGAGCACAGATCGTATCCACGACGACCTCGTCCACGAGCACCTTGCCGTGAATCCGCACGATCTCGTAGGACGGGTTCGGCTCGAGGTGTATGGCGTAGGTCGAGTGAATCCAGTATTCGCCGGCCGGCGGCTGTTCACCGGTCGGCTCGAGCGTGATTTGATTCACGAGTTCCGCGCGGACGCCGGTCAGAAACTCCTGCACCAGCGGATGCCCGCCCGGTTCCTCGCTGGTCCACGTGATCTGGACCCAGATGTCCTTGTACGGCAGCGGCTCGGGGCGGTTGTCGATGCCGATCTTGATTACGCCGGACAGCGGCCACACCCCTTCGCGACCGCCCCAGGTCGGCTGATAGCCATCCCCGGAGCCCGGCCACACGTGGGCCAGTGCGTCGCCGTAGGGGTTGAAGATCACGTCCGGCGAGGAGTATTCCTCCCCGGTCAAGAACTCCCACACGGCGAAGGTCGTGCCTTCCTGGCCGCGCCAGGAGGGCGGGAACAAGTCGTCCGCCTGTGCCGACGGCACGCCGACGACCGAGAACAACAGCAGTACGCCAGTTAGGATCGAGGCCCGCATCGAACACCTCCTTCTGCTCCGCCTCAGAGCGCCATGGGCGCTTGCGGACAAGACCCCGCCTCCCGGCGACCACACGAAACGGGGTGGATACTGCTCCGCGATAGCTTCTAGGTCGTCCAATTCTCAAAAGTCAAAAAACTGTTTGTGCTTTTCCACTCGCCTTTTCCGGCGCGCACGCGACGACCACGTTGGACTGTTTGCAGCCACGTGTTATCGGACGTGCTCTGCGCAGGTCACGAATTTCACCCCCGCCGGCGCGACCTCACCGCGCGGCTCACCGCCTCACCACGGGCTACAACGTCTGCCCACCCCGACCGGATGACTGGTTCTGGCTGCTTGGCAGGGCCGCTCCGGGTATACTCCCGCACCTTGGTCAACGTCGTGCCCGCCGTTGCAGGAGGCTGCCGGCGTTGAACACCGCTTACAGTGGGACCGGCCTGGCTCGTGGCCGTGCTGTCAGCGGAGCAAACCCGAAGGTAAGGAACACCGACACCATGCCAAGATTGCCCATCCGACTGAGCGGCCTCATCGTGGTCTGTTGCTGGTCCCTGCTGGCGCGCGGCCAGGAGCCGCTGCCGCAGGACGACCGCATCCAAACGCGGAAGCTGGAAAACGGCGTGACGTGGCTCTACCGCCAGCACGCGGTTCCGCCGGAGAAGATGGCGCTGCTGATCCATGTGCGTTCTGGCTCGTTGAGCGAGGAGGAGGAGGAGCGTGGCCTGGCCCACTTCCTGGAGCACATGGCGTTCAACGGCTCGGAGAATTTCCCGCCCGGGCAGCTCGTGCCGTACTTCGAGAGCATCGGCATGCGGTTTGGGCGCGACTTGAACGCCTTCACCGGCTTCGACCAGACGGTGTACATGCTGTTCCTGCCCGACACGAGCACGGAGCAGATGGAGAAGGGGCTGATGGTGCTCAGCGACTATGCGTTCCGGCTCTCGTTGCTGGAGGAGGAGATCGAGAAGGAGCGCGGGGTCGTGCTGGCGGAGCTGCGGGCCGGCATGAGCGCCGAGCAACGCCTGCGCGATCAGCTCTTCGAGCGCCTGTTCGCGGGCATGCGGCTGGGGCAGCGCTTGCCGATCGGTCTGGAGCAGGTCATCAAGGACGTGAAGCGCGAGCAGTTCGAGCGCTTCTACCGGCTCTGGTACCGGCCGGAGCACATCACGTTGGCGATGGTGGGCGACGCGGCGGCCGATCCGTATGTGCCGCTGGTGGAGAAGTGGTTCGGCCAGTATCGCAGCACGCTGCCGGCCAAGCCGACGCCCGGGCCGGACCTCAAGCCTTTCACGCAAGAGCGTGCGCTGGTGCTGTCGGACGTGGAGTACGCCCAGGGAGACGTGGACATCTACAACCTACTGCCCGGGCGGCCGCCCACCACCACGGTCGAGCAGGCGCGGGTCGAGCTGCTGGATCGCATCGGCTCCTGGATCATGGGCCGGCGCTTTTCCGAGCGCATCCAGAAGGGGGAGGCCCGCTACCGCACGGCCAGCGCGCAGGTGATGGACCTGTTCAAGGAGGGGCTGTTCGTCAACGTCAGTGCCACGGGCGAGCCCAAGGACTGGGAAGTGATGCTCGAGCAGGTGATCGTGGAGATCAACCGGGCGCGCGAGTACGGCTTCCGCGAGCGCGAGCTGGAGCTTTGCCGGAAGGAGCTGTTGGCCTCGGCCGAAGATGACCTGCGCAAGGAGCCGACGCGCAACGGGCAGGGCCTGCTCTTTGAGATGGCGCGCGCCGTACACGACGGCGAACCCCTGATGTCGGCGCAGCAACGGCTGGAGCTGCTGCAACGGCTGCTGCCGACGATCGAGCTGGCCGAGGTCAGCCAGGCCTTCGCGGACCACTTCAGGCCGGGCCCGTTCGCCTTCGTGCTCACCCTGCCGAAGTCCGACGACGTGACGCTGCCCAGCGAGGAGCAGGTCTTGGCCGCGGCCCGCGCCGCGGAGGCCCGCCAGGTGGAGCCGCCCGCGGACGAGGAGCGCCCGGCGACGCTGCTCGAGCACGAGCCGCAGCCGGGCAAGCTCGTCGAGTCGGAGAAGGACGAGGAGCTGGGCATCACCAGCGGCTGGCTCGCCAACGGCGTGCGGCTGCACCATCGCTTCATGGATTACAAGAAGGACACCGTGATGCTCGCCATCACGCTGGCCGGCGGACAGATCGAGGAGACGGCCGAGAATGCGGGGATCACCACGGTCGCCGCGCTCGTGCTGGCCCAGCCTGCCAGCGGGCGGCTGACGTCGACCGACATCGAAGAGATCATGACCGGGCGAAACATCCGCCTCGGCGGAGGTGCCCAGGACGACGCTTTCACGGTGACGCTGACGGGTTCGCCGCAGGACCTGGAAAGCGGGCTGCAACTGGCCCACGCGCTGCTCACGGACGGCAAGCTCGAGGCGAGCGCGTTCAGCCATTGGAAACAGGAGGCGCTCCAGCAGTACGAGTCGGCCAGCAAGCTGCCCACGTACGTGGCCTTCGACACGTTCCTGCAAACGGTCAGCGGGGGCGATCCGCGGCGCCTGGTGTTCCTGCGGCCGGCACAGATCGAGGCCCAGACGCTCGAGCGCGCCCAGGCCTGGTTTGACCGTCTCCGCCGGGAGGCGCCGATCGAGGTCGCCGTAGTGGGCGAGATCACGCTGGAAGAGGCGTTGCCGCTGTTGGAGAAGTACGTGGGTTCGCTGCCGGAGCGGGCGCGCGGCGCGACCCACCTGGACAAGCTCCGCACGCTGCCGCGGGGGGCCGGCCCGCTCGAGAAACACGTGGAGGTCCGCACGATCACGCCGGTCACGATGGCCGTGGTCGGCTTCATGGGCTGCGACGCGGTGAACATGACGCACGTACGGGCGCTCAACACCGCGGCCAATATCCTGGACAGCCGGCTCATCAAGCGCGTGCGTGAGGACCTGGGACTGGTCTACTCGATCCAGACGAGCAATGGTCCGGCGCAGGCGTACGCGGACTCGGGAGTCTTCTTCAGCGGCGCCCCATGTGCCCCGGACAAGCTGCGTGAGGTCACCGGGGAAATCGAGGCCGCCTTCAAGGCCTTCGCCGACGCTGGCCCCACGGCCGAAGAGCTGGAGAACGCCAAGAAACAGATTCGCAATCACCTGGACACGGAGCTGAAGGAGCCGCGCTTCTGGTTCAACCAGCTTCAGAGCCTGGACCTGCACAGGATGCAGCTCGCGAACCTGAAGAACATCCCCGCGCAGTATGACGCGCTGACGGCCGAACAGATTCAGGAGATCTTCCGCAAATACCACACTCCCGAGCGGGCGTTCCGAGTCAGCGCATCGCCGGCGAAGGAGGCGCCGGAGGACCAGGGCGCGGAGGCAAAGGAGGAAGCGGCGACCAACGCACCGTAGGTGTCCGTTGAAAGATGGGGACTGGCTCCGCGCCAGCGGGCTTTCGCGGTAGCTGCTGCGTGGGTCTCTCGGCGTGCCTGCACCCTTTCTTGATGGACTGGCCGGCCGCCCGCTGGTGCTGAGACACGCTACGAGGCCCGCGGTCGCGCGATCCTAACCGCGCGTATGTCCTGTTTCAGCGGCTTCCTATTTCCGGGTACACGCACTTAATGGTCGATGGGGCACTCCCACCCCACCTGGCTGATACCGCCCTCAGATGGTTGATAGATCGACCCCGTAGTTGAGTTCTTCCGCAAATTCAGGCGGTCATCGGCGCAGACCAAGCCACGGACGTCGGCGCCGGCGGCACGCAGAGCCTTCTCGACACGGTCGCCGAAGGAGTCCTTGCCGAGCAGGCCGCAGCATGCCACGTGCGCGCCGAGGGCCAGGACATTCAGCGCCACCGATCCGGCTCCGCCGACACGGTCAAAGCGGTGGGATCGAGCGGCGGAGTCCTCGAGCAGCGCCCGCGTGCCGCGCCGGTCGCACCACCGGTGCAGGTAGGTCCAATCGAGGTTGTCGCCTTGGACGGCCAGGACGTTCCGCACGTCATCAACATCCTTGTGCCGCTGACCCTGCGGCGACCAACGCAGCTTAGTGATGACCACGTCTTCGGCCGAAGGCATGAAGACGGAGTGGCCGAGGAGTGGCTTCGGCTGGCGGCGGGCAAAGCGCTCCTGATCGTGCGGATCGTCGCTGAGCAGGAAAAGTTTGATCTTGAGGGGACAGTCGCGAAGCTCGATTACACAGCGGCTGGTGGCCGTGACCGTCTCGAATGACATTTGCGGATCCAAGCGGAACGCTGGCCCCAGCCGCGCTACGAGCTCGCGAATCGCCGGAGCCGCGAGCTACACGACGAAGTCAGCGTCCTGCGTCGATCGGGCCACCCCATACATGTTGGAGGAATACGATCCCACCAGCATGTAAGGTATACCAGCCCCTTCGAGCGCCGCAGCCACTTTCGAGACCGCCTCATTGCTCGTCATGGCGCCTGCTCCAGCCGGCGGGCGATAGCCAGGCGTAGCCGCAGGATGCGCTCCACCTGTCGCTCGTCCGTCTCAGGGAACTCAGCGCGGATCCCCGCACGCATGCGCTCGCAAACCTGGTCAAAGAGGTCGCCGCCGAGCGACAACTTCTGCTCGGCCGTCAGGCGCCGTGCGGCCGCGACTTCCTCGCGATGGAGAGCCTCAATCAGTTCCACCGTCGGTTCCATCCCAGACACCCTCACACAACGTCACACCGCCGCGCACACCTGGCGGGCCGCGTCGGTCAGGTCGGTGGCCGGCTGGAGCTGCGGGATGTTCGCCTCCTTGAGCAATTGCCGGGCCACGTCCACCCGCGTCCCTTCCAGCCGCACGACCACCGGCACCGTGAAGCCGACCTCCTGGGCCGCGCGCAGCAGCGCGTCGGCGATCACGTCGCAGCGGGCGATGCCGCCGAAGATGTTGACGAGCACCGCTTTGACCTTTGCGTCGGCCAGGATGATCTTGAACGCTTCCACCGCCCCCTCGCACGTCACGCTGCCGCCCACGTCCAGGAAGTTCGCCGGCTCCCCGCCGTGCAGCTTGATGATGTCCATCGTGGACATCGCCAGCCCGGCCCCGTTGACCAAGCAGCCGATGTTCCCGTCCAGGGCGATGTAGCTGAGATTGTGCTCCTTCGCCCGTAGCTCCGCCGGGTTCTCCTCGCTCTCGTCGAACAGCTCGGCGATGTCGGCCTGCCGGAACAGGGCGTTGTCGTCGAAGTTCATCTTCGCGTCGATGGCCAGAATCTCCCCGGTCGGCGTCTGCACCAGCGGGTTGATCTCCGCCAGCGAGCAGTCCTTCTCGATGAACAGCCGGGCCAGCTTGAGCATGATGTCGGCCGTAGTCTTGGCCTGGAGGCGATACAACCCAATCGCGGCGGCCAAGGCGCGGGCCTGGAACGGCTGCAACCCGAGGTGGGGGTGAAACCATGCCTTCTTGATCGCGCCGGGATTGCGGGCCGCGACTTCCTCGATTTCCACACCCCCTTGGCTGCTGGCCATGATGACGGGCGTCCGGCGGGCGCGATCCACCACGACACCAAGGTAGTACTCCTTGGCGATATCAACCGCCGCCGCCATCAGAATCTTGCGCACCTTCACGCCGGCGGGCCCGGTCTGCGCGGAGACCATCGGCTGGGCGAACATCCGCGTGGCGTGCTGCTTGGCCTCGTTCGCGGAGGCCACCAGCTTCACGTACCCGGCCTTGCCGCGCCCGCCCGCGTGCACCTGGGCCTTAACGACGGCGGTTTCGGCGCCGAGCTGTCGAAACGCCTTGGCGGCCTGCTCGGGAGCGTCGATCACGCGACTGGCGGGGACCGGGATGCCCGCCTCGGCCAGCAGCGCACGAGCCTGATATTCATGGACCTTCATGCCTGGGACTCCGCTTGCCTCGGCGCCGCCCGGCGGGCCGCGCCGCGCCAGAGTCTAGTGCGGACCGTGCCCCGGCGCCAAACGCGCCCCGACCCCGCCGGGCACACGCTTCCGTGTGCGGCGCTCGCCGATTAGTCTACGTCCTCACACGAGGCTGGAGCCCACACTATGGATGAGTTCCTCCGAGCAGCGCTCGAAGAAGCCCGGCTGGGCCTGGCGGAAGGCGGCATTCCGATCGGAGCCGTGCTGGTGATCGGCGGCCGCATCGTCGGTCGCGGCCACAACCGGCGGGTGCAGCGCGGCAGCAGCATCCTGCACGCGGAGATGGATTGCCTGGAAGACGCCGGCCGGCTCCAGGCGCGCGACTACCAGCACGCCACGCTCTATTCGACTTTGTCCCCGTGCGACATGTGCAGCGGCGCGGCACTGCTCTACAAGATCCCGCGCATCGTGATCGGCGAAAACCGCACCCTTCAGGGACCCGAAGCGTACCTGCGGCAACGCGGCGTGGAACTGGCGGTCGTGAACGATGAGGCCTGCATCCGGCTGATGCGCGACTTCATTGCCTCCCGGCCGGAGCTTTGGAACGAGGACATCGGCGTATAGCAGTCCGTTGAAAGAGGGGACAGGCACCACGAGCGAACCATGCCGCGCTGCCGCGAAGGCCGGCCGGCGCCGAGGCAGTCCCCTTGTTCAACGGACACATAGGCCCGGGCTCCCGCGCTTGTGACTGCCCTGCCTGCGGGCTGCCGAAGACGTATGCCGCGCAGCAGACTTCGCGCGGGGTCTCGTATTCGCGCGGTAGCGTCGAGCCGGTCTTGCACCCCTTGCCGCACGTCAGCGGCCATCTCCGCACAACCTTCGGAGCACTGCATCGTCCGCCAGGCGCGCGACCGCGTAGACGCAGTACGCCGCATCCCAGTAGGGCGACCGTTGATAGAAGAACTGAAGCCGCTGCCGAGGGTTCCGCGCGAACTCCTCGTCCGCGGCCAGCCGGCCTTCGAACTCCTTCCGCAATGCCGGATCGGCGGCGAGCATTTCGGCCGCGATCGGCTCCATGACGTGCGCTTCGAAGTACTCCTTGCGCTCGAAGACGGCGTTGAAGTACCCCCACGCAGCCAGCGAGTCGGCGGCCTCCGGCTCCAGCAGGTGCACGGCCAGCCGGGCCCGCGGCTGGGCCATCGGAACGACGACGGTGCCAGCCGGAAAGTCGCGCCGCTCGCGCAGCGGAACGGCCTTGTAGCGCGCCATCTGGCGGCCTTCGTACGGCGTGTCGCTGAACGCGGCCTCCTCGAAGCGGTACGACTCGATATCGAGCGTCTCGGGCGCCGGCAACCGAAACAACCGCACGCCGTGCAGCTCCAGACGCCCGATCGCCTCGGTCCACTGCGGCGGGATCAGGTATGCGGCCGGCGGCAAGACCGACAGCGAGGCTCGCCAGCCGGTGAGCAACTCGGTCTGCACGTCCGCCGGGGTCTTGGTGTACTCCAGGACGTCGGTGCCGGTGATTTCGCTCGGACGCTTGTGCACCTCGACGCCGCGATACAGGAGCGGCACCGAATCGCCGGTCGGTTCAAACGCTAACGGAACCCGTCCGTCCTCTCCGCCGCCGCGGGCTTGCACGGCGTCCGCGTCGGCCCGGCGAATCGCAAGTCGCAACTGCTCCGGTTCGCGACTCACAGTCTCCAACGTACGCCGCAGGAAGTCGTACGTGGCCCGGACCCGCCGGCCGTATGGCACCGTGGAGTGCGTTTCCACCAGAATCCCCACCCGGTTGCAGGCCGTCACGTAGCTCGTGGACATCCGCGGACTCATCGGGCCGACCGCCACGATGCCTTTGGACGGCAGTTCGGAATCGCGCGGGAACGCGTAGGGCAGCGCGAGGTATCCGTCGGCCTCCAGCGCCGGCAGCACGCTTGCCAGCAGGACCTCGTGGACCCAGGCGGAAATCGGGGCCGCGACCTCCTGGTCGGCGGCAACCAGGTAGTACAAATCGTACTGATCGTTGTGCCCGTCGGTCGTGTGGTTGTCGATGAAGAGGTCCGGCTGCCATGCGTTCCACAGGCGGAGCCAGGCCTGCATCTCGACCGCGTCCGCCTTCACGTAGTCGCGATTGAGATTCAGATTGACGGCCGTGGTCCGCCAGCCCATCTCCCGTGGGCCGTTCTGATTGATGCGGTTGTACGGGCCGAAGCGCTCGTGCCCATCCACGTTGAAGATCGGGAGAACGAGCAGGTTCACGTCTCGCAGCAAGTCCGAGTGCGCTCCGCAAACCAACATGTCCCGGGCCAGCTCCAGGCACGCGTCCTTGCCTTCGCACTCGCCCGCGTGAATGCAATTCTGCACCAGCACCAACGGCCGCCGGCTGTGCCGCGCAGCCTCCGGCGTGAACGCCCGCTCGGTCGAGAGAACCAGAAGCGGCAATGCCCGGCCCTCCCCGCTCACGCCGAAGGTGGCATAGTGGGCGGCGGGCGACGCGGCGGCCAGGCGGCGACAGAAATCGACCGTCTCGGCGTAGCGGCCGGTCTCGGCGTATGCAGTTCGCTCGGCGTGCGTGCGCCATTCGTTGGGTAACGCCTCGGGGCGGATATGACCTACCCTCGCGGACAAGGTGCAGCCGACCAGCAGCGGGCCGACTCCAAGAGTCGTGACGATCAGCGACCAGTACAGATTCATGGGCATTTGCCCTCACACTCCGTTCCAGCCTGAAGAACCGCCGCCGCCGCGATCGTCGGCGAGGCATCGACGTCTTGAGCGTACCGACAGTACATGCTCGCGTTCAAGTGGCACGGGCCTCCAGCGGGGCTGTTATTGAACGGGAGGGCAGCACACCCGGTCGAGCGGCGCGTATAATCGCGCTGCGATGGCGGACGAGCGACGGTTGCGCGTAAACGAGCTGTTCTGCTCTATTCAGGGCGAAGGAACGCGGGTCGGACTGCGCTGCGCCTTCATTCGGCTGACCGGCTGCCACCTGCGCTGCCGGTGGTGCGACACCGCCTACGCCTTCACCGAAGGGCGCTGGATGGAGCTCGACGAGGTTGTGCGGCAAGTCCGCCAGTACCGCTGCCCGATGGTCGAGGTCACCGGCGGCGAGCCGCTGCTCCAGCCCGCTGTGTACCCGTTACTGACTCGCCTGGCGGACGAGTTCGAGACCGTGCTGCTCGAGACGAGCGGGGCCCTGCCGATCGCCGGAGTCGATCCGCGCGTCGTGCGCATCGTGGACGTGAAATGTCCCGGCAGCGGCGAATCCGAGCGCAACCACTGGCCAAACCTCGATCTGCTTACGCCGCACGACGAGGTGAAGTTCGTCCTGGCCGACCGCGCAGATTACGAGTGGGCCAGGGAGGTGGTCCGGCGTTACGATCTGTCGCGGCGTTGCGCGGTTCTGCTGGCGCCCGTCCACGGCGACTTGGCGCCCGCCGAGCTGGCCGGCTGGGTGCTGGATGACGGGCTTGAGGTGCGCGTCGGTCTCCAGTTGCACAAAGTGCTGTGGCCGGCGGCAGTGCGCGGCATCGAGGAACATAGGAACGTTGGGAAGTGAGAACGTGGGCCAGAGACGGCCGTTGATGCCCGTATCCCGGCCTTCCCACACGATGAATCTCAGGAGAGCCGATGCGCGTGCAACTGAGTAAGGCGTTCACTTTCGAGGCTGCCCACGCGCTGCCCACCTTCCCCGAGGGCCACAAGTGCCGCCGGCTGCACGGTCACAGCTTCGCAGTTGAGGTGCGCGTGGAGGGGGAAGTGAACGAGCAGCAGGGCTACCTCATCGACTACGGCGACATCAAGGCGGCGTGCGCGCCAGTTCGGGCCAGCCTGGATCACTACTACCTCAACGAGATCGAAGGCCTGGAGAATCCAACCGCCGAGAACCTGGCGCGTTGGATCTGGCAGCGGCTGAAACCGCGTCTGCCGCTCCTGTCCGCCGTGTGCGTCGCAGAGACGTGCACGACCGGCTGCGAGTATCGGGGAGACTGATACGAAATACGGGCGGGCGAGTGAGCTCCACTGGGGCACCGAACCCCCTGCTGCCCTGGAACGACAGGCTGGACACGTCGCGGAACACCGGCCGGGCGGCGGAAAAGGTGCTTGCCGTCGGCCGGCGCGGCGCCTAGACTACCGGTGGCGCGTGCCCGCCTGAAACACGGATTGACGGGCGCCTCCTGTGGGCGCCGCCGTGTTGCGGAATTCAGGCCGGGTACTCCATGGAAGGAGAGGTATAATGTGCTTCTTGACTCCCATCCTCATCTTGCTGGCGCTGCTGTTCGGAGGCGATCTCTTCGGGCTCAACGTGACTCTTAACTAGTCCTGACCCCGCGGGGCGGGTTTGCTCGGTGCCGCGGACTGCGATCCGTCGGTGCCGGTCGAGCCCGCCCCGTTGTTTGTCTCCATCCGGCGATGCATCGGCTGACTCGGCGTATCACGCGGCCCGTCCCGCCCGATTCTCACGGCCATAATACGGCCTGCGGCTCATACCCCCGCACGCGGGCCAGCGCGGCATTCGCCTCGCGGTAAGAGCTGTAGCGCCCCTCAAGCACAACGTAGCAGGCCGCCCCCTTGCGCGGTTCCGGGCGCACGTACGTGCGCAGACCTTGCTCCCGCAATCGAGCCGCAAGCTCGTTGGCGTTCTCCATGCGGGTGAACACGCCGCACTGAACCGCGAAGTAATCCGCGCCGAGTTGCAGCCGCCGCTCCGCCGCCTCGGCATACACCCCGCGGGGGAAGCGCGTCACGATCTGCCGGTAGGGCGTCTGGGCCGCCGACCACTTCCCCAGCCGTTCGCAGCACAATCCGAGCCGGAACAGCAAGGCGTCCTGGGGCGGGGCCTTCGGCATGCGCTCCACCGCTTGGTTGAACGCGCGGCCGGCCGCCTCCCAGTTATCGTCCTCGAAGTACAGGATGCCGAGCACCGCGTGGGGCTGCCAGAGAAGCTGCGGGTCGGCTGTTTCGCGCGCCGCCCGCTCGAGATCGGCGTAGGCCCAGGCGCGCTGGCCGGCCAGCGCCCGCGCCATGCCGCGCACGTACAGCGCCCGCGCGACCTCTGGCCGGTTGCGGACCTCGTCGAGAAACTTCGAGAGGTGCTGCGATGCCAGCTCGTACTGCTTCTGACGATACGCCTGCTCGCCGGCGGCCAGGCGCATGCGCTGCTGATCGGAAAGGGCGTTACATCCCCCGAGCACGAGCAGCAGCGAGAAGGCTGCGCCGAGCCCCGGAGCAACGGACAACCACCCGCGCCCTGACGAGGTTGAGGGACGAATCCTGATTCGTGCGGACCTTAGTGCTCTGTACATGCCCGACAGGCTACCGCAACCCGCCCGGGCGGAAAACGTCGGGCGCGCAGATTGTCCCAGCCGGGACGGCCGTCCGCTGCAAGCAAGCGGCGTACCACGAAGCCTCTCGGGGGTAAATGCCGCCCCGGGCCCCGCCTCTTGCGGTCGTGCCAGGCACCGCCGCGCCGGTGTGCCAACCTCGACCGATTGGATGAGTGTGATATATTCCCACATGGCGGTTGTCGCGCGGTGCGCGGACCGCCCGGAGGATGGCCATGTCCGTTCTTCTCATTATGGTCCTGGCCGCCGCGGCGCTGATCCTGGCGGGGCGCTTCTATGCACCCTTGCTGGCACGCGTGTTCGGAGAGCGGGCGGACCGGGCGACGCCGGCCACACTGGTGAACGACGGTCGGGACTACGTGCCGACGCCGACGCCGGTCGTCTTCGCACATCACTACGCGTCGATCGCGGGCGCGGGGCCGATCATCGGGCCGGTGCTGGCGATCTACTATGGGTGGGGACCGGCCCTGCTGTGGATCGTGCTGGGCGGAATCTTCCTGGGGGCGGTGCACGATTTCGCTGCGACGCACGTCGCGATGCGCGAAGGCGGCAAGAACCTGGCCGTCGTCGCGCGCCGCTACATCGGACCGGCCGCGTTCGCCATGATGCTCATCATGCTGGTGGCGCTGCTGGTGCTCGTCTGTGCGGCGTTCCTGGACTTGTCCGCGGCAGCGCTGACGTCCAAGGTGCCCGTGAAGATGCTGGGGCTCGGGGCGGAGCAAACCGCGTTCCGGGTCGCGGACGCCCGGCTCTTTGCGCTCGATGGTCAGTGGCTGCCGGACGCCGCCGAGGGCGACGCCCTGGCCCGGCTGCGGCCCGCGTTTGAACGTCACGAGCGGTTCCTGTCGGACGCCGCGACCTGGAAGGTGCTCGAGGCCGGCCAGGCCTGGCAGATCGACGATCAGGAGAACCTCTTCGTCCTGCGCGCGGAAGACGGCCGGCTCGTCGTCCACGAGCAGCAGGCGGTCATCGGCGGAATCGCGTCCACCTCCGTCGTGGTCATCACGGCGTTTTCGCCGCTGCTGGGCTTCCTGTACCTGAAACGCAAGACGCCGGTCTGGCTGTGCTCGCTGCTGGCGCTGGGGATCTGTGCCGTCTCGATCTGGATCGGGCTGCACCTGCCGATGGCCGTCGAGCCCCTGACGTGGAAGCTGCTGCTGAGCGCCTACGTGCTGCTGGCGGCGGGTGTGCCGGTGTGGCTGTTTCTGCAAAGCCGGGACTTCATCAACGTACACATCCTGTACGTGGGGATGGCGTTTCTCGTCGTGGCGCTGGTGGCGGCAGCCGTCGGGGGCGGCGGCGGGAACTTCGCCGGCCTCGGCGCGATCCCGTTCAACAACTGGTCAACCGCCAGCGCGCACCCGAAACTGGGCCCCGGCTGGCCCATCCTGTTTATCACGATCGCCTGCGGCGCGGTGAGCGGATTCCACAGCCTTTGTGCGGGTGGGACCACGTGCAAGCAGCTCCGCAGCGAGCCGGCGGCCCGGCACGTCGGCTACTACGCCATGCTGCTCGAGAGCTTCCTGGCCGTGTGCGTGGTGTGTTGTCTGATCGTGGGGCTGTCGCTGCTCGGGTATCAGCATTTCTGCTACCCGACCGTCGGCAAGGGCAACGCAGTCCTGACCTTCGCCATGAGCGTGGGCAACACGACCGGCCTCGGGCTCGGGATACCGGTGGCGTTCGGCGCGCTGGGCGCCATGCTGCTGCTCGAGGGCTTCCTGGTGACCACGCTCGACACGGCGATCCGCTTGACGCGCTACATGATCGAGGAAGGCTGGGCAACGCTCTTCCGCCGCTATGACGTCTTCGCCGAGGTGGCCCGCAGCTACGACGAGGCGCCCGCGGCCGGTGAGCGCGGCGCGGTCGAGATGACCGGGGCGGGCGGGCTGGTTATCGCCAGGCCCGACTTGCGCGAGCTGCCGCCCCCGCCGCGGCCGATCGCCACGCACGGCGCGGCGCGGGCCCTCTTCCGGATTCTTCAACAGTACTGGATCAACTCCGGAATCGCCGTGGGACTGATGCTCCTGCTCGGGCTGGGCAATGGCTACAACGTGGTGTGGAAGATCTTCGGCTCGGCCAACCAACTGCTCGCCGCGTTGGCCTTGATCGTGACAAGCTGCTGGCTGGTGGCCCGCCAGCGCCCGGTGTGGTACACGCTCCTCCCGGCGCTGTTCATGCTTGCCACTTCGGTGTATTCGCTGGTGTACCTGCTGCGGACGCAGTACCTCGCCAACTGGCCGAAGACAGCGCCGCTGGCAATCACCGCGATCATCGTGCTGGCAATGACCGTCGGCATCGTCATCCTGGCGATCAGCCGGTTCGTCGCGGCGGGACGACGGGCGGCGGTGACCGCGTAAGACCCGCGCCCCCGGCGCACCGTGCGAGGCGGGCTGCAAACCGAGACTTCACAGTACCCGAACGCGCTGCTCGTTGGGCGCTACGCCATGGTCCCGCCGAGCGCGTATACTGTGCTTGCCGAACGCCGCCGGCGCGAGGACTGTATGTCAACCGCAGCGATCAGCCTGGCCCAGAGTCTGCCGACGAGCCTGCCCGTAAACCTCGATCTTCAGGACCCGCTCGTGCAGCGGATCGTGCTGGCCGCGGTCGCGCTGCTCAGCCTGGTGATCCTGCTGCGGATTCTCGGGCGCTGGCGGGAGGCGCGGGCCGCCGCCCGACGGCGGGCCGAATTGCACCAGCGCTTCGAGAGCGTCCGGCTTCAGCAAGAGGAAATCAAGCACTTCGCCGGGCAGATCGTCGCCACCAGCTCCACGACGCGCATCGCCGGCTACGCGATCGTGCGACAAGTGGAGGCCGTGGTGAGCGACGGCAAGCCGTCGTCCATCGCCGCCGTTGAGCTGCTCAAGGCGCTCGCCGCCCAGAAGGGGGCCAACGCGGTCATCAATCTTCAGACGCAGCAAACGCCGGCAGGCAAGTGGATCGCCAGCGGCGACGCCGTCGTGGTGAAGCTGATTGGCCGGCGCGGCGATGCCCCGTCCCAGTAAGACCGCGTCTCGGTCGGATCACCGCGTGGCCCCGCCGAGCACGTCAAAGAACGCCGGGAAGCTCTTGGATACGCAGCCTGCCGCCCGGATCACGACCCCATCCACGACCAACCCGGCGACTGCGAAGCTCAGCGCCATCCGATGGTCGCCGTACGTCTCGATTGCCGCGGGTACGACGTGGCGCGGCGGGTGAATCGTAAGGCCGTCTTCGCGCGCGTCCACCCGCGCGCCCAAGCGCGTCAGCTCCGTCGCCAGGGCGGCGATGCGGTCCGTTTCCTTGATGCGCAGGTTCGCCACGTTGCGAATCTCGGTCGGCCCGTCCGCGAACAGCGCGACCACGGCCAATGTCGGCACCGCATCGGGCATTTCGTTCAAGTCCACGACCACGCCGTGAAGCCGGCCGCCGGCGGGGCCTTCGACCTCCAGTGACGTGTCGTCCTCGTGCACACGGCAGCCCATCTGCGCGAGCACGTCCACAAACCGCACGTCCCCCTGCCGGCTCTTGCGGGTAAGTCCCGCGACGCGGATGCGCCCGCCGGTCACCGCCGCCGCCGCCCAGAAGTACGTCGCCGCGCTGGCGTCCGGCTCGACCTCGTGCTGTCCGGGCTGATAGCGCTGAAACGCGGGCACGATAAACCGTCCCCCGGCTTCCAGCGTCTCGACCCCCAGCGACCGCATCACGTCGATCGTCATGTCCACGTACGGGCGACTCGGCAGCGCCCCCTCGACACGCATCCGCACATCCTGCGTCGCGTACGGAGCCACCATCAGCAACGCACTGACAAATTGGCTCGATGCAGGCGTGTAGAGGGTTGCTTCCCCGCCGGTCAGGCCGCGGGCGAAAACCGTCAGCGGCGGGAATCCGGCGACGCCCTCGTAGCCGATGTGAGCCCCCAGGGACGCCAGCGCGTCCACCAGCGTACCGATCGGCCGTTGCCGCATGCGCGCCGATCCGTCGATCCGCCGCCGGCCAAACCCGAGGCAGGAGAGGGCCGTGAGGAACCGCATGGCAGTACCGGCGTCACCCACGTCGATTTGCACGTCGTCGGCCACGAAGTTGCCGCGACCGCCGGCGACGACGATTTCTCCTCGTGCCGGATGTGTGTCGGTCACAATCCCGAGTTGGGAGAGCCCCGCCAGCATCACTAGAGCGTCGTCGGAAAACGACGCCCCGCACAACCGGCTACGCCCGTCGGCGAGGGCCGCGCAGGCCAGGTAGCGGTTGGTCAGGCTTTTCGAGCCCGGCACCTCCACCGTGCCCAGCGCCGGGCCCGCCGGCACGATGCGAACGTCGCTTCCGATCCACTCAACCGGCACACGCGGCCTCCACTGCCTTGCCGGGCACCGCAGGGCCCCACTTCGCAGCCGGCCTCACGCCGCTCGCGCCAGGCGGTACAGCACTTCCAGCGACCAAAGGATATGCTCCCGCGGCACCAGCTCGCACTCGGCATCCGCCAGCCGCCCCAGCCGCACCACTCCCTCGTCTTCCCCCAGCCAGATTCGGCAGCGAACGTTCGGCTGGTCCGTGACGCGGCACACCGCGGGCCGGCCCACCTTGGCTTCCACCCCGACCGCCACGAGCACGGCATCGCCGGCCGCGAACATGGGGACCATGGACGCATCGGGGAGTCGCACTCCCAGCGCATGAGGGAAACAGCTCGCGATCTCGGCGCTCCGCACGCAACACTGGCGGCGGCCATCGGCGGTGTCCACGGTCAGCAGCTCCACGGTGCGCAGCGCGGCGGCTGGGTAGTCCATCGCGGGTTCAGCAACTTCGACCGCCGTCTGCGCCGCCACGGAAAGGTCACCGTGCGGCAAGGCCAAACGGAACGGCCCCGGCGCGTCGTCCGTCGGCGTCGTCCAGGCCGCCGGCAGCTCTTCCGGGTCGAAGATGGGGATCAAGTGGTCGTGGCGAGCCGGCGGCAGCACCGGCGCCGGAGCGGGTTGCGGCAACGGAGTCCGAGCCAGCAGGTCGAGGAACGCCTCCACCGGCGCGGCCACTTGCGGGCGTTCGTCCAGTAGCCGCGCCAGCCGCGCCAGCAGGTCCTGGTGTCGCCCGCGCGTCCCGGCGATCACGACGGTCCCGCGCCCGGACACGCCCGTGAGCAGCCACTGGAGGTCCTCGCCGGTCACCTCGCAGATGCGTACGAGAATGTCGCCGGGCGGCACGGTCCCGCGCTCGTAGCGGTCGTAGTCCTCGGCGGACACGCCGAGCCGCTGCGCGAAGCGTTCCTTGCCGCGCGGTCCGAAGTGCCGGCGTCGCAGCTCCCGGAGTCGTCGGGCCAATGCTTGTTCAGCCCCATTCACAGTGCACCGCGCCTCGGCCGCCGCCAGCTCCTCCCGCAACTCTCATACTCCGTTTCACCTCTCAGGGTAACACGAACCGCCGGAATCTCCCAGCGACCCGGCCGCGGACGGCGAAGTTCCACTCTGCGGCCGCTCCGCACGGCTGCTGTGGATAACGTCGGGAGCGGGTGCCAATGGCAGCTTGCTGCCAGTGCCGCCTGAAACACGGGCGGCCGAGCCGCCCGTGGCACCCGAAGTCGCGGTAGGGCAGGTGGAATCCGCCGCGGCGGTTGCAACCTGCCACGGCTCGCCTGCGTGCTATGCGTCCTCCGCGCGTTCCAGCCACGTCGCGTCGGCCGCCGCCCCGCTTTCCCCGGATGAACTTCTCTCAACGGGTACCTAAAACAGAACCCGCGTCACCGGCCGGGGTGGCGCGGGTTCCCGAAGGGGGACACGACAGCTTCCACTGCTAATCATTCAATTTGAATCTCAAGCGGTTGCACGATTTCGCCGAAATAGTCAGGCTCACTTCGCCGCCCGGTCCCCCAAGGCCCCCGCCCCGCTTGCAATCCAGGCCACGGCATTTATTATCGCGGCATGAGAACTCGCCAATTGCCAGCGGCGGGCAGATTTTTTTCCACGGGCCGCGAGCCTGTCTTCCGGGATAACGGGACATCGCGGGGGTATGCCGGCCTCGCCCTCGGCCTGGTGCTGCTGGGTGGGCTGATCGTCCTGCCCGGGTGTCAGGCCCCCGCGCAGCCTACCGGCCCTACCGAGCTCGTGCTCCACGTCCCCGACTACGAGACTTTCTTCGACCGCTCCTTATCGGTCCTGCGGCTCTACGACTTTCCACCCGACCGGGTCGACCGGGTCCGCGGGCTGATCGTCTCCCGACCCGCGACGAGCGGGCAGTGGTTCGAATGGTGGCGCGCGGACTCGCGCGGCGGATATCAACTGGCCGAGTCGAGCCTGCACACGATGCGGCGGATCGTCACGGTCAACATCCAGCCGGTTGGCGACGCTGAGGAGCACGCGGGCACCGGGGCGGACCAGCCCCCCGGGGAGCGGGTGGCGGGGGACATCGCGGAACCCGTGCCGGAGAACGCTGCCGGGCCTTACCGCCTGCGCGTGCGGGTTGACAAGGCCCGCTACGCGGCGCCCGAGCGGCAGATCACGACCACTTCCGGTGCCCTAGCGATCTACAGTGATCGCGTGCCCACGGTTGCGGGGTTGCGCGGCCGACAAAGCCGCGGCGTACAGTGGGTCCCGCTCGGCCGCGATCCGCTGCTGGAGTCTTTCCTGCTCGAACGGATCAGCACGGCCGCAGCCGACGTGAAGCCGGCCGAGTAGCGCCGCCGGCGACGACGGGCAGAGTGAGGCCGCGGCCAGTCCCGCCGAAAGGCCCCCCGCGGAACTACCGCTTGATCGTCCGCAGAAACTCCTGCACCTCGGGGATCCCGCCCTGGTAGCACAGGTAGCCGTTGTACGGCTCGCGGTCGGTGATCTCGTCGCTCACCGGCGTCAGCATCAGCCGCTCGACCTCGGCCGGGTCATCCGTCTGGCCAAGCACCCAGCACAGCTTCATGTAGGCGACCTCCGGCAGCATGTTGCTCGCCGGGCGGATGCCGAGCGTCATCAGGTCACGGCCGGTGTCGTACACGTACATGCCGCAGTAGCCCCACAGCGTCTGCACAGTCATGTAGATGTGCACGCCCGCGTCCGCTGCCCGCTTGATCGCCGGGTACAGCGGCTTGTTGATGTGCCCCAATCCCGTGCCGGCGATGACGATCCCGCGGTAGCCCTTGTCGACGATGGCGTCGACGAGGTCGGGCAGCATGTTGGGGTAGTAATAGAGGATGGTGACCTTTTCCTCGAAGGCGGTGTTGACCGTCACCTCGCGGTCGGAGCGCCGCCGCTTGTAATCCTGCCGCAGCGGAATGATCTCCTTCGGCGAGATCATGGCCACGGGGATGTCGCTCAACGTGCGGAAGGTCGAGCGGTAGCTGCTGTGCATCTTGCGGACGCGCGTGCCGCGGTGCAGCAGGTTGTACTCGTCGGAGGTCGGGCCGAACATGCACACCAGCACCTCGGCGATGTCCCCCTCGGCGGCGGCCTTGACCGCACATTGCAGGTTGATCGCCGCGTCCGACGACGGCCGATCGCTGGAGCGCTGGCTGCCCACCATGATGATCGGCACGGGCGGATTCTGAATCATGAACGTGAGGATCGCGGCGGTATGGTGCATCGTGTCGGTACCGTGGCCGATGACGACGCCGCTGGTGCCCGCCCGGATCTCCTCGCCGATGCGTTGGGCGAGCTTGATATACTGCTCGGGCCCCATGTTCTCGCTGAAGACGCCGAAAAGCTTCTCCGTGCGGAGGTTGCAGATGTCGGCCAGCTCGGGGACGGAGCCGTACAGCTCGCCGGGACTGAAGGCGGGGATGACGGCGCCGGTGCGGTAGTCGAGGCGGCTGGCGATGGTGCCGCCGGTGCCGAAGAGCATTACGTTTGGTTTCTGGGGATCGTAGGGGAATTCCTTCTCGGGAATCTTGTAGTGGGCCTCGCGGCGGCCGACCTCCCTCATTGCGCTGACCGAGTCGGCGGCGATGCCGACATTGTAGCCGCTGCCGAGCTTCAGCACGATGTGCCGGTCATCGGCGGTCTCGGAGCGCGGGAGGATCAGGCCGCGGAAGTGCCCGCGGGCGGACTCGATCTCCACCTCGCTCCAGACGCCCACGCCGAAGCGCTGCAGCAGGGCCCGGCCCGGGCCGCGGTAGCCTTTGAGGTTGTCGCTGGTCGCTGTCGTCGTAGTGGGTGCAGTGCTCAAACCGTCTCCTTAGGACAAGACGCATCCACCCATTCTACGGTCCGGGCGTCGGAATGCGAAGGTCTCGAAACCTGCGGATCGGACGCATCTCCCCGCGGACGCGACAGCGGCTCAGCGGCGGACTTCGGCCATCGCGGCCTTCAGCCCCGGCAGGCCGCGCTCGATCGTGCGGCGGTCGACGCAGAAGCTGAGGCGCATGTACCCGGGCCGGCCGAATCCCCGGCCCGGCACGGCCAGCACGCGCTGCTTGAGCAGGAGGTCCACGAAGGCGGTATCGTCGGCCATCGGCGTCCTGGGAAACGCGTACAACGCTCCGCGCGGCAGGTTCAGCTCGTAGCCGAACTCGCGCAGCGCGTTGCAGAGCAGGTCGCGGTTCTGCCGGTAGAAGCTCACGTCGCACAGCGCGTCCGCGCAGCGGGCGATCACCCGCTGCATGAAGGCCGGTGCATTGACGAAGCCCAGCGTGCGATTCAGCATCGTCATCGCGCCGAGCAGGACCCCCTGGTCGGGGACCGCCGCCGGCACCACGATGTAGCCCGCCCGCTCGCCCGCGATGCTCAGGTCCTTCGAGTAGCTCGACACGAGGATCGTGCGCGCGTAGTCATGCACCGGGGTCGGACACCAGTCGAGATCGAAAATGACCCGCCGGTACGGATCGTCGCACACCAGGTAGAGCGGCCTGTCCGGCCGGTCGTGCCCGGCCAGCAGCTCGGCCAGCGCCCGGCACTTCTCCGCCGTGTAGACGGCCCCGCTCGGGTTGTTCGGCGTGTTGACGATGATGGCCCGCGTGCGCTCCGTGAGGGCGGCGGCAATGGCCGGTATGTCCGGCTGGAACTCGCCGTCGGTCTGCACCATGACCATCGTTCCACCGGCCTGCTCGATGTAGAAGCGGTACTCGGGGAAGAAGGGCGCGAGGGTGATGACTTCGTCGCCCGGGTTGCAGATCGCGCGCAAGACCACGTTCATCCCCCCGGCCGCGCCGGTCGTCAGGATCACGGCGGCGGCGTCCACCTCCAGGCGGTACTCGCGGCTGACGAAGCGCGCCACGGCCGCCCGCGTCTCGTCAAACCCGACGTTGGGCATGTAGCGGTGGAGGGCCGGCTGGTGCTCGCCCGCGGCGGCTTGCAGGGCGGCGAAGAACGCGGCCGGCGGCGTCGCGTTCGGGTTGCCCAGCGAGAAGTCGTAGACGTTGTCCTCGCCGTACTCGGCCTTCAGACGCCGCCCCTTCTCGAACATCTCGCGGATGAATGAGGCGGCCTTCATGTCTGCCAGGACTTTTCGCGCAACAGCCTGCGACATGCCTCGCTCCTCCCGGGTAGGTTCGGCGCGGCGGCTCCATTACTCGTTCTGCCGCGCGTCCAGGATCACCACGTAGTCGATCCGGTATCCGCCCTCCGCGTCCGGGTCTTCCACAAAGGTGAAGATGATCCGATCTTCGCAACTGTAGTCCACGCCCAACAGCAGCCCGACCCCTTTCGCGGTACCCGCCGTCGGCAAACCGGCTGCATCCGAGTCGCTGCTGGCCTGGGCAAACCGAACCACCGTGTCGAATCGCTCCGGGATGAACGTGTCCGTGTCGTCGGCCTTGGTCTCCAGGACGCGATCGACGAGCGGCTGGGTGCCGATCGCGGCGTTGCGTGCGCACGGCACCGTCACCACTTCGCTGGCGGTGAAAGCCGGGACGCTGCTCTGCCGCATGTTCACCGTCCCCGGCGACTGGTCCCACTCGTCCCAGGTACCATACGTGAAGCCCGCGTCGGCGGAGGTCGTGTTGACGAACAGCATCGTGATGTTGCCCGTCCGCTCTTTGGTCTGGTTGAGCCACACCGTTCGGGAGCAGCCGCCCGGCAGCAGCAGCGCACCAGTCAGCGCAAACGCCAGTGTGGGGCCGTTGACAGCGATTGCTCGGTGGATCATCGTGGGCACCTGTGACTCGGGTTCTCGGCCAGGCCGACCGCCGGGCCGGTTTATCGGTTCTATCGGCCGGCCGGGTCGGCTGGATGTTACCACGAGCGGCGACGACCCGCCACCCGCCGTGCCGCGCGGCGAGTCGAGCGGCGCTTGACCGACTCAGTCGGGCGACCGATAAACTGGATGGGCCTCCGAGGCCGGTGCCCGCGGTCGGAAGACCCCGAAAGGTGGAAGCGCATGCGGACTGGGCTGCTGACAATGTTCGGGTTGGCGTGGCTGGTAGCCGGAGGCACGTGCCTGCCGCTGTACGAAAAGAAGCACCAGGCCATCCCCGGCGAGGTGCTCGGAATTTCCGTCGGCGCCTCATCGTTGGGCGACACCATCCCGGAGGGCACGCCCGTCGATGTCACCTGGTCGGCAGCGAACCTCACCGATGAGCTGGCGGTGGTCACGATCGTCCTGGAATCGCGCACCGACCTGTCGCGGACGAACTTGGCGGAGGGCGTGACCTTCGAGGGCACCGGCTCAGGCGCACGTCACGTTACCTGGTACACGGACGGCTTTGGCGGGCCGTACGCGATCATTGCGTACATCGAAACGGCCACCTTGGTGCGCCGAGACCGGAGCCGGGGGCTTGTCACGATCGACGCCCGCCCGAAGTTCGAGTTTATCGAACCGGCTGGCGAGGTCGTGGCCCGACCGAGCCCCGACCAGCCGTTGACGATCGCCTGGGTTGCCCGCGACGAGGGCGCCACCGCCAGCATCGGCCTTGATCCGGACACGAACCACGAAAGCGGCAACGAGATCTTCCTCCTCGAAGACTGGGAGTTACCCACGACGCTCGGGGAGGACTCGTTCGACTGGGATGGCACAGATGCCAACGGCGCCCAGGTCCCCGCCGGAATCTACAACCTGTTCGCACGCATCACCGACAACGTGAACGACGTGGTTACCGTCGCCGGGCTCGGACCGATCACGGTTGCGGAGTAGGCGGCCGGCGCACGGGGTCCGCGCTGCGTGCTCGCGCATGGCTTGCGCTGCGTGCCTGTTGCGCCCTGCGGCTGGGGGACTTTCGCGAGGTGGGCCGTCTCAGATTCCCAATACGCCAAATACTCGCTGCACCCAGCCGGGGGTCGCGGCCCGGAACTCGCGCAGGTGCTGGCGGCGCGTGAAGTAGTACACGGCCAACCCACCCTGGAAACAAACCGTCAGCAAGATGACCAGTGAGTAGAACCCGTAGGCGGCAAGCGGCGCCCAGAAGTCAAGCTGCCGGCCAAGTTCCAGGCCGACACCCTCGACGCCTTCCAGTTGGGCCAACTGGGCCCGTAGGTCGGCCGGCAGCAGGGTCGATTGGCCGGCCGGGGTGGAGAAAGTCAGCATCTGCGTCACGCAGTAGGCTACGATCAGGCCCATAAACACGAGCTGGTTCGTGCCCAGGAGACTGGCCGCCGACAACTCGCCACGTCGCATCCGCCGCGCGCCAACGTACTCAACGACACCGATCGCACCGATCGCCATGATGGCTGCCGTGGAGAGCCAACTCGGCGAGAAGAGCGCGACCGGAACACCTGCCAGGCTGATGGCAAGCGTCGTCAGCGCCGAGAAACGGGCCGTCCGGGCCGCTTTGCGGATGGGTTCGCGAGTAACCTGGGCGCGCCGCAACAGCGAGAAGTGCGCCTCCGTCAACGGCCCGCCGTGCTCGGCACTCGAGACCGGCCGCGCCGCCGCGGGTTCCCGTGGGATGAGCAGACAAGCTGCGGGGGCTTCCATGTGCTTGGTATCGACCGAATCCGCGGGTGCCGTGGCTGCGAGCGGGCGCTCCCGCGCCACCGCATCCGTGGGCTGAAATACCGGACGGCACGTATGACTCGTGCGGTGGCGTTCAAGCCCGCGCTGCCCGATAATGCACCCGGGACGCACGGGGCACGACGACGCTCGCCGCCAAGTGGTGCCCGGTCCGTCAGTGCCGCGCGACCAACCCCATCGGAGCTGCACCATGAGAACCACTCGGACCAGCACGGTCTTTCTCCTCCTGGCCGCCGGTCTCCTGGCATTGACCGCAGGGTGCCCGGCACTCACGGCCTTGCTGGGCGGCAACGGCGCACCGACCGAAGTCACGGACCAGAACAACGACGGCGCAGGCGGCAACGGAGACGCCGACACGAACGGCACGAGCGCCAACGGTGACGCCGACGCGGACGGCGACGCCACTTCCGGCGGCAATGTCCCGGCCGGAGGTTTGCTCGCCGATCACGCGGCGGCCGGCAACTTCGCGTCGATCCCATCGCAATTCGTCAGCGCGGCGCAGTCCGGCTTCGACATCTTCTATGGGCATACGTCGCACGGCAGCCAGGTTGTCACGGGCATCGACATGATCGCGGCGACTCACGCCGGTTTCCCCGCGGCGGATGCCCTGAACATCACCGAGCAGTACGGCGACCTCGGCACCCAGGGCGATTTGGCCTGGGTGGACGTGACGCGCGACGCGCTCGGCCAACCGGGCAACACCCACAACCTCGTCGTGTGGTCATGGTGCGGCGGCGTGAGCGAGAACACGCCGGAGGGCATCGACGCCTACCTCCAGGCGCTGGACCGACTCGAGCAAGACTACCCGGGCGTGACGTTCGTCTACATGACCGGCCATTTGGACGGCGAAGGCCCAGGCGGGATCCTGTACCGCGGCAACAACCGGATTCGCGAATACTGCGCCGCACACGGCAAAGTCCTGTTTGATTTCGCCGACATCGAGAGCTACGACCCGGCCGGCGGGTACTACCCCGACGGCACCGATTGGTGCGAGTGGTGCGAAACCTGGTGCAGTACGCGCGCCTGCCCGGACTGCGTGGAGTGCGCCCACTCCCAGTGTTTCAATTGCTATCAGAAGGGCCGCGCGTTCTGGTGGCTGCTGGCACGCCTGGCCGGCTGGGAGGGAGAGTAGGCGCGGACATACACCCGCCCGCCCTTCGCTCGCGTTGAACCCGCGCCGGCCGCTTCAACTACTTGGACGCGCCCGCCGGTGCGCTGCGCTCGCTGAGCAGCGATTCCAGTCTTGCCAGCCGCTCTTCAAGCGCGGCGATGCGCTGTTGCTGAGCGGCCAGAACCGCATCCTTCTCCTGCAAGAGCTGGTACAGGCCCTGAATGCCCGCCAGGGCAACTCCGTCCGCGTCGATCGTGGCGATTCCCTCGCCGGCTACTCCGACCCCAAACGCCGCATGGAAATCCGCGGCGCTTGGGCTCAGGTGCTGCGTGGCGTCCTCCTCGTCCAGAGAGCTCCAGAAATAGATGGCGAGCCTGGCGATCGCCTCGACAATTGCCCGCGGGTCGGCTGGACTCGACTCCAGCCTCACGTTGCCCGCCCCGGCGTTCGTCCAGACGCCGTCCTTGCTCAGGTACGCCCCGGTGCTCGTGGCGAGGTACGCAACGTCCGGGATGGTCGGGTTGCTATGGGCGCCGAGCCAGACCCCGCCGCTGGCCCGGACGATGAACTGGTTATCCGCGGTCGAGGCAATCTTGTCGAAGGTGGAGTCGCCCCAAACGAAGCATCCGCGGTGCGCGGCGTTCGCCTTGCGCCCGGCGGCAAAGCTGAAGTCGCCGGCGGCCTCGTTCTGGGCGCCGCCGGGGACAGTCGCGTAGTCGCCCGTGGCGCTGTTTTCGAGGCCACCCGAGACGGTTGCCGCTTCGCTCTGGACCGTGTTGCTCGCGCCCCCGCCGATCGTTCCGCCAGCACTTTGGGCATCGTTGTTGTAGCCCCCGCCCACGCTTGCGTAGCTGGCCGCGGCGCGGTTCACCGCATTGAGCGCGCCGCCGCCGGCAATGGTCGCCCCGACGACGTCCGCCGCCGCCGCGTTCCCGGGGAAACCACCGACGAGGTTGGCTGCACCGGCCGTCGGCTCCAGCCGCAGGGCGGCTGCCCCGCCGACCCCGAGCGTCAGCACCGTGTCGTCAGCCGTGCCGAGGAAATCGGTACTGGAATCGAGCCCCGTGTTGCCGCCCAGCAACCAGGCGTTCGCGGACACCCGTTGGTCGAAGTACGTGTTGTCGATCTGGATTGTCAGGCCATTCAGCCGCAGACCGGCGCCGATCGCGTAGGTCTTCCCCGGCTCGCCTTGCGGACCTTGCGGGCCGGCAGGCCCGGGCGGACCGGCGGGGCCTTCCGGTCCCTGAGGCCCGTCAGGTCCGGCTGGGCCCGTAGGACCCGCGGGGCCGGGCTCGCCCTGTGTGCCGCCAGTGTCGTTGGGGTCAGTCGGGCCCGTTGCCCCGCCCGGCGAGACCATGCCGGATTGATCGTCGTCGTCCGCCGTGCCGTCGGTCGAAAGATCGGGGTTGCCGTAAATCAGCACCTGCGGCGGACATCCGCCGATCAGGCTGGCAGCGATCAACGCTGCACCGGCCAACAGGCTGATTTCAGTTCGAGGTACTCGGAGAATGCGTGCCCACGGGGCGTCCTGCTCGTGACGTGGCATGGTGCTCAGACTCCTTTCTGACTCGGCAGATCGGCCGAACACGATGGAGGTACGCTCGCGGGGGGCTGGCTGACCGCGCGATCCACTGCCCCCTGCAACCGGCTATCAACCCAAGTCTATGCCATAACCCCACATATTGCAAGTGGGAAACCGTCGGGACGCGACATGTTGTGGGTGCTGTGTTGGCCGGCTGCTGCCCGCGGGCTGAAGGGACCGGCTTCGGGCCCGCCGCCGTCGCCGTCGGCACCGGGCACGGTGCGAATCGACTGCCTCGCCTGTTTCCCTACTGAATGAGCTGGCCCTTGTCCAGCATGACCAGTGGGTCGAAGGTCGCGAAGTCGGCCTGATGTATGAGCACGGTCTCCACGCACTTCGGCGCGCCCTCGCCTTCCTTGGCGTGGCAGGCGATCGTGTTGAGGACCGTCTCATCACGGATGCCCGCCTCGACCGCCAGGGCGGTCCCGGAGATCGGGTGCCGCAGGCACGCCCCCGCACGGCTCTTGCGATAGCCGCCGGCGCCGTCCCTCTCGGTCTCGACGAGCTTGCCGACATCGTGCAGCAGACCGCCGGCGAGCAGCCGGTCATAGTCGATCCTGTACGGCAGCTTGCCGCCGTACGCGGCTTCCTGGGCCTTGGCGAGCCCGTAGGCGCCCTCGGTGACGGCGAGGGTGTGCTGGATGAAGTTTACGCCGTGGGTCTTGGTCAGCAGCGTAAACGGCATCTTGGTCAGTTCGTCGGTGCTGGTCCATCCGCCGCGCTCGCAGCCGAGGAGCCAAGTCTTGACGACCTTGTCGCGAAGGTCGTTGTTGGTGATGCGCTCCAGAACGGAGCCGAACAGCGATCGGATGTCTTTGTCGACAATCATGTGCTCTCCTGTAGCGGCCGAGCTTCTGCTCAATGCTGTCCGGGATTGTAACTGAGTCGCGCCGCAGAGCGAGGCGTGGGGCGCCGGGGGAAGGGCTCGATCGCGGCGGGGCCTCCGTCGGCCGGGACCGGCCCAGCATCGCTGACTGTCCGGTGCGGCAGACGCGGCAGGCTATGCTTGCGCCGCGCGCCGGCGTGGTCGAAAATGTCCTCGATCCGTCGGAGGCTCTTGAAGGCCGGAGTGAAGAAGGCCACCAGGTGCGCGATCAACAGATGATCGGCAACGAGCGTGCGATGGCCGTGCTCGTCCGCCCGGCGGAGGGTGTGGAGCAGGTGCTCCAGGGGTTGCAGCATGCGCCAGGTGACGAGATTCTGCTCACTGCGGGGTGCCCGCTCCGCACGAGGTCCGACTTTGCGTCCGCTGCGCGCCGCGCCCATGGCGAAACACGCCGGGCGCGGTTGCGCTACTTAACATCTACCTAAGTTAGAAGAATCCTGGATTCCGGACATCATTGGCCAAGAGGTCAGCCGTAACGAGAACCTGAGAACTGCTCAAGCAGCCGGCAGCGGCGGCATAGCGCGCTGTTGCAGAACCCGGCCCGGCGTCCCCGGGGGGTGGGGGCAGGGCGCGGGTGAGGGGGCACCTGAATCGGCGGGGGCACATTCCGGGTTGACATCGGCGGCGGTTGCTCTGACACTAGCAGCCGACTCGAGTGCGGTTGAACTCAACAGGTGCAGTATGCGGATATGGCTCTTGCTCGGACTGCTGAGCGGTCTGGCCGTGGCGGCGGGCTGTGCGACCGTAACGAAAACACCCGGAGAGAACCTGGCCCACGTGCGGTCGGTTCTCGAACTCGACATGCTGCAGGTCGGTGACGACTGGAACCTGATCTGGCTCGCCGATCGCCAGGGGCGTCTCACCCGGTGGCATACGCGCTAGCGGTCCGCCGCAGAGGTATAGCGCTGGACCTCCGTGTCCGGCGAGGGTTCCATTCGGCTCGAAAAGCGTCGGACACCCGCCACGGCGGGCAGGTCGCTACAGGCGACTCGCTGCGGCGAGCTCAGGTCCGACGCTACGGGTGAGCGGTCCGCGGGGAGTTCTGCGGCGGACTGCTGGTGTCCTGAGTCTGAGGTTGTCGACGGAAGTCGGGGCGCGCGAAGTTCCACTTCACACGCCCTGGCCAGGGATTTGCGCGCCCCACTTCTTCGCCGAGTCTGTGACTGAGGACACGAGGGCGCTGCCTCGCAACTGCGGCCTCGTAGCGTGGGCTGAGGCGCGGTCTTCACGCCGCGCGGAGCGAGCGCGCGACATGAATGTCGCGGCTCGATTGCGTCGTGGTCTCGATGCGGCCCCACGCCGGTAATCCGTCCATGCCACATGGGTGCGGAAGGGCGGCCCCAGCCTCCGGCCTACTCTGTCAGTGACTCGCGAACCGACTGCCAATACTCGCGCCATTCCCGCGTCTTCTGCCGCTCGGTGGCTTCATAAGCGACCCACACCAGGTCGTCATGCAGCTCCGGCGAGATGTTGTCCGCGAGTTGGCTGGCCATCCGTGAGCTGCGCGGCCAGGTCGGCCGTCAGCCCGAGGCGATGATCCGCCTCCCGCAGCAAGAGCGCCCCGGCGTCAGACGTGATCCGCGGATCGGCCTGCCGCAGCTTGATCGCGCGATTGAACGTGGGCTCGAACAGCCAGCCCCCGGCCCCGCCTCCGCCCGCGCCGCCTCTGCCGGCCCGACCGGCCCGTCCCTGGCCTTCACCCATGAGGTGTTGCTCCCGTTCCGTGGGTCACGCGTGTTGCACCAAAACTCATGAAGCTGGTGAATAATCGGGGATCAACGCTTGTCGCCCCGACTTTGCCTTCCCGCGACTGTCCAGTTGGGCGGTCGTTTTGTTTCCAGGGCGGGCCTGCGGCGGGGGTTCAGTAACATGTCGCCGCGCTTCTGCGACGGCCAGACGGTGGTCCGTTCAAAGTGGCCGGCAGTGTGTGCGCGGTTGCGGCCACCAGGTGTCCGTCGAAAAAGGGGACCGGCTCCGCTCTGAACCGCGTTCGTGGCAACGCCAGCGGGCTTCCCAGCGGTGCCCGTCCGCTTGTTCAAGGGACTGCTGGCGGTCCCGCGGGACTGACCGGAACGCAACGAAGCCCGATTTCATCATCTCTTCATCCACGCCGCCATAGGAATTAGTCGTGGCGCGTAATTGCATACGGCATGCCAGGTGGACAAACGGGCGACCCGGCGAGAGGACGGCACAACACCCATCCGTGCCAGGAGCCGTCCGAGTGCCTCAGGTCGGTCCGCGCGTACAGCGTCCGAAGAACAGGAGGAAACTAGCGATGTCAGGCTACAGAAGAATCCAGATGGGTACGATGGTTGGCGCACTCGCGATCGGAATGTTGGCCGGGGGCTGCGGCTCATCGCTGGCGACCAGCGACTCAACCGGCAGCCTGCTGGACCTGCTGGCGAATCTGGGCATCTCCGAGGACACCACGCTGGGCGATCTGCTGGACCAGGTCACGGTCGGACAGGTGCTCGATGGCGTCACGCAGTTCGCCGGCTCTCCGGCCATAATGCCGGGGCCGTTCACGCAGTCGGGCCTGTCCGACGCCGAACTGGTCGAGATCGAGTCGCTGCAAGCCCAGCTCGAGGCCGGCGAGATCACGGAGCAGGAGTACAACGACGCGCTGCGTGAGATTGTCGGCTACGCATGCGGAATGCCGCCTGGCGGGCCGGCATTTGGTGGCGGACCGTCGAGGCACGGGATGGGGCGTGGAGCGCCGCCGCCGGCCTTGACGGACGAACAGCAGCAGGCTGCCGACGAGATCTTCCAGGCCGAACGAGACGACCTCGAGGCGCTGCGCGCGGCGGCAGAAGAGGACATTCGCGCTCTGCTCACCGAGGAGCAAGCGGCGAGCTTCGATGGGCTACCCCCGCTGCCGATCGGCGGCGGCCCACCCCCGCCGGTCGGCCCCGGCGGGATCGCTCACGGGCACGAAGGCGGCCCGCTGGACCGCCTGACGCAGGCCCTGGGGTTGTCGGACGAGCAGCAGATCGCCATCGAGGAGATTCTCACCGAACTTCACGACGCCGTTGCCGCGCGGCACGAGCAGACCCGCGACGAACTCCTCAGCCTGCTCACCGACGAGCAACTGGAGCAACTGGGGCAGACTGCGGAAGCCGCCCAGGAGCAGTGAGCGTGGGCCCGAAATGCTTGCGGGCGTAAGTGCCGGCAGTGAGCGTCCTCCGTCTCGTTGACGGAGGACGTTCGCGATTGCACGCCGGCACAGCGGTCCGCCGCAGAAGTGTAGCCCCGGACCTCCGGGGCCGGCGAGGATCGCATTCGGCTGGAAGATCGTCGGACACCCGCCACGGCGGGCAGGTCGTTGCAGGCGATTCGCTGCGGCGAGCTCAGGTCCGACGCTACGGACGCGTGGCCCACGGAGACTTCTGCGGCAGACGGATAGGTGTTGAAAGACATTCCTGAGGCGCGGCGGGGGGAACACCGGCCGCCGCCAGGTACCTGTTGGTGCGACGGAGAACCCGCATGAGAACTGGAAAACGGATCGCAATGGTGTTGACGAGCGGGCTGCTGCTCACAGTCAGTTCGTGCGCCACGGATTTCGGCTACTACCTGCTCAACGCGCTCATCGAGTATCTACCCGAGTTCCTGGAGGCGCTGACCACGACGACCACGACTACGACCACCTGACGCGGCCGACGCTCCGCCCATTCCGCCGCCGTGCCGCGGCCTCTGGGAAGGCGCGGGGCGCGCATCAGGCTGTTGCAGCGGCGGTCTTCGAGCAGGCGGCGGCCACGGGCCGATTCCGCGTCTACGGCTTGAGCACCTCCCGCATGCTCTGTGCTTCCGCCAGGAAGCGCTGCGTGTAGTGCTCGTCCACGCGGGCGCACGTCTGCGTCGCCAGCTCTCCCAGGCGCTGGTACTCCGGGTCTTCGGTGCGCACGTAGAACTCGCCCGCGAGAATCACCAGCCGCAGCAAGTGCCGCAGGATCAGTCCCTCCTGCTTGATCAGGTCGAGGGCGCGGACCGACTTGAAGAACTCGCAGTCGCGGGCGAAGGCGTCGCCGGCGATCCACTTGGGCTGGACGAACGCGGGCTCGGGGGCCGCCAGCCTGGCCTCGAAGGCGAGCTTCAACATCTCCGGAAACGTCGGCGGACGCTCCTCCGGCTCCTCCCACTTGTCCACCCAGCGGCGCGGCCGCTCCTCTTCTTCCTCGGGCACAGCAGAGCTTTGCACCACTTTGACGCCCATGGCGGTCAGCAGCGGCTCGAGCACCTGGGTCTGGAGCGGCCCTTGGGCCAGCGTCTCGGGGATGCGCACGTGCCGCAGGATCACCGGCGGCACTTCCAGCACCGCCTCCAGGGCCAACAGCTTCTCATTGAAGTCCGCGTAGTTGAGCTGCTCGGCGAGGTAGTCGCCGAACAGCGGGTCCACGCTGCGGTAGTTCAGCAATCGATAGATGCTCTCGTGAAGCGTGACGTGGTCGCCGTCCTCCGCGCGCGTCAGGTAGCCCAGTCCCTGCAAGTTGTCGAGCATGAAGTTGAGTTGCGTGTTGAACTTGTCGATATACTCGGCCCCGGCGAAACGCTTGGAGAGGAAGTCGCGGACCTCGTGCAGCGTCCCCGTGCGCGTCAGCAGGAAGATCAACACCGAGTACGGGATCATGCCGCGGCTGTAGAGCCTGGCCGGCCCGGCCGCGATCAGCGTCTTGAACTGCCCCTGGCTCCAGTACTGCTCGGTCTTTCGCCGCGTCGGCTGCTTGCGTTCGAGCTCCTTGCGGATCCGCAGGATGCCGGGGTCCTTGGAGCGCGGGTCGATCTGCTCGTACTTCTTGCGCCACTTGAAAATCTTCACGTCGTCGTCATGGGCCGTCGCGTAGACGTGGCCCTGCGTGTCGAATTGCGGCCGGCCGGCCCGGCCGAACATCTGGTGCGCGCTGCTGGCGGAGATCAGTTTCTTCTCCCCGTGCGGCCCCTTGATCAGCGTGCTCAGCACCACGGAGCGGGCCGGCAGGTTGATCCCCGCCGCCAGCGTCTCCGTGCAGCACACCAGCGGCACCAGCTTCTGCCCGAACAGCTCCTCCACGATCAGCTTGTGCCGCGGCAGCACGCCAGCGTGGTGCACGCCCACGCCCCGCAGCAGCATCTGCCCCAGCTTCGGCCCGACGCCCTCGGCCAGCTCGGCCTTGCGCTCGCGTAGGTACGCGTCAATCTGCTCCTTCTGCCGATTGGTAATGAGCGGCAGACCCTTGAGTCGCTCGGCCAGGTCCCAGCATTCCTCGCGGTTGAACGCGAACACGAGGGCCGGGGTGTGCTGCTCTTCCGCGGAGCCGGACGCCATCTGCACCAGCAGCTCGGTGAGCGTCTTGTCCTCCACCCAGTGATATTCCAGCGGCACCCGCCGCTCGTTCGACGTCACCACCTGCACCCGCCGGCCGTGCTTGTTCTTCAGCCAGTCCGCGAAATCGTACGGGTTGCCGACGGTGGCCGAGAGTAGCATGACGCGGACGTGCGGCGGCAGCAGCGCGAGCGACAGCTCCCAGACCACGCCGCGCTCGAAATCGTTGAAGTTGTGAAACTCGTCCATGACGACGCCGCCCACGTGCGCGAGGTCGGCGACGGCGGGGTCGTTGGCCAGCAGGTGATTCAGCAGAATCTCGGCGACCACGACGCGGATGAGGGCGTCGGGGTTCTCGCGGCGGTTGCCCGTGATGAAGCCGACGTCGGTGCGGGTGAAGCCCCAGCCTTCGACGCGGTCCTGGAACTCGCGGAACTTCTGCTCGGTCAGGGCGATCAGCGGCGTCGTGTAATAGAGCCGCTGCCGCGTGTGGAGGGCCTCGAAGATGGCCGCCTCGGCGATGAGCGTCTTGCCCATCCCCGTCGGCGCGCACACCAGCACGCCGCCCTCCGCCTCGAACCACGCCAACAGGGCCTCCTCCTGCACGGCGTAGAGCTCGTACGGGATGGATTCGAGGAACTTGGCGCAAATCTCGTCGCGGGTCATGCCGGCAGCATAGCCGCGATGGTCTGCACGCAGTAGCACGCAAGGGCCGAAACCCCGTGAATGCCGGCGCGAACACGACTTGCGGCACCTGCCACCGAGCGTTACCGTCTAAATGGTCGAATCGGCCTTGGCGAGGCGCTTCTGCCAACCCGGGCGTGGACAGCGCGGGAAGGGCGCTGCAACTCGGGCATCGGCGGTTGCATGGTGAAGGCCCCGACGGTGACACGGGAGCGGGGCAGCCCAGTTCGCGCTGGACGAATATGCAATATGGGATTGTCATCGCGGTCGTTGCCGGCGCCGCGGTCGTCGTGCTCCTGATTTGGCGGGCTACGGCCCGTGAAACGCGCCGACGGGAGCGAGATCAGCAGGCATGGCGTGCGCGCATGTACGCAGACGCTCGCGCATTCGCGGCAGCCGTCCAGCAGAAGCGTGTCCTTCCTGTCGTTGCGACGAATGTGATTCTGAAGCCTGGAGAGGTTGCGTTTTACTCGGCTCCTTCCACGCTCTACGAAACCCGAGAAGTCCGACACTATCAGACGGACCGGGCAGGCGCACGATCTCTCGGCAGTCAGCAGTGGCGGCAGATCGACACCGGCACCCTTACTATCACGAACAAGAGACTGATCTTCGATGGCTTGGCCAACGACAGGACAGTGCCGTTGAGTAAGATCCTGTCCGTCCACACCGACTTGATGGCTATCGCGGTTTCGGTGGAAGGCCGTCGCAAAGGCATGGTTCTTGACGCCGCGAATCCGCTGATTCTGGCGTTCATCCTTCGCCTGTGCTGCCAGGTGGATGACCCGCGCGACCTTTCGCAAACTGAATTGGACGTGACATTTGTCGGGTGAAGGGCCGCGCACCGCCACCGGGTATTCATGGTGTTCAGTGGCGCGCCGGAGCATGCCTAAGTTCCGTTGAATCCGCCCACCGTTGGATCAGCGCAGGTGCCGGGCGAACACAGGCTGCGCTGCGACACAGTCGCGAGCACGCGGCCACGGCACTGGCCCCAGGCCCGGCGTCTCACGCGCTCATCAGCGGGTACGCTTGCTCAATATCCCAGAGCAATCGAATCGGGTCACCGGCCGACAGCAGTCCAGCGCCCGCCGCGTCCTTGAACAAGGGGGTTTCGTGTAGCTGCCTCGTAATTTTGAAGGTCCTCCAGCGTGCGGGCGGGTTGGGCTCTTTGCCCACCATGAGAATCCCGTTGTGGGCAGCGGCGTTGCGGCAGTGCTTCAGAAACTCCCACAACGGTCCCGTATCGTGCCAAGGGGCCTTCTTGCACATGTCGTGCGCAAGAACCAGGAGGACGCCTGCCGCACGGAACGTGAATCGCAGAAGATACGCGGGGTTTGCGACGAACTCCCGAGCAACCTCATCAATGTCAACGGTAATGCAGTTGCCCTGCGCTTCTGACCGCAGTTGCAGCGGCCCGGTGAGCTTGCGCAGCCCTTCTCGCACCCCTTGGACCGCTGCAGCACTCGCGTCGAGCACAGGACCGACGGATGGAATCCTGCTGAGCACGTCCGCCAGAGACGCTCCACCGACAAGTCCCCGCAAGCACAGTTCCTTAACGCCCACCAGTTGCGCCACGTAGTGCATCACCAGCGGGTAGAAAGGCTTGCTCCGGTCGAAATGATTGACGTTTACGTCGGCCATGAGCTTCTCCAGTTGGCACGCAGCCGTGCACGCCGCCCTCCGCCTCGAACCACGCCAGCAGAGCCTCTTCCTGCACGGCGTAGAGCTCGTAGGGGATGGATTCGAGGAACTTGGCGCAAATCTCGTCGCGGGTCATCCCGGCAGCATAGCGGCAAAGGTTGGCATTCTGTAGCGGCGTACCGGGCACACCAGTGGCCGGTACTTGCCATTGAAGTGGCTGACGGACGGGGCGCGCGACCAAGGCGGGTCAGTCAGCTTCCGCGTAATCGAACGCTGGCACGCGGATCGTCTTGGCGTCGGCAAGGCCGTGCTCAGCGATCTCGTCGAGCTGCTCCAGCGCCGCGGCCTGCCAAGGGGTACAAGGCGCGGCCGCGAGCCGGGTAGCCGGGCATTGTTCATGTAACCGTCGAATTGCAGGCCAGTTATCGCCAGACGGCCTCGTCCGATCACGCGACGCGGTGGGCCCTGGCCAGGCTGCCGACGACGCCCAGGATTGATCGCGCGGCCGTGTGGCCTATCATCTTATGCACTATGGCCGCCCCCGCACCGGACTGGCGGGAGCGGCGAGGCGTCGACGCTTGCGACAACCTCGCGGCTGCGCCGGGTCGATACGAGGAGAGTTGCGACCAGCATGAATGGCGTGAAGTTCTGGCTGTGTATGGGTGCGGCCGGCTTGGCTGGCTTCGCGCTGGTTGAGCGGGGGCTGCATGCGCACGGCGACGGGCATCACCACCACGCGCACGCCCACCGGCACGGCCACCTGATTCACACGCACCACCATTGGCACGGTCCGAATGGTGCCCACGAGGCGCCGCCGGACAGCCGCGGCGGTGCACGTCCCTGTAGTGGTGATGAACACCAATGCTGCGTGGAACGTTGCCCGGCGGACGCAGTGCATTTCACGCTGCCGCCCCGCGAGACACGACGACTGAACGAACTCGACACCGTTGCCGCGGCGTTCGATGTCTCCGTCGGCGCGAGCTTCGTGCCCGAGATGTCGGCGCCTCCCCGGGCGCCGCCAGACGAACCAACGAGTCAGGATACCCTCCCACATCTCCGGACGGTTGTGCTGTTGACCTGATCCAACGGGCAGCGAACCCGTTGGGTCGTCGCATGCGCGGCGACAGGTCACCTGGCACACTTATCCGGAGTTTTTCATCTTGCACGTCATAGATCGGCTTGCCTCGCGCGCCGCGCGGTCATTGCGACACCCGGCGGCGGGATTACATGATCCGCTCAATCGGCGGCGGCGTCTTACGACCGGCGCTCGGCTGTCGGCAACCGTGGTGGTTGTCGGTCTGGTCGGCGGCTGTGCTTCGCTCGATGCCAGGCCAGACATGCAGCGCTCGGCGGCAGAAGTCGAACGTGCCGTCGGTGTGCCGGCGGAGCTGCTCCTGCGCGACGCCGCGACCGCGGCCGAAGCCACGGCGGCGCTGCTCGCCGACGGTCTGACCAGCGACGAGGCCGTTCGGGTCGCCTTGCTGAACAACCCCAGCGTGCGTGCCGCACTGCTTTCGATCGGCATCTCGCGTGCGGACTTCGTCCAGTCGACGCTTTTCTCGAACCCGACGTTGTTCCTGTCGCTGCAATTCCCCGATGGGGGCGGCAAGCCCAATGTCGAGGTCAATCTCGCACAGAACATCGCCGAGCTCTGGCTGATTCCTGCCCGCACAGATGCCGCCCAGCGGGACCTCGACCAAGCGGTGCTTGAAGCGGCGCGTTCGACGGCCTTTGTCGTGCTCGATGTGCGGCAGGCTTATGTGCGCGCGGCACAAGCACGCGCGCGGGTCAATCTGGCAGAGGATGGCGTCGAGATCGCCACGAAGCTGGTTGAAGTCGCTGAATTGCGGCAGCAGGCCGGCTCGGGTTCCGAGGTGGACCTGAACCTGGCGCGGGCAACCAGGCTGCAAGCGATGGTGGACCTGCGGAATGCACGGCTCGCCGCGGTGGAAGCCAGGGCGCAATTGAGTGAACTACTGGGCCTGACCGACGATCCCGCCGCGCTGGTGCTCACGGATACGCTGCGATCGCCCGCCGAGTGGGAAATCCCGGCGGAGCGGTTGCAGGCGATCGCACGCGCAGCGCGGCTCGACCTGCGCATCATGGAGGAATCCGTCGCGTCGGCGGAGGCGCTCGCCCGGTTGGAACGCGTCCGCTTCCTGCGATCGGTGGATGTCGGCTTCGCGTTCGAACTCGCGGAACGCCGTTCCCGCGGCGACCGCAAGTGGCTGGCCGAGACGTTCTACGACGCGCTGCAATCGGGCGCGTTGACGCCGCCGAACTTCATGCCGCGCGAGCCGCAGGGCACGGACACGATCGTCGGCCCGACGCTCTCGCTCGAATTGCCGTTGTGGGACCAGAACCAGGCGCAGATCGCCAAGGCCGATCGCCTGGTCGAGCAGGCCCGGCAGCGCCGCGACGCGCTGCTGGTCTCCGTCGCGCAGGATATTCACGCCAGCCTGGCGCGGGTCCGCACGGCGACAGAGAACGCGGCGTTCTACTGCACGGAACTCGTTCCGACCGCGGAACGGAACGTGTCGCTCGCCCAGGACGGCTATCGCGTCGGCCGCGTGCCGTTCCTGTCGCTGCTGGAGGCGCAACGCGCCTACCTGTCAACGCGGGTGAGCGAACTGGAGGCGTTGGAGGCGGCCGCCCGGGCCGAAATCGAGCTGGAGCGCGCCACCGGCCGGCCGGCGGACGTGCTTCGCGACGCGTCGTCCGAAACTACTGATGAACCTGAAGAAGCCTTACCCGGTCCGGAGATCGGGGAGGATACGCCATGAATCGAGCCCTGTTACTCTCTTCGCTCGTCGCAATTCTCCCGCTGACTGGCTGTCGCAACGCGCGGGACGCGGAAACGGAACCAGGCCGTGCTGAACCGGAAGTCGCCGCCGCGCCGGCGAACCGAGTGGACATTCCCCCGACGGTCCGCAGGAACCTGGGCATTACGTTCGCGCCGGTCGAGCTGCGGGCGGTCGAACGAACGATCCGCGTGCCGGGCAGCTTCGAGCTGTCGCCCGAGGCGCGGCGCGAGTACCGCACGATGGCCGGCGGGCGGATCGAGCTGCACGTGGCGCAGTACGAGGAGGTCCGGCCGGGACAGGCGCTGTACACGCTGGACTCGCCGGAGTGGCGCGAACTCCAGCAGCAGTTGAACGAGACCGAGCTGCGGCTCGCGCAGGCCCGCGCGACACTGGCTGCCATGGAGCCGCTACTGGCAGCGCACGCGCAACATCACGCGGAACTGGAGCGAGCGGTGGCCATTTGGACCGAGCGCGTGGAGCAACTGGAGGTCAGCCGCGCCTCCGGCGTCGTAACCGACGAGGATTTCGCACAGGCCCGCGGCACGTTGGCGACGACGCGGGCGGAGCTCGCGCAGACTCTGGAAAAGGAAGCCGAGCTGGAACTGCGCGCGGCGCAGACCCGGTCCGAACTCACCGCGCACCAGGAGCGCCTTGAGCTGCTGCTGGCCAACGCGAGTTCCCTGCTTGCCCTGCCGGCCGAGACGCTGACCGCAGTCAACCCCGACACGCCTCAGGGCCATCCGCGGTGGCGCGGGATTCGAACCGTGGAGGTGCGCGCCGAAGCCGCCGGCGTGGTCGAAATGCTGGCGCTGACCAACGGCGCGTGGGCGGACCAGCGCAGCCTCGTCCTGACGACCGTGCAGCCCGAGCGCCTGCGTTTCCGGGCGATGGGCTTGCAGGCCGACCTGCCGAAGTTCGCCAACGGCGCGACCGCTCGAATCGCCCCGCCGCGCACGGCCGGCCTGGACATCGGCGACGGCGTGGCCGCGGACCTGCAACTCGGCCTGGACGCCCACCCCGAGAATCGCACGATCACGCTGATTGCCCGCCCGGCCGCGCTGCGTCCGTGGATGCGGCCGGGGGTGTCTGCCTTCCTCGAGGTCGTGGCCGAGAGTGCCGGCGGTATGGCCCTGGCAATTCCGCGTTCGGCGATCGTGAAGGACGGCATCACGCACGTGTTCTTCCGGCGCGATCCCAAGAACCCGAACCAGGCGATCCGGGTCGAGGCGGACATGGGCGTCGATGACGGGCGCTGGGTCGTGATTCACAGCGGCTTGATGCGTGGCGACGAGGTCGTTCTGGACGGGGCGTACGAGCTGAAGCTGGCGACCTCACAGAGCGGTACGACCCAGAAGGGCGGCCACTTCCATGCGGACGGCACGTTCCACGGCGACAAGCACTAGAGAAGGAGGAGCTGAACGTGCTTAAGAAACTGATCGGCTTCTCGATTGACCACGCGCTGCTCGTGTTGTCGCTGGGCGCTGTGTTGCTCGCGTTCGCCGCATACCTGCTGCCGCGGACGCCGGTCGACGTGTTCCCGGAGCTGAGTGCGCCGACCGTCGTTGTCATGACCGAATCGCCGGGCCTGGCCGCCGACGAGGTCGAGCAGTACGTGACGTTCCGCATCGAGACCGCCGTCAATGGGATTCCCGGCGTGCGCCGCGTGCGTTCGTCGAGCGCAATCGGGCTGTCGATCGCGTACGTCGAGTTCGAGTGGGGCACGGACATCTACCGCGCCCGGCAACTCGTCTCCGAGCGGCTGGACGCGGTGCGGAAGGACCTGCCGCCCAACGCGCATGCTGAGATGACGCCGATCACGTCCATCACCGGCGAGATCATGCTGCTGGCCGTGTCGTCGCCAGGGGGCGCCGTCAGCGACCTCGATCTGCGGGCGTACGCCGAGTTCGACCTGCGCAACAAGTTGCTGGCGATTCCGGGCATCGCGCAGGTCACGGTCATGGGCGGCGAGCTGCCGGAATACCAGGTGCTCGTCGAGCAGGAGAAGCTGCGGCTGTATGACCTGACGATTGCGGACGTGGCGGAGGCGGCGCGTGAGGCCCACAGTACGCTCAGCGCCGGCTACCTGACGGATGTCAATTCGCTGGAGCTGCCGATTCGCCAGAGCGGCCGGGTCCGTAGCATCGAGGACATCTCCGGGACGCTGATCAAGTATCACGACGGCGCCCCGGTCACGATCGGCCAGGTCGCCGACGTACAGCTTGGCCCGGCGCTCAAGCGCGGCTCGGGCGCGGATGCCGGCCAGCCGGCGGTCGTGATGACGGTGCAGAAGTCGCCGGGCACCAACACGCTGGCCATCACCGAGCGCGTGGATGTGATGCTCGACGCCCTGGAACCCAGCCTGCCGCCTGGCATCCAGATCAACCGGCAGGTATTCCGCCAGGCCGACTTCATCGAGCTCTCGGTCGACAACGTCGTGCATGCGTTGCGCGACGCCGGCATCATCGTGAGCGTCATTCTCATCCTGTTCCTGCTGAACGTCCGGACGACGATCATCTCGTTGACCGCGATTCCGCTTTCGCTGGCGGCCGGTCTGCTGGCGCTCAACGGCCTGGGCATGACCATCAACGTCATGACGCTGGGCGGCTTCGCCATCGCGATCGGCAGCCTGGTCGATGATGCGATCATCGACGTGGAGAACGTCTTTCGCCGGCTGAAGCTCAACGCCGCGCGACCGGAACACGAGCGGCAGTCGAAGCCCAAAGTCATCTTCGAGGCCAGCAACGAGATTCGCCCCGCGATGGTGTTCGCCACGATCATCATCGCGCTGGTGTTCCTGCCGCTGATGTTCCTCGAGGGCATCGAGGGCCGTTTCTTCCGCCCGCTGGGCATCGCGTTTGTGGTGTCGATTCTGGCCTCGCTGATCGTGGCGCTCACCGTGACGCCGGCGATGTGCCGCTACCTGCTGCACGCCAAGCCGACCCGGCGCGAAGCGCAGGACGGTTTCCTGGTGCGCTGGCTCAAGGCCGCCTACGAGCCGGCCGTGCGGATTGCGTTGCGGCTGCGCTGGGCAGTCCTCGGCGGCGCGGCGGCCGTGGCGATCGCCACGCTCTGGCTCGGCTCGACCTTCGGGACCTCGTTCCTGCCGGAGTTCAACGAGGGCACGTTTACGTTGTACCTGATGGGTCCGCCGGGGACTTCGCTGTCAGCCAGTGATCGGCTGGCTCGTTCCGTCGAGCGTCAACTGAGCGAGATCGACGGCGTCCGCAGCGTGACCCGACGCACCGGCCGGGCGGAGCGCGACGAGCACGCGGAGCCCGTGAGTAATTCGGAACTCGAAATCACTGTCAAACCCGGCTACGCGAAGGACGATGTACAGGCCCGGATCGCCGAAGTGCTCGCACGGATTCCAGGCATTACAACCAACATCGGTCAACCGATCGAGCATCGGCTAAGCCACATCCTCTCCGGCACACCCGCGGCAATCGCGATCAACGTCTACGGCGACGACCTCGACCAGCTCCGCGCTATCGCCAGGGAGATCGAGGCCGTGCTCAAGCCGTTGCCCGGCGCACGCGACGTCGCTGCGAACCGCGAAGTGATGATTCAATCGCTGCCGGTCGAGTATCGCCCGCGCGAACTCGCCGCCTACGGGCTGACGCCCGCGTCGGCCGCTGCTCAGGTGCGCAGCGCGATCTTCGGCGTTGAAGTGGCCGAGGTGAACGAGGGCGTGCGGCGGTACGCTCTGACCGTGCGGCTGGCGGAGCATGAGCGCGCCAGCGTGCGCGACCTGCGCAACCTCGTGCTCCGTGGCCGCGGCGGCGCACTCGTGCGCCTCGAGGAAGTGGCCGACATCGGCCCCGAGACGGCATCCAACCTCATCGCCCGCGAGAACGCCCAGCGCAAGGCGGTCGTCTCGCTCAACGTGGCCGAAGGGCACAACCTTGGACACCTCGTCCAGCTGGTGCAACGGCGTGTCGACCCGATCGTGCACCAGCACGGCTGCACCGTGAGATACGGCGGGCAGTTCGAGGCCCAGCAGTCGGCCAGCCGGACCATCTGGCTCTTCGGCGGCCTGGTCGCCGCGATCATGTTGATTCTGCTGAACCTGGCGATCGGTTCGTTCCGTGTCGCCCTGCTGGTACTGGTCAACCTGCCGCTGGCGCTGATCGGCGGCGTCTTGGCGATCTACGTGACCGAGTCGCCGGACCTGATCGGCAACACGCTGGCCGTCTTCGGCAGCGGCACTTACACGGCGCCGGTCATCTCGATCGCCAGCCTCGTCGGCTTCATCACGCTGTTCGGCATCGCTGTTCGCAACGGCATCCTGCTGGTCAACCACTACAAGCACCTGGTGGAACTGGAAGGCGCCACGCCGTACGAGGCGATCATCCGCGGTTCGCAGGAGCGGCTCGTTCCGATTCTGATGACCGCGCTGACCGCCGCTCTCGCGCTCATCCCGATCGCGCTGAAGGGCGAAGAGCCGGGCAACGAGATCCTCGCGCCGCTCTCGGTCGTCATTCTGGGCGGCCTGTTGTCTTCGACGTTCCTGAACCTGGTCGTCGTGCCCGCCGGGTACGCGGCCCTCCATCGCGTGACCGCGCCGGGCGGCAGGCGGGCCGTTGAACCCGCCGGCCCCGACACGGCGCCGGCCACCGCCTGATTACTAACTTGAGAGGAGATTGTCCCATGCGACAGACGTTCACGATTCTCGCCGTCTTGGTTGCTCTGGTGCTCGTCGCTGGCTGCGAGCGCTCTGCCGAGCGGGGCACCGCGAAGCCCGCGGGCACGACCGCCGCCAAGGACGCGCACGAACATCCCGATGGCGCCACGCACGCCGATCACGATGCAGAAATGGCGACCAGCGACGAACACGGCCGCGAGCATGAAGGTGAGCCGGGCGAGGACGGCGACCACGCCCACGACGAAGTTTCACTCGGCACCGTCACCATCGGCGACGTGCAAGTCGAGCTGGCCCAGGGCCACGGCAAGGTCGAAGCCGGCAAGGAGGGGCACCTGGTCGTGAAGCTGCCGTACAACGACAAGGGCGCCACGATCATCCGCGCCTGGATCGGCACCGAAGACCGCACGTGGTCGCTGGTCAGCAGGGGCGAGTACGCGCCGTCGCACGACGACTATGACGTACACGCCGTCGCCCCCGATCCGCTGCCCGAGAACGCGATGTGGTGGATTGAGATCGAGAAGCCGGACGGGGCCAAGGTCGTCGGCTCAGTGAAGCCGCTGCTCGGCCACTGATTGACCGCGCGCGATTGCTCATCGTTGGTGACCCATTGCACGTCAACGTGTTATGGAGATGAGCATGGGGATTCCAATGCATCGTATTCCAACCGGGCAACGAGCCCAGAGGAGGGGTTCCCATGGACGGGATCAGTCCCGAATTGCTGCTGGGTCATCCGCGAGCACTGCGTGAAAGCAGCGGCACGCCGGCGCCCTGGCCGGAGGACCGCTGCCGACTCGACCGCAAGCTTGAAGAAAGCTGCTACCGAGGCGGGGGCGATTGTGCGGGCGGGGCATCGAGGACAAAAGAGGCGAAGCCGCGCGAGGGAAACAGCGGATACCGGGCGTCCAGCAGGTAGATCTGCCGGGCACCGCCGGCGCGCGACACCAGCGCCACGGGGTGCCGCGCGAACTTTAGCCACGCGCGGCCTTCGCGCGTATCCGCCGCTTGTTGCACGAGCGGGTCATCGAGCCGCTTCGGCAAGCGCAAGGCCGCACCCGGGCTGGTCCGAATCGAGAACTGGTGCCGATACACGGCGCGCTGCGTCTCCGCGATGATCTGCCAGCGCAGCGGATCGGCCGGATCGGGGCTTTGCGTGTGCCCGACAATGGTCTCGCCCGGCGGCAGTTGCGCCGCGAGGACCGGCTGGCTCATCTGCCAGGCCCGATGGCCGGCCCAGCCGCGAAACCCGACGTAACTCGCCGCAAGCACGAAGGCGCCCGCGACGACCGCCCCAGCGTGCCGTCGGCCGATGCCGCCCCAGCGCCCGATCAGGAATGCCAGGAGCGCCGCGGGCCAGATCACTTGCAGCGCCGGCGGCGTCATGTGGCTGGCCAGCAGGACGACGACCGTCAGCGCGAGCCCGAGCGCGGCCAGGGCAACGCTGCCGGCGATAGTCCGTCGCCCCGCCAGACACGCCGCGCCGCCCAGCACAAGCCACAGCCACGGATCGACGATGTGGACCAGGTCGCCGTGGTACCAGGTGCTGTCAAACGGCAGCCAGGGCCGCAGCCCGTACGTGTTGAACCAATCCAGGAGCGGGTGGGATGCGACGGCCAGTCCGATGCCGAGCAGCAGGGTCCCGAATGAACCGGCTGGCGCCCGGCGCCGGAAGCACCGCTCGAGCCCGCGCACCAGCAACGTGAACAGGGGTATGAGGACCGCCACCCCAAGCAACCCGTGCGTCACCCCGCGGTGATGGACCATGTTCGTCGGCTTGTCGCAGAAGGCGAGGACCACGTTCTCGATGTCCGGCAGGTTGGCGGCGATGACGAGCGCCGCGGGGGCGAAAGGAGATGCGCGCCCGAACGAGGTCTTGGCGAGCGCGGCCCCCAGCAGGCTGTGGGTGATGTTATCCATCGCGCTCCATCACGAGCCGGCGTATTCCGCCCAGGTCTTCGCCGTCTCCCACACGCGGACGCGCTGCAAGCGAGCCGGTCCGACGTGCTCCGCCAGCAGTCCCCACACGACGCGCGCGATGTTCTCCACGCTGGGATTCATGTCGCGGAACTCGGGGACGTCTTCGTTCAGGTGCTTGTGGTCGAGCCGGTCGACAACACGCTCCTTGACGAGTTGCTCGAAGCGGGGCAGGGCCAACACCGCCCCGGTCCGCCCGTCCGGCTCACCCGCCACGGTCACTTCCAGCAGGTAGTTGTGTCCGTGCCCGTTGGGGTTGTTGCACTTGCCGAACGTCTTGCGATTCTCCGCATCCGAAAGCTGCGGGCAGTGCAGGCGGTGGGCGGCACTGAACTCGAATTGTTGCGTCAATTGGACCATCGCCGGGTCCTCCCGCGTGATGCCGTAGCGCAGGCACGGCGTCACACATAGCTCCAGCTCGACGAGCGGCGCCGACGCGGGCAGCTCCGGGACCAGGCGCTCCCAGATGTGTCCGAGCAAGTGCTCCGCCGACATCCGCCAGCCGTGCTCACGCAGCGACTCGGCGGCGAAGGGGATGGCGTGTCGCCGCAATAGATCGTCAAGAATCGCAATATTGCACAGGTAGCCGCTGGTCGGATCGGGCTCGCCCGCGACGGTGGCCCGCAGCCGCAGGTACGGCACGATACCGACCGCGCTGGGCCAGCCGCCCCACGAGTTCGTGACCGGCCGCGTGAACTCCACGCGGCCTGCCCAGTCACGGTCGACCGAAAACCGGACCTCGCGCGTCAGGCGGATCATGGTCCCCGATTGTAGGCCGGACTATCATCAGGGTCGAAGACCGGCGGTCGTTGTTGGGAGGTTCAGGATGTCTGCCAAAGTCTGTGTCATCACGGGCGCCAGTCGCGGGATCGGCCTGGCCACCGCACTCCGGTTCGCCAGGACCGGCGCGAACATCGCGGCGATCGCCCGCCGTCCAGAGGAATTGCACCAGGCCGCCGCCCGGATCGCCGCCGCGGGGGGCGTTTGCGAGCCGGTGGCCGCCGACGTCGGGCGACCGGAGGAGATACGCCGCGCGCTGGACACGGCGGCACAGCGGTTCGGGCGCGTGGACGTGCTGATCAACAACGCGGGCGCGGCCCCGCTCGCGGCAATCGACCGCCTGGATCCGGCCGAGTTCGAACGGGTCTACGCGGTCAACATGGCGGCGGTGTTTCACGCCACGCGCGCGGTCTGGCCGATCATGAAGGCGCAGGGCGGCGGGGTCATCATCAATATCTCTTCGCTCGCGTCCGTCGATCCCTTTCCCGGCTTCGCGGTTTACGGCGCCAGCAAGGCGTGGGTGAACATCTTCTCGCAGGCGGTCGCCGCCGAGGGCAAGCCGCACGGGATTCGCGTCTTCAGCGTGGCGCCCGGCGCGGTCGAAACGAGCCTGATGCGGGCGGCGTTCCCGGACTTCCCCGCGGACAAGACGCTCGACCCGGACGAGGTCGCGGCCGTGATCGTGTCCTTGTGCGATGAGGCGATGGCAAGCTGTAGCGGTCAGACGATCTTCGTCCGCAAGTAGCCGCTGGCACGCGGACTCAAGTAGCCGCTGGCACGCGGACGCAGGTAGCCGCTGGCACGCGGACTCAAGTAGCCGCTGGCACGCGGACGCAGGTAGCCGCTGGCACGCGGACGCAGGTAGCCGCTGGCACGCGGACGCAGGTGGCGGCTGAGCATCCCGGCCGACAACGCTCACCTCGAGCGCTGCCACCGCACGATCGGGGAGCAGACCCGCAGTTGCCCCTGCTGGTGCGAGAGTCCTTTCTCGCACCCCCACCCTCCGCTGGTGCGAGAATCCCTTCTCGCACCCCCGCCCTCCGCTGGTGCGAGAATCCCTTCTCGCACCCACCCGTAGGCCGGGTCAACAGACCCGACCTGCTCGGCTGCCGACCGGACCATGCGCGCCGCCGCGTTAGTCGCGCGCCGGCGCGCGGCGTTCACTGCGCCCGGAATGTGTACGTGTAGACAACTCCGGCCGCTTGGAAGTAATCCTCCAGGCCGCCGGTGCCGCCGACCGTCGAACGATAGGCCGCGTCGCGGCAGAAGATGGTGATTTTCAGGGAGTCGCCGACGGTACCACCACGCACGGGGAAGACGACGATGTGGGAGTCGGTAGCCGTCCACCCGTTGGCGTCCGACAAACTCGTGCTGCGGGCGTTGACGTAGGTACTGCGATACGGGTTGTTGACTTCCTCATCGCCGTCCTTGACATAGACAAGCGCGGTCACGTCGGGGATCACCTGGGGCGTCTGGATGTACTTGTTGATGTCGGTCGTGCAGGTCATTTCCACGGAGATCGGGATTGACACTTCCTGGCTGGGCTCCAGCGTTGACGGCGGCGCTGTCCACCGGCGGATTGCGGAGATCAGCAAGTTCTTGTCGTACGATATGTCGCCCAACTCTTCGTCCCACTTGCTCACATGCACCGTCCAGCGCACCTCGGTGAGGGCCTGGTTGCCGGCGGCGGATGCGGTGAAGGTGTAGGGGCCGGCCGCGTCTGCGGGCTGAGCGAAGTACTTGGTGTCGGTCAACGTCCAGCGTCCGCGCGCACAGGTGCCAAAATCGATTGCCGCCAATGTCTGAAGGGCGACGTCCGTCGCCAGGGCCGGCTCGGTGAATTGTCCCGGGTCGTGGGGAGAGCCGAAGTACTGCTCGTGGTCGAGGTTGCCCAGATCGATGCCGCCGCCCGCGGGGCCCACGCCCGCGCCGGCCATCGAGACGATCGGCACCGCCCCATCGCTGTCGCCCACCACGTGGGTTTCAAACGGGCTGTTCGGATCGGCCACCAGCCAGGGGGTGACGAACGCGCCGATCGCGGTTTCCCCGCCCTCCAGCTTGGGATAGTGGAACCACGGGCCGCCGAGCGTGACCTTCGGACGTTTTCTGGTTACTCCGTAGAAGAAGAAGTACTTGTAGCTGAGACGGTAGATATCGTTGCCGTTCAACGTGCGCAGGTTGCCGCAATACAGGTACGGGCCGTTTTCGAGATCGAAGGCTTGCAGGATGGCGTCGTCTCCCGCGATCGATTCCCCGTAGCTGAACAGCCTCTCCAGGGCCAGGCCGCGCGGGGTGGTGGTGTGGCTGTTGGCCCAGCGGAGGTCGCGCAGGCCAGGGCTGTCAACGGCCATGTTGTCGATGGCGCGGCGGAGGGCGAAGAGGGTGTTGTCGATATTCTCCAGCGGAAAGGTGACGCCCCCTTCAGGACCGGCCCGGTAGGCACCGTGCGGGGCACCGAGGACGTAGCGGAGGGTGGTGAGCGGGCTGCCCAGGTGCGGGCTGCCCCACGTGATCAGGAGCTTGAATGCCGCCTGCACGGGGCTGCTGAGCAACTGGATGCCGGCCCGCGACACCAATCCCCCCATCGAGTGGGCTACGATGTAGACCCGGAGTTCCGGATTGGCGGCGACCAGGGGGCCGAGCTGGGCGTTCACAGCCTCGGCGAACGACTGATCGAGGCGCTTCACGCCGGCCGTCTCGGTGAAGATCGGCCGGTAGGTCGGGTAGATGAACTCGTAGAAGGCCGTACAGTCCAGCGCGTCTTCCTTGGTCTCGAGGGCCGCTTTGTACAAATACGTCCACACGTCGCGCTTGTAGGCGTAATGCCAGGGGAGACCAATCTCGGCCGTCTCGTAGCCCAGGCGCTCCTTCTCATTGTGCCCGTGGACGAGGATCACGACCGTCTGGAGGGGCGGGGCGTCGGCCGGCCGACCGGAAGCGGGCACACGGGCTTCGTCCGCGCCGGCGCTGGGTTCCATGAGAACGAGCGCCGGTTCGATGGACCAGTTGGCGCTGCCTTTGAAGCTCCCGACCACGTACCGGATTTGTCGCGGCCGGATCGCACCCTGCTCGCGCGTCCCGCGCGGCTTGGCCGTGCCCGCGTTCTTCAGCGTCAAGTCAGAGGCGATCGAGTCCGGGAACAGATAATCGGCCACGACGAGGGTACCCTGCTCATCCAACGGCCGCACGGGCAGAAAAGCGACCTGGGCGGGCCGCGTCTCGTCGCCGAATTGCAGGTCTCCGACGCGCGCCACAGTCAGCGTCGACACGTCGACGCCCTTGATTTCGCCCGGGGGGAAATTGAGCGTGGGAACGACGTTGGCGGCGACGGCACCTTCGGCGACGGGATCGAAGGAGTCGAATTCGACGGTGCGCATGAAGGCCCCGGTCTCAATGCCGTAGGCGGACAAGTCCACGTCGTTCCCACTCTTGCTCAACGTGAGCGTCGTGAGTTCCACGGAATTGCCGGGCAGGATCGGCGACATCATCAGACGTGTGCCGTCGGAGAGGCTGAGATCGGCGTACGTCTCGCCCCGCACCAGCACGGGCCCGGTACTGTTCGCGTCCGCGGTGCCGTTTCCGCCATCTCCGCCGTTGGCCGGCGGGTTGGTCGGCGGGCAGCCGCCTACGAGACACACCATTCCCAGTAATACGCCGAGAACCGAAAGGCGAGGCAAATTGGGCGTAGTCAGTTTCACGGCAGACTCCTTATGGCACTCTGCATCAGCGTGTAGCGGCCGACCTTCTGGTTGGCCGTTGAGCAGTTGAGTAGGTCGGGTCAGTCTCCCGATGCGAGAATCCCTTCTCGCACCCGGACCCGCGGGATTCCCATCCCGCAACCCGCGGCCGGCGCGAGAATCCCTTTTCGCACCCACCCGTACATCGGATCCGCAGACCCGACGTTGCCTTGCGCGAACGCAGCCCGGCACGATCGGAGTCGCCCTGCCGTTCGACCACCCGCCGCAGCCGGCGGGCCGCCGGCCCACACGCGCAGCAGATGTCGCATACGCCCCACCGGTCTCACCCCGGATAAACGAATTCCATTGGTGTCTGCACGTCGGGGTGCAGGCTGTGCTTGACCGGACAGGTCAGGGCTGCCCGCTCCAGCCGCTGGCGGTCCTCGGCCGGCCACTGACGCCCCGGCGGCAGGGTGATCGTCACCCGCAGCGCGCCGATCCGGCGGTCCGGGGCGGTCGCCATTTCCTTGACGACGTGGACCCGCGTGCCGCGGATATCCCAGCCATGACGCTCGGCCACTTTCCCCATGATCGTGACCAGGCACGTGCCGAGCGCGGTGGCCACGAGGTCGGTCGGCGAGAACGCCGCGCCCTTGCCGCCGTTATCGATCGGTGCGTCGGTCGTGAGCGTGCTTTGGGAAGGTGCGTGAATCGCCTGGCAATGCAGGTCCCCGGTGTACACGATGTCGACTTCCACGGACATGCGGACCTCCTGAGGCAGGCGCGTATTGTACTCGCGCGGTCAGGATTATGGACCGCCGAAGAGCTGGACCCAATATGTCCCATACACCCCGCCCCGCCGGATGCCGACCCCCAGGTGGGTGAACCCGGCCGTGAGCATGGTGGCGCGGTGCGGCGCGCTGTCCATCCAGCCGGCGACGACCTGGGCGGGCGTCATGTCGCCGGCGGCGAGGTTCTCGCCAAACAAGTTGCCTTCGAAGCCCGAGGCCAGGACGCGGTCCGCGGTGGTCGATCCGGTCGTCGGATTGGCGTGGTCCATGAACCCATAGTGGATCATCTCGCACGCATACGCCCCCGCCTGCCGGGCCAGCTTGTCGCTCGGCTCGAGTGCCGTCAGCCCGCGGCGCGTGCGCTCGTCGTTCACGCGCTGCAGGATCTCCGCGGCCCAGGTCTCTTCCGAGCCTGGCACGCGGCAATCCGCGAACTCGCCCGGCGTGGCGTTCAGGTCGGCGATGCTGCCCGGACCGACCGCCGTGACGGGACAACCACCCAGGACCAGCCCCGTTGCCAGTAGGACGCCCAAGAGCACGGTTCGCATCATCGCGCTGAACCTCACGGTTCCAGATTCTCCGCAGATACTCTATCGGCTTGGTCCGCAGGTGTCTTGGACGTGTCTATCGTGTGTCGCTTGCCGCCGATACGGGGCCCGTCAGGCCGACTCCTTGCGCAGCCGGCCGGGGGCGAGCAGGTCGCTCTGACCGCAGACCACCTCGGGTGTGACGGTGTAGGTCGTGCCCGCGCGCAGCTCCGGCAGCTCGAACATGCAGTCCAGCATGAACTCCTCGGTCACCGAGCGCAGCGCGCGCGCGCCCGTGTCGCGCGCCAGCGCCCGCGTCGCGATCTCGTTGAGCGCCTCCGGCGTGAACTCCAGCTTGGCGTTCTCCAGCTCGAACAGCTTCTGATACTGTCGGACGATGGCGTTCTTCGGCTCGGTCATGATCTCGATCAGCGCCTGCCGGTCCAGCGGCGCCAGCGGACAGATGATCGGCAGCCGCCCGACAAACTCCGGGATCATGCCGAACTCGATCAGGTCGTCCGGCGTGACCTGCTCGAGGACGTGCGCCATGTCGCGCACGGTGTCCTTCTCGGCCGGCTCGGTCGTGAAACCGATCTTCTTGCGCCCCAGCCGCTTGCTGATGATCTTGTCCAGCCCGACGTACGTCCCGCCGCAGATGAACAGGATGTTCGTCGTATCAAGCTGGATGTACTGCTGCTCCGGGTGCTTGCGGCCGCCCTGCGGCGGAATGTTGCTGATGGTGCCCTCGAGCATCTTGAGCAGCGCCTGCTGGACACCCTCGCCGCTCACGTCCCGCGTGATGGAAATGTTGTTCCAGGTCTTGCCGATCTTGTCGATCTCGTCGATGTAGACGATGCCGCGCTGGGCCGCTTCCAGGTCGTAGTCGGCGTTTTGCAGCAGTCGCAGGAGGATGTTCTCGACGTCCTCGCCGACGTACCCCGCCTCCGTCAGCGTGGTCGCGTCGCCGATCGCGAACGGGACGTTCAGGAAACGTGCCAGCGTACGGGCCAGCAACGTCTTGCCGCACCCCGTGGGTCCGATGAGCAGGATGTTGCTCTTCTCGATCTCCACGTCGCTTTCGTCCATCGAGTCGACGTGCGCCAGCCGCTTGTAGTGGTTGTGGACGGCGACCGCCAGCGCCCGCTTGGCCAGGCCTTGACCGATCACGTACTGGTTCAGGAAGTCGAAGATCTCGCGCGGCTTGGGGATGGTCTTGAACGTGGCGCGCCCGCGCCCCGCCCGCCGCTGCTCCTCCCGGATCAGGTTGTGGCAGAGCTCGATGCACGACGAGCAGATGTACACGTCGCTGGCCCCCTCGACCATGGGACCCGCGTCGCGGTGGCTCTTGCCGCAGAAGCTGCATACGCTTGTGCGCCGACCGCGATTCCCGATAGACCCACGACTGCCGCTCATGCATGCTCCTCGACGCGCGCTCTCGACCTCGGCGCCGCGCCCTGCGCCTTCCCATCTTCTCGACGGGCTTCACGTCCAGGCATTAGGCATTCTAGCGGGCCCGGGCCGGCATTTCCAACGACGCAGACACCCGCCCGGCCCATCCCACAGCACTGCCTACAACCGGGGCGTTGGGTCGTCCGGCGGCGGCCCGTCATCTCCATCCGGCGCAGGTCCGGAAGACGCCTCAGCCAAAGACGAAGAACCGGCCGGCGGCTCAGCTTGCAGCCCCGAGATGAGCGCCGCGCGCATGACCGCGAACTCCTGGTCCGTGATCTGTCCGCACGCCCGCATGTCGCGCAAGTCCTGAATGGTAAAGGTCTCGACGGGTTCCTCCCGCTGTGACCACTTGCGGATGGCCATGGCCGCGTACAGTCCGCCCACCGCTACGAACGCGGCCGCTGCGAACCACAGAAAGAGCGTCAGGAACTCGTCCGGACCCGGCACGGCCGCCAGGCACCGGCCCTGGGTCGTCACAGCGTGCGCGGTTGCTTCAGGCATCCGTCATCGACCGCCCGCTTCCGAGTCGGTGACATACCCGCCGAGGAGCTGGTGAACGAGCAGCGTGTTCCGCACGACAATCGAGCGCTGGAAGGGGATGATGGTCCCGGTTCCTCCGTTCTCGCGCCACGAGTCCGGCTCCACGGTCTCCCGGATCAGGCTGACCAGTTCTTCGATCTGCGCCTCGGCACCGTCCGTCAGACCGTCCCGTCCGGCCTGCGCCTGTTGCTGCTGTCCTTGTCCCTGGCCGAACATGCCGCCGCCGGCACCGCCGCCGCCCCCGCCGCCCTGGCCGGACGTTTGTCCCAGGCCCTGCGAGACGTTAAAGGCCCCTTGCCGCCCGGCCCGCGGGAGCCGGACGAGCAGATCGGCGACATCGTAGATCTTCGTCACCAGTTCCTTGTCCAAGTCGTCGACGGTGGAGAGCACCAGCAAGTTCCCGCTGGCGCGGTACCCGAGCTTGAGGTCCGGTCCGGCGGCCTCATTCATGATCAGCCACAGAACCTGGGAAAGCCGCAGGTTGCGCGCCCTCAGGCTGATGGGCGTGTCGCGGTCGACGCCGGCGTCCGCCAGAAACTGCCAGCGGACATTGATGTTGAGATTGGTGAATTCGCCCAGCCACTCGATCACCTGCTCCAGCGGCACCTCGTCGAAGGTCAGCTCCGGCACGCGCTGGCTCAAGATTCCGATCGTGTTCACGGGTTGCGCCCGCGAGGCGGTACGCGGCTGGCCGCGCTCCTGCGCGACCGAAGCCGTGGTCAGCCACCCGATCGCAATTCCAAGCGCAAACCTCCGGATCATGTTACACCTCCTTGGTGGAACCGGTCGCGGGTCTGAGGACTCGTGCGTGCCCTCGTCCTCTATATTCTAGCATCCCGGCAAGGCTGGCGGCCAGCCGAACTCCCGCCGCAGCAGCCCGGCGAGCTGCCGCAAGTCCAACGGCGAACCGATGTTAAGACCCGTGGCCATGACAAACGTCTCCGTCGCGCGCTTGTGCAGCCCGCCGTGCGTCCCCCGCATCCTGACAAACCGGCTCAGCAGCCCGCTGCCAACGTACCAACGCTCGCCCAGGCTGATCACAATATCGGGCTGCTCCCGGCTCAGACAGAACACGCCCTCCCAGAGCCGCGGCGGGCCCGCGGGGAAGTCCGCGTCCGCCGAAGCTGCCACCCAGGCGTCGGCGGTCGCGAAGCCGTCTGCGTCCAGCGCCCCTGCCCGGCCCAGCGTGCGGCACGCATCCGCCAGACGCAGCGGATCGCCGCACTCAGGCTCGTAGCGGTATCGCGCCGCCCCCATGTCATTGCGGCAGTCAATCGTCGCCACGGCGTCCTGTGCATACACACGAAGACACTCGCCGTCGCGCTCCGCCACGAGCTCGATCTCGGCACACCGGCGCGTCGCCGCAACGGCACGACGGCGCGTGTCCGCGTCGTGGGTGTGCAGCCGGGCCACGTCCAGCAATCCGAAGAGCGGCAGGGCCACGTCGCCGGAACGCCGCAAACGCCGGCCCACCCGCAGTCCGGCCCCGCACAGAACGCCCCGCAGGTCGAAGCGCTCGAGTTGCGTGCATCCGGCGGGCACGCGCCCCAGGCCGTGGTCGGACAGCATGATGATTTCGAGTTCCCCACCGTAGTCCGTCGTGGCCCGCCCGATCCAGTCGTCAAGCTGCACAAGTTGCGCGTCGATTTCGGCGGGCTCAAGCATATGGGCCAGACCGTCCGTGCTCAGCAGGTACAGGACGGCCACGTCGCGGCCAGCGCCCAGGCAGTCATCGAGCACCTGGCGTGCCCGCCGCAGCTCGCCGCGGTACACCCACCTGGGGAAGAGGTACATCACGGCGTCTATGAAGAAGCTGAGGCGGTAGTCCACGTGTCGTACCCACGCTTCGTTGCCACCGCGCAGGTACGTGGGCAGCGCCCGTGTCAAGCGGTTCGTCGGGCGGTCGAAGTAGCCGGCCTCGTAGCCCGGCGTCGGTCCGCTGCCGAACAGCAGGTCGTACGCCGGGTCGGTCAGCGTGGGGAACACGGAGATGAGCCGCGCCGGCGGGTGAAAGCGGCGGAAGTATCCGGCGTCGTGCAACCCGCGCATGCGCTCGTAGGCCACGCCGTCGAGCAACAAGACGAGCAAGCGCCGCGCAGCGGACGCGGCGACGTAGCCGGGGGCGCCGTTTCTCTCCTCCGTCGCGTTCACATTGGTGACCGCCGATGTTGGTCGGCGGTCATCTTAAGGCGCCCGGCGGCGCTTGCGAAACCGGCGTTCGACCGGCGGGCCGGTGGCAGGAGCTGTGCCCCGCGGATTGGCGGGAGACGAATCACGCGGCTCAGTTCAGGGCCAGCAGCGCGGCCTGAAGCTGCCGCAAGTTGTGCCGGACGAGCTTGGAGTCGCGACCGTTGGGCAGCCGATGCAGGTAGCGTTTGAGGTGCGCGCAGGCACCCCGCACGTCGCCGCGCCGGCAGCAGACCGCCGCCAGGTCCTGAAGATACCGTCCGTTGGCGGGGTCGACCGCGCTCATCCGCAGGAGGATTTCGGCGACGCGCGGGAGATCGTTCAGGGACAGGTAGATGTTACGCAGATTGCTCAGCAGTCGCAGCAGAATGTTGCGAGTGCTCACCGGCTTGAGACACTCCCGCGTGAATGGCACCTTGCCGTCGTATCCTTGTTCCACCAGACTCCGGCAGTCGGCCAGCGACAGCGTGCGCCCGCGATGAAAGGGATCGACGAGCACCAGCCGCTCGGGATCGTCCAGACGGATGACGAAGTGGCCGGGCAGGGCCACGCCGCCCGCGGGCCACTTGAGCCGCCGCGCTACCTCCAGCCAGACGAGCGACAGACTGACGGGGATTCCGCGCCGCGTGTCGAGCACGCGATTCAGGTAGCTGTTGTCCGGGTGGTAGTAGTCGCGCTCGTTGCCGCTCAGCCCGTACTGCTCGACCAGCACCTGCCACAGCGCCCGATAGCGCGACGTCGCATCCAGGCCGGGACGCAGTGCGGCGACGTTGCCGGCCAGATCGTCGAGCAGCGCGAGGTAACGGCGCGCATTCAGCGCTGGATGAGCATCACGGGCCAGGTGCAGCGCGGCGCAATCCAGCCGAATCTGAGTGCTATGGAGCTCCATGAGCAGGTCGAAGGCATGGCGTGTCACTTCTCTCCCCTTGCCGTAAACCACTTGACTCACGACCAGGTCCGATGCCGATCATAGCATTTTTTCCCGGCCGAGTGCGAGCCCAAAAAATCACGTGGGGGTTATCAGACTGGTTCGCATTCCTCCAACGGAACTGAACCGCGCACGGTCGCGCCCTGCCTCGCGCAAATTCGGCTAGAATGACGGCAATGTCCGAGAATTCATGGCCTCCGTCCGCGCCGCCGCGCCGGCCGACACTCGCTGTTGTAGTGCTTGCGCTTACGGTGGTCGCGTGCGTAACGGGGCTCGTCTGCCACACGACGCTGCGCTCTCGCTACTGGGCCTACCGCATCGCCCGCGCGGCCACCCCGGCCGAGCGCGCCGTTTACCTGGGTGCCCTGTGTGAGGCGGGCGACTCTGGACGCTGGGGCGTCGCGGCGTTGCTGAAAGACGCGCGTGCAGATGTACGGCAATACGGCGTGCTGGTGCTCCAGCACCAGCGCGGCGACTGGTGGCGCGCGCGTTTGCTCGACCTGCTGGGCGATCCGGCGGAGAACGTGCGGAGTCTGGCCGCGGCGGGCCTGGCGATCCACGGTGACGAGCGCGCGATTCCGGCGCTCAAATCGCTTTACGAGACTGGCGATACGTCGATGGCCGCATCCGCGTGTCTGGCGCTTGAGCGACTCGGAACGGCTGGAGCGCAGACGGCGCTCGACGAGCTGGCTCGGGTACCGGCCGACGCCTACCGCCGCGCCGCTTTGATCGACGCGCTCGAGGGAATCGGCACGCCGGAGTGTGTCCCCGGGCTTCTGCACTTGTTAGCCGACCATCGCCCGTGCGACCTGCCGTCGCGCGCCACGCAGGCCGCACACCGCGCCTTCGAGAGTCTGGCGGCCGCCGGCTATCCGGCGCTGCCGACTTCCGAGCCCGCCGCCGGCCCGGGCCCGCGCACCGTGGCCGAACGGGCTGCGCGGGCGCTGGCCAATATCACCGGGCTGGACGTGCCATTCTCATCGGAAGGGCCGGAGGAGGCCCGTGCCGAAGCAGTGCAACGCTGGCGCACGTGGCTGGCGGACCGCTCGGCGTCGAATCCGCGGCCGTAACAGGAGAGCGCTGCACCACCCTTGGCCCGCCGGTGCGGCACCTCACGCACTGCCGGCGCGCTGCGCCGCTCGCACCGCTTCGTTCAGCCATTGATTCGCATCGGCCAATCACGATATGGTGAGTTCAGACGCGGGCAGAGCCGGCCCGCGGAGGAGCGGCGAGAGATGATGCAGCGCGGATGCCTGGCCCTGAACTGGGCGGTGGTCTGCGCTGCGACCGCTGCCGCCTTGGCGCAGGAAAGACTGCACGTCATGGCGAGCGCGTCGCCCGGCGGTGACGGGGCTTCCTGGGAGACCGCCTTCCACGACCTACAGGATGCGCTCGACGCGGCCGCGGGCGACGGCGGCCAGATCTGGGTCGCCGCAGGAACCTACCGGCCGGATCGCGCGACGCTCGACCGGTCGGCGACCTTCGCGTTGCGCGTCGGCGTGGGCGTGTACGGCGGGTTTGCAGGCGCTGAGACCGAGTTGGAGCAGCGCGACCCGGCGGCCAACGTGACGATCCTGAGCGGCGATCTGCTCGGAAACGACGGACCCAACTTCGCCAACACGGCCGACAACAGCTTCCACGTCGCAAGCGCAATCGGAACCGACAGCCGTGCGATCCTCGATGGGTTCACGATCCAGGCCGGTAACGCGCCGAACCTCGGCGGGCCGGACGCGCTGGGCGGCGGCATGACCGTGCTCGGAGGTTCCGCGCGCGTAGTCAACTGCCGCTTTGTGGCCAACCGGGCGAGCTTCGGCGGGGCGCTATACGCCCAGGGGGCCAGTCCGGTGCTCATCAGGTGCAGCTTCGAGGGAAACGCCGCACTCGTCTCAGCAGGCGCCCTGTTCGCCTATTCCGCCTGCCAGCCGGTCTTCATCGGGTGCGGCTTCACGGCCAACACGGCGAACATGCAGGGTGGGGCGATCGCCGCCTCCGTCGACTGCTTCCTGACGCTGGCCAATTGCGGCTTCTACGGCAACAGGGCGCTGGCGTACGGCGGCGGCGCCGTGCTCAACAACAACAGCGCGAGCGTGCTGCTGAATTGCGTGTTCAGCGGCAATGCCTCCGAGGGCCCCGTGCATGGCGGCGGTGCGTTGCGCAACGAGCACGGCAGCGCGGAGCTGGTGCAGTGCACCCTGTACGGCAACACGGCCCGGGCGGGCGGCGGGATCTTCAACTTCAACAACAGTTCCGCGAGCCTGGCCAACTGCGTGCTGTGGGCGAATCAGGATGCCGATGGGACCGGCGAAGCCGCGCAGCTCGCCGGCGACGGCGGCACGTTGCTCTTGAGTCACTGCTGTGTCCAGGGCTGGACGGGCGCGCTCGGCGGCGCAGCCAATTTCGGTTTCGATCCGGTCTTCCTCGATCCGGACGGCGCGGACAACCTGCTCGGCACGCCCGATGACGACTTGCGACTCGACGGTTGTGCGTCGCCGTGCACCAACACCGGCGACAATGCGGCCCAGCCCGCGGACTGGCTCGATCTCGACGACGACGGCGACCTGACCGAGTCTCTGCCGATCGACCTGGCCGGCCAACCGCGGACGTACGACGGCCAGGTGGACCGCGGGGCCTACGAGACCGTGGGCCAATCCTGCCCGCGCGGGGACCTGAACTGCGACGGCCACGTGGACTTCGGCGACATCAATCCTCTCGTGCTTGCGCTCAGTAGCCCGCAGGCGTACGCGGCGACGTACCCGCACTGTCACCTGCTCCGCGGCGACTGCAACTACGACGGCACGCTGGATTTCGCCGACATCAACGCGTTCGTGGCGCTGCTCAGCGGTGGGTCTGCGCGCACCGCTCAGCGGCAACCGCCCATGCCGGTCTTCGTCACAGGCAGTCACCGTTGACAGTGCAGCAGCACTTGTCGGCTCGTGCTACCTCCGATAGCTGCGCGTCGTGCGAACTGCCGGCGCACAGGTCGAGTGGCGGTACACCCGCGAGCTGGGGTAGGAGTGCCGCGTAACGTAGGTCCGGCTTCCGCTGTAATAGGACGGGCGGTAGTCGCGGTACACCACTCGACACGGCGCATAGTCGCGGTAGTAGTAACGGACGCGCGGCAGCGGTTCCGCGTAAACCACGCGCGGCGCGTAGTAGCGGTACGCGACCCGCGGGGCGCGCTCGTAGTAGACGTACGTCCGCGGCGCGTAGTACCGGTGGTGGCGGCTGTAGTCGAAACTGAACCCAAATGACCAGTCGCCGGCCCGGGCGGGCATGCTCAAGGCCAGCAGGGCCACGAAGGCCGTCGACACCAGGAAGCTCGTTTGCGCTTTCATGTCCAGGTCCTCACTTGCTCTTGCCCGAGGCCTTGCAACCAGCATTATATCGTGCTAGACCAGCTTGGCACCCGAATGGTTGGGCCTGGAGGTCGCGGTTGGCTCCGTAAACGCTCCCGGAACGCAGCCTCCGTATCGACGTTCACAGGTTGTGCCCGAACGTCACTAGAACCCAACGCGTTTAATCATAAGGTCTTACAGTCTCGTGGCGACTGGATTCCCGCCAAGGTGACCCGCTGAACAGCGATTGGCAGATCCTCGAAGTCGCTTGGCCGGAAGACTTGGTCGGGGCAGTGCAACAGTTATCGGACTACGGCGAAATCGCCTGGCTCGACAGCGCCGCCGACGCTTCCCCGGCGTCCAGCCCGCCGCGGCACAGCTTGCTCTGTGTCCGACCATGTGCCGTGCTGCGCCAGTTCGATAGCCAACCGGCCACACTGCAAATCGGCAATGCGCTCGTGGATCGCGCGGGCGACGGGTGGCAGTTGTGGCGGCGGCTCCACTCTCGACCGCCGGCTTGTCCGCCGTTGCCTTGGGGCTTGTCGCCGGGGTGGGTCGGATACGTCGGGTTCGAGATGGCGCGCTACCTCGAGGCGCTGCCGGCGTCTCACCGTGCGGACCTTGGTCTGCCGCTCATGCGGCTGGCGCTGTTCGATCGTGGAATCGTGCTGGACCACGCGGCGCGAAGGGCGTTCGCGGTCCGCGCGCCGGACCTCGCCAAGGCGTTCCCCGGTGCCGCGTGGGGCTCTGACCGTGAGTGGCTGGGTGTGTGGAGCCGTGCGGCGCGGGTCCGCAGCACGGTTGCTCCTGTCACCGGGGCGTGCTCGCGGGAGATGGAGCGCGACACTTTTGAACGACTTGTAGCCCGGGCCATCGAGTACATCCGCGCGGGCGACATCTACCAGGTGAACCTGTCCCACCGCTTTCGACTCGCGGGCATCGACGATCCGCTGGTGGTGTACGCGGCGGTGCGGCGGGCGAACCCCGCGCCGTACGCAGCGCTGCTGTCATGGGATGACGGGGCCGTGGCCTCAGCTTCGCCGGAACTGTTCCTTCGCGTGCGCGACCGCGCGGTGCGCACACAGCCGATCAAGGGTACGCGGCCGCGCACGGGTATCCCCGCGCGCGACGAGCTTCTGCGCCGCGAGTTGCTTGCTTCGCCCAAGGAGGCGGCCGAGCTGACCATGATCGTCGATCTGCACCGCAACGACCTGGGCCGGGTCTGCGAGTACGGCAGCGTACGTGTCGCGCACGCCCGCCGGCTGGAGGCCCATCCGACGGTGTTTCACACGGTCGCGGACATCGCCGGACGCCTGGCGCCGGGCCGCGACGCACTGGACCTGTTGATGGCGTGCTTCCCCGCAGGCTCCATCAGCGGCGTTCCGAAGATCCGGGCGTTGCAGATTATCGACGAGCTGGAGCCGGTGGCCCGTGGCGTGTACACGGGGGCCATCGGCGTGCTGGGCCTGGACGGGCAGATGACGCTCAATGTCGCCATCCGCACGTTGCAGATTCGCGGCGGCGAAGGGACACTCTACGTCGGCGGCGGGATCGTGGCGGATTCTGACCCGTCCGCCGAGTACGAGGAGACAATCGCCAAGGCCCGCGGCATCCTCACGGGCTTACAGCGCACGGGGCAAAGCGTCGACTTCGCTCAGACTGCGTGACCCGTCGCGTCCTGAATGGCCGCCGGATCGGCGCGCGGATGCCCGGCGAGCGGCTGATCGCTACACCTCGTCGAACATCTTGAGGTAACTGTAGTACCGGCGGGCGTCGATCTCGCCGTTCTCGACGGCGGCGATGATCGCGCAGCCGTCCTCGAAGCGGTGCGAGCAGTCGTTGAAGCGGCACTTCTGCACATAGGGGATGAACTCGACGAAGCACGCCTCCAGCTCGCCGGGCTCTACGGCCCACAGGTCGAAGGCCCGGATGCCGGGCGTGTCCACCACGAAGCCCCCGAAGTCCAGCGGCAACAGCTCGGCGTGGGAGGTGGTGTGCCGGCCCTTCTCGGTGTCCGCGCTCACGTCGCGCGTGCGCAGGTGCAGGCCGGGTTGGAGCGCGTTGATGAGCGTGCTCTTGCCGACGCCGCTCTGGCCGGAAAGGACGGTGATGTGGTCTTTCAGCACGCCGCGGAGTTCATCCAGGCCAATGCCGGCGGTGGCGCTGGTGCACAGGCAAAGGTATCCCAGGCCGCGAAACTGCTGGATGACGTCGCGCACGAACAGGCCGGGGCGGCGATCATCCTCCTCGGTAAGCGCCGCGTCGTCGAGCAGGTCGATCTTGTTGAAGCAGAGGATCGGGCGGAGCTCGCCTTTGGTGGCCGCCACGATGAAGCGGTCCACCAGATGCGGCCGCAGGCGGGGCTCGGCGACGCTGACGACGGCAAGAAGTTGGTCTGCGTTGGCGACGATGGCGTGGCGGCGCTTGCGGGCGTCGCGACGCGACAGGCAGGAGACGCGTGGTTCCACTCGCTCGATGACGCCCGTTGGAAGCCCGGACGCCAACCGGGTCTGATCGGAGAACCAGACGCGGTCGCCGACCGTGACGGGGGAGCGGCTCTCAATCAACAAGGTGCGGAGTACGCGCCGGACGGTGCATTCCCACGTGTGCCCCTTCTGGTCGGCGACGTAGGCGAACAGGCCGTGGACCTTGACGACGGTGCCCCGTAGCCACTGGGACTCCTGGACGTTCGGCTGGTCGCGGTCGTTGACCAGGATCGTGCGTTTGCGCGACAGCTCACCTTTCGCGCGGATCGACTCGGCGCCCCGCGACTCTTCGAGACGCTCCTGGTCGGAGCGGTAGCGGCGCGTCCACTCGTCGCTGCGCCGGCGGTCCTGCCGGTTCTGGCGGAACTCGACGCGCACTTTGCGGGCGGAGCGTTTCCGAGCCATGTCGCCATTGTATATCGGCGGGCGCGATTCGGTGGGGCGAGAGCCGGGATACGTGGTGCCGCGCGCGGGACCGCGGCCGGCGTTGGGCGGCGCTTGGCGCGGGGTTGGAGCCCCGCGTAGAATCAAGGTGTATCACCTCGGCTGGGCAGCCGACATGGAAAGTCCGCGTCGGCGGTAACACCGGCAGGCAGCAGGCCCCCCAGGCAAGCGGCCTCCTGTGTCGCGCGGTCCGTGGCCCGGCGGGCTTGGGCGGCCACGGTCAGGACGGGGCGTGGCGGTGCCGGCGCGGCGGGACCGGCAAAAAGGAGTTTGTGGGATGGCCGACGAGGCAGAACATCTTGAGGCATGTCAGGACTGCGGGGCCACGATCTATCCCGAGCATCTGGAGAAGCGGGTCGCGGAGCACTGGGAGGGCCGGCTGCTGTGCCCGTTCTGCCTGCGGGAGAAACGCGCGGCCTCGGGCGTAGGCGTGACCCCGCCGGTTGCGCCGCCGGCGTTCGGGGGGCCGACGGGGGAGCCGATCGCGATCGTCGAGCTGGAGTCGGGCGAGGCGGGTGCGGCGGACGAGCCGATCCGGTACGAGAAGAAGCCGACCGCGATTCGGGCGATCGGCGGCGGGCCGGGCGGTATGCCGGTCGGTCAGGTGGCGGAGACGGAGTATCGGCGCCCGCTCGTAAAAGGCTCGCCCAACGCCACACGTTGCAAGACGTTTCACTGCAAGCTGGCCGACGGCCCCATCGCGTACATGTGCGAGCAGATCAACGAGTGGGCGGACGCGGACGATGACATCGAGATCAAGTTCGCCACCAGCACGATCGGCGTGATCGAGGGCAAGCACGTCGATCCGCACTTGATTGTGACCGTCTTCTACTAATGCGCCTCGCGCGGTTTGTTACTGACGACGGGCGCCTGGTCGTCGGGCGACTGCTCGACGAGCGGTCGGCACACCCCCTGATCGGGGAGTTCTTCGGCGAGTTGGCGTTCTCTCCTGAGCGGGTGGAGGTGCGTTCCTTTCTGCCGCCGGTGGAACCACCCAACATCTTCGCGATCGGTCGGAACTACCGGGCGCACGCGGCCGAGACCGGTGCGCGCCTGCCGGAGCAGCCGCTGATTTTCCAGAAGGCGACGACGGCGGTGCTGGCCCCGGGTCAACCCATCCGGCTGCCGCGCAGCGCGCCGGACGAGGTGGACTTCGAGGCCGAGCTCGCGATCGTGATCGGCCGCCGCGCGCGGCGCGTGCCGGAGGCCCGGGCCCTCGAGTTCGTGCTTGGGTACACGTGTGCCAACGACGTATCCGCGCGCGATTGTCAGCGCAACGACAAGCAGTGGACCCGGGCCAAGAGCTTCGACACGTTCTGCCCGCTGGGGCCGTGGCTGGTGACCGCCGACGAGCTCGACCCGGACGACTGCCTGATCCGCAGCCGGCTGAACGGCCGGATCATGCAGGAGGCCAGCACGAGCGCGATGGTGTTTTCGTGCCGCGCGCTCATCAGTTACTTGTCGCACCAGTTCACGCTGCTGCCGGGGACCGTGCTACTGACCGGGACGCCGGAGGGCGTCGGCATGGCCCGGCAGCCGCCAGTCTATCTGCGCGAGGGGGACTGCATCGAGGTGGAAGTGGAGGGGATTGGTGTTTTGTCAAACCCGGTGTCGGGTACAGACTGAATCACCGTGTGCAATCCCGCGACAAGGGTAGTGGTCCCATGCGGCGTGCCGCCGGATAGGGCGAATTGTACAGACACGGGCAACTGACCCCGGATTATTCACCAGCTTCATGAGTTTTGGTGCAAACCTGGGCCGTTCCGCTGCGTAAAAAGGGCGTGCAGACACGCGTGACCCACGGAACG